>CAJUTR010000006.1 GCA_910589665.1 uncultured Eubacterium sp. | reverse complement strand
AGCAGTTGGTTAGGCGGCAGGGAATTCACTTGTAAAGTTGTAAAGTGGTGTTATAGAAGTAAAACAAAAAGAAATGATAGAAAAGCAGTTTTCCGTGATTGACAGGCAAAACCAGTTGATTGAGAAATTGTTACAGAAAATAGAACAGATTCAGGCATAAACACTTAAAATATTGAGAAATTAGATATTTGAAACTTTGCTGTTTTATTAGCCGGGCTAGTGACAAAGCACAATGATCTATTCACTTGGCAGAAATGAAGGTAAGTATGAGTATACAAAGAAAGATACCATTTGCATCGTTTGACAAAATGCACGAAGAGATTCGAAATGAATTGGATCAGGCGTATAAACAGGTCATAGATAGCTGCTATTTTATCCGAGGGGAACAGTGTGGGTTATTTGAAGAGGAATTCGCGTCTTATTGTAGTGCACGGTTTTGTATTGGTGTGGGAAATGGACTGGATGCCCTTACTCTTATTTTGCGCGCAATGGAAATTGGAGTAGGAGATGAGGTGATCGTTCCCGCCAACACCTTCATTGCCACGGCGTTGGCGGTTTCCCTTGTCGGAGCTGTTCCTATTTTTGTAGAGCCTGATATTTGTACGTATAATATAGATATTCGTTTGATCGAGGAAAAGATCTCAGAGAAAACGAAGGCTATTATGGCAGTGCATTTGCAGGGACGTCCGGCAGATATGGATGTCATTTGCACAATTGCAGGGGAATATGGTTTATTTGTGATTGAGGATGCAGCGCAGGCACACGGTGCCAGATATAAGGGTAGAAGGGTCGGGGGAATAGGACATGCGGCGGGTTTTAGTTTTTATCCAGGAAAGAATCTAGGGGCATTAGGAGATGGAGGGTGCGTTATTACGAATGATCCAGTGATTGCGGAGCGAGTTCGTGCGTTGTCAAATTATGGTTCGGATTATAAGTACCATCACATCTATCAGGGTATGAATAGTCGGTTGGATGAAATGCAGGCGGCGTTTTTACGTGTGAAACTGAGGAGTATTGATAGATGGAACGAGATTCGTCGGGTAATTGCGGGCAGATACCATGATGGATTAGATCAGTCGCTGTTCATGCTCCCTCCTAAGAGCACAGAGGAATATGAACATATTTATCATGTGTTTACTATCCGGAGTCCACACAGAAATGAGTTGGAACTGTATTTGCAGGAACATGGAATCGGAACGGTTAAGCATTATCCGATACCTATCCATAAGCAGGAGGCGTATCAGGAATTTAAGATTGCGGAAGGTGCGTTGCCAATTGCGGAAGAGATCAGCAGGACGATTCTTAGCATTCCGATGTATTATGGCATGACACAGGAAGAGATTTCGTATGTGATTGAGGTGCTTAACAATTTTGCGTGTTAATTCTAAAACCGAAAAAACACTGGCAGACAAACTTAAATTGTGGTATACTACATATGTCTTTGAAAACAATGTGTTGTACACGGAGGTTAAAAATGAAAGCAGTGATTTTAGCGGGCGGTTTGGGGACGCGGATTTCAGAAGAGTCCCAGTGGAAACCGAAACCGATGATCGAGATTGGCGGAAAGCCGATCCTTTGGCATATCATGAAAGAATATTCCTACTACGGCATCAATGAGTTTGTCATTTGCGCCGGATATAAGCAGCATGTGATCAAAGAATGGATTGCGGACTATTTTCTGCATAACAGTGATGTCACCTTTGATTTTACAAATGGAAAAAACGAAATGACGGTGCTGAGGAACCATTGTGAGCCGTGGAAGGTGACGGTGGCGGATACCGGTCTGCATACGATGACCGGAGGACGGATCAAGCGGATCCAGCCGTATGTCGAAAATGAGCCATTTATGATGACATATGGCGATGGGGTGTGTGATGTCGACATTTCGGCGCTCTTAAAGTTTCATGAGGAACACGGAAAAACGGCGACGCTGACGACGGTCATGCTGGAGCAGCAAAAGGGCGTGCTGGATATCGACGGCGATAACGCTGTAAAATCGTTCCGGGAAAAGAATTTGAATGACGGGGTTCCGATCAATGCCGGCTACATGGTTTTAAATCCGGAGATTTTTGAGTACATTGATGGCGACCAGACCGTGTTTGAAAAGGAGCCGCTGGAACGGCTGGCGAATAATGGGGAACTGATGTCATTTCAGCACAGAGGATTTTGGCAGTGCATGGACAATAAGCGAGAGATGGAAGAGTTGGAGAAACTGTGGGCCAAAGGGAAGGCTCCTTGGAAAAAATGGGACGTGTGATTTGACTGGCCGGAGGATGGAGATCACCATTCTCCGGTATTTAGGCGCTTGAGAAGGGAAAATCAAACCGTAAAGGCGGACGAATCAACCGACACAATATGCTCCATTTGCTGATATGATTTAAGAAAATGGCAAAGGAGCGTACATATGAAAGTGAAACACCGTGGAGATAATGTAGATGCACTGATTGGCGGAAATGTAAAGAAGTTTCGCGAAATGCTGGGAATGGAGAGGAAAGAACTGGCGGCACTGTTCCACATAACAGATGATGCGCTGTACCGGATCGAGAAAGGGCAGACCGGACTGTCCGGTATTTACGGATATATATTAGCAAACCGGCTGAACTGTGACATGAATTTCATCTTTGGGAAAAACTCTGTGCCGCAAACGATTGATACGGAGGCCGCGGATGAGGATCATCGAAAAACAATGGCAAGAGTGCTGAGATATTTTGCGGATCTTTTAGAGGAACAGGAAGAGAGGTCCTGAATCAAAAACTCTTTATTGCTAACGGGTGAAAAATGTGATAAAATAAGTCCTAATGGACTTATCGGCGAGTATTTGCAAAACTCGGTATGTGCACAAAATGCGCACAAGAAGTGGGATAAAATAAGTTCTGCGAACGAAATAGAAAAGGAGAGATGACTCATGGGTTTACTGGAAGAACTTGGTACGTTAGGCGTCAATATAGAGGAGGGGACGAAGCGCTTGATGGGAAATGCTGCGCTTTATGAAAAGATGATGGGTACGTTCAATAGGATGATGGCGGAATCAGTGATTCAGGCAGAAGACTTTGATTGCGAGGACTGTACGCCTCTGATCGAAAAGACACATGCGATCAAGGGAGCTTCAGGGAATCTGTCCATTACACCAGTTTATGAGGCGTATACGGAAATGGTAGCGCTGCTGCGGAAGGGTGAGCCGGCGAAGGCAAAAGAAGTATTTGAGAATATTCTGCCGGTTCAGACGGAGATCATCAACTGTATCCAAAAATATAAAGGACAATAATGTGTTTGGGAGGGCTTCATGGGTAACGATAAAACGATTCTGATTGTTGACGATATTGAAGTAAATCGGGTTGTGCTGGCAGAAGTATTTAAAGATGAATATAAAATCGTGCAGGCAGACGGCGGGAAGCGTGCGATCGAGATCATTGATAGCGGCGCGGACATTTCCGCAGTTCTGCTTGATATGCTTATGCCGGATGTCAATGGCCTGGATGTTCTAAAGGCAATGAACGAAAATGGGACGATTGATAATATTCCAGTGTTTTTGATCACGGCGGCCGACAGCGACGAGATGCTGATGGAAGCGTACGATATGGGAGCGATCGATGTGATCAGAAAGCCGTTTTTGACGCAGTTCCTCCGATGCCGCATCGGGAACGTGATCGAGCTGTTCCGGCATCGGAATAAGTTGGAAGAAGTGGTGGAAGAACAGGTGGAGCGTCTGAGCAGTATGAACCAGGCGATGGTCGAGACGCTAGCTACGGTCATTGAGTTCCGGGACGGCGAAACCGGGGAACACGTAAAGAACATCAGCGGTCTGACGAAAATCCTAATGACACAGGTCAGCAAGATGTTTCCCGAATATGCTATGTCAGGAGAGGAAATTGATAAGATTGCCACATCGGCCATTCTCCATGATGTGGGTAAGATTTCGATACCCGATCAGATATTGAATAAGCCGGGAAGACTGACCGATGAAGAATTTGACGTTATGAGACAGCACACGGTGAGAGGATGCGAAATTTTAAAAAGTATCCCGCATATTTTAGAAAAAGGGCTTTACCACTATAGTTATGACATCTGCCGGCATCATCATGAGAGGTGGGATGGCAGGGGATACCCGGATCATCTGAATGGTGATGATATTTCCATTTGGGCTCAGGTCGTGTCTGTTGTGGATGTGTATGATGCGCTTACATCGGAACGTGTTTATAAAAAGGCGTTCAGCCATGAAAAGGCAGTCCAGATGATCGTGAATGGGGAATGCGGAGCGTTTAATCCAAAAGTACTGGAGGCATTCCACGCCTGTATGGATAAAATTAACAAGAGGAAAAGAACCGCAAATCAGGTATCTGAGTGATCAATTCGACAGTAACTGCTCTTGACATTTTAGTGCAAAGATGGTATCTTAACTATATGTGAACATATAGGCAAACGAAAAAATTAAGGAGAGAACATGGAAAGACAACATAGACAGCAAGTGCTGATCGTTGACGACGAAGAGATAAATCGTACCGTGCTCAAAGAAATCTTCCGGATGGATTATGATACGCTGGAGGCAGCAAATGGACAGGAAGCGATTTTACAACTCAAGGACAATGAAGATATTATTTTAGTTCTGCTTGATATCGTCATGCCGGTTCAGGATGGTTTTGAGGTGCTGGACTATATGAAAGAACAGCAGCTCATGGGTCGGATTCCGGTTATTCTCATAACGGGAGAAAGCGTCGTGGACAGTGAAGACAGGGCGTATGCGTATGGTGTGGCGGATGTCATGCACAAACCGTTTTATCCGCATATTGTGAAACGAAGAAGCCGGAATATCATTAAACTTTACCAGAACAAGCAGGAGATGGAAGTCCGGCTGCGGGTGCAGGAAAAGGCGATCAAGGCGAAAGAACAGGAAATCCGGGACAATAACGAGTTTATGATCGATGCGCTCAGTTCGGTCGTAGAATTCAGAAGTGCAGAGACTGGAGAGCATGTGCGCCGGATCAAGTACTTTACCAGGATCATGTTAAAGTATCTGATGGCGTACTTCCCGAAGTATAACCTGACGCAGAACCAGGTGGATCAGATCGCGAGAGCATCTGCCCTGCATGATATAGGGAAAATAGGAATTCCAGATTCGATCCTGCTCAAACCGGGAAAGCTGACGCCGGAAGAGTTTGAAGTGATCAAAACCCATACGACGATCGGGTGTGATATACTGGCAAAGTTCCGTGACAGCCAGTCAAGTGAATTTTACCGTTATTGTTATGAGATCTGCCGCCATCATCATGAAAGATGGGATGGAAACGGGTATCCGGATCATCTGGCGGGGGATGAGATTCCGATCAGCGCACAGATCGTAGCCGTAGCTGACGTCTATGACGCGCTTGTGAGTCCGAGGGTTTATAAGAGTGTGTATGCAAATAATATAGCGTTTGATATGATTATGAATGGTGAATGCGGACAGTTTTCACCGGATGTATTGGAGTGTTTCGAACTTGCCAAGGTTGATTTCTTCAATATTGTAGAAGTCATAAAGATGTTTGATTTTACGTAATATTTAAGACAGATCATTGGCAGTGGAAAAGGCATGACAGTTTTTTTGCTGCCGATTTCTTTTGTCTTAAAGGAGGCGTGTGTGTATGGAGGAACGGATCGGCCAGAGTAAGAGCGGCGTATTTCTTATGGAAAAGGCATTGGAAATGGTGATGATCTTTGGGAAGAACGGAAAGATTTCCTACGCCAATGCAGCGGCGAAGAGCAAGTTAGAATATGGCGATGAATTGTGCGGGAAATACATCAGCGATGTGTTTCCAAATACATTTCAGGCATTGGAAGATGGATTTGAAACGGAGTGCGCATTTGGGGAAGAGACACATAATCTTGTGGCGTACCGTAAAAAGCTTACTTGCTTTCCGGTAGAGGCGAGACTGATCCAGAGCGGTGATGGCTCGGATGAATACATATGTATGGCGAATGATATTTTGGAAAAGGAGTATTTGAGCCGGGAGATCGAGCAGGTCAGGCAGGAGGCGCAGCAGGCGATGAAGGTCAAGTCCGAGTTCGTCGCGAACGTCACCCATGAGTTGAGGACACCTGTAAATGGTATACTCGGAAACGCAAGAGAACTGCTGGATGAGGAGCAGAATGAAAAAAATGAGAAGTCACTGCGTCTAATCGAGAGGTGTTGTGGTGACATGAATAAGATCATCAACAATATTTTGGATTTTTCCAAGCTGGAGGCTGGAAAGTTCACGTTGGAGATCAGGGAATTTGATTTCCGGAATATGATGGATTATGTAAAGGGAAATCATATCAATAAAATTACCGAAAAAGGACTGGAGTTTTTCATGACGATCTCGCCGCAGATCCCGGAACGTGTCATCGGTGATGAATTGCGGATCGTGCAGATCCTGAACAATCTGCTGTCTAACGCGCAGAAATTCACTTCGATCGGGAAGATTACAGTCGAAGTCGTGCGTACGGCGCGGATCAATGACCGGATCGAATTGTTTTTTCTGGTCAAAGATTCGGGGATCGGCATTGATAAAGAAGACAGGGATAAATTGTTCCAAAGCTTTTCCCAGGTTGACGCTTCGATCTCGAGAAAATATGGCGGTACCGGTTTGGGGTTGAACATATGCAAGCAGCTTGTCGAGATGATGGGCGGAAGGATTGAGGTGGAGAGTGAAAAGAACCGGGGCAGTACATTCTCCTTTTCTATCTGGGTCAGCCTGACCGAGGAGGATCAAAAGAGTTCTTCGGAGGAAGAGGAAATGTCGATGCTGGCGGCTACGCCGATGACGGCATCCGAAGAGGAGGATGGCCAGGATGCGGTGCGTACATTTGGGACTCCGGAAAACGCGGAGAATCTGAAAAAAGTTTTATCGAAGCTTATTCTCTGCGTAGAGATGGAAAATTGGGAAAAAGCCGAAATGTTTATGGAAACGGTGAGACAGCTCACAGAAGAGGCGCCGCATGAGGTGAAGAGAAAAGTCTTACGGCTGAAAATGGCGATCCAGAAAGAGAATTATGAAAAGATAACGAGTGAGTTTGATGAGTTGAATCAATTGTTATGACGGTGAAAAGAGGTGAGGGCATGGAAAACGAAGATAAAGTCGCGATAGGATCAAGGGTTCTGATCGTGGATGACGTGGAGTCAAACCGCATGATCTTGGAAAGTATCGTCGCCGCTATGGGGTGCGATCCGATCACAGCGGAAAACGGGGAGTGGGCGTTGGAGATGGTAGAGGAATTTCCACCGCAGCTCATACTGACCGACATCTCCATGCCGGGCATGGATGGTTATGAACTGTGCAGGATCCTCAAAGGGAAAGAGAAGACGAAGAATATACCCATTGTCTTTATTTCTGCACTGGACGACCCGCAGGATATTGTAGACGGTTTTCGCCTCGGCGGGGAGGATTACATTACGAAACCATTTATCCCTGAACTTGTTCAGGCGCGTGTCGGCGTTCATCTGCGCTTGTATCAGGCACAGCATGAACTTCTGGATATGAACCGTCGGCTTCAGGTTTCGATCAGTGAACAGTTGAAGCAGATGGAGATGGAGAAAAAGAATACATTATATGCGATGGCAAATATAGCAGCCCAGAATTCCCATTATGGGGAAGAACACATGGAGCGTCTGCGGTGCAATTGCCGGACGCTTGCACAAGGTATGCAGTTATCTCCGCTTTTTGAAGATAAGATTTCAGATACCTTTATAGAAACGATAGAACTGGCGGCTCCGCTCTGTGATATCGGGAACATCGGCATTCCGATGGAGTTATTACAAAAGCAAACAGATCTGACGACGGAGGAGACTGCGATTTTACAAAACCATGCGCAGTTAGGAGCCAACATCTTGCGGGACCTCTATGTTAGTACAGATTACAACGATTTTATCAGTACCTCGATAGATATCGCACACTACCATCATGAACATTGGGACGGAAGCGGATACCCTGGCGGACTTCGGGGAGACGAGATTCCGTTGGCGGCGCAGATCGTCGCTGTCATTAACAGATATTGTACATTGACGGGTAACGAAACCTGCACGAGAGAGGATGCCCTTGCGATTATGGGCGAAGAAGCAGGGAAAAAATTCAACGCGGACATTTATGAGATCTGCCGTAAAATATCGCGCCAATTGTGCTGATTTTAAGTATGTTTGGAGGAATGGATTTATGATGACGGAGGAAGAGTTTCAACGGATTTCCAGCTATGTAAAACAAAATTATGGCATTGATATGCACGAAAAAAAGGAGATTGTGAGAGGACGGCTGGAAAATCATATTCGGGAAGGAGGATTTCAAAACTTTCATGATTTTATGAATGCGGTGGAAAACGATAAGACTGGCACGCAGGAAAAGATGCTGGTTAACTTGTTAACAACGAATTATACATATTTCATGAGGGAATTTGAGCATTTTGAGTATCTCAAGCAGTATGTGCTCCCCTGGATCCGGGAAAAGGAGGCAAATATCAGGGAGCTGCGAGGATGGTGTGGGGCCGCATCGACGGGTGAGGAACCATATATGCTGGCGATGGTGCTGGCGGATTACTTTGCGCTGGAACGCCAGGACTGGGATACACGCATACTGGCGACGGATATTTCCACACGGGTGTTGGAGCAGGCATTGGCCGGAGTTTACAAAGCAGAACAGCTAAAGAGCGTTCCGGATAAATGGAAAAAGCAGTTTTTCCTTCCTCTTGCGGGGGGGACGCAGTATCAGGTTAAGCCGGAGTGGAAGAAACAGGTTATTTTCCGAAAATTTAATTTGATGGATTCTTTTCCTTTTAAGAAAAAGATGCACTTTGTATTTTTGAGAAATGTATTGATATACTTTGATGCCCCGACAAAAAAAGAGATTCTTCGAAAAGTGTACGATTTTATGGAGCCGGGCGGTTATCTCTTCATAGGTTTAACGGAAACTTTGGACAGGGGAATGACCCAGTTTAATATGATCAAACCGTCAATCTTCCGTAAAGAGGGATAGATGGAAGATTGTTTTCATAGATTATTTAGGAAGGAATGAAGAATGTATGCAGCCCATTAAGGTTTTAGTAGTAGAGGATTCAATGGTATTCAGAGAACTTTTGGTACAAAATCTGAACCGGGATCCGGCGATACATGTAGTTGGAACAGCAAGTGACCCCTTTCAGGCGAGGGACGCGATTCTTGCGCTGAAGCCGGATGTGATGACGCTGGATGTGGAACTTCCGAGAATGAGCGGCATTGAATTTCTGAGAAAGCTAATGCCGCAGTATCCGCTTCCTACGATCGTGATCAGTTCTCTGAGTGATAAAGTGTTTGACGCGCTGAATGCGGGCGCAGTCGATTTTGTGGCAAAACCTGCCGTATCAAACCGGGCGCAGCTGGAGGACTTTATCCGAAATGAACTTATCGTTAAAGTCAAGATTGCTTCTTCTGCTCAGATTGGCAATGTGAGAAAGCCGCTGACGATGCAGACAAGAAGTCCTCTGAATATGAAAAATAGTAAAGCGATCGTGGCGATCGGAGCTTCTACGGGAGGGACGGAGGCGACGCTCGCGGTGGCCAAAGAATTTGGGCCGGATATGCCTGGTATCATCGTAGTTCAGCATATGCCGCCAGGATTTACGGAGATGTACGCCAAACGTTTAGATGACCAGTGTCAGGTGAAGGTGCGGGAAGCGAAAACAGGAGACCGCGTGATGCCGGGCCTGATGCTCGTTGCTCCAGGGGGAGACAGGCACATGAGCATCGTTGAAGTGAACGGCGGGTATCAGATCGAATGTAAAAATGGCCCCAAGGTAAACGGGCACTGCCCGTCTGTGGATGTGATGTTTGATTCTGTTGCCAGGGTGGCCGGCCCGAATGCGTTAGGTATCATACTGACAGGTATGGGTGGAGATGGCGCGAAAGGGTTACTGGCAATGAGAAAAGCCGGTGCCAAAACCATCGGCCAAGATGAATCGACAAGTATTGTTTATGGAATGCCTAAGGTCGCCTATGATCTGGGTGCCGTGCAGTATCAGGAGAAGCTGTCCGATATTGCGGGAAGGACATACTCATTGCTGAATAAAATGTAAAGGAGAGAAAGCATGAAGATTCTATTAGCAGAGGATGATTTTGTAACACGGAAATTTATGGTGAATTTCCTGTCAAAGTACGGTGAGTGCGATGTGACTGTGGATGGAATGGAAGCGGTGGATGCGTTCATGATGGCTCTGGAAGATGGTGAGCCGTACGATTTGATCTGCTTGGATATCATGATGCCGGTTATGGATGGGTATCAGGCGCTTGTAGGTATCCGGAATTTGGAGGCAGAAAGGAATGTACCAGAGGATCAGGCAGTTAAGGTCATCATGACGACTGCCCTGAATGAGGAAAAAAATGTCAAGAAGGCATTTGAATTGGGATGTACGATTTATTCGGGCAAGCCCATCGATCAGGGAAGGTTTGAACAGGCACTGAAGAAACTGAATCTGATATGACAATAACGAAGGAACAAATATGCAGGAAAGGAGAAGGACATGGCTGAGGAATTTAACACAGACGGCATGCTGGACATGTACCTGTTTGAGAATGAGCAGCTTTTGGAGCAGCTTCAGGAAATGGTTTTGGATCAGAGGGACGCGGATTGCTTTGACGAAGACAGTATAAACGAGATATTCCGAACGATGCACACGATCAAGGGATCGTCAGGAATTATGATGTTTGATAATATCACGGCAATTTCGCATAAGCTGGAAGATGTATTTTATTTTCTGCGCGAATCCCACCCGGAAAACGTGCCACATGTAGAACTGGTAGCACATGTGCTGGATGTAGCGGATTTTATCACGAATGAGATGGATAAGATCAGAGAAGGAGATCCGGCGGATGGTGACGCCAGCGAAATGATCGCAGAACTTGACAAATTTCTGGACACGCTGAAAAACGGTGCGCAGGAGGGGGGCGTGGAACCACCGCCTGAGAATAAGCACGAAGAACCAAAGCAGTTCTATATTGCGCCTGTGGCGACCAGTGCCAGCCGTTTTTATAAAATTTATATTTCGTTCTTTCCGGAGACGGAAATGGCGAATGTCCATGCCTATAAAACCGTTTATGCACTAAAGGAAATTGCAGAGGATCTCCTGTATTCTCCAGAAGATATCATTTCGGATGAAAGCAGTGCGGATATCATTCTGCAGGATGGTTTCCGAATTCTTTTGCAGGCGCAGGCCACAGAAGAGGAAATTCGCAATATTATCGGCGTTGGCTACGATATTGAGAAAGTAGGAGTGTTTGAGTGTAAGGCTGAGGAATTCCTTCAAGGATTTGATTTCGGTGATGAGGAGCAGGATGTTCAGATCGATCTGGATTCGAGTGTGGAGGAAATTGAGACAAAAGCTGCGGAAGAAGAGAAGAAGAAGGAGCAGCCGGCGGCGAAACCTCAGGTGGCGCCTGGTGATTATGTTATTAAATCCAAAGAACCAGGAAAACATAAAAAATTAGCAAGGAACAAATCAAAGGCAGAAAAAACATCCTATATCAGTGTGGATGTCGCAAAGATGAACCAGCTAATGGATCTGATCGGAGAACTTGTTATTTCTGAGTCGGTTGTTCTGCAAAATCAGGATCTGAAAGTACCAGGACTGAATCTCGATAGCTTCAATAAGGCAGCGGCGCAGTTATCGAAAGTTTCGACGGATCTTCAGAATGTCATTATGTCGATGCGAATGGTTCCGCTGACAAATACGTTCCAAAAGATGAACCGTATCGTCTTTGATGTATCGAGAAAACTCGGAAAAGACATTGAGTTTGAGATGATCGGAGATCAGACGGAAGTAGATAAGAACATTGTAGAACAGATTTCGGATCCGCTGATGCACTTAGTTCGAAACGCCGTGGATCACGGAATTGAAACGAATGAGGAGCGCCTTGACAGCGGTAAGCCGGATAAAGGAAAAGTTACGTTGTCAGCAAGGACAGAAGCTGGAAAAGTATGGATCTGCGTAGAGGACAACGGAAAAGGGCTGGAGCGGGATAAAATACTTGCAAAGGCCAGAAAACAGGGATTGCTGGATGAAAATAAACCGGATTCCGCTTATAAGGACAAAGAAGTTTATCAGTTTATCACGCTGCCGGGATTTTCTACGAACGAGCAGATTACCGAGTATTCAGGACGAGGAGTAGGGATGGACGTCGTGGTGCAGAATATCCAGTCTATCGGCGGTACGCTTGATATTGAGAGCGCGCCGGGGATGGGAAGTACCATGAGTTTAAAGATTCCATTGACGCTAGCGATCATTGACGGTATCGTCATGGAGACCGGGACATCTTCTTTTGTACTGGAAACCGGAGTGATCAAAGAATTCTTCCGCGTGAAGGAAGATATGATGTTCCAGGAACCGAATGGCGACGAGTATATCATGATCCGAGGAGAATGTTATCCGGTTCTTCGTCTAGGCAGATGGTATGGCTTAGAGGAATATCAGGAGTCGGTGGAAAATGGGATTATGCTGATCCTTGAAGTAGAAGACAGAAAAGTTTGTGTTTTTGTTGACCGGCTGATTGGTGAACAGGAGATCGTGGTAAAACCGATTCCTTCTTATATCAAGAAGGTGAAAGGTTTGTCAGGATGTACACAGCTTGGTGATGGAAGCATTGCGTTGATTCTGGATCCAGGTGGATTAGTAGATGAAGCATAATATTTACAGAAAGGAAGGGTGTACCCTATGGCTGAAACAAGCGAAATGAAGTTAGATGCCACAACCGAATCCGATGAGCGCAATACTCAGAGGGGAAAGTATATGACCTTTAAATCGGGAAATGAGTTTTTTGGACTTAAAATTGAGTATGTAAATGAGATCATTCAATTCCAGTCCATTACGGCGATTCCTGAGACAGAAAGTTATATCAAAGGTCTGATCAATCTGAGGGGAAAGGTGATTCCCGTCATTGACGTTCGGTTGCGGTTCAAGCAACCTGCGATTGAATACAATGACAGAACTTGTATTATTGTCATTAATGTAAAGTCAACGACGGTTGGGCTGATCGTGGAGAAGATTGCAGAGGTAGTTGAGATCAAAGATGATAACATACTGCCTCCGCCATCCATTGGTCGTGCAGATAAGCAGCATCATAAATATGTATATGGCATTGGCAAGGTTGGAGATTCTGTGAAACTTCTGCTTGATCCGGATAAGTTGTTAAATGACGAGGATTTGGCAGTGGCAGAACAGGCAAATGACATGGTTGTCGATGAAGAAGAAGGAGAGGTATAGAACATGAAAAACATGAAGATGAAAACAAAAATGATTTTAGGTTTTATTGTTCCTGTTGTTCTTATGATCATTAACGTAGCAGTGGGAATGCTTTCAGTGCGCAGCATCAACAACGAAGTAAATAATATGATAACGAATGAGGTAACCTTCATTAACGAGAAGATGATTGAGATCGGCGCCAATGAAGAAAAGGCACAGATTATCATAGATACACTGAACGAAAGCAATGAAGACGAGATAGCAAAGATCAATAATCAAGCGAATCTGACAAATATTATCAATCTTGTTATGGTAGTTGTTTCTGTCCTTCTTGTTTTTGGTATCGCATTGTCTCTTATTAAGCAGATCGCAAGATCGGTGGCCCAGTTGTCAAGCGCGGCAAAAGATATTGCGGCCGGGCGGGTTGATATTGAGATGGTGAAATACAACAATGATGAATTTGGGGAATTGGTAGACGAGTATACGAAAGTAATTGACAATATTAAGACACAGGCAGATATTGCAGAAGAAGTTTCCAAAGGAAATCTGACGATCACGGTAACTCCGAGTTCACCGGATGACGTACTTGGTAATTCCTTAAAGAAGCTGGTTGAAGATAACCTGAATGCGCTGTCTAGCATCAGCGACGCAGGTTCCAGGGTAACGCTGAGTTCTTCCCAGGTGGCAAGTACGAGCCAGACACTGGCACAGGGTTCTACGCAGCAGGCAAGTGCGATCCAGCAGATTACTGCTTCAATTGACGAAATCGCAGATAAGACGAAGGAAAATGCCGATCAGGCGAACGAGGCGGCTGATCTCGTGATCCGTGCGATCAACGATGTGAAGAAGGGCAATGCTCAGATGAAAGAGACGATCGTTGCGATGGAAGATATCAATAAGTCTTCTGAGAGCATCGCCAAGATCATCAAAGTGATCGACGATATTGCATTCCAGACAAATATCCTTGCTTTGAACGCTGCTGTTGAGGCGGCGAGAGCTGGAGAGGCAGGAAAAGGTTTTGCCGTTGTGGCAGAAGAAGTCCGCAGCCTGGCAGCAAAGAGTGCCGAGGCGTCTGCGGAGACCGCAGACTTGATCGAGAACTCGATTACGAAGGTGCAGTCCGGTTCTCAGATTTTGGACGATGCAGCAAAAGCAATGGAAGCGATTACGACAGTCGTACAGGAAAGCGAAGAGATCATCAAAGGTATTGCAGAATCTTCGAATTATCAGGCTACGGCAGTTGGACAGATCGAGCAGGCGATCACACAGGTATCCCAGGTTGTTCAGAACAACTCGGCAGCTAGTGAAGAATGTGCATCGGCAAGTGAGGAACTTTCCAACCAGGCATCGAGGATGCGTGAGCTGCTTTCCATTTACAACCTTGGCTCTGGCAGCGCAAGCGCTGGCGTTACTTCATTCCAGAGTTCTTATTCTTCACCGGTGGTATCCAGTGCAAATGAGCAGGTAATTTCGCTTGGTGACGATTTTGGTAAATATTGATTAAGCTACCTCTCATGTTTTGAGAGGAATGTCCCCCGCATCGTTCATTGTGGGGGACTTTCTTTGTTTGTAAGAGAGCGCGTCTTTCGCGTTTTAGAATGGAGGATTGAGTGTGAATACATCAGCAGAATTACGAAACATGCTGCGGCAGATCGATCATAAAGGGTATCCGGCCTATAAGCAGCTTCGCGGTACGTACCGTTTTCCTGAGTATGTGCTGGACATCGAACATGTGCAGGGGGATCCGTTTGCGGCTCCGTCAAAAGTCAGTATCCATGTCGATGGCGGGAAAGCGTCATTTCCGACAGAACTTTACCGTCTGCCATGCCAAAAGACGGCATTGGAAGATACGCTGCTGCGAGAGATGGGAAAACAGCTGCGCGCCGTATCGTTTCAGGCAAAGGGGTCAGGAAAATCGGGCCTGATGTCTGTGAGCAGTCCGGGACAGGAAGTGTTAGAACGGAGCGGTTGTCAGCTGAACGCGGACACGGGAAATTTGATCCTGCGTATGGAAATCGGATTTCCGGCGAATGGCAGGACGATCAACGCCAGGGAACTTGAGAAGATCCTGTTTGATTTTCTGCCAAAGTGTGCGGGAAAGAGTTTATATTATAAGGCGCTGGATGCTCAGAAACTGCAGAAGACGGCGCAGCTGGCGGAGGATCAGCATGCGGTAAGGAATGAGTTAAAACAGCGAGGCTTGGTGGCTTTTGTGGCAAATGGAGCGATCCTGCCGAGGGAATCCGGTGTGAGCTCCCGGCCGATGAAGGGCGCCGTACCGTTTCAGTCACCTTCCTCGATGGAAGTCGAGCTGACGCTGCCCAACAGGGGGAAGGTCCTTGGTATGGGCATTAAAAAAGGCGTGACGCTGATCGTCGGCGGCGGGTATCACGGGAAATCTACGCTGTTAAAAGCATTGGAATTAGGAGTATACGATCATATCGCCGGAGACGGCAGGGAGTTTGTGATCACCGATGATACGGCGATGAAGCTGCGCGCGGAAGATGGGAGAAGCGTCCGTGACGTCGATATTTCCATGTTTATCCGAAATCTCCCAAATGGAAAAGAAACGGATGTATTTTGCACGGAGGATGCGAGCGGCAGTACTTCGCAGGCGGCAAATGTCGTAGAGGCGATGGAGACTGGCAGTGAGGTGTTCCTGATCGATGAGGATACGAGTGCTACGAATTTTATGATCCGGGACGAGTTGATGCAGCGTGTCGTACACCGCGAGGAGGAGCCGATCACGCCCTATATAGAGAGGATTCGTGAATTGTATGAGGCGTACGGGGTTTCGACGGTATTGGTAGCAGGAAGCTCAGGAAGTTATTTTTACAAGGCTGACTGTATCGTGCAGATGAACCGGTACGTACCAGCGGATATAACAGAGTTTGCCAAAGAGCAGGCACATCTCTACGGGGGGGTGGACGCGCTGGACAGTCCGGCGTTTTGTAAGCCGGTGTTTAAACGTATTTTTTCGCAGAATCGGAAGCTTGCGGGTAATGACCGGATCAAGATGAAAACGATGGGGATGGATGGCATCTGTATCGACCGTGAGACGATCGATCTGCGCTATCTGGAGCAGCTGGCAGACCCTGAACAGTTATCTATGCTCGCGCAGATCGTAAAGTACGCCGAACTACGCATCTTCGATGGAAAGAAAACGCTTGTACAGATCGTGGATCTTTTAGAAAAGCAGATGAAGGAGCGGGGATTTGCTGGAATCTGCGGGGACAGAGGCGTGTCCTCTAGCCTGGCGATGCCGAGAAGACAGGAGATCTTTGCGTGCCTGAATCGCTATCGACAATTGTAGAATTATAATAATATCAATGTGCGCTGCGCAGTAGAAAAGTGAAAAGCCCTTGCTTGAGCAGGGCTTTTCACTTTGATATAAGTACTACTTCTGTAGAGTAATCGTTTGGTTTAGTCAGACTTTAGTTTCCCCAGAAATTCATTCATTCTTACATGATCGGAGTGGAACACTTCGTCCGGCGTTCCCTCGACGGCGATCACGCCCTGATCCATGAAGATTACGCGGTCGGAAATGTTTTTTGCAAATTCCATCTCATGTGTGACGATGACCATTGTCATCTTTGCTTCCGCCAGGGATTTGATGACTTTCAGCACCTCGCCGGTGAGTTCTGGGTCAAGTGCCGACGTCGGCTCGTCGAAAAAAAGTACTTTCGGATTTAGCGCCATCGCTCGGGCGATGGCGACGCGCTGCTGCTGTCCGCCGGAAAGCTGGTGCGGATAATCGTGGGCTTTTTCTTCAAGTCCCATCTTTTTTAACAGATCTGCTGCTTCCTGAAGCACCTCGTTTTTGGGGCGCTTTTGGATGTGGAGCGGCGCGTCTGTGATATTTTTTAGAACCGTATAATGGGGAAACAGATTAAAATTCTGAAAGACGAGTCCGAATGACTGCTTGATCTTTTCGAGCTCAGAATTTTTGGCGTAAACGCTACCTGTTCCCTCAATGGTGGCGGCGGGCTTACCCAGATAGTATAAATCTCCGTAATCCATTTTTTCTAACAGTGTGGCACAACGCAGAAGGGTAGATTTGCCGGAACCCGATGGCCCGATGATTGAGAGGACTTCGCCCTCGCATACTTTGAGGGAAATATCTTTTAATACATCCAGCATACCGAATGATTTTTTGACATGATTCATTTCAAGATAGGTGTTCAAAGCCGGTTCCTCCTATTTATAGTAATTCATTTTCTTTTCCAATTTTTCCATGACAACGGTTACGAGCAGGTTAAAGACGTAGTAAAAAACAGCGGAGATGGCAAATGGCATAAGGGTCGTCTCTCTCGCGGCAATCTGTTTTGCCATGCTGAACATCTCCATATAGGAAAGAGAGTAGGCAAGCGAGGTGTCTTTTACAAGCGTAATGATTTCATTTGTCACAGAGGGCAGGATGATCTTGATCACCTGCGGAAGGATGATCTTGATAAACGTCTGCGCGCGGCTGTAGCCGAGAAGAGAAGCGGCTTCGTACTGGCCTTTGGGGATCGCCTCAATACCAGAACGGTATATTTCGGCGAAATAGGCAGCGTAGTTGACTGCGAATCCGACAATGATCGAGGGAAAGCGCCATGAGGCAATCGGCAGTCCGAACAGGTAGAACGGAAAGAAGTAGACTACCATGAGCTGCAGCATGAGCGGCGTTCCCCGCATAACGGAAATGAATATACGGGTGGTGCCGTTTATGATCTTTATTTTTGACATTCTGCCGAACGCGATGACAAAGCCAAGCGGCAGCGAAAATAGTAATGTCAGTGCAAAGATGCCGAGGGTACTCAGCATACCCTCGGACATCTGAGAAAGCATCGTGGAAAAACTCATTGATCGTACTCCTTACTCTAAGCAGGTCATATCGCTTAAATTGTATTTTTTAGCCAGTTCGTCAAAGATGCCGTTGTCCTTCAGATCGTGCAGGGACTTGTTGACCTTGTCTCTCAGCTCCTCGTTGCCGAGTTTAAAGCCGATCGCATATTTTTCTGAGTTAAGGTGTTCATCAAGGATTATATACATCCCATTTCCCCTGTTCTCGATCTGGTACTGGGCTACGCCGATGTCCATAGCAATGGCATCAATGGAACCAGCTTCGAGCTCTACAAATGCCGTATTATAATCCGCGAATTCCTGCAGTCCCTTAAACGTATCGGCAAGAGCTTTCTGACCGCCTTCTTCCTCACTTTGTAGAAGATCAAGCGCCGCAGAAGCAGCCTGGACGCCGACCGTTTTGTCTTTCAGGTCTGCCGTTTTGGAGATGCCGGAATCTTTCGCTGTCACGACGACCTGACTGTTATCCACGTAAGGATCCGACCAGGTGTAAGCGTCTTCGCGCCCATTCACGGTAAATCCGTTCCAAATGCAGTTGATGGCGCCGGAATTCAGCTCATTGTCTTTGTTATCCCAGGAAATCGGCTGTTTCACCAGTTCCCATCCGTTCAGTTTACAGACTTCCTGTGCAAGCTCCAGGTCAAACCCGGTGTATTCTCCGTTATCGTCCATGTACCCATACGGTGGATATTCCGCATCAAAGCCTACCGTAAATTTTGTGCTTTCTCCGGAAGAACTGCTATCTGAGCTGTCGGAGCCAGACACCCCGCCGCATCCAGTCAGTGCGCATACGGTAAGTGTGGACACAGCAAGTGTGCCGATGAGTAGTTTTCTTAGTAAATTCTTTTTCATGATATGCCTCCAAATTTTTTAATCTTCCTGTTCGGCTTCCTGTTCGGCCAAAAGGAGTGTTTTTGAATCTTCATTCAGGGAAGAAACCAATGCCGTTACTTTCTGAACGAGTTCTTTACTTTGTTCGCTGCTCTGATACGTTTCATTCGTATGAGCAGATACTTCTTCTGTGATGGCTGAAATGGTCTGAATATTGGAAACGATCGTTTTATTGGCAGAAGCCAGTTCCGATACGATCTGATTCAGTTCCTGGGAGCGGGCGCTGATATTCGTTACCCGGTCACTGATCGTTTCAAATGTCTCCGCTGTTTTCTCGGCGGAATGATTTTGCTCCTGATTGCTGCTGATCAGTTTATTTGTCGTAGTGATCATAACCTGGAGCTGGTTCGAAATATTTCCGATCAGAGAAACGATATTTTCCGTTGCAGAGGTGGTCTGTCCTGCCAGATTGGAAATTTCCGAGGCAACGACGGCAAACCCCTTACCGGCTTCACCGGCCCGCGCGGCCTCTATGCTGGCATTCAGAGCCAAAAGGCTTGTTTGGGATGCGACGCTCGTGATCAGATCCGTGATGGAGTTCATCTGGCCTGTGTATTCACGGAGGGACTCCAGTGCGGAAGCTACGTCGCTGCCGGCTGCTTCGGATGAGGAAGCGAGATCCCGCAGGCTGTGAATGAGTTTTCGGCCCTCTGATACGGCTTCTGTCGTCTGCATCATATCAGAAGAGATGGAAGAGGAGGCATCTTCAACATTTGCGATATGTTTTTGGATCTCCTCGGTCTTTACGAGCTGATTCTGTATGGCTTCCGCAGATTCGGATGTGCCGGTAGAAACCTCGGACATGGAATCAATATTTTTGGATACGGACTGATTCAGCGTATTCATCTGTGCGGTAACCGATTCCACATTTTCAGAAATATGCCCGGATACTGACAGGATCTGTTCCAATAAGTGTTCCGACCGATGTTTCTCCTTGTTGATGCGTGAAATACGCATCTTTTGGAATTTGGCGGAAGTGTAAGAAACCGCAAAGAAGAATCCGACGCTCATCATAAGAAGCAGGATCTGGATCTCCATCGTGACAATATCCTGCGGAGCCAGATTGCCTTTTATAATGCGCATCACAGCTAAGATGATATTTTCGCCGATAACACAGATTCCTGTAATGCGGATAAAACGCAGCTCATTGTATAGTGTCGCAACGATCAGTGCGGGAATGGCGTATGTAAAGACCAGACCATTTTGTGCCGTAAACAGAAGGAACGTGTATAGGATGAGAAAGCCATACATCGTAGTATATTTGATCCGGTTATCTTCCCGTGTCCTGTGATAGAGACACCATGAGCAGATGACGGGGATGTATGCGAGAGCGATGGTAACCAATACATAAGGCAGTGAACGGTTTCCCTTGACGACCTCCAGTATGTAGGCAATACTGATGACTGAGACCAGAATCGTCATGGATACGCAGGATATTCTGTTTGCCAGTGCGGTTTCAGACATTGCTTGCAGTTTTTCCCCGAATCTTGTTCCTATGGTTTGTGATTTCTCCATACTGATTTCCTCTCCTTTGACTTTCTAAATGTGATATCGAAACCAGTATACCATATTTGAATTGAAGAGAAAAGATTTTTTTCGTGAAAAAACTGGATAACCAATGAAAATCGTGTTATAATAAAATTCTAAAACTATTCGAAAGTGATGTGATCATGAAATTACAGTGGGATAAACACGGGGGGACACAATGCGAGAAAATATCATTGTATCAGGTATTTTATTTTTTTTATGCGTGTCAGGAACAATAGTTGCATCATTGATCATCCATAAGATAAGGGCATTTAGGAGGGGAAAATGGGAGCGTGTTTTAGAATGTGTGACCCAGGATATGAACCTGCTTGTTCTGATCTATTATCCGCGGAAAAGGTGCGTTGAGTATGTGTCAGAGAGCGTGAGCTGGCTCTTTGGGATCAAACAGGAAAAAGTGATGCAGGATGTGGCTTACTTGTTTGAAAAGCTGGATCTTTCGAAACAGGATGAGATGTTAAGGAAGTTTTGTGAAAGCGAACTTCTTTTGTCACAGCAAAACGATTTTACGTCCGTGAATACGAACGGCAGTGTGCGCAGCTTCCATATACGGACGGCGTCCTGCGGGGGCGGCAGAAATATTCTGACGATCGCAGACCGCACGAGGGACTGGACACGGGAATACGAGCAGTCGGTAACGCTGAAAGCGACGGTCGAGGCTTTTCTGCGTGAACGGGAGGAAAAGGAACTAGTTCTGACATGCTTGAAGCAAATGGTGGGAAATCCTTATCATGAGGTAAATATGGCGTTTCAGCAGGTGTCTGAGATGATCTGCGACGTTGTGGAGGCCACGAGATCCGGTGATGAGACGGACGACAGCGGTACCATCTCGATGGGAGAGCTGATCAGAGAGGTCGTGGCTGCTGTCATGCCTCAGTTCACGGGGCGTGGACAACAACTGAAACTTGACGTATCGGTGACGGATCAGAGGATTGCGGTCGATGAGAAACGTCTGAAACAGGTGATCCGGAATCTTTTGGAAAATGCGAGTTTGTATACGCCGGGAAATGGAACGATTACGTTGGCCGTATCAGAGCAGTTGAAGGCTGGAAGTCTGCAAAAAGAATATACCATCATGGTTGAGGACGATGGTATCGGCATCGCGCCGGAATTTATGCCAAAACTGTTTATGCCGTTTGAGAGGGCGAACGATCCACGGGTCCGCAGCGTCCAGGGCGACGGACTCGGGCTTGTGGTTGTTAAAAGGATATTAGATGACATGGGCGGCAGGATAGAAGTGGAAAGCCGGTTAGAAGGCGGCACACGTTTTCGGGTTTATCTGGATATGTAAGGATGCCATAAAAGAAAGCCAGGGTCAAAGTGTATTTGATCCTGACTTTCTTTTATTTCGAAAACTTGTCTGGTTCTTTTTTAGCAGAATGCTGTTTCCATTTCCGTTTCTTTGTGATCCAAAGGACAACCAATATGATCAAGCCGATGATGACGGCGTACGGCATGATACGGATAAAGAAAAATAGCATGGTCTCTAAGAAGATCTGGAAATTTTTCCATGTATCTGTTATCGTGTTTCCGAGACGCTGGAAAAAGGTGTCTGTTTGTTCTGGCGCTTCGTTGTATTTGGTTACCTCCCGGAGCTGAAGCTCTATGGTCGAATAATCGACATCGGTTCGGATTTCGGTCATCCTTGTTTTGATGCCTGCGATCTTCACCTGCAACTCCGTCAATTCCTTTTCGACGCGGATGGCCTGTTCGTCGTCTGTAATCGTGGAAAGCATTTTGATGTATCGTTTTTCTTTTGCTTCATAAATCTGCAGGGACGTATTCAGATCGGTATATTCCTGTCCGAGATTTTCTACATTTGAAGCTTTGGAGCGGATGTCCCCTAACTGATCGGCGCCATTTAAAAAGGAATCGTATTTGTCGTGGGGAACGCGGACAGTAGCCGTGTAGAGTTTCTGTTTTTCCGACTCTTCTATGTAATACAGATCCGAAGACTGTCCATCGGAGTAGTTTTCCTGTTCTACGAACCCGCCTGCAGCCGTAAGCATTTGTTTAAATGTCTGGACAGACTGCTCATAATCCAGTGTGTCGATCGATATCTGGCACGTATAGACGAGCATATCCTGACGGACAGTGGGGGAGTCAGTACCCGAACCGTCACCACTCGAGTGTTCTTCCGATGGCTGACCGGCAGCATCGGATGTAGAAGAGCTATCGCCGGAAGGATCATGGATTCCCGCAGATTCTTGTTCGCCAGCGTTATCTGCCGCACTTTCATCGTTTTCCAGATACGATGGGTTACTGCTGTTGTCACCGCCGGAGCCGCAGCCGCCGGCAGTGATGATGAAGCATATCATGAGTATCGGGAGTAGGAGTTGCTTCTTTTTCATATTATCCCTCCTTTGGTCATTGGTCACCGTACACTTTTGGCACGAGGCTGCTATCATCAATGTCTTGGAACGGAAGAGTGCCGTGTTCTGCGTAATAACCCTTCCATTCGTTCAGATACGTCCGCCGCCGCGCTATTTCCTGCTCTATATTGTCTGCATTTAGAAGGATGCCGAAATTGTAATACTGGCTCGGCTTTCCTGCCATCGTGTCGATCATCATGTCGCCGATCTCGTAATAATAGTGTGCGATGTCATAATAATTGTAGGGGTTCATTGCCACATCGTTAAAGGTATTGAAAAACCATGTGTCGCCAGCTACCTGGACGACCTGGCGCATAAAATCGTACAGGCTGTCTCCTTCGTAGCCGATCATCTGGCCGGAAAAGACGGAACCGAAAAAGACCTGGAATTCGACGTGGTGTTCGTCACACATCTCTTTCATCCGTTTCAGGGAGGCGATACATTCACTGATGACGGCAGATTTATCAGGCGTTCCCGATTCGAGGTTCTTGTAGAACTGATCTACTTTTTTCTTCATCAGGAAATTATAGTATTCGTCCGTTCCTTTGTTTTCGTTATAATAATTATAGTATTTGGTCAGATTCCGCTCCCCGGTTTCCAAACATGGATACCGTTCGGAATCGTCGATCAGTTCCTCATAAGACAGTTTGAGGTTTTTAAACAGAAACGTAGCATATTCCGTAATCTTTGATCCGCCGGACAGCATCGCCGGCGTCTCGTAAATAGCCCCGCGGGATTCACGGTCAAACTGTTTGATCTCGGATGTGGAAATCTGAAGCAGGATCTTTTTTGGTTCTGCGTGCTCTACGATATATTTCGTATAAGCTTCATAATCCTGAAAGTTTCCTGACATGACCCAGCAGTTGTAGTAGTTGTAGCCGTCCAGTTCTTTCAGCTTTTCGGTGCGGAGCGCGCCGGCTTTAGAACCTCCGATCAGGTAGGCGTCGTACCGATCGGAAAAGTGCTTGATGTGCTGGGCTTTCTGCTCGCGCAGATAGTCGTCTTCATCCAGTTCGTAGCAGTCACCGCCCTGACTTCTGAAATATCCATACGGATCCACAAAATAATTGATCCCCATTATGGAAAGCAGGGATGCTGCGATGATACATAAGAAGCCGATACACCATTTTTTAGTCGTCATAATCAGCCCTCCCCATTCCAGTTACTGGAATGTTTCCAGTAGATGGAATCTTTTGTTATGTTGTTTGCCTCTTCATACTCCGAGAATGGGATAGTTCCGGTCTTTTTATAGTATTCGCGGAGTTTGTCCGTTTCCCGTTTGCGCCGGGTAATTTCTTCCGCGATATTTTCGTTCGTCAAATAGATCCCGAAATCGTTGTGACCGGTTTCTTTCCCGCTCATGCGGTCGATCATCAGGTCGCCCATTTCGTAATAATAGTGTCTTGCGTTATAGTAATTGAACGGATTGTACATCAGGTCGTTGAAGTTATTGAAACACCAGAGGCCGCCAGTGATCTCCACCATCTGAGCCAGCCAGTTATAAAAGCTGTTGCCTTCATAGCCCACGATTTCTCCGACAAACAATGTTCCTAAAAAGACCTGGAATTCAACGCCGTTTTTATCGCACAGTTTCTTGATCTTTTTCAGGTAGTCCATATTACTGTTTACAAGGTCTGCCTTGTCTTTCGTGCCGGTGGTCAGGCGCGGCAGATAGGCGTCTACCATTTCCTTCATCAGATGGTTGTAATATTCGTTGGCATCCCGGTGTTCCCTGTAGTAGTTGTAGTACTTGCTCAGATTCCGCTCGCCGGATCTTGTGACCGGAAAACGCTCTTCCTTGTCCGTGATGGTTTCAACGCTGACCGACAGGTTTTTGAACAGGTACTTAAAGGTTTCGGCTGTCTTGGATTCTTCACTGATCACGGCGGGAACTTCATAGATGTCTCCCTTTGCCTCGCGGTCAAATTGCGCGATCTCCGAAGTGGAGATGTGAAGAAGCAGTTTTTTCGGATGCGCGGTCTCGATGATAAATTTCGAGTATAAATAGTAATCCTCGAAATTTCCCGAAAGGAGCCAGCAATTGTAATAGCGGTATCCGTCAAGATCGGATAATTTTTCACTCCGGATGCCTCCGGCTTTGGAGCCGCCGACCAAATAGGCGTCGTAATCGTCTGCATGGTATTTGATATGCTCCGCTTTCTGCTCCCGCAAATAGTCATTTTCATCCATCGTGTAATTTTCCCCGTGTTTTGCGCCAAAATATCCGTAAGGGTCAATGATGAAGTTCGTACCCGCGATAAATAAAAGGCTCAAGAGCATCAGGCATACAAAAAGGATCGTCCATTTTTTTGCACTCATCGTAGTCGCCCCCTTCATTAAAATTGGAAATAGAGGAACTGAACTACTTTGTCCATATTCAGGATACAGATGATCAGCAGGGTTGCCGCATAGAGCAAGTATTTCCAGTTCGATTTAAATTTCTCGGCTATTTTTTGTGTCGTCGGCGTAAACCAGCAGATCGCTAGGCCGACTAAGGTTAACAGCCACATATCCCAGTTGTCGGTCAGGAGTTTTTGCAGCGTGGAGAAGTGTAACGTGGAGACGTTGATAAGTCCCTTAAATACGCGTGCGGCATTTGTAAATGAGTCGGATACAAATAATATACGCGTCAGTACGGCGAGCAAAAACGTAATCGGCACGCCAATCCATACAGGAGTGCTCAGATTTTTCTTATTCCGGTAGGAGGCGATGCAGACGAGGATACCGTTTACGATACCCCATACGACGAATGTCCAGCCGGCGCCGTGCCAGAAACCGGATACAAAGAATGTACACATCGTAGCGACATAGTAGTTGCGGTAGCTGACGCCCTTCCGGTACACATTTCGGAACACGTAAGAGCCGAGGAAACGGGAGAGGGTCATGTGCCATCTCTGCCAGTATTCCTGGAAATCTTTCGCTTTATAGGGCGAATTGAAGTTTTGCGGTATTTTGATGTTGAACATCCAGCCGAGACCGATCGCCATATCCGCGTAACCCGATAGGTCAAAATAGTAAGAAACCGTGTACTCGATCGAGTGGAACCACGACTGGATCATCGGCAGGTTGTTCGTGACATTATTAAAAAAGCCCTGCGCGTCTGTCGTCAGCGGGTCGGCGATCAGCATTTTCTTTGCGCAGCCGATGGAGAAGATGAATAATCCTTTTGCGAGATTGTCGTAAATGAGTTTGTGGTTCTTTTCATCCTCAAACTGCGGAACGACTTCTGCGTGATGGATGATCGGCCCTACGATCAGCTGTGGGAAAAACGTGATGAAAAGCAGGTAGTCCAGTACGTCATAGTTTTTCGTTTCCCCGCGGAACGAATCGACGAGAAACGCGATCAACTGGAACGTGAAAAATGAAATACCGATTGGCAGTATGATATGCTGGAGCGGGAAGTGGGTCCCCGCGATAAAGTTTATATTTTTAAGGAAGAAATCGGTATATTTATAGTAGCCGAGCAGCCCGACATTTGCGAGAACGCCTGCCGTCAGCAGCAGTCCGCGCTCGATCCGGTGTTCTGCTCCCTGCAGTTTGCTCAGCGAATTTCCCACGATAAAGTTTCCGACGACGCTGCCGAGGAAAAAGGGGAAGAAATCCGGACTTCCCGCCGCGTAAAAGTAGAAAGAAGCCAAAACAAGCCAGATCTTTGCTAAATTCGTATATGTCAAATGCTGAAGGGTAAAGTATCCGCCAAACGTAATCGGCAGAAATATCAGTAAAAACTGGTACGTTGAAAAAATCATGTTAGTTCTCCATTCTGTTAAAAAGTTCTCTGTTAGGACGCTTTTTTATAAAGGAATATTCCCGTGTTTTTTGTGAACGCCGTCGAGAGAGCGTTTATCCGAAAGCATCATAATGTCGCCGTAGATCCTTTCCCGAGTCGCCTCCGGCCGGATGATCTCATCCACATAACCGTGCATGGAAGCAACTCCCGGATTCATGAATTTTTCATTATATTCATCGATCTTTTCCTGACGGAAGGCTGCTTTTTCTTCTGGAGTCATGTTCTTCATCTGTTTTCCGTACAGGATATCAGCGGCACCGTCGGCTCCCATCACTGCGATCTCAGCGGTCGGCCATGCGTACACGAAATCCGAACGCAGATGCTTGCTGCTCATGGCGATGTAAGCGCCGCCGTATGCTTTTCGCAGTATAATGTTTATTTTTATCGTTGTTGCCTCAGAATATGCGTACAAAAGTTTTGCGCCGTGGCGGATGATCCCCTTGTATTCCTGATCTTTGCCCGGAAGGAATCCCGGTACGTCGGTTAATGTGATGATCGGTATATTAAACGCATCGCAGAAACGGATGAAGCGGGCGGATTTATCGCTCGCGTCACAGTCCAGGACGCCGGCCATGAAATTCGGCTGGTTGGAAACGATGCCGACTGCCACGCCCTTGATCCGTCCGAACCCGACGACGACATTCCGTGCGAACTCTTCCTGAACTTCGACAAAAGAGTCCGGATCGACAATGCCGTAGATCACATCGTGGATATCATAACCCTGATTGCTCCGCTCTGGAATGATGCCGGCCATCGACTGGTCGAATTGAATGTTTTCGTTATAAGCGCCTGGCGTCATTCCCTTCTTTTCCATATGAATGCACCCGTCTTCGTAACACGGCGGGATGACGGCGATCAGCCGGCGGACTTTTTCAAAGCAGTCCTTTTCATTCGGCGCATGGAAATGGGCGACGCCGCTCTGCTGCGCGTGAACGCCGGCGCCGCCGAGCGAAGACGCGGTAATATCCTCATTTGTCACACTTTTAATGACCTTGGGACCTGTGACGAACATTTGACTGATGTCGTCGATGACAAAAATGAAATCCGTGATACCCGGGCTGTAAACGGCACCGCCCGCACAGTTTCCTGCGATAATGGAAATCTGGGGAATGTATCCGGAAGCCATCGTATTATAATAGAAGATTTCTCCGTATCCCGCGAGGGCGTTGACGCCTTCCTGAATGCGGGCGCCGCCGGAATCGTTGATACCGATGATGGGGCAGCGGTTTTCAATCGCCATTTTGATGGCGTTTGCTATTTTATAACCGTGCTGTTTGCCGAGAGTACCGCCGATGACGGTAAAATCCTCGGAGTAGATCACGACTTTCTGTCCACCGATCGTGCCATAGCCGGTGATAACGCCGTCGTACGGGAACTGGCCTTTTTTTATATTAAAGGCATCTTCCAGATTCGTGATGTTTGATCCAATCTCACGGAAGGAATCCTTGTCCAAAAGCAGGCAGATCCGCTCCAGGGCATGTAATTTTCCAAGCTTGTGTTGTTTTTCCATATTATACATATGTCATTCTCCATTCTTTAAAAATGATGGTGGGGCAAAAAAAGCCCTTGAAATCAAAATAGAATAAAAAAGGCAAAAATGCCATAATTACACAATTATTATGATAACACAAGCAAAAAATATGTCAATCATTTGTTTCATTTTTCAGTATCTTCCGCGATTTTTCATATCGTTACGCTTTATTTTTGGTTGACGAACAGCCGGTAATAGTGATATAATCAAATGATTGAAAAATTTGTTTGACAGAAAGAAGTCATGGAAACGGTGTGATAAGCTGGTTTTCAGGCGTCAGATGGAGGACTGCCATGTCGCAAGTGTTTAAAAACTTCAGCCGCTACCGGTATCTGCTAGGGGAACTGGCGAAGAAAAATATTAAATTGAAATACAGGAGATCTTATTTGGGAATTCTTTGGACGATGATCGAGCCGCTGCTCACGATGATCGTACTCAGCGTCGTGTTTGGAGAACTTCTCGGTAAGGGAGGACGCGAGGATGCGGCGTTCCGCGGCGTACCGTTTCCAGTGTACGTGCTGACGGGAAGGCTTCTGTATTCGTTTTTCTCGTCTTCGACAAACAGCGCGATGAAATCCATCCGCAGTAACAGCGGTATGATAAAGAAAGTGTACGTACCGAAGTACATGTATCCGCTGTCTGGGATTTTATCAAATTTTGCTATATTTTTGATCTCGCTTGTTGTGCTGGTAGGCGTTATGGTGTTTTTCCTCTCGACAGGTTCGTACGGAGCGCCGATGAACGGATATATGTTTTTGTCCATCGTTCCGCTGATCAATCTGTTGCTTCTTTCGATCGGCGCGGGAATGATCCTCGCTACGCTCTGTGTGTTTTTCAGGGATATTGAATATTTGTGGAGCGTATTACTTATGCTAATCATGTACTGCAGTGCAATTTTTTATTTTGCAGGCAGTCTGAGTCCCGCAAAACAGACGATGATCAAACTGAACCCGTTGTTTGGGATCATACAGAATTTCCGGCGTGCGCTGTTTGGACAACCATTTGATATGCCGCTGCTCGCCTATACGTTCGGTATCAGCGTCCTGGCATTGGGGATCGGTATGTTTGTATTTTACAGGAAACAGGATACCTTTATATTGAACATATGATGTTGGAGGTTACAATGGCGAAAAAAGCTTTGGCGCTGCAGGTTGACCATGTGAGCATGAAATTTAATCTCAGTTCGCAAAAAGTGGACAATATGAAAGAATATTTTATCAAAATGATAAAAAAAGAGTTGATGTACCAGGAATTCTGGGCGCTCAAGGATGTTAATTTTGACATTCAGCGCGGCGACCGCGTTGGTATCATGGGTATGAACGGCGCTGGAAAAAGTACGCTTCTGAAAGTGATAGCTGGGGTACTAAAACCGACGGAGGGCAGCGTCCGGTGTTTTGGGAAGATCGCTCCTCTTTTGGAACTTGGAGCCGGATTTGACAGACAGTATACCGGGGCGGAGAATATTTACCTGTACGGCGCGGTGCTCGGTTACAGCAGGGAATTTATCCAAAAAAAATATGACGACATCGTGAAATTTTCTGAACTTGGCAGATTTATTGATGTGCCGGTGAAAAATTACTCTTCCGGGATGAAAGCGCGGCTCGGGTTTTCGATCGCAACTGTTGTGGAGCCGGAAATACTCATATTGGACGAGGTATTAAGCGTCGGGGACAAGCGTTTCCGGAAAAAATGCGAGGCGAGGATCCAGAGCATGTTTGACAAGGGGGTAACCGTGCTTTTCGTGTCCCACTCGACCGATCAGGTGCTGCGCATGTGCAATAAAGGGATCCTGCTGGAACAGGGGAAACTGGTGGCACAGGGGGACGTCGAGGAGATCGTGGATCTGTACGACGAAAAGATGGGATTAGAACGGGAATAGTGTGAATCGGCGACAAGCTGCCTATTCACCCAGGAAGAACGCAGGAAGCAGCGTTCTTCACGAATTGGAATATACGGAGGTTTTAGAGATGAAGAAGGTAATTACTTATGGTACGTATGATCTGCTGCATGTAGGACATATCAATCTGCTGCGCCGGGCAAAGGAACTGGGAGACTATCTTATCGTTGTCGTTTCCAGCGATGAATTTAACGCGGGAAAGGGAAAAAAGGCATATTATTCCTTTGAGGATCGTAAGATCATCTTAGAGGCGATCAAGTATGTGGATGAAGTGCTTCCTGAGTATACGTGGGAACAGAAGGTGGACGACGTGGTAAATAATAACGTGGATGTGTTCGTGATGGGGGATGACTGGAAGGGAAAATTTGATTTCCTCAAGGATTACTGCGAGGTGGTGTATCTGCCGAGAACGGAAGGCGTTTCCACGACAAAGATCAAAGAAGATTTAGGACTTGGCAAAAAAGAACATGATTAAAAAAATTGGTTATCTCGTATTTGCTCTTTTCTTTTCCGTTTTCCGGCTGTTCCGTGTCGATGGGAACAAAGTGTTCCTCGTGGCGACGCACGATGACGGGCCGGAAGGGAATATCGGGATCGTGGCGGATGCGATCAGGAAGATGGATGGCGGAAAACGGTTGATCTGGTTTACGAGAGAGGATAAGGTGACCGATCCGGTCCGGTTTTTTATCATAAAGGCATATCATCTCGCGACGGCGGGGTATGTCTTTTTAGACAATGAATTCCTGCCGATGGCGTATATCCGTTTTTCAGAGCGTACAAAGGTCGTGCAGCTCTGGCATGGCACCGGTACGATCAAAAAATTTGGGCAGGATGTGAATACCGGTTCGCTACGAAGGCTGGAGTACCGTGCGAACCAGCGGATCACGCATCTGATCGTGAATTCGGAAGCGGTAAAAAAAGAGTACGCCAGTGCGTTTGGTATTTCCAAAGAGCGGATTTATGTGCTCGGGTTACCGAGAACCGATCTGCTTTTAAATCCGTCCTTTTTGGAGGAGAAGCGGGAGGTGTTCCTGCGGGGATACGAAAGTCTCAGGGGAAAGAAGTGCATCCTGTATGCGCCGACGTTCCGGGATGATGAGGTAGACCATCCCCGCATCCATCTCGATCTTTCCCAGATGTCTGAGGCACTTGATAAGGATGAGGTGCTGATGATCCGGCTGCATCCTTTTGTGGCGGATCGCGTCGGAATGGTATTAGATGAAGGCAAATGGGATAATATAATAAATGTATCGGCGTACCCCGGGGTCACGACGCTACTTGCCGTAGCCGATGTTTTGATCACCGATTATTCTTCCATCGTGTTTGAATATTGCCTGCGCGGGAAGCCGATGATTTTTTACGCATATGATCTGGAACGGTTTGAGTCAGAAGGGAGAAGTTTTTATCGAAATTATGAAACATTTGTATCCGGACCTGTGGCACGCACAGAGGATGAATTGATAGAATGTCTGAAAAGGAACGATATGACGGGGACTGGCCGCTTCGTGGAAGAGAATTTTACCTATCTCGACGGGAAATCGACAAGTCGGCTTTTGGAATTGATTTTTTAATGCGAATGGTATATAATGATACAGATCAAATGTGGCACTTACCGCGCGTCGGTGTGCCTGACGCATAGTGAAAAGGAAAAAGGTAAACGAGAGAAAAAGGGAGGTATATTGTGAAAACGTTACGGAATCGGAAGATAAGTATTGCTATTTTAGTTCTACAGGTGCTTATCAGCGCGGGGTTGATCGGAATTGCCTGTTATGTGGATTTTGTCCCGACAAAATATGTGGCAGCGCTCGTTGTGGTCAGCTTGTTTCTACTGGCTTATGTCATTGTCAGTCAGATGACGGATAAAAGTTATATCCCAGGACGCATACTCTGCGGACTGATCTGTCTGTTTTATATCGGAGGCGGATATTACTGTATCAATACGTATTCGGCTGTCGATGAAGTGGCGGGACACGATGAAAAGATTGATAAGATTTCCTGTATCGTGTTGAAAGATGATCCAGCACAGAGTATCTACGACGCGAAAGAATATAAGTACGGGATCCTTTCGGTCAACGACCGGAAGAATACCGATAAAGCGCTGGGAGAATTAAAGACGGTATTTGGGCAGGATGTACAAACGACGGAATATAATGATAATGACACACTGATCGACGCCCTTTACGCCAAAGAGGTAAAAGTAATAATCATCAATGAAGCAAACCGGAACCTGATCGAAGATTACTACAATACGTTTTCAGACGATACGAGGGTACTGAATACGCACAGTGTAAAGACGGTGATCGAGAAGAAGGAAAAGAAACTTGATGATATTACGGAAACGCCATTTAATGTATATCTGAGTGGTATCGACGTGTACGGTGATATTAATACGACGAGCCGGAGCGATGTCAATGTGATCATGACGGTGAACCCGAAAACGAAGCAGATCCTTCTGACAACGACGCCGCGTGATTATTACGTGCCGCTTTCGGTATCGAACGGCATACCGGATAAGCTGACCCATGCGGGTATCCACGGTGTAGACTGTTCAGTCAAGACACTGGAAATGCTATATGACATTGATATTGATTACTACGTGCGCGTGAACTTTACGAGTGTTAAGAAGATCGTCGACTTGCTCGGCGGTGTGAAGCTGTATTCGGATTATGATTTCACATCTGACTGGGGGCCGAGTTTTAAGAAAGGTTACAATAAGGTAAACGGAAAACAGGCGCTTGCGTTCTGCCGTGAGCGGCACCATTTTATAGAAGGAGATAACCAGCGCGGACGAAATCATCAGCATATGATCGAGGCGATCTTAAATAAGGCGATGTCGGCGGATATCCTTCCTAATTACGCAAAGCTGTTAAAGACTGTATCGAAGAATTTCCAGACGAATATGACGACCAAGGAGATCACATCGCTGTGTAAGATGCAGCTCGACGATATGTCACAGTGGACGATCAAGTACGCCAATGCAACTGGTACGGGTGCTAATAAAACGACATTTGCTTACCAGTCGCGCAGGCTGTACGTGTGTGTTCCGGATTACAGTTCCGTGGATAAGATTACCAAAAAGATTAAAAAGACGTTGAAGGCGACACCGGAAGATATGGAGCCGGATGAGGATTCCGATTCCGAAGAGACGGCGAGTCCGAAACCGAAAACAGAGTAGAAAGATGAACAGACGGCGAACCTTTGGTTCGCCGTGCAAGTTTCTGTCAGGAATAACATCCAGCAGGCAGAAGCAATCCTGCAGGTATCAGATGTGGCAGGCAGTATAACTCCTGTAAGCAGGAGTGGAGTTTAGGAGAAGGGGTTATGAACATTCCATTTTCACCGCCGGATATCACGGAGGAAGAAATCGAAGAAGTTTCGGATACGCTGCGTTCCGGGTGGATCACGACGGGGCCGAAGACGAAGGAGTTTGAACGACAGATCGCGGCATGGTGCCAGACCGAACGGGCCGTCTGCCTGAATTCAGCGACGGCGTGCATGGAAATGACGCTGCGCCTGTTCGGCGTCGGGCCGGGGGACGAAGTGATCACGACGGCATATACGTACACGGCGACGGCGAGCGCCATCTGTCATACGGGTGCCACGTTAGTTCTCGTCGATACGGGAAAAGATTCGTTTGAGATGGATTACGACAGTCTCGAACGGCAGATCACTCCGGCGACGAAGGCGGTCATGCCGGTGGATGTGGCGGGTATTCCGTGCGATTACGACCGGATCTACGAGATCATAGAGAGAAAAAAAGATTTGTTTCAGGCTGGGAACAATAAATATCAGAAAGCGCTGGGGCGGATACTCGTGCTCGCGGACTGCGCGCACGGGTTTGGCGCGCGTATTGATGCTCTGCCAGCCGGTCAGTTTGCGGATTTTACAGCCTTTTCGTTTCACGCCGTGAAAAATCTGACGACGGCAGAAGGAGGGGCCGTCGTTTGGAATGTGCCGTCAGCTGCCGGATTTGATGCGGATGAGATTTACCAGGCGTTTATGCTCCTTTCGCTGCACGGGCAGTCGAAAGATGCGCTGGCGAAGACAAAAGCCGGAGCCTGGGAGTACGATATCCTGTTTCCGGCTTATAAATGTAATATGACGGATATCCAGGCGGCGATCGGACTCGTACAGCTGCGCCGCTATCAGGAATTGCTGGCCAGGCGCCGGCAGATCATAGAAATGTACGATGCCGGACTGCGCCGTATCAATGACCGGCTGAAAGCGGAGAACCGGGGAGAGATCGTTCTACAGGGACTCACGCATTTTGACGGCCGCCGGTCGTCGAGCGGACACCTCTATCTGATGCGGATGCACGGTTATTTGAGAGAACAGCGCGATCAGGCGATCGAGCGTTTGGCACAGAAGGGAGTGGCGGTGAACGTGCATTATAAACCGCTTCCGATGCTGACGGCCTACCGGGATTTAGGCTATCGGGCGGAAGAGTTTCCGCATGCCTGCCAGATGTTTGAACAGGAGATGACGCTCCCGCTCCATACGCGCCTGCGCGACGAGGAAGTAGAATATGTGCTGGAGGCACTTTGTGATATAGTCTGTGGAACAGGTGGGGATATGGTATGAAAAAGTGGGAGGAACTTCCGGATCATATGAGGTGCGAAGAAACGAGGCCCTATTATGAGAGCCTGTCCGGAAAACGGTGGTCACTCATGGGCAAGAGGGTATTTGATCTTATGATGTCGATCATACTGATCATCGCGTTCAGTCCTGTGATGCTCGTGCTTGGGATCGCGGTCGGCGCAACATCTCCGGGCGGGATGATCTTTCGTCAGACCCGGGTAACTACATACGGGAAGAGATTTCAGATCTACAAGTTTCGGACGATGGTTGCCGGAGCGCCGGAGAAGGGTTCTCAGGTGACGGTGAGCGGGGATGCCCGCGTGACGAAGATCGGCAGATTTTTGCGGAAAGTGCGTCTGGATGAACTTCCCCAGTTATTTAACATTGTCAAGGGTGAGATGAGTTTTGTCGGAACTAGACCGGAAGTGGAAAAATATGTGGCGCGCTACGCGCCGGAAATGTATGCGACTCTTCTCATGCCGGCCGGCGTTACATCGACGGCAAGCATCGAATATAAGGATGAGGAGAAACTGCTGTCTGCTGGGAAGGATGTAGATGAGACATATGTAAAGGACATCCTTCCGGCCAAAATGGAATACAATCTGCAGTATATCAGAGAGTTTTCCTTTGCGCGTGATCTGGTGATCTTAGTTCGCACGGTAGCAGCAGTATTTTTTTGATCCAGGTTGACGTTTTGATAGGAGATTTTCTCATAGGGAGATTCTCCTTTTGGGTGTTTCCCGCTCGAAAAAAGATCATTGCACCAGGAATGGAGAAAGAGAATGAATTGGCTTCAGGATCTGTTTATCAGTCTTTTATCCCCGTGGATACCGATCATGGGGAAAATACGTCCAAAAGTCAGATATTTTTTGTTAACGGCATGTTTCGTTGCCGATCTCGTGCTATTTTGCATTGTTCGGTATGTGTTACTGAAAGAAAGTTATTTTTATAACACGGTATGCGGTATTTTTTTAATGCTTTTCATCGCGCTCCTTTCGTTAGACCGGAAGCTGGAACGCAAACCGTGGCGCACATCGGTCAGCATCGCGTGGTTTGGCATGTGTGCCGCGTTCACGGTTTCGGATTTTTTCGTGAGTAAGAAGGCATGCGGACTTGGTATTATTTTAGCCTTTGTGTTTACCGGTGTATTTTTTGTGTGGCAGAATAACAGTAGAAAGGATCTTCTTTGGAAGTCGTTCAAGAACGCGGTAAAGGGTTCTTTTTTACTCATGTCTGTCATTTCTTTTCTGTTTCGCCCGTTTTTTGAGGGCGGCCGGTATGCGGGGATTTTTACGAACCCAAATACGTTTGGGTTGTATTTATATGTAATCTTCGCCGTTTATATGTCCGATCTGGACTGGAATGTCGAGACGGGAAAGACATGGAAGAAAAGTTTGTATACGTACGTGCAGCTGGCGCTCGTCCTGTTTTATCTCTCGGTATCGCAGGCGCGGACGGCGATGCTTGCCATAGGTTCGATCCTGATCCTGTGGATCATATTGCGGCTTTACATGGGGAAAAAGCAGGGGATGTTCCGGGGGTTTATAAAAGGGTTCCTGTCGCTGGCTGTCATTACGGTGGTCTGTTATCCACTGTTTTATGCCGGCGTCCGCCATTTGCCAGAACTGGTCGGGCATAAGATAATGTTTGAAGAAGATGTGCTCTATCTTTCCAATGGGGAAAAGATCGAGGACATTGGGGATAAGGTGTTAGCGGAGTCGGACGCATTTGAGAGTATCGACCTCCCGGAAAAGACACTGGAAGATAATAGTATCTGGGGGCGGCTCGTGAAAAGCCTGGACAGCAGCGAGACGCTGAATAAGATTTCGTCCGGGCGCATCACGATCTACAAGGCTTATATGAAGAAGCTGAATCTGTGGGGGCATCAGAGGGTACGTCTGATCATCAATGGGAAAAAGGTTTCACATGCACATAATAACTGGCTGCAGTTTGCCTATACATATGGTGTGGTCAGCATGTTGTTTTACACCGTGATCACGGTGCTTAGTTTGATCCGCTCCATCATTTTTTATACCACGAACCGCAGGAGAAATGCGACCTACGCCTTTCTGATCCCTGCTATATGCGTGGGGTTTGTGGTCGCGACCATGACGGAATGCCTGTTTCTGCCGTTTGAAGTTTTTCCGGCGTTTGCGTACTGGTTCGCGTTTGGGGATATGTTTGAGACGACTCTTGAGGAAAAGGAGGCAGCAGAGTGACAGAGAAGAAAATCAGCGTGATCGTACCAGCTTATAATGTAGAAAAGTATATTCGGAGGTGCTTAGATTCCCTTGTGAACCAGACCTATCCGAATCTCGAGATCATCGTGGTCAATGACGGAAGCACGGATCGGACAGGTGAGATCATAGAGGAATTTGCCAAACGATTTCCTGAAAAAGTGTTTCCGTATTTTGAGCAGAACCAGGGACAGGCGAAGGCCCGGAATTTTGGTATGACAAAAGCGACAGGGGAATATATCGGATTTGTGGATAGTGATGATTTTGCGTGCGCGAATATGTATGAGCGTTTGTATGGCGAGGCGGAGCAGAAGGGGTGCGACCTCGTGACATGCGGCTATTTTGGCTGCAATGACGTGACCGGCGTGGTCAAATCGTATCAGACTGGATATCAGGGGGAGTTTGATCAGAGTATCTATGAAAATCCGCAGATCCTCAAAGTGAATTCGCCGTATCCGTGGAATAAATTGTTTACGCGGGAGCTGCTTGAGCGGTCGGGATTCCAGTTTCCAAGTGGATTGATCTTTGAGGATCTATGCGCGATCTTCCCGCTCTTTCTGGACGCCAGAAAGGTCGGCAGGGTTCATGAGAGACTGTATTATTATATCAAAGACCGGAAGGGGAGTACGGTCAGCACATTTAATGAAAAGCACGGTCAGATCATCGACGCGCTGCAGATCATGAATGAGGCGTACCGCCGCCGGGGAGAGTTTGAGCATTTTTATCCAATTCTCATGTTTTTTAATATCCGCCATATCTACGCGCGTTTTGAGGAAATGAAAACGTCGGGGAATGTGATGTTTAAAAACGAGTTTACCGAGCGCGCTTACTCACTCTTGGACGGGACGTTTCCGGGGTGGCGGGAGTCGCAGCAGTTTATAGAGGTTCAGGAGCTGCTTGCTGGGAAACAAACCAATGACGAGGATGGAAAAAGCCTGGATGAGGAATTTGAGAAAGAGAAATGGGTGACGGGTGGACAAAAGAAAAAGGCGCCGCGCCGCGCGGAAGTGTTTGATGCGTTTGTGTCGGCGAATAAGCTGCAGAAGAATAGAGTCCTGATCGAGTGCTATCGGGGAAATGATTTCTGCGGCAGCGGCTATTATCTGAAGAAGCTGCTGGACAGCTGCGGAACGTATGAGGTGTATATCGCGGCGGCAGATGGCGGCAAGCTGGAAAAAATCCGCACGCAGCTGGAGAGGCGCGGAGATACGAAAGGCTATACGCTTTTGGATATGACGAGCGAGCGTTATCTCGAAGTACTGGCTACGGCGGCGTATGTCGTGACGAATCGTTCGTTTGCCGGTTTTTATCGAAAGAGGAAAGGGCAGAAGTTTATTTTTACCGATTTTATGCCTTCGCTCGCCGCACAGGGAGTCGAAGTGCCATATGAGACGAAAAATATGCAGAGCATACAGTTCAGCCTCGCACAGGCCGATGCCATCTTATTTCCGGCGGAGTGGGAGGAGCAGTTTATCCCCCTCCTGCGCTGTTATAATATGGACGAGGTGTGCTGTGAAAAAGGGGTATTTGTATCGGTTTCCGATTTTTTCCGGGAGTGGCTGCCCGCGGCTGGCTGCCAGGCGGCATGGGAGACGGAATCCGCGAAAGAATCGGCGGTTTCGGCGTCAGATCCTGTCGTTCGTATCGCCTATGCGCCGTCGGTCAAAAAGTTTCCGGGGTTAAAGGATTCCAAGTGTTACCTGTTTTTAAGCGATCTGAGAAAGAAGCTGACCGAGTTAGACGAGCGGATCGGGGACGACCGGAAGATCCTTGTCTGTTTTCCACGGCTCGTGCGCAGGCGGTTTAAAGAGAATTTGTGGAAGCATATCGAGTTTTTGCCGGACGGGGTGGAAGCGACGGAAGTTCTCGCCGAATGCCAGGGGTTGATCGGGGAATACGGCGAAGAGCTTTATCTGATGAAGGCGCTTGGGAAACCGGCGTGCCGTTTTGTGACGAACGAGGCAGACGTGGCGTGGAGCCAGGGACTACATGAGGATGAAGCGCTGGCTGTTCCGACCTTTTCCCATATGGATGAGCTGGTGGAATGGGTGAACGGTATAGAAGTATTCCAAGAGGATGTCACAGACGGACAAGACGGTAAAGGCATCCATGTTTCCTTTAAGGCGGAGACGCTCCGCACACAGTGTACGGAGTTGTTTAGCTCGAGCGGGCGCAAAAAGAATAAGAAGCAGCGCCGCCAGATCGCCTATCTCCCGGGGATGAAAAATAAGAAAGGACTAGAGGCCTTTTTACAGAAATATTCCCTGGAACGCACATTGTTTTTTATCGAGAAGGAAAAGCTGGACGAGCATATGGCAGCGTGGCTGAAGCAGTGGGAGCCGGAGATCCGTTATATCGTCATTATCCGGAGTCTCGTTTTGAGCGCCAGGGAGATCAGGGAGATCAAATACAAACTGACGACAAAGGATAAGATCAAGGAGAAACGCGACAGGGAGAGGTATGGGTTATGAAGAGGAAATCGGTTTTTCTAACGTATACAGGCCTGTTTTTCGTCGTCTTTTTTCTCGGCTTTCTCGTGTTTTTTTTGACGGGGAAGAGTTTTGTATGGAAAAGCGACGGATACCGGCAGTATTATCCGGCGCTCGAGTACCTCGGGCGCTATTACCGCAGTATCGTGTCGGAAGTGTTGCACGGGTCGTTTCAGATCCCGCTGGTCGATTACACAGTCGGGCAGGGGGAGGATATTTTAACGACATTTGCGAATTATGGATTGGGGGATCCGCTCACGCTTCTTAGCGCACTTGTGCCGTCTCGGTACACGGAGTATCTGTATGATGTCCTTGTGGCTCTCCGGTTGTATCTGTCTGGCATCGCCTTTCTCATATATTGCGGGGAAATGAAATTGCGACAGAAGGACAGCGTGTACGGCGCGCTTGTATACGCATTTTGCGGGTTTGCGATCTGGTCGTTTAAAGACCCGTTTTTTCTAAATGCCCTCCTATATCTGCCGCTCATCCTATGCGGGATCGAGCGGGTAGTGGAAAAGAAACGTCCGCTGTTTTTGTGTGTCAGCGTTTTTCTATGTGTCATGAGCAGCTATTACTTTTTTTATATGATCGTGATAGGAGCGCTTGTCTATTTTGCGGGCAGGAGTTACGGGAGGTATGGGAAATTTTGTAAAAAGACGTTGACGGACGGACTTTCCTGTCTGGCAGCGGGGGTTGGCGGCGTGCTTCTGGCTGGAGTTCTCATCGTGCCGATCGCCTGCGGTTACGCGGGGAGCAGCCGCACGGAGGCGCATACAACCCTGTCTTCTCTGTTCGTGTATGATCTGTCTTACTATAAAAATATGGTGACGAAATTTTTCATGGTTACGGAAAATAACGATGCCGCAGCGGTCGGTTACGCTTCCGTGGCTGTAATCGTTTTTGTGGCGCTGTATGTGCTCGTGAGGAAAAAAGACCGTGCGTCTGTTCTGCTTCGAAACGGCGTGATCGTCTGTGTGCTTGCGATCGCATCGCCGTTTGTAGGGTTTCTGATGAATGGTTTTGTCTATGTGACTAACCGGTTTATGTTTCTTCCGGCATTTTTTCTCTCTGTCATTCTCGTGCGTATGCTGCCGGACTTATGGGAACTGGGAAAGAAGGAGCAGCGGGGGCTGTGTCTGGCGTCTGCCGTTTACGGTGGGATATGTCTTCTTTTATCGGGGAAGGAAGGGTGGCGGCCCGCTGTATTCATGGTACTCGTTCTCGGCGCGACGCTGGCGGCGCTCTGCTGTATCACAGATCGGGTCTGGCGGCGGCGCGCGGTATGCGGCCTGGTCTGCGTGAACCTCATTGCGAATATCAATCTGATCTACCAGGGATTTGGTGCTGGTATGGCAGATGCGTATATGGACGCCGGACAGGTGCGCCGCGCTTACACGTCCGACCGGCCTGTCCGCGAAGCGAAAAAACGGATGGAAGAGGAGGGGGACAGACTCGCGCGGCTGGATGTGATGCTGCATCACGGGGAAAACCCGAACCAGGCAGTCGTAGCCAGTTATCCCGGCATCTCGCTCTATTATAGCGTCATCAATGCCGGATACTGCGAATATATGATGTCGCTCGGCAATACGGCGGATCTCATGTACAGTCACCGGATCCTGGGAAATGACGGGCGCGCGGTTTTGGAAAACCTCGCTGGTACAAAGTACGCCGCATGCCGGGAACAGGCGCGTGTCCCCTATGGATTCCGGCCGGTGGACGGGGTGAATGGGTTGTATGAAAATACGAATGAGACTTCGATCGGCTATACATATGACCGTTTCGTGAGCGAGGACGATTATGACCGGGCCGATGTGTTCGAGCGGCAGGATACGCTTTCGTCGTCGGCAGTATTAGCGCCGGGCGGGCATCTGTATGAAAAGGCGTTGTCATCGGGGATGGCACAGGGGGAAATACAGAGCGGCGCGGAGTCGCTGCCATTTGATATGACGGATATAAAAGATCTTGTCTGGGAGGATGGGAAATTAAAGATCAGCGGGAAAAATGGAAGTTTCCGCATTGATTTTACGATGAAGCCGGGGCGGGAATATTATCTGCGCCTGACGGGGATGGAACTTGCCCGTTCCGAGAAGAGCAGCCTCTGGGGAAAAGTGAAGATGGGAAAGAGTTCGAAAATTTTCCTGATCTCGGATCCGCGGTATGATTTTTACTTTGGCAGGGATGATTATGTGATCCAGCTGGGAAGCCTGCCCAAAGGGGAGGTTATCCAGTCCGAAGGAACGGTTCGCCAGCCCGAAGGAACGGCAGATGAGGTGGAAAAGAGCCTGACTTGTACGCTGAACGGCCCGGCCGAATACCGGATCGATAATATCGAACTCGTTGAGGTGCCTGTGGACGATCTGACGCAGAAAATGGAAAAACTGTGTGCCGAGAGCCTGCGGGATATAAAGGTCGGGAAGGATGGCAGTATTTCAGGTAAGATTTCTGTGTCGGCCCCGAAAGTTTTATGTCTTGCCGTTCCGTATAAAAAAGGGTATACTCTTTTTGTGGACGGAGAGGAGACGGAGATCTGCGCGGTGAATAAGTGGTATACCGGCGCGTGGCTGGAAGAGGGCGAACACGACATCCGTCTGGAGTACGCTTCGCCGGGAATCGCGGCCGGGGCAGCAGTAAGCGCGTTCGGGGTGGCAGTTACGATTTTCATTACGGCTTACTTTCGCAGGAAGAGGACACCTTTTCGTGACAAGTCGCCTAGAAAAGAGGTATAGCGATGTGGAAATTACTTGTATATTTAAAAGATTATAAAAAGGAATCGGTGCTGGGGCCGCTGTTTAAGCTGCTCGAAGCATCCTTTGAACTGATGGTGCCGCTGGTCATGGCATCGATCATTGATAAGGGGATCGGGGGCGGCGATACGGGATATGTATTTGGGATGGGAGGCGTGCTGCTGCTTTTGGCAGCGGTGGGACTGGCGTCTTCGCTGACGGCGCAGTATTTCGCGGCAAAGGCGGCTGTCGGCTTTTCCACGAAAATGAAATCGGCGCTATTTCGCCACATCGAGACGCTTTCGTATGCGGAGATCGACCGTCTCGGCTCGACGAGCCTCATTACCCGTATGACGAGTGACGCGAATCAGGTACAGTCCGGCGTGAACCTCGTGCTGCGCCTGTTCCTGCGCTCGCCGTTTATCGTGTTAGGAGCGATGATCATGGCATTTACGATCGATGTAAAGGCGGCCCTGATCTTTGTCGTGGCAATCCCGCTTTTGTCGATCGTCGTGTTTGGCGTTATGTTTGCCAGCATCCCGCTCTACCGCAAGGTGCAGACGGGGCTGGACCGCGTTCTCGGTATCACGAGGGAAAACCTGACCGGGGCGAGAGTCATCCGGGCGTTTGGAAAAGAGGAAGAAGAGATTGATACGTTCGAGGAGGCGAATGTGGCGCTGAACCGGGTACAGATGTTTGTCGGACGTATTTCCGCACTGATGAACCCGCTTACTTACGTGATCATCAACGGCGCTACGGTCGTTCTCATCTGGACGGGCGCCGTGCGGGTCGATACGGGCCTGATCACACAGGGCGCGGTCGTCGCCCTGGTGAATTATATGTCGCAGATCCTGGTTGAACTTGTCAAACTGGCGAACCTGATCATTACGGTGACGAAGGCGATCGCCTGCGGGAACCGGATCCAGGATGTGTTTGAGGTGGAGACGAGCCTGCCGGATGAGGTGAGTGAGCGGGAGTATCTGGAGAGAAGTAGTGGGCAGGAGAAGGCACCTGAGGCACTATCTGTTCCGGCGGACGATGCGGTTGTGTTTGATCATGTGGGATTTACATATCAGCAGTCGTCGGAGGAGGCGATTTCCGATATAACATTTACCGCGAAAAAAGGCGAAGTGATCGGGGTTATCGGCGGTACGGGTTCCGGTAAGACGTCGCTTGTCAACCTGATCCCCCGTTTCTATGACATCACATCGGGCAAGCTTTCGGTGGATGGGGTGGACGTGAGGCAGTACCCGCTTGCGAGGCTTCGCGGGAAGATCGGCGTCGTGCCGCAGAAGGCGGTGCTCTTTTACGGGACGATCCGGTCAAATATGCAGTGGGGCCGTCCCGATGCGACCGATGAGGACATCTGGGAGGCGTTATCGACCGCGCAGGCGGCGGATTTTGTCAGGGCCAAAGAGGGCGGCCTCGATGCGCTCGTGGAACAGGGCGGAAAGAATTTTTCCGGCGGGCAGAGACAGCGTCTGACGATCGCGCGGGCGCTCGTGAAAAAGCCGGATATCCTTATTTTGGATGACAGCGCCTCGGCTCTCGATTACGCGACCGATGCCGCGCTCCGCAAAGGGATCCGTGAGAACCTGCGCGGAACGACACTATTTATCGTGTCGCAGCGGACCTCTTCCCTTCTGCAGTCCGACCGGATCATCGTGCTCGACGATGGCGCGGTAGCGGGCATCGGCACACATGATGAACTGCTTGCAGGCTGTGAGGTGTACCGTGAGATCTATGAGTCACAGTTTGGGAAAGGGGGCGTGTCAAAATGAGCCAGAAAGAGACGTTAAAAAAGGTGATCCGCTATATCAGGAAATATGGTTTTTTTCTTGTCTGTTCCCTCGTACTGGCGGCTGTCACCGTGGCGCTCACGCTGTATGTGCCGATCCTGGTCGGTGATGCCATCGATCAGATCATAGGGCCGGGCGATGTGGATTTTGCCGAGATCCGGGCGATCTTGTGGAAGATCGGCATCGCGGTGCTCATAACGATGGCGGCGCAGTGGATCATGAACGTGTGCAACAATAAGATCACGTACTGTGTCGTGCGCGATATCCGCGACGAGGCATTTCAAAAAATACAGTCGCTTCCACTGAGCTATATTGACAGTCATTCGTATGGGGAGGTCGTGAGCCGTGTGATCGCGGATGTCGATCAGTTTGCGGACGGGCTTCTCATGGGATTCACGCAGTTGTTTACCGGCGTGATCACGATACTCGGGACGCTGCTTTTTATGGTGAGTGTCAATGTGGGAATCACGCTCGTCGTCGTGCTGATCACGCCGGTATCTCTTTTGGTGGCGGCGTTTATCGCGAAGCGGACGTATGAAATGTTTAAACTGCAGTCGGAGACGAGAGGCGAGCAGACGGCGCTCGTCGAGGAGATCCTCGGCAGCCAGAAAGTGGTGCAGGCGTTTGGCTATGAAAAGGATGCGCAGGAGAGATTTGACGAGATCAATGAACGGCTCCGGTCCTGTTCGCTCCGCGGTATTTTCTTTTCGTCGATCACGAATCCGGCGACCCGCTTCGTCAACAGCCTGGTCTATGCCGGTGTCGGCATTACGGGAGCGGTGTTCGCGATCCGGGGCGGGATTTCCGTCGGGCAGCTCTCGTGTTTTCTCAGCTATGCCAACCAGTACACAAAGCCGTTCAATGAAATATCCGGCGTCGTAACCGAGTTACAAAACGCGCTGGCGTGTGCCGGACGTATTTTTGAGCTGATGGAAGAAAAGCCGCAGGTGCCGGACGCAGACGATGCCGTCGTTTTGCAGGAAGCCGATGGCAGCGTGCAGATGGAGGATGTGTATTTTTCCTATGTCCCTGATCAGAAGCTGATCGAGGGCTTTGATCTCTCGGTGAAGCCGGGACAGCGTGTCGCGATCGTCGGGCCGACCGGGTGTGGAAAGACGACGCTCATCAACCTGCTCATGCGTTTTTATGACGTAAACAGCGGCACGATACGGGTGAGCGGCCACGATATACGGAAGATCGTGAGAAACAGCCTGCGCGCTAATTACGGGATGGTGCTGCAGGAGACCTGGCTGCGCCAGGGGACGATCCGGGAGAATATTGTCATGGGAAAACCGGACGCCACGGAGGATGAAGTGATCCAGGCGGCGAAGGCGAGCCACGCCCACAGTTTTATCAAGCGGCTTCCGAACGGGTACGATACGGTGATCGGAGAGGACGGCGGAAGCCTTTCCCAAGGGCAGAAGCAGCTTTTGTGTATCGCTAGGGTCATGCTCTGCCTGCCGCCGATGCTTATCCTCGACGAGGCGACGTCCTCGATTGATACGAGGACGGAACTGCGTATCCAGAAGGCTTTTTCCAATATGATGACGGGGCGCACGAGTTTCATCGTGGCGCATCGTCTCTCGACGATCCAGGAAGCGGACGTCATCCTCGTGATGAAGGACGGCCACATTATCGAACAGGGTGATCACGAGGAGCTATTGAAAAAAAATGGATTTTATGCTACGCTATATAATAGTCAGTTTGCAGTATAGAGACAATCATAAAGGAGGATACAGGTTATGTTGGAGCAATTAAAAAAAGAAGTGTATGAGGCAAATATGGAGCTTCAGGAGAAGGGGCTCGTCATCTACACATGGGGAAATGTCAGCGGCATCGACCGGGAGAATGATCTCGTGGTTATCAAGCCGAGCGGCGTGGAATACGAGGAACTGTCTCCAGAAGATATGGTAGTCGTGGACTTTAAGCAGAATGTCGTGGAAGGAAAGTTCCGGCCTTCGTCGGATACCGCGACCCATATCGAGCTATATAAGGCATATGAAAACCTAGCTGGCGTTGTACATACGCATTCGACATGGGCGGTCACGTTTGCCCAGGCAGGGATGGCGATCCCGGCCTTTGGCACGACGCATGCGGATTATTTTTACGGGGAGATCCCGTGTACGAGGGATCTGACAGCTGCCGAGATCAGTGAGGCGTATGAAAAAAATACCGGTCTTGTTATCATCGAGACGATCGGGGAAAACGATCCGATGGAAGTGCCGGGCATCGTCGTGAAAAACCACGGCCCGTTTACGTGGGGAGATTCTCCGGCGAACGCGGTATACAACGCGGTCGTACTTGATAAGGTAGCGGAGATGGCGCATCACACGATGACGCTCAATCCGAATGTGAAACCGGCGCCGCAGTACCTTTTGGATAAGCATTATTTCAGAAAACACGGGGAAAATGCGTATTATGGACAGGGAGGCATTTGACCGGGCGATCCGGGAAATCGTTTACGAAGAGCGTGAGCGGTACGGCATCGGTACGTTATCGGAAAAGACCGTGCACGCGGTCGTAAAACATTATATGGAGCCAAACGCGGACTATCATGAAGTGCCGCTGGAGGGGTTTGTGGCTGATATATTCCGGGACGAGACCGTCACCGAAATACAGACTGCGAATTTTAATAAGCTGCGGCGGAAACTGGAACGGTTTCTGCCGCTTTATCCAGTTACGATCGTTTATCCCGTTCCGGCGACGAAGTGGGTCATCTGGGTCGATCCGGAAACCGGACTCGAGGTGAGCAAACGGAAGTCGCCGAAAAAGGGAAGTCCGTATCAGGCATTCCGGGAGTTGTACCGCATCAAGCCGTTTTTAGCACATCCGAACCTGCGCGTGCTGTTTCTTTTTATCGATATGGAGGAGACGAAACTGCTCGACGGCTGGAGCCGCGATAAAAAACGCGGCGCCACGAAACACGACCGGATCCCGGTGGGACTCGTCGATGAGATGCTTTTGGAGCGTGTGGAGGATTACCGCATGATGATCCCGCCCGAACTATCGAATTTTACGACGAGGGAGTACGCAAAGAGTACGAAGATCCCACTGGGGCAGGCGCAGACGGCGCTGAATATCTTTCATTTTCTGGAGGTTGTCGAGCGGGTGGGGAAGCAGGGGAATTCTTATTTGTATGAGGTGAGAGAAGAGAGATGAGCGAACAGAATCGTTCTTATGGTTTTTGGATCCTATTTTGTATCAATATCTGCCTGGCTGCCTGCTTTGGTCTGTTTTGGAGCGGCATATCCATTGTATTTTCTTTTTTCTTTATTTGGCTAAATGCGTATTTGTTTGCTGGGGAAATGAAAAAAATGCTTGTTCTGGATGCTGTATTTCTAGCATTTATGCAGGCAGGGGCATGGATTTCGTATGTTAAGTGGCTGGGGCAGGAGGAAGCGATAGACAATATAAGTGCGGGTCTACTTCAGCTTATTTATGTGTTAACACTCTATTTTAATGTGTGCCTGATCCTCTTCTTTACAGCAAACAATCTGATCAGGCAGAAAAGAAAAAAAGCGGCGAGTGTTGCAGCGGGTATTGCTATGTTCCAAATCGTATTTTTCGTCTGGGCATTTTGGATGGTCAGCTGAATTGGGAGGGCGCTTTGCTTTTATGGCAATGTCTGTCAGTTATGCCATAATGATGGCATTTCATTTTTACAAACCAAGTCCGGCTGACGAAATAAAAAAATTAAAAAAGCAGGTAACTATGCCAGAAACAAAGTTACCTGCTCTTTTAGGAAATTTAATGAATTTCCTATTTATTGTCTTGCTCAAACAATTCTACCGGTCCCCATTCACGCAATTCATAATCTTCTATCCGGAAGAAGAATTCTGTAATATAGCCAGCTTCGCTCATCTGTTTAAATTCGGCGTTTCCGTGCTCATCGGTCTTGACGTCGGTGTAATCAATGAACAGCCAGGATATCCCGTCGGTGGATTCGTCTGGGTTTTTGTCGAACTTGTAATCGTCGATTGCGATTTTCCGGCCGGCTGCTACTTTCCTTATGTCTTCTGTCGAGCAGAGGATCCCCTCTTTCCATACGCCGTCCAGTTTTTGCGCAGGTATGAAAGAGGATGAGAACAAAAGATGGCGTACGACAGGATTGAGAAAAAGGGATGAGGAAAAACTAATAAAAGATTTTTGGGATACGATAAATAATCCACGAAAAGTTAGTATTAATATATTGTCAGATGATGATGTGAAGACCTATGAATCAGGTAATCCATCTCTGGTGCTACTCATTGCCATCACGGTCTTTTAATGAGATGCCATAAAACTGGATTTTGAACGAGAGTGGCAATCTAGACACCTATTTGCCAAAAAACGATGGGTATCAGCCATATCCGATATATTGGTGGAGGTGAAGCCCGATGCTATTGCTCAGAAATTAGTGGAATCGGATTTACATAAAATGTCTTCTCTTCATTTCGATGATAATGATACGGATTTGGAAATTAGCCGGAACAGGGATAAAATTAGGATTCAGCTGAGCGAGAGGGAATTGAAGCGGGTAAAGGTGCAGCAGTTTACAGAAATGTATCAAGCGTATGGAGATATGGCGCCAGTCGTGGATGCTTAGGAATGCTTTTTGAATACAAAAGCATTTTTTGTCCAGAAGGAGGGTCAATGGGCGGGCGATTATCAATTGTATGCGCCTTCAGTGGCGTCTCCAGCGAACAAGGAGGTCATGAAGGGAAATACAACTTCTGCTAAAAAAGAGATTGAGGTGAAAATTAACGAGAGAGGGAGTAAGAAAGAGGTTTCTATCTATCAAAGGCCAGTTGAAAAGGCAAAAATAGTATTGAAATTCCATGGGAAGGGAAAGATTATTTATAAGAATAAGTGGAAGAAGGGGAAGAAGGGGAAGAAAGAAAAAGACCTGGTTGAAAATCAGCGCAAACTGTGCTACAATAGTCCAGCAAGAGACAGTTCGTTTGTACCATCCTGTCTATAAACAAAACCAGGACTGCTGATATGGATCAATCATAGGAATCGGGCAGACTGCGGTCTGCCCGATTTTGGCTGTATATGTATAGGAGGAGAGATGTATCAACTTACGATTGAGCAAAGTTTTGACGCGGCCCATTTTCTGGCAGAATATCGAGGAAAATGCGGGAATATTCATGGACACCGATGGAGGGTGCTCTTAGAAATCGAGACGGAGGCTTTGCAGGAAAATGACCAGGAACGGGGAATGTGTGTGGATTTTTCCGTGCTGAAGGAAGAATTGAAGAAGATTGTGGACAGGCTGGATCATAATTTTCTGATTGAGAGGGGTACTCTGAAAGACAAGACCTTGGAAGCGTTAGAGGAGGAGGGGTTTTGCCTGGTGGAACTGCCTTTCCGTCCCACGGCGGAGAATTTTGCCAAGTATTTTTATGATCTGCTGGCGGAAAGGGGGTATCCCGTGTCTATGGTAAAGGTGTATGAGACCCCGAATAATTGTGCGGCATACAGGGTGTGAAGGGTTGGCGGCCATGAAAGTAAATGAGGCATAATATGGGAAATAAATTACAAGGGGCATTCAGGAGGAGATATGGACGCAAGGCAAGAACCATCCTATCAGGTGGTTGAGATTTTTCAGAGCATTAACGGGGAAGGACAGCGGGCAGGAGAGCGGGCGGCCTTTGTGAGGATGAAGGGCTGCAACTTAGCATGCTCTTACTGTGATACCAGTTGGGCAAATGAGCCGGAGGCATCTTTTCGGAATATGGGGATAGGGGAGATTCTGGGCAAGCTGTCAGAATTTCATGTGAAGAATGTGACGGTCACCGGGGGAGAACCGTTGGTGCAAAAGGAGATTGTCCTTTTGCTTAAGGCGTTAGCAGAGGCGGGATATCGGGTGGAAGTTGAGACCAATGGAAGCGTGCCGCTGGAGCCTTTTCGGAATATTTCTTCGGAGATTGCATTTACCGTGGATTATAAATTGCCGGGAAGCGGCATGGAAGAACGGATGCTTAGGGAGAATTTCCGGGGGCTGGCAGCGAAGGATACGGTGAAATTCGTGGTGTCTGACAGGGCAGACCTGGAAAAGGCCTATGAAGTGTGCGAGAGGGAACTGTCGGATTGCCGTGGGGCAGTGTATTTGAGCCCGGTGTTTGGAAGGATTGAACCGGAGGAAATGGTGGCATTTATGACGGAGAGGAAGTGGAATCGTGCCAGGCTGCAGATTCAGTTGCACAAGGTGATTTGGGACCCAGAGGCAAGGGGGGTCTAAAGAGTGAAAGGTGCGAAGTATTCCATAGCGCAAAAAAGATCATGTTCATACTGGCGAAACTGGCATGGTTGAATGCGTGTAAGAGTCTGCAAGGGAATCTTTCTCACATAGAATAGCATAAGTGGAGGTTAGATATGGCGATAGATACGAAAGCGATTAAGGAGCATGTGCGGGGCATTTTGGCAGCCTTGGGGGACGATCCCGAAAGGGAGGGATTGCGGGAGACGCCTGACAGGGTGGCGAGAATGTATGAGGAAGTATTTGAGGGAATGAATTATTCCAATCACGAAATCGCCCAGATGTTTTCCAAGACATTCTCGGAGGAGATGGATTTCCAGGAAAATAGCCGGGACATGGTGCTGGTCAGGGATATTGACATTTTCAGCTACTGCGAGCATCATCTGGCGCTGATGTATGATATGAAAGTCACCGTGGCCTATCTGCCCAAGGGCAGGGTAATCGGGCTCAGCAAGATTGCCAGAGTGGCGGATATGGTGGGGAAACGGTTGCAGCTGCAGGAGAGAATCGGTGCGGATATTGCGGAGATCTTGCAGGAAATCTTGGGCAGCGAGGATGTGGCAGTGGTGATTCAGGGCATCCACAGCTGCATGTCTGCCAGGGGGATTAAGAAGGCATCGGCTACCACGAAGACTTATACCTTGCGGGGGGCATTTCAAGAGAATCAGTTTTTGCAGATGCGGTTGGAGAAGGGATAAGATGAGTTAGGAAGGGATTGGCCCTTCTTAAAGAGATATTGGCGATGATTCAAAACTGCTGCGGGGAGCTGATTGGCATGGCAGTGAATATATGCGGATGAAAGAGAGGAAGTTAGACTTATGAAAGCGATGGTACTTGCCAGCGGAGGCATTGACAGCACCACTTGCCTGGGCATGGCTGTGGAGCGATACGGAAGGGAGCAGGTGGTCGCCCTGTCTGTCTCCTACGGACAGAAGCATGATAAGGAATTGCAGGCTTCCAGGGCCGTGGCGGAATATTACGGCGTGGAGTATCTGTCCCTGGACTTGGCGAAGATATTTGCCTACAGCGACTGTTCCCTGCTAAAGCATTCTGGGCAGGAGATTCCCGAGGAAGACTATGGGGAGCAGTTGAAGAAGACGGAGGGAAGGCCGGTGTCTACCTATGTGCCCTTTCGCAATGGGCTCTTTCTCTCCTCGGCGGCAAGCCTGGCATTGTCTAAGGGGTGCGGCGTGATTTACTATGGCGCCCATGGGGATGATGCGGCAGGAAATGCCTATCCGGATTGTAGCATGGAATTTCATCGGGCGATTTCAGATGCCATTTTTATCGGCAGCGGCGAGCAGCTGAAGGTGGAGGCGCCTTTCGTTGGCCTTGCCAAATGGGAAGTGGTGAAGAGGGGGCTGGAACTGCAGGTTCCCTATCATCTCACCTGGAGTTGCTATGAGGGGCGGGAGAGACCCTGCGGCGTGTGTGGAACCTGCATTGACAGGGAGAAGGCTTTTCGCATCAATGGCGTGGAAGACCCGGCTTTGTAAATTAGAATAGGAGGAGAGAATATGCCAGGGAGAGAACAGGAAGGAACGATCACATTGCTGGGAAACCAGGGGACCAAATATCCCGATGACTATGCTCCGCAGGTGCTGGAGACTTTTCAGAATAAGCATCCGGAGAATGATTATTTTGTGAAGTTTAACTGTCCGGAGTTTACTAGTTTATGCCCCATTACGGGACAGCCAGATTTTGCTAATATCATTATATCCTATGTGCCGTGGGAGAAGATGGTGGAGAGCAAGTCGTTGAAATTATATCTGTTTAGTTTTCGGAATCACGGAGACTTTCACGAGGACTGCGTGAATATCATTATGAAGGATCTGATTCATCTGATGGACCCGAAATACATTGAGGTGTGGGGAAAGTTCACGCCCCGGGGGGGCATTTCCATTGACCCGTACTGTAATTATGGCAAGTCGGGAACCAGGTGGGAACAGGTGGCCTTTGAGCGGCTGAGCCGCCATGACATGTACCCGGAGCGGGTGGATAATAGGTGATAGCATATAAAAGAGCAATGACGGAAACGAGTAGCATATACACTACCGTGCATAAGCACCCTTAGAGATACATTGCGGTATCTTTAGGAGTGCTTTTCTTATCCGCCAAAGAGATTGTGGGTGATTTTGGGAGGATGCCCGTAGAACGGTTGCTGGAAGTCCTTCGTTAGGAAGGCATCTGAAAATGTCCATTGTTTGTGCCATTCTGAATCTTCATTTCTGGATAGATTTATTCTGCATTGATATTGGAATATTCTATTTTTGCTAAGAGAAACTGTTATTTTGAGAAGGAAATGCAAATATAACGTCCCCGCTTATTTGATGTGACTGCCACGATATTCGTGGTGTAGTGCATGCTGTATTGCATCGGATAGAAGGGCGAAGTACAGGGGGATTGCTTAAGGAGGAGACGATGAAGGCGAGGAAAGTATTTTTGAAGCCTGCAGTGATGGGACTGGATTTTGGAGATGGCAGCGAGAGGGCAGAGTATGTGAACCAGGATTACATTTTGCATACATTATAGACCGTTCCCCTCCGTCAAATCCACAGAAGTCCCATTATTCCTGAGAGACTCCTCGTTTTTCGTCTGATAATCTGATGTTTGAAAATGTGTCCTGAACCAGTTTTCGATTATTCATTCCGACACACTCCCTTCATTTTTTCTTTTAATAAGTCCTCTGCATCTTCCTGTTTTTTGCATTCATTAAGTGCGATGCGAAAAACCATATCTGCATATTGTTTAACTGAATTTTCATATTCTTCGCCGGACATCGGAAACCTCCTTATCGTTTTCTTCTGAAAAGCTTTTCACTAGTAATACGGAATTAGCAGGGAAAATATCTCATTTTTTTAAATTAGTGTCTGCTGATTAGGTCTAACTTCTTTGAATTTACTGATTTTCACCCCGATTTCTGGTATAATATTTGCAAAGGTTTCGATAAAACGAGATCGTTTTCTTTGCAGTTTTTTTGAAGAATATCACCAATAAAGGGGTAAAAACCATGTATAGACCGATTCGCCTGCCTGACCGAAGCGGTGGAACGATTCCGGGAGCGTACCGGCCATTACCCGAAACGTGTACTGGCAGATCAGATATACCGGACCCGGAAGAACCGGAACTATTGTAAGGAGCATAAGATCCGGTTATCAGGTCCTAAACTTGGAAGGCCAAGTGTCAATGCAAAATCTGACAAAAAGCAGGAGTATCATGATAATACCGATAGAATCGAAGTGGAGCGCAGTTTCAGCCTGAGCAAACGCTGTTATGGTATGGGTTGTATTGCCACAAAGCTGGAGCAGACACAGCTTACCTCTATCGCATTATCTGTATTCGTGACGAATCTGTTTAAAATACAGAAACGAATACTTTGCGCTCATTTATATCTGTTCCAATCTGGGAGTAGATATGAGAACTGGAATTTGCTAATTTTTGCTTAATCAGCAGACACTAATTATTGTCTTGCTCAAACAATTCTACCGGTCCCCATTCACGCAATTCATAATCTTCTATCCGGAAGAAGAATTCTGTAATATAGCCAGCTTCGCTCATCTGTTTAAATTCGGCGTTTCCGTGCTCATCGGTCTTGACGTCGGTGTAATCAATGAACAGCCAGGATATCCCGTCGGTGGATTCGTCGGGGTTTTTGTCAAACTTGTAATCGTCGATTGCGATTTTCCGGCCGGCTGCTACCTTTCTTATGTCTTCTGCCGAGCAGAGTAGTCCCTCTTTCCATACGCCTTCTAGTTTTTGCGCGGCGTCTATGAGTGCATTGACATAGTTTTCCGGTGAATCATGGGTGAAAAAGTCAGAATTCTGTATTGGGGTCAGTTGCTGCCGGATCTGCCAGACCTGACTCTCATGGGAGAGTGTCTCATCAATCTGAAGGGTGACACTTTTTGATACGGATCCATTCTTTACATTGGCTGTCTCATGTTTGTAAGTGAGCTCCAAAAGCATACAGGTCGTGTTTTTCATGCGTCCGTCAATCTCGACTTGTCCGCCGCTTTCACTTGTTCCGTAGGTAACGGTAAATGTCCCGTCCTTTTCTGCCGAAATCTGGGCGTCCTCTTGTCTTCCATTTAACGTTACGGTGCATTTTAACCAATGTCCAAAGTCATTAAATACTTTGTTGCCCCCGACGGCATAGGTGATCGTTCCGCCGGCAAGAATGAAAATACACATAGCGATGGAGGCTGCGGCTGCTTTTGTTACATGTAGTTTTCGTTTTTGTTTTTTTGTTTTTTCCATATTGATCAGCTCCTTTCGTTTTTCGTCTGATAATCTGATGTTTGAAAATGTGTCCTGAACCAGTTTTCGATTATTCATCCCGCCACACTCCCTTCATTTTTTCTTTTAATAATGTTCTGGCCCGCATGAGCCTTGTCTGCAAGGTAGATTCCTTCACTTTCAGGATATTAGCTATTTCCCGGATGGAATATTCCTCATAGTAGTATAAGTAGACGACATGGCGGTACTTGGCTGGCAGTTCCATGACTGCGTAATACAGATCGCTCTGTTCTGGAGGCAATTTTCCAGCGCTGTACGGGAAAGCATCCAGGCTTTGCGTCCTTTGCCGCCACGGGGAAGTAAATAAGGAATGGCATTCATTAAGTGCTACCCGGATGAGCCAGTGTTTCTGATGCTCTTCGGAATCGAATGCTTTTTTGCGCTGGAGAAGTTTGAGGAATGTGTTTTGCACCATATCCTCTGCATCTTCCTGGTTTTTGCATTCATTAAGTGCGATGCGAAAAACCATATCTGCATATTGTTTAACTGAATTTTCATATTCTTCGCCGGACATCGGAAACCTCCTTATCGTTTTCTTCTGAAAAGCTTTTCACTAGTAATACGGAATTAGCAGGGAAAATATCTCATTTTTTTAAATTATAATAAATTTCTTTGTCTGCTGCATCAAAAGCTGCGTTATAGTTAGTGTTCCAAAAACTATAATTGCAAAAAGAAACGTCTAATGGTATAATGTCATATGACATTCACGAGAGGAGGGACTCGCACGTATGAAACCAGAAATGATACTTTTTGATTATGGACAGACGCTTGTCAACGAGGAGAAATTTAATCCGTTAAAGGGTGATCAGGCGCTGTTAGACCGGGCGGTGAAAAATCCCAGGCAGGCGGGGCTTCGGGAGATACAGCAGATAGCGGGGGAGATAACAAAAAATATCGCCGATGCTTTTCCAAATGGAGGCCGCAGCCATCAGCCGCTGGAGATAACGAATGACTGTTTTAACCGTTATCTATATGAGTATTTGGATTTAGAGTTCGATCTGACTCCGGCGGAGATGGAGGAGATTTTTTGGAACCATTCGGCGTCGGGCGTTCCGACAAAACATATCGAAAAACTTCTTGCTTTTTTGCAGCAGGAGGGGATCCGGTTCGGCGTGGTAAGCAATATGATGTTCCGGGGAGAGACATTGGAGAAGAAGTTGAAGGGGATGCTTCCAGATTTTTCGTTTGAATTTATTATTACATCAAGTGACTACATATTTCGTAAGCCACACCCCATGATTTTTAAAATGGCGTTACATAAAGCGCGGCTAGAAGCGGATAAAGTATGGTTTTGCGGGGATGATCTGTTAGGAGATATACAGGGCTCTTATGAGGCTGGTATGAAGCCGATCTGGTATTCGGTATGTGTGGACGAGGATCATCCTGTGCAGACCAATGTTCCCTATGAAGAGATCACAGACTGGGAGCAGTTGATCGAAATGATCCAGAGGAGTTAACGTTAGGCGTTCTAAAGGCAAAAGGAGGTCGAACATGGCGTCGAGGCTGATGCACTATATCGTCGGATCGCAGGTGATGAAACGGATCCGGCTGCAAAACCCTGACCGCTTCCTGTTTGGAAATATGCTGCCGGATTGTGTGGACGGCCCCGGCGGGAGAAGTGGGCCGAAGGAGCGGTCGCATTTTTGGGAGCGCGAGGAGGAAACTTGCAGGAAAGGGAATAACTGGAACTGGTTTTGGCATAAGTACGAGGCGTTTCAGGACGATGAGTTGTATCTCGGATATTTTTGCCATCTTGTGACGGATGCGGTCTGGGGGATCGATGTGTATATGCCGATGAAACGAAAAAACATCGACCGGCTGAAAACCGTCAATACACTGTATAAGGACTACCACAGGATGAATGAGCTGCTGCGCAGGAAGTATGCCCTAGAGGAGCCTGTTATGTCCTGGCTGGAACATGGCATTGAGGAGGCGGAGAAGTCATTCTGGGATGAGTATTATAAAGAGTTATTAGAAGATTTTCACGAAGATACTGGCGCGGAAAAAGAAGATCTGGAAATCATGGACTATGACCGTGTCGTATCGTTTATCGAACATGCCGTATCGGTTTGTACGGAAGAGATCGAGGCGAAACGGGACGGCCATCCGGGGCGTGAGCCGGGAGATTTTTACCGATCGTGGAAAAAGTAAGGGAATGTGTGTCCAGCCTTTCTGGAAGGCATAGATTTGAGAGGAGTGGTTGTTCATGCGGAATATGTTGCGTTACATTGTATTTATTTGTTTCTGCTGTTTTCTTTTCAATGGGTGTGGACAAAATGAGGAGCCGCTGGCAGCTGATCTGACCGAAGAGAACAGGAAGGAGCCAGCAGAGGTTGCCAATTTTAATCATAAACTGGATGGATATAAACCTCGGAAGCAGAAGTATAATTTCTATTTTACATATAAAACCGTTCATCCGTGGTGGGATGCGGTTGCCCTCGGTATAGAGGATGCGGCGAAACAGTTTGAGGAACTCGGGGTAACGATCGATTATGAGTATCTGGCGCCGGAGGAAACGTCCGCTGGGGATCAGGTCAGGCGTCTTTTGGATGCCGCTTCCCGGAATTTTGATGTGATCGGTGTCGATGTGGCAGATGTCGGCATGGTTACGCCAGTGATCAACAAGCTGATGAAAGATGGCAAAAAAGTGATGACATTTTCCAGTTCCGACGCTGGGAAAGAGGACGGATGCAATCGGATCGCCTATGTAGGAAATACCCATAATTATGAAGATGGCGTGGATCTTACGGAGGCCCTGTGTAAGAAACTTGGATATCAGGGAAAAGTGGCGGTCCTCGTAGGGACAAAGGGAGCGCCGTGCCATGAGGACAGGGCGCTCGGTGCGCAGGATGTGATCGCGAAGTACGCGGGAATGGAACTGATCGGAAAGGCATACGACGAAGATAGCGAACAAAAAGCATATGAAATTACAAAAGGTTTTTTAGAGGAGTACGACGATCTGGCGGGGATCGTCTGCTGTAATATGAGCAATCCGGTCGGCGCCGCGAGGGCGGTTACGGAAGCCGGACGCGGGAGTGGGATCGTCATTGTCGGAATGGATCATGACCAGGAAGCGCTGCATTATCTCCGTGAGGGAGTCATTTACGCGCTCGGCGTCCAGGATTGCTATTCGATCGGTTTTGATACCGTACAGGTGGCGGTCAGGATCGCCGACGGAGGGCTTGCTGGTGAGGCGTTTCCCGAAAAAACAGAGGAATTGACAACGATCATTTATCAGGATCGCGCAGCCGAGATGCTGCAGGTTTTATACGGAGAAATAGAGTAAGAATGAAGATGGGAGACAGGTCATGGAACGATTAAAATATAGCGGTATGGATAAGAAACAAAAGAGAAGAACGATCACTGCCGTCATAGTCGGCGGGGGTATTATTGCATCCATCCTTCTCCTCACAACGATCTGGGTTTCGAACAGCGCGAGAACGGGTACGAGCGAGGCCGTGAACCGGGTCAGCGAATTCTATTTGGAGGAACTGGCCGGGCGGAGGGCGCAGGTTGTTTCGGAGGAGTTAAAGAATAAGATCAAGAACATAAACAGTGCGCTCGATTTATTAAGGGAATCCAGCATGGAATCGCAGGAGAGCCTGCGAAACTTTTTGGGAATGGTAAAAAAACTTTACAGCGTTGAAAAATTTGCTCTTGTTGATGAGAGTGGTATCGTGTATACGGAGCACAGCACGGCATCGGGACTGAGCCAGTACAGTTTTTTGTCGGAAGAACTGACCGGGCCGGTGATCCGCACGGCGAATCTGTATGGGGCAAAAAAGCAGGTGATCCTCGCAGTTCCCGTGAAGGATATCTCGTTTCAGGATACTATGGAAAAGCGTATCCCGATCAAGGTCTGCTTTATCCAGATCAATATTGACGAGATGCTGAGCTCGCTTACACTGCAGACGAACCAGAATGAGACGTACTGCAATTTGTTTTATCATAATGGCGAGAGCCTGACGAAGAATGACTTTGGTAATTTTAAAGCGGGCGGTAATCTGCTTTCTGAGTTGAAAGATGCTCAAATGGATTACGGATTCAGCTATGAAGAGATGGAGCAGGACTTTATGGGCGGAAAACCCGGGCAGTTTTCGTTTACGTATAGAGGATATCAGGAGGCGCTCTGTTATGTTCCGGTCGAGGGCACGAACTGGATGATGACGATCCTCATCCGTGACAATGTTTTAAGCGAACAGATCAGTTCCATCAGTACGGGAATGATGCAGCGAGGGGTTGTCCAGATCGTTATAACGGTCATTGCGATGATTCTTGTATTTGCCGTCCTGATCTCCGAGTACAAAAAGAATGCCAGGTTTTTGCTGGAACAGGAAAAGGCAGATGGAAACCGGATCCGTCACGCCTATGCGCAGATCGAGAGGGAACAGACGGCGATGCAGAACATCCATAAGGCACTTGGTTCTGGGCTTTGGAGTATGGAGTTTAACGAAAAAGCGGAACTTGTATGTTGTACGTGGTCTGAGGTTTTCCGGGAAATGGTCGGTTACGGGAGCGAAGAGGAGTTTCCGGATCAGTTGGAATCGTGGTCGGAGCTTCTACATGACGACGATCGGGAGTGGGTGCTGGAGGAGTTCTGGGATACGGTTAGGGATTACTCCGGGGAGAAAACATATGACGTGGAGTACCGTCTCCACACGCGGCATGCCGGGTGCCGGTGGTTCCATGCGGCAGGGCGTCTGTCCAGGCGGGAGGACGGTTCCCCGATCACCTTTGTGGGTCTTTTTATCGATATTGACGACGAGAAGAGAATGGAGGAACGTCTGGAGCGGCAGACGAAAGATCTGCAGGATGCGTTGGCAGCAGCCCAGCACGCGAACCGGGCGAAGACGACGTTCTTAAACAATATGTCCCATGACATACGGACGCCGATGAACGCGATCATCGGTTTTACGTCGCTGGCGGCGACGCATCTTGATAACCGGGAACAGGTACAGGACTATCTGTCGAAGATCTCTACTTCGAGCAATCATCTGCTCAGCCTGATCAACGATGTACTGGATATGAGCCGCATTGAGAGCGGAAAGGTAAAGATTGAGGAGAAGGAGACGTCGCTTCCCGAGATCATGCACGACTTAAAAACGATCGTGCAGTCGGATATCACATCAAAACAGCTCGAATTTTATATCGATACGGCCGATGTGGTGAATGAAAATGTATTATGTGATAAACTCAGGCTGAATCAGGTTCTTCTGAACCTTCTCAGCAATGCCATGAAGTTTACGAAACCAGGCGGTATGGTGAGCGTCCGCATCGTGCAGAAAGGGAATGCGGTGGATGGCTGCGCCTCGTATGAATTCCAGATCAAGGACACGGGGATCGGTATGAGCCAGGAGTTTATGGAGCATGTATTTGAGCCGTTTGAGCGCGAGCGGACGAGTACGGTGAGCGGTATCCAGGGAACCGGACTTGGTATGGCGATTACAAAAAATATCGTAGATATGATGGACGGGACCATTTCGGTAGCCAGCGAAGAGGGAAAGGGAACGACCTTTACGGTGTCGCTGCAGTTCGAAACATGTTCCGGACCGGTCAGGCAGGAAGAGATCCCCGAACTCAGGGGACTTCGGGCACTTGTGGCCGACGATGATTTTAATACCTGTTCGAGTGTGACGAAAATGCTTACGACCATCGGGATGAGACCGGACTGGACAACATCCGGGAAAGAAGCGGTTCTGCGCACGAAACTGGCAAAAGAACAAAACGATGGATATGCGGCATACATTATCGACTGGCTCATGCCCGATATGAATGGCGTTGAGGTGGTGCGGCGGATCCGCGGCATCATAGGGGAAGATAAACCGATCATCATATTAACCGCTTATGACTGGTCGGATATTGAAGAGGAGGCGCGGAAAGCTGGTGTGACAGCATTTTGTTCCAAACCGATCTTCCTTTCCGAGCTGAGGGAGGTGCTGGAATCCCCATATACGGTTTCAGATGCGGAAGCAGCGGTTTCCGAAGAGCATACGTCCCTGCAGGGAAAGAAGATCCTTTTGGTCGAGGACAATGAGATCAACCAGGAGATTGCTGTGGAAATTCTGCAGTCGGTTGGTTTTATCTTGGATGTGGCGGAGGACGGAGCGGTTGCCGTGGAGAAGATGAAAGCGGCGAAGCCAGGCCAGTACGACTTGATCCTGATGGACATCCAGATGCCGATCATGGACGGATATGAGGCAACGAGACAGATCCGGTCTCTTCCGGATCGTGCGGCGTCAGGCATCCCCATCATTGCCATGACAGCCAATGCGTTTGATGAAGACCGGAAGGCGGCGTTTGATGCCGGTATGAACGGGCATGTCGCGAAGCCTTTTGATACAATAAAATTGATGGAACTGTTAACGGATATCTTAGTAAAAGAAGGAGAATGACGATGGAAAGAGAAACAAAATGTATTCAGGCAGGGTATGAACCGAAAAATGGCGAACCGCGGATGATCCCGATCATACAGAGCACGACGTTCAAATATGAAACGAGCGAGGATATGGGCAGATTATTTGATCTGGAAGCATCAGGATACTTTTATACGAGACTGCAGAATCCGACGAATGACTATGTGGCGGCAAAGATCTGTGCGCTGGAGGGCGGTACAGCGGCGATGCTCACTTCATCCGGCCAGGCGGCATCCTTTTATTCGATCTTTAACATTTGCAGCGCAGGCGATCACGTCGTTTCTTCTTCTGCCATTTATGGTGGTACGTATAATCTATTTGCGGTGACAATGAAACGAATGGGGATAGATTTTACGTTTGTCGATCCGGATTGTTCGGAAGAAGAGCTGGAACAGGCGTTCCAGCCAAATACGAAGGCGGTATTCGGGGAGACGATCGCGAACCCGGCGCTGACCGTGCTAGACATTGAGCGGTTTGCGGATGCAGCTCATGCGCACGGAGTACCGCTTATCGTTGATAATACATTTGCGACGCCGATCAATTGCCGACCATTTGAGTGGGGTGCCGATATCGTGATGCACTCTACCACGAAATATCTGGACGGTCACGATGCCTCGGTCGGGGGATGTATCGTTGATTCCGGCCGTTTTGACTGGTTTGCGCATGCGCACAAGTTTCCGGGCCTGACGACGCCGGACGAATCGTATCACGGAATCACGTATGCGGAGAAATTCGGGTTGGAAGGAGCTTTCATCACGAAGGCGACCGCGCAGCTGATGCGGGATCTGGGGTCGATCCAGGCGCCGATGAATGCGTATCTGCTGAACCTTGGCCTGGAGTCTCTCCACGTCCGTATGCCCAGACATTGCGAGAATGCGCAGAAAGCGGCGGAATTTTTAGAGGCGCACGATTGCGTGGAGTGGGTCAATTATCCGGGACTTCCGGGAAATCAATACTATGAGAGGGCCAAAAAGTATATGCCGGATGGCACATGCGGGGTCGTATCATTTGGTGTAAAGGGCGGCCGGAGCGCGGCAGAGAAATTTATGGCAAAGCTGAACATAGCGATGATCGCTACGCATGTTGCCGATGCCCATACCTGTATCCTGCATCCCGCATCCGCGACGCACCGGCAGATGAACGATGAGGAACTGAAGGCAGCCGGCGTCGGGCCGGATCTAGTTCGGTTATCTGTGGGGATCGAGAATGTAAATGACATCATTGAAGACCTTGCGCAGGCACTGGAGGCTTGCCGTGCTTAAAAAAATAGGGAGCGGGCCAAGCGGCCTGCTTCCCCTTATCATTTACTCCAAATCCAGGAAACGCATCTTTTCTGGTTTTTTCTTAGGCGTATCTCCGATGTAAGCGCCCTGAATATTTTTCGTGTGTACGCAGTTCGCGCAGTAATTTCCAAAACGGATCGCCGTACCGCAGCTTTTACAGTGAATAAATGTCGTGGAATTTTCAGGGATTTCCACTTTCCCCAGCCGGAGGAACTCTCCGATCCTTGCACGGCGTACGCCGGTATTGGCCGCAAGGTCGATAGCGTTCGTTGGCCCGTGGTCATTCAGATATTTTTTTACTTTTCCAAAATCGTTAAGCTGTTCTGCACCGCATTTCTCACAGACGTATAATCCGCCGTGTTTATATTTCATTAAAATATCGCATTTGGGACAAACAAAATTTGCGTCATCGGAATAAAGGGCAGCTTTCCTTATTAGTTTTTTTTCTTGCTGTACCATTTGATCAACTCCTTTAAATGTAAACTCCACTTCTATTTTACTAGAAGAAAATAGAAAATGCAATAGAAATTTCGCGTCTTAGCGTAAGGAAGGGGTCCTTGGGGAGTGTTCAGATTACTATTGTGTTTACTTTGTAAAAATGATACAATGAGTGTTAGTATAGACAAACAACTGCTTTATGCACATTTGAGTTTAGGTGAAAGACATAAATTTTACAGAAATGAGGTATTTTATGACAACGAGTGAAAAAGCCCTTGCTTTACATAAGGAATGGAACGGAAAGCTGGAAACAACGCCAAAGTGCCGCGTTGCGTCGAGAGAAGACCTGGCGATCGCCTATACGCCAGGCGTGGCGGAACCGTGCAAGAAGATAGCGGAACAGAAAGAAGAAGCGTACCGTTACACGATCAAGTCGAATACGGTGGCAGTCGTTTCGGACGGGAGCGCCGTGCTCGGACTCGGAAATATCGGAGCTGAGGCGGCGATGCCTGTCATGGAGGGAAAAGCAGTCCTATTTAAAGAATTTGGCGGAGTTAATGCGTTTCCGATCTGTCTGGATACGCAGGATACCGAAGAGATCATCCGCACGGTCGTAAACATCGCTCCGGCGTTTGGAGGTATCAATCTGGAGGATATTTCGGCGCCGCGGTGTTTTGAGATTGAAACCCGGTTAAAAGAACTGTTGGATATCCCGGTTTTCCATGATGACCAGCACGGCACGGCGATTGTCGTTCTTGCCGGGATCATCAATGCCCTCAAGGTGACAGGAAAGAACAAAGAGGACTGCCGGATCGTGGTCAATGGCGCGGGATCGGCGGGGATCGCCATCAGTAAGCTGCTGTTATCATATGGGTTCCCGCATCTGATGCTCTGTGATAAGGTGGGAATTCTGAATAAGCAGACGCCCGGGCTGAACTGGATGCAGAAAGAAATGATGGAAGTTACAAATTTGGATGGTAAAGCGGGCAGTTTGGCAGATGCCCTCGCGGGGGCGGATATTTTTGTCGGTGTATCCGCGCCGGGCATCGTGTCGCCGGAGATGGTCGCTTCGATGAACCAGGATGCGATCTTGTTTGCGATGGCTAATCCGGTGCCGGAGATCATGCCTGACGAGGCGAAAAGAGCCGGGGCAAGGGTTGTCGGGACCGGGCGCTCGGATTTTCCGAACCAGGTGAACAACGTCGTGGCGTTCCCTGGTATATTCAGGGGTGCACTGGAAGGAAGAGCTTCGCAGATCACAGAGGAAATGAAACTAGCGGCTGCCCTTGCCATCGCATCGCTCGTTCCGGACGAGGAACTGAGTGAGGACCATATCATGCCGGAGGCCTTTGACCCCAGAGTGGCGGATGTCGTGAGCGCTGCCGTAAAGGAGCATATTAGTGAATAGGTGGGGAGATAAGCCCTATCATTCCCTGGATTTTGAGATGAAGAAACGATTCGGGGAAAAAGTTTATAAGATCGCGCTTGCCGGAGGCATGACCTGTCCAAACCGGGACGGCACGGTCGGATGGGGCGGGTGTATCTTTTGCAGCGGCAATGGTTCCGGCGATTTTGCAGCTCCTCCGGCAGATTCTGTAACGGAACAAATAGACCGCGGTATCGTGGGTATTTCTGCCCGCAAACAGGTGGGAGATCAATTTATCGCTTATTTCCAATCTTTTACAAATACATATGCTCCCGTGCATGTTCTCCGGCCGTTGTACGAGGAAGCCATCCGGCATCCGAACGTAGCGATGCTGTCGATCGCGACAAGGCCGGACTGTCTGCCCGATGAGGTACTGGATCTTTTGTCCGAATGCAGCCGCATCAAACCGGTGATGGTTGAACTCGGCTTGCAGACGATACATGAGAGGACGGCCGCTTTGATTCGCCGCGGATATCCGCTCGAGGTGTATGACACAGCAGTGGAAAGACTGAAAGAGCGGGGGATAGAGGTCGTTACACATGTGATCGCCGGACTCCCGCATGAGACGCGGAATGATTTTTTGGAAACGGTATATTATGTGGGAAATTCCGGGAGTGACGGAATCAAGCTGCAGCTTCTCCATGTGTTAAGAGATACCGATCTGGCGTCAATGTATCAGAACGGTGAGTTTGAGGTGCTGACGATGGAAGACTATATCGAAACGATCGCTGCCGCTCTTTCTATTTTACCGCAACAAGTGGTGATCCACCGGCTCACGGGAGACGGGCCGGGCTATCTTTTGGTCGCGCCCATGTGGAGCTGCCGGAAGCGGGAAGTGCTGAATGGGATCCACAGGCAGATGAAACTTAAAAATGTGTGGCAGGGGAAAGAAAGGAACCGCTATGTCCATGAAAGAAGCCATTACCATTTATAAACTTATTGTGTTATATACATTGAACCGCATCACGTCGCCGCTCACGCTCGGTTTTGTAGCGGACTATGTGATCGAACACGGTTACACCAATTATTTTAACGTGCAGAATGCGTTTGCCGAGCTGCTCGACGCCGAACTGGTTGCCTGTTCACAGACATATAATACCTCATACTATACGATTACCGAAGCGGGGCGGGAAACGCTGGAATTGTTTTATACGAACCTGTCCCATGAAATACGGGCGGAAATCGACCAGTATCTTCGAGAAAAAAATTATCAGATCATCGACCGCACGGCGATCGTGAGCGACTATACACGCCGCAGCAACGGTGATTATGTGGCTTCCTGCCTGTTGTATGAAAAAAATGAAGTGTTGTTCCAGGTTGACATCGCGGTACCTACCGAAGAGGATGCGGTCAAAATATGCAATAACTGGCGCAGTAGCAGCAGTGAATTGTATTCTACAGTTGTAACATCATTGCTGAAATGAGAGGAAACGGAAAAAAGACTTGTGCTTTTTCCGTAAAATGTTAAAATAGATAATATATGCAGAACGAACCGTTCATAAAATGGAAAGAAAGAAGCGGCAGAATAGGACTTTACATATATGTTCTGCGCGGAAAAGAGGGAAAACATGACATTTGAACAGGCAAAAGCGAAACTTTCGGGAGCAGGGCAGGAACATTTGCTACGGTATTATGAGGAGTTGAACGAGGAACAAAGAGAGAATCTGCTGCGTCAGATCGAACATTTGGATATGGAGCTGCCCAAAATGGTAGAGCACGGGGTGAAAGAGGCAGAGAGAGGAGTGCTCGCCCCTCTGGGAGCGATCACGCTGGATGAGATCGATAAAAAGCGCGAGTCTTATGAAACGTCGGGTATACAGGCGATAAAGAAGTGTAAGGTGGGCGCTGTTCTACTGGCTGGGGGCCAGGGGACGAGATTGGGACTGGACGGCCCGAAAGGAATGCTGAATATCGGAGTGGACAAAGAACTCTTTTTGTTTGAAAGGCTGGTCGGAAATCTGATGGAGGTCGTGGAGAAGACCGGAGCATGGATCCCTCTGTTTATTATGACAAGTGAAAAAAATAACGAAGATACGGTGACATTTTTTAAGGAAAAAAATTATTTTGGATATGATCCGCGGTATGTATTCTTTTTTGTCCAGCAGATGGCTCCCTCTGTCAGCTATGAGGGGAAATTCTATATGGAGGATAAGGATAAGGTGTCCACTTCTCCGAACGGAAATGGCGGATGGTTTGTCTCCCTCGTAAAAGCGGGACTTTTGGATGAGGTGAGGAAATTTGGCGTCGAGTGGCTGAATGTCTTTGCGGTGGACAACGTTCTTCAAAAGATCGCCGACCCGGTATTTGTAGGAGCTGTACTGGAAAATAAGTGCGTATGCGGGGCGAAGGTCGTAGCAAAGGCAGACCCGAATGAGAGAGTTGGCGTGCTGTGTTTGGAGGATGGCAAGCCGTCGATCGTAGAATATTATGAAATGACGGACGAGATCATTCATTCACGCGATGGGGAAGGAAAGCTCCTTTACAATTTCGGTGTGATCCTGAATTACCTGTTCCAGGTGGATACACTTGTACAAATAGTGGAACAAAATCTCCCGCTCCATGTGGTGGAGCGAAAGATTCCCTATATAAATGAGAATGGTGAATATGTAAAACCAGAACAGCCAAATGGTTATAAATTTGAAACGCTTGTGCTTGATATGATACATTTGATGGATAACTGCCTGTCCTTTGAGGTGGAACGGGACAAAGAGTTTGCGCCGATCAAAAATGCGACAGGGGTAGATTCTTTGGAGAGTGCGAGAAATCTTATGAAAAAAAATGGAATATCATTTTAGGAGAGAAAGGAAAATGGAATGAATTTACAAAACATGTCTTTAAAGGAACTTCGAGAATTGGCGAAGGAGAAAGGAATGTCCGGCATATCTGGTTTGCGGAAGGCGGAACTTTTGCGGGAAATCGAAAAAAAGATTGGCGAGGGAGCGCAGGCGGATTCCGATGGAGTAAAAAAAGAGACGAAACAGGCCGGAAAGCCAAGGACGGAGTCAAAGGCAGAACGGCCGGTCCGCGCGGCCGGAGGTACAAACGCAGACAGGTCGTCGGGTATGAAACCGAAAGTAAAAAATGAGGATCACAGCAAACAGACATATACGTATGTACCTAATCACGATGACAGGTTTCGTGCGCGGCCGCAGTCGGGAGGGGGCGGAAGATATGAAAACCGCCAGGACACAAGGAACGAGCAGCGATATGAGACAAGACAGAATACCGCGGCAGAACCGCAGTCGTACCGGCCGCATTCGAGCGGGAGCGGTAGATATGAAAACCGTCAGGACACAAGGAACGAGCAGCGGTATGAGACAAGACAGAATATCGTGGCAGAACCGCTGATATACCGGCCGTTAGAGGAGGTAGAAAAAGCGGGATTGATCACGATTGCGAAAGACAGGCATGTGACCGACGTACATCCGACCGAGATGAAAGAACTGGACAGCGGCATTACGAAAAAAGGTATTTTGGAAGTGATGTCCGAAGGATATGGGTTTATCCGCTGTGATAATTTCCTGCCAGGCGAAAATGACGTTTACGTTTCACCGGCGTTTCTCCGGCGCTTTGGCCTGCGGACAGGAGATATCATCGAGGGAAACCTGCGTGTCAAGACACAGAATGAGAAATTTAGCGCCCTTCTTTACATGAAACGGGTCAATGAGCGAGGGATCACCTATTTGGCCCATCGAAATAAATTTGAAGATCTCACCCCTATTTTTCCAAACGAGAGGATCCATCTTGAAACTCCAAATGCTGGTGTGTCAATGAGAATGCTTGATCTCATTTCCCCGATTGGGAAAGGACAGCGCGGTATGATCGTGTCCCAGCCGAAAACGGGAAAGACGACGCTGATGAAGCAGGTTGCCAGCGCCATTACGAAAAATTATCCGAAGATGCACCTATTGATCCTCCTGATCGATGAGCGTCCCGAAGAGGTGACAGACATCAAGGAATCCATCGAGGGAGAGCGCGTGGACGTTATTTACTCGACGTTTGATGAACTTCCGGAAAACCACAGGAGGGTTTCTGAAATGGTGATCGAGCGCGCCAAGCGCCTTGTCGAGGGGGGGGACGACGTGGTCGTCCTGCTGGACAGTATTACCAGACTGGCAAGGGCGTATAACCTGACTGTGACGCCGAGCGGCCGGACGCTTTCCGGAGGTCTGGATCCGGCAGCGCTCCATATGCCGAAACGGTTTTTCGGTGCGGCGCGTAATATGCGGGAGGGCGGCAGCCTTACGATCCTCGCGACGGCGCTCGTGGATACGGGAAGCCGCATGGACGACGTGGTGTTCGAGGAATTTAAAGGGACGGGAAACATGGAAATTGTCCTCGACAGGCATCTGTCGGAAAAACGAGTATTTCCAGCCATTGATATACAGAAATCCAGCACGAGGCGGGAGGACCTGCTTCTGAGCCGGGATGAGCTGGAAGCTGTCTTTGTCATGCGAAAAGCACTCGGCGGGAACTCGAATACGGAAGGAAATCTGGAGCAGATCATCAATCTGTTCCGAAGGACGAAAAATAATAAAGAATTCGTGGAAACAATAAAAAAAATAAAGCTTCATTAAAAGTACTTGCATTTTTTAAAAAAGCATGGTACAATGAAAAAGCCGTTTTTAAGAGAATGAAAATAGTTTAGAGAGGTGAAAATACATGAGAGAGGGAATCCATCCTGAGTACTATCAGGCGAAGGTTGTCTGCAACTGCGGAAATGAATTTGTGACAGGCTCGACGAAAGAGGATATCCATGTGGAAGTATGTTCCAAATGCCATCCGTTCTATACGGGACAGCAGAAGTCTATGGCAGCCCGCGGTGCGATTGATAAGTTTAACCGCAGATATGGCTTAAAATAGGTCTGTTCGGCTTTCATAAGCAAATGACGAATGTATAATGGCTCCGCAGGTCTCGGTATGTATGTTAGAAGAGAACTGCGGAGTTATTGCATATTGACGATCATAGTTCTAAAATGAAACGAGGTTGGTTATGAGGTATTCGGGAATTGGCGGACAGGCAGTCATTGAGGGCGTTATGATGAAGGGCGCCGGGAGATATGCTGTTTCAGTGCGTAAACCGGACGGAGAGATCGAGACGAAGATTGATACGTATAAAAGTTTGAAAGAAAAATACGCTTTTTTAGGGGTTCCGGTCATCCGTGGCGTTGTCTCGTTTGCGGAGTCTGTCGTTATGGGAATGAAGACGCTGAACTACTCTTCTAGTTTTTGGGAAGAAGAGGAGAACCGTTCTTCGAACAAGGAAAAAAAGGGGAAAAAAGAAGATCTTCTCATGGGACTAGCCGTCATGGCAGGGGTCATGCTGGCGATCGGCCTTTTTGTACTACTGCCCTTTTTTGTTTCGGAACTGCTTTCCTCCAAGGTCCACTCTGTTCATGTCCGCGGACTGATCGAAGGGGTGATCCGGGTGGCTCTGTTTGTCGGTTATGTGAAAGCGATTTCTTATATGGAAGACATACGGCGCGTTTTTATGTATCACGGCGCGGAGCATAAATGTATCAACTGCATCGAACACGGGCATGAACTGACTGTGGAAAATGCCGCCAGGCAGACGACGGTACACAAAAGATGCGGAACCAGTTTTATGCTCGTTGTCATGTTCGTGAGCATATTGCTGTTTATGTTTATTTCGGTATCGAATATGTGGGTTCGTATGGTCCTGCGTATTTTGCTCATACCGGTGATCGCCGGGATTTCGTATGAATTTATCATGATCGCCGGAAAGAGTGATAACCCGGTGGTTGGCATCCTCAGTAAACCCGGTCTCTGGCTTCAGGCAATGACGACAAAGGAGCCGGATGCCGATATGCTGCAAGTAGCGATCGCGTCGGTGGAAGCGGTCTTTGACTGGAAAGCGTTTTTGGAAGGAGAAGACATGTCAGAACCGGCGGAACCGATCCCGGCTGCGGAGCAGGCGGCGGCGGAAGAACCGGCTGAAGATGCGATGCAGGCAGCAGAGGGAATATCCGCAGAAGAACAGCCGGAGGAACCGGAAGGATTTGAAGTGGTAGAGGTCGATTTGGAGGACGAGGAAGACGATGAGATCCTTCAGGCGCTCGATCGCTATTTTGAAGACCCGGGTGTCCCAGATAAAGGGAAGGAACAATGACGCTCAGGAGTTTGCTGGAATGGGGAGAGGGCCGGCTCGTCCTCTCGGATGTGCCGGAGGCGCAGTTGTGTGCGTGGTATCTTCTTCAAGCCTGTTTCGACGAAAAGCTGGACAGGAGCCGCTACTTTCTGCGAAAAGAGGAAGAGGTGTGTGCCGATACGAAAAAAAAGTTTGAGGCATACATTGAAAAGCGCAGCCAGCGCGTGCCGCTGGAGTATATTACCGGATATACAGAATTTATGGGACTTCCTTTTGAAGTGGATGAGCACGTGCTGATCCCGAGACAGGATACGGAAACGCTCGTAGAGATCGTTTACCCGTTGTGCGGAGGAAAGAGGGTTCTTGACCTTTGTACGGGATCGGGTTGTATCGGTCTGAGCATCGGTGTATGGGGAAGACCGTCCCAACTGGTGCTCGGGGATATTTCGGAAGAGGCTCTTTGCGTAGCGAAGCGCAATCTCAAACGGTTTCGTGAGGGGGAGCATTACCGCTGCCACACGCCGACCGAACTAGTGCGTGGTGACTTATTTGAGAATATACGAGGTGTTTTTGATTGGATCGTGTCAAATCCGCCTTATATAGAATCTGATACCATTCCGGGACTTATGCCGGAGGTCGCCCGGTTTGAGCCAGTGGCGGCGCTCGACGGCGGCAGGGACGGACTTGATTTTTACCGTGAGATCATCCGTCAGGCTCCGTTTTATCTGGCCGACCACGGAACGCTCTGTTTTGAAATTGGTCATCAGCAGGGCGGGGAAGTGTCTGCTCTTATGCGCGGACGCGGGTTTGAAGAGATAGAAATTCGAAAGGATCTCGCCGGGAATGACCGGGTTGTTCTCGGTGTGATGGTTCGAGGAAAGGTTGAGTGTGATGTTTGACAAATTGGAAGATACGCGGCTGCGGTACGAAGAGGTGCTGAATGAACTGAGTGAGCCGGATGTACTGAACGATCAGAACCGCTATCAGAGATTGATGAAGGAACAGGCAGATCTGGAACCAGTCGTCGAGAAATATAAGGAATATAAGGCGGCAAAAGACGGGATCGAGGACAGCCTGGCGATCCTGGATGAAGAAAATGACGAGGAAATGCGCGAACTCGCAAAAGAGGAGCTGAACGAGTGCAAGGCAAACGTCGAGACGATCGAACAGGAATTGCGTATCCTTCTTTTACCCAAGGATCCCAATGACGATAAAAATGTGATCGTGGAGATCCGCGGCGGGGCTGGCGGCGATGAAGCGGCGCTGTTTGCTGCCGATCTGTACCGCATGTATTGTAAATATGCGGAGAGGAACCGCTGGAAGATCGACACGATGAATTCCAATGAAAACGGGATCGGCGGTTTTAAAGAAATCGTATTTATGATCAACGGCTCCGGCGCGTATTCTAAATTGAAATACGAGAGCGGCGTCCACCGCGTGCAGAGGATTCCGGCGACAGAGTCCGGCGGACGCATCCACACCTCTACGGCTACGGTGGCGATCATGCCGGAAGTGGAAGATGTCGAAGTGGAAATTGATATGAATGACTGTAAGTTTGACGTATTCCGGGCCTCTGGTAATGGAGGTCAGTGTGTCAATACGACCGACTCCGCCGTGCGGCTGACGCATCTGCCGACGGGTATCGTGATTTCCTGTCAGGATGAGAAATCACAGTTGAAAAATAAAGACAAGGCGCTGAAAGTACTGCGCGCAAGGCTGTATGAACTAGAATGCGCAAAAGCACACGATGAGGAGGCCGAGAAGAGGAGGAGCCAGATCGGGACGGGTGACCGCTCTGAAAAAATACGAACCTATAACTATCCGCAGGGACGGGTGACCGACCACCGGATCAAACTGACACTGCACCGTCTGGATTCGATCATTGACGGTGACCTGGACGAGGTGATAGACAGCTTGATTGCAGCTGACCAGGCAATCCGTCTGAGCCGGTTAAACGAAGAATAGACTGCGGGACATTCCCAGAGCCGATGTATCAGCAGGCAAAATAAAACACGGAATATGTGTATGGACACACGGTATCCGTGTATAAAATCCCCCTATTGAAACATTATAATGAAAGAAAAAGGTTATGAGGTGTACATTTATGCCAATTGATAATGTTTCGATCGGGAAGAAATTGAAAGAACTCAGGATGGGGAGGGAGCTGACGCAATCCCAGTTAGCCGAGGTTCTCCATATGAACCAGCAGAGTATAAGCAGGTATGAAAATGGTGAGGCTCAGATTTCATATACAGATATGGTCAATCTTTCTAATTATTTTGGAATCTCCTCGGATTATTTTTTCGAGATGCAAACGGACGAGATCAAGGAAGACGAAGTACGTTTGCTGGCCTATTACCGCGCGATCAATGAAAAACTAAAACCTCAGGCACTAAATCTCTTTAAAACACTGGCAGATGAATTTCCAAAGGAAGATAAAAGGTTAGGGGAACGGTAAAGATGAGAGTGCTGATATTGGAAGATAATGAGAAGACGCGGAAGGCATTGGTGAAGATTGTTCGCTCGTGCACTCCGGATGGTGAGATTTGTGATTTTGGGAAACGGGCGGATGCCTATATGTGCGCATGGGAAAAGGAAATTGACCTGTTCCTGATTGACATTGTGCTGGAACCGGACAGGAAAAATGATAATTCAGGTATCGTTTTTGCGGATTCGATGAGAGAGCATGTGAAATACAGACTGACGCCCATTATTTTTATTACGGTATTATCAGGACTGGAGCCCCAGTTGTTAAAAAGGGTACATTGTTATGATTATATAGAAAAGCCAATCGGCGACGGCGAAATTATAAAGAGGCGCATATCAGAGGTGATCGAGGGCATTACCTTTGAAAATAAGCATAAACAGCGCGAGTACATCCCGCTCCGCCACGACGGGATCGGATATATGGTGTATGTGGACGAAGTGATTTATTTTGCCAACCGGAGGGGAACTCTATACATATATACAGTAGATGATACGATTATCATACCAAATCTTTCGGCAAAGACTTTTTTACGTAAGATCAAGCATACCTTGTTCCTCATGCCTACGTACGGTACGGCGGTAAATCCAAAGTATATCGACAGCATTGATTTCAGGAACAGGGAAGTGTATCTTAGAGGAACAGAAGATGTGGTGTCCATCGGTGGAAGGATGCTAAAGCAGTTTAGGGAGGCATATATAGAATGGTGTGGATAGATGCTTCCGTCGCGGTTGTCGCGAGTTTATTTGAACTGGGCAGCGTGCTTGTGATCCTATCCTCTTTTGCTGACAAAAGAAAAACAGGTCATTTTGTGGATCAGGTTCTGCCCTGCATGATCGTTATGGGTTGTATGGTGGCGATCAATTTTTTTCAGGCAAGTGAATTTTTACTGCTTGTCTGTTATGGGATGATAATACTGAACACATTTTGGTATTATCATTTTTCGATTCCGGAGGGAGTATGTTATTGTGTGTTAGGGGTGATACTAGCTAGTATGCTTGAAATGATTTTATATGTTCCAGTCTATTTGATCTGCGGCGGAAGCTGGTTTGGGCAATGTATTCCTGTTATGATCGGCATCCTGACATTTGCCTTATGTTTGTGGATACGGCGACGGGGGGTTCTGCTTCCGCTGAGGAATTTTAGCTGGATCAAAGAAAATAATGGCTGCATAGTCATTGCAGTCATTGGCGGGATTGTATTTTTAACGATCCTGCTATTTAAGAGCGGCGCAGGGTTGAGCTTTATGGAGGGAGCTTATTTCATATTAGCGGTTTTAGCCGTGTTGTTTGCGGTTTATAAGATTTCGATCTACCGTTATGAGATCAAGGTTCGAAAGGAATATGCGGAAGCGTATGCGAAGATGCTGGATCTCATCCGCAGCCGGCAGCATAAATTTATGAATCAGATTGATGCGATCTATTCGTTGTTTGAGGTATATGACAATTATGACGATCTTGTTCGGGAACAGGCGAGGGAATTAAAAGTCCTGGAGCATTACATGATGCCGAACCGGATCCTTGTGCTGGAACGGCCGCTGATCATCGGACATGTTTATCAGAAAACATGCGAGGCCATGGATCATGGGATCGACCTTCAGCTCAATCTGACGTGCAGTTTGCAGGATTTGCAGATCCCGGATGTCATGTTGATCGATATCATAGGAAACGTGCTGGATAATGCGATGGATGAGGTACTTCTTCGAAAAAAAGACGAAACGGTGTACCTTTCGATCTTTGAGAAGGAATCATACATCTGTATACATGTCAGCAACGAACACGAAAAAATCCCGCACGCTGTTTATATGGAATTTTTTGAGGATGGTTATTCTACAAAAGGAAGCGACCGTGGGATTGGTCTTACCTATGTGAAAAAAATCGTTAAAAGATTTAAGGGGAACCTCGACGTCTGTAACGAGATGAAAAATGGAAGAAACTGTTTTAGTGTCAAAATAAGTTTCCCGGTTTAAGAAAGTAGATGTAAAAAATGCGGAATTTCACTGGAACGGTCCCGCCTGGTGAAATTCCGCATTTCTTTTATTTTTCCGTGTCTGGATGTTTTGGTTCCCCGAAGAAGAGAAGGCTTGACCCTCTGCAATGGAAAAAGGGGGTTAAAGCTATCGCAAGACTACAAAGTGACACGAGTGCTTTTCGTGCTGTTCTTTTCATGATGATCTCCTTTCTTGTGTATTTTGGCAGCGATCAGCTGCAATATTTGAAAAACGATTACCCAAAAAAATAAATTTCGAAAGGTAAAGGTTTCTTCGCTGAGAAATAGTAAAAAATAGACGAACGTAACAGCGCTTCCGATGCTTCCGTAAATCCGGCTCTGCCTTTTGGTCAATTCCGGCCGGTTGTCGGACGTGACTGGCTCCGTGAAAAAGAGGATGAGTCCTCCTGCCAGCAGAACTAAGTTTTGGACGGGCGGCGCAAAGGCGATCGTCCGTGAGACGACGATTGCTCCGAACAAAAAGAAGAAGGTAAACAAAAGGCAGCCCCAATAAGTATGTAAGTGGATCCCCCCTGTAAAATTACGGATCGAAAGTAAAGCGGCGACGGCTGCCAGATATTCGTGCCCCATATGCAAAAGGAAAAAGATCACATATAACAAGAAGAACTTACTGATTTCGTGAAACAGGCATACATAGAGATAACGCAGTCGGGCAAGTTCTTTTTTTGTATATTTTTTGAGTAAGATTTCTTTTATTTCCTCTTTCATGTTGTACTCCATCCTTGCTGTCCGGATCAACGACCCTGTTTCTTCTTTGTTCTGACCGTAAGTTTACCATGTGGAGATGGATAGAGGGGTTTTTTTGACAGGAGATTGTTTCGTATCATTGGTTGTGTAATATTTTGTCGAATGATGTCGAATTTTGTCACATTAGTTAAAATTTTACATACGTTATGAGAAAAAAAGGCGTCACGGAACAATAGTGGTATAATAAAATAAGTTTTCAGGATATGCTGTTTTACAGCATAACTTAGGATAAAAAAGTTACAAAGCAAGGAGTGGTTTCTCTTGAGTGATAAAAGTGAAGCATCGGTGGGTGCGCGTGTCAGGCAGCTTAGGGAAGAACGGGGGTATTCACGGGAGGAATTGTCTGAGAGCGCGGATATTTCGGTAAAATTTTTATATGAGATCGAGAAAGATAAAAAGGGGTTCTCCGCGCATACATTGATGAAACTGGCCGAGGCGCTGGAGGTGAGTACGGATTACATTATGACTGGCCATGGCGGGAAAACACACGCAAATGAGTCGGAAGAAAACGTTCGTTCCAATACCATGCGAGAGGTGGAGTCACTGCTGAAACTAGCCTATGAATGGATCAAGCAGGAGGAAAGGTCATAAATCACAGGTACGGAAATGTTTCCAGCCGGATTTATGACCTTGTGATCGGCGGGATTGACAGAATCTATCTGGCCCGTTTTTCCAGTTCGACCAATGGGATTGGCAGGAGGGCGAGAACGGCTACCATAAACCACTGGATGTTCGTAAGAGACGTTGTTTTAAATATGATCTGCAGGGCAGGCAATGTGATCACAGCACACTGCAGTGCGATACATAATAGCACGCTGAACAAAAGCTTTTTGTTCGAAAAGAATCCGATCTGAAACAGCGAGCTGGAACTGCGCATATTCAGGGAGTGGATGAGCTGGGAGAGAGATAGTACGGCAAAGCACATCGTGCTGCCGGACTGATCCCCGCCGAGCATATAGGCAAATAGTGCGAGTGACCCGATAAACATACCTTCTACGATAATGGTAAACATGCCTCCGCCGCCAAACAGCCCTTTTGCGGCGCATACCGGTGGTTTTTTCATAATGTCCCGTTCAGGTGGTTCGAGTCCCAGACAGATGGCCGGAAAGGAATCGGTTACAAGATTGATAAACAAAAGCTGGACGGGCAGCAGCGGGGAAGCTTTTCCCAGCAGGATCGCTACGAAGATCGTCATGATCTCTCCGATGTTGCACGAGAGGAGGAAATGAACGGCTTTTTTTATGTTTTGGAAAATGCCGCGTCCCTCTTCTACCGCATCGACGATCGTCGCGAAGTTATCGTCCATTAGGATCATGTCAGCGGCATTTTTTGCCACATCCGTTCCCGATTTTCCCATCGCGCACCCGATGTCCGCTTTTTGCAGCGCGGGGGCGTCGTTTACGCCGTCGCCTGTCATGGCCACGACTTCTCCGTTGTTCTGGAACGCCTTCACGAGCCGTACTTTGTGGGCAGGTGATACGCGTGCAAAAACGGGGTATTTATAAACGATGCGGGACAGCTGCGTATCACTGATGCCGTCTAGTTCAGCGCCGGTCATGACCTGGTCGGCGTTTTTGCATATCCCGAGTTTAGCAGCGATCGCGGAGGCCGTGATCTTGTGGTCGCCGGTGATCATAACAGGACGGATGCCGGCCTGACGGCATTTTGTGACGGCAAATTCCGCTTCTTTTCTCGGCGGATCGATAAATCCGGCCAGGCCGATAAATGTCATATCCCTTTCGTAGGAAGATTTATCTCCGCGCAGATGGCTTCCGATGTCTTCCCGGCAGGCGATCGCGAGGACGCGGAGAGCATCTGCGGCGTAGGACATCGCCTTGTCGTCGATTTCACGGCGCATTGTGGGCGTGAGAGGCCGTACCTGGCCGCCGATGAGGATGTGGCTGCAACGTTTCAGTATGATCTCCGGCGCACCTTTCGTCATACTCTGCGCGCCCGATCCGGTTTCGTGAAACGTCGTCATCATCTTCCGTTTGGAATCAAAGGGCAGTTCATCGAAGAGACGGTATTTGCGGCACACACTGTCCGTGTCGATCGAAAGTGCGGCGGCCCGCTCGAGAAGGGCCTGTTCCATCGGATCGATGCCGTGGTTGCACAAGGCAAAACAGGTAAACAGTTTTTGCTGGGAATCCATCGTGTATTCCTCGGCTACGGTCATACGGTTTTCCGTAAGCGTCCCGGTTTTGTCGGAGCAGATGACCGTGGCGCTGCCGAGCGTTTCGACAGCTGGAAGCCTACGTATGATCGCTTTTCGTTTTGCCATGCGCTCGACACCGAGAGAGAGCATGATCGTGACAAGTGCGGGCAGACTTTCCGGGATTGCGGCTACGCCGAGGCTTACGGAAGTCATAAACATGGAAAAGACGGGTTGTTTGTTTAGGATGCCGATGATAAAAAGCGCGAAGCAGATGATGAGAGCTACTGTGCCCAGCACTTTTCCGGTATGACTCAACTTTTTTTGGAGCGGCGTGTCAGGAGCTGACTCTTCGGAGATCATGCCAGCGATATGGCCGAGTTCCGTGTTCATGCCCGTAGCTGTCACGATGGCTCTTCCATGGCCGGACACAACGATCGTTCCCGAAAAGGCCATATTTTTCTGCTCGGCGATCGGGACGGCATCGGTTCCGAGCGGCGTCGTAATCTTCTCGATCGGGTGCGTCTCCCCAGTCAGTGTGGATTCCTCGATGGAAAGTCCCATAACGGAAATGATCCTTGCGTCAGCAGGGACGAGATTTCCGGCTTCTAGGATAATGACATCGCCGGGGACGAGGAGTGTGGAGTCGATCTGCTTCATTTCCCCGCCGCGCATGACGAGGGCAAGCGGAGCTGACAGATTTTTCAGTGCCTCGAGGGAATGCCTGGCTTTTGCCTCCTGAACGACGCCCAAAATCGCATTGATGATAATAATAGCCAGTATGATGGCAGGCTCAATGAAATCCACCTGATGTTCCAGCCACGAAACACCGAACGAAATGGCGGCTGCGATCAATAGCGTGATGATCATAAAATCCTTAAACTGGTCAAAAAAGTTTTTTATTATGCTGTCCTGCTTTTTTTGGACAAGCTGGTTTTTTCCGTATTTATTTAGCAGCGAACTGGCTTTTTTATCGCTCAAACCGTGTCCGGTATCGGTGTGGAGCTGCTGTTCGAGCATGGAAATGCTGCTCTGGTACCATTCCGTCGTTTTTTTCATGTCTGCTGTCCTAGTTTTTTCGTTACATCATTCTTATGATGGGTTTACAGGAATTATGCAACGAAGAACCATCTGATATGGCGAATCATAGGATAAAAATAAGTCATATTTTAGGAGAAAATGAGAAAAATGCTCAAAATCATTTTGCTCGGATTATCGGGAAGCATTGATTCATGGGCGCTGGGGGCGGCATATCAGGCGGCGGACATAAAAATCCCCTGGACGACGAAGGGGATCGTTGCCTTTATTTCAGGTATTACCTCTCTCGTGGCGGTACTTTTAGGCGACGGCCTCGGGCGTGTGATCGATCCGTTTTATATCCAGATGGCAGGCGGTGTCGTACTGATCCTGATCGGGGCAAGGACGCTTTGGAGTGTTATAACAGGGAAGAAGGGAAAAAATTATGACACGGACGCGTCGAAAACGATCGAACCGCTCGAGGGGGTCGTATTGGGCGGCGTGCTCGCTTCTGATTCGTTCTGCGCGGGTCTGAGCCTGTGTACGATGGGAGCGGCTGCTTATGCGTTTCCGTTTGTGGCGGGGGTACTTACCTTTTCCTTTCTTGTTCTGGCGGAGAAGAGGATCCGCTGCGGCCGGTTCTGTGATTATTTTGCCGGCATTGTCCTCGTGGCGATCGGTTTTGTACAGATGGCCGGGCTGTAAAACTTTCTATTTACAAAATGCTGTAATTTATATACAATTATGGAAAGGGATTATAGTAAGGAAAAGCACCTGAGAGGAAGGCGGGGCAGATGAGTATGGTAGCAAAGTTTTTTATGGCGGCGGGTGGAGCCGCCGCCGGGTATGTGATCGTGGGACTTGCCGCTGCATTGGGAAAACTTATTGTAGGGGCGGTACTGCGATTTCGATTTGACGAGTTTGTTTTTTTTATGATCCGTGTCGGTCGTCGGGCGGGACAAAATAAAAAGGGGCTTTCGGTCGGACTATGTGACCCTCAGCCGTACATAAGCTGCAATATGCTGGATACCAGATATACGAAAATGAGAAATTTGATCTATGGCACTTTTTCGATGGCTGCCGCTTTGTTTTTTACGGAAACGGTCTGGTTTCAGCTCTATGGCACCAAAATCATGCCTGTAAACGCATTGACGCAGGCGATGGCTGTCGTCATGGCGGCGTATACGCTCGTTTTGTTTATCCAGTTATGTATCAATCAGAAAAAAAAGGCCGGCAGCGGCCCTGCCGGCATCATGCGGCGGGAGTACGAGAGGTGCATCGCGGCGGTCAAGGCGGGATGGGCGCCGGGCGGAATGCAGATCCAGTGGGCGTCGGGCACGGGCAATCTGTCGGATAACGTGGTTGTAAAAAAGTATTTGCTTATGTGTTATTATCATTTTTTGGATCGAGGCGAATATGAGGGTGTGAAAAAGATCATGGACGAGTTCGAAAAGTATGTGCCGGAGAAGTGGCCGCATTCGGAACTTAACATATTGTGTGAATTTGTTTTTTATCATGTCATCATTGTGCCAAATGAGGGGAAGGCTAAGTACTACGGAAAGCCGTTTCTCGAAAAACTGGACGGCAGGGAGGACGTAAACGCCAAGAGGGTGTTTGCTTACTGGCTCTTCTTTTTGGAAGGAGATAAAGGCGCTGCCCTGCAGATCGCGGTAGAGGCTCTGAAGATGGTAAAATCGTACCGTCTAGAAGGATGCCGCGCGATGGAGGAGCGTCTGATTGAGGCCCTGATAAAAAAAATCGAACAAACACCGTAACAACAGATGGAGGAAGTAATGAAGGAAAAGGTCATGTCGCTGGCTCAGGGGAATTTTACCTATGAACAGCCGGAGATTGTCGTGTCACCAGAACGTTTGGAATTTGAGGTGCCAGAAGGTGGGGAAGCATCTTCTGTTTTTCACGTAAAAAATGTAAGAGGTACAAAGATCAAAGGATTCGGCGCAGTCGATGAATTTGATATTGGCTTTCTTCCGGTCTTTGACGGAAAGGACAATGAGGTCACGGTGAATGTGCATGCCGGGATCCGAAAGGCGGGCGATGTCCTGGATGGTACGATCATGATCATTACGGACTGCGGCGAGAGTGAACTGCCTTTTCATATCACGGTGACAGGCAGGTATTTAAAAGGGATAGCAGGCGAGTTGACATCATACGCGGAGTTTGTCCGGTACGCGCAGGAACATTTTGAAGAAGCGGTGACGTTGTTTTATCATTATAAATTTCCGAAGATCTATCTGGATCAGATGGATGAGAAAAGATTATATCAGTATTTAACAAGGAAGAATTCGAAGAAACAGGCATTGGAAGAGTTTTTGACCGCGCATGGGGATAAAAAACCTGTGCAGTTTATGGTAAATAAGAAACAGGTCGTGTGCCGTGTTGGGGAGGAGGATGTGCGCGGCGAGATCCTGGTCGTAAAGGATGGCTGGGGGATGGTGGGGATCCGGCTGGAGTCAGACGCATCCTTTTTATCCCTGAACAAAGAACATCTGCATGGCAGGGATTTTTCAGGAAATCAGGCATCCATTTCGTTCTGTATCCATGCTGCTGGCGTACAGCCTGGTCGCCATCGCTGCCGGATCGTGTTGGAATCCGTTTATCAGCGGCTTGAAGTGGCGGTACGCGTTCATGGCGAAACAGGGGCGCCGCAGCGGAAAAAGCGGCTGGCGCGAAAAAGGCTGACCGATTCCCTCGTGCAAGGGCATATCCGGTATATGCTAAACAGCAGTTACCGGGAATCATGGCTTGCCCTGCTCGTGAAGGAGAAAGAACGGATCTTGGAACTGTGCGGCGGGGACGGGATGGTTTACGAGGGATATATGAGTTATATGACGAAAAATGAGGTGGGAATGAATCTGTTCCGCACGGCGGTAGCCGGACTGACAGAACCGCGCGCCGGGGAGAGTGCAGAACAGGTATATCGGTATTTACTGTTTTTGTTTCTAAAAGTAAAAATGGGGTGTTCAGAGGAGGAAAAGGCGGAACTCATAACGAAACTAAAATATTTTTATGTCAACGGATATCGGCACTGGCGTCTTTTGGTGATTCTCGAGCGGCTGGGATATTTTGAGGGGGACGCGGTCGGATTTATGGAGGAGTTGGATGCTCTGTGGGAAGAAGGGTACTGGAGCCCTTATCTACATTTGTACCGCGTCATGCTGATCCAGCAGGAACCGGATCTCTTGAAAAGGCTGGACGCTCGAACGACCGGTGCGTTACGGTTTGCGTTAAAACATGATTTAATGACAGGGGATCTCGTGATCGCTCTTTCCTTTCTGGCATCGAGAAAGAAACGGTGTACGCCTGCGCTGTTCCAGCTACTGACACGATGCTACGATATGTTTGGGAACAGGGATACGCTCCAGAGTATCTGCTCGCTTTTGATTCGCTCGGAAAAACAGGGCCCTAGATATTTTAAGTGGTTTCAGCTTGGGGTTGAGCAGTCGCTTCGTATTACCGATCTGTTTGAGTATTACATGTATTCGATGAAAAAGGAAGATATGGATCAGGCGCTTGCGACCGTTATTTCTTATTTCAAATATGAAAACCATCTGAGAGATCCGGTTAAGACGTGTTTTTACGCTAGTATCGTGAGAAATCGGGACGAGCATCCCCAGTATTTTCAGGCTTATGAGAGTATGATCCGCGAATTTGCGCTTAGCCATCTGCACAGCCGGCGGATCAGCGCCGAACTCGCTGCGCTGTATGAGGCGTGCCTGACGAGGGAGGAGATCAAGGGAGAGGCAGCGCTGGATCTGCCGTATATTCTCTTTGCCCACCATGTGACATGCAGCAACCGGAATATGGAACGCGTCGTCGTCGTGCATGACGAGGGCGGCGGGGCGATGAAGTATAACCTTGTCAACGGAGAGGCGTGGATCAGTGTGGGAACGCCGAACGTGAAGCTGTATTTTGAAGATAAGCGCGGATTTTACCATACAGGAACGATTCCGTACGAGTTGGAGAAGATCCTGCATTTGGATCATCTCGCTGGGACATGTTATGAAAACGGCTCAGACCACCCGGTGCTCCTGCTGCATCTGTTTTCGGAGGCGTTGGCGAAAAAGGAAACAAGTGCGAAGGATGCTATCCTTGTCCATTCCATGATACGGAACGACATTCCCGGGGAAGAGTACCGCTGTCTGGCGCTGCTTGTTCTGTATGAGTATTACCGTTCCATCGGGGAGGATGCCCTGTTGGAAGAGGTCATCCGCAACATTCCGTTCGACTACGTAAACGATGAAAAACGGATCGGGATCCTTCAGACGATGATCCAGCACCGGATGAACGATGAGGCGTTAGAGGTGCTTCGCAAGTACCGATTGACACATGCAAGTAAAAAGCTGATCCTGCTTCTGATCACATGGAAGCTGGAAGAGAATAATGGCAAATTTGAGACCTATTATATGAGGCTGTGTGACTTCCTCTACCGGAACGGCGTGAGCAACGCGAAGACGTTATCGTACCTTGCTGACTATTATATGGGCAGGACGGAGCATTTGTGGAATATTTACCGGGATGCGGTGAAACGGCAGGCGGTAACGGGTGACGGGGCAACGGAAAGACTGCTCGGGCAGGCGTTATTTATTTCCGATAATCCGGATAAATACGCCGATATATTTGTGGATTATTACGTGTACGGGGCAAACCGCATGCTGGCGAAAGCATTTTTATTGTACTGGTCTTATCAATATCTGGTTGGAACATGCGGTCTATCCGATGGTGTGAAAAAAATCATACAGAAAGAAGGGCTTTCCGAGGATAACCATACGATGATGCTCGCTATGTTAAAATATTATTCGGATCAAGAGGCATATACGGAGGCGGAGCGGGAATACATTGGTTACCATTTGTCACAGTGCGTTTCCAAGGGACAGGTTCTGGATTTTATGAAAGGATTTGCCGGAAAACTTGAGGTGCCGTTTGAGATTGAAAATACAAAGATCGTTACGTGTTACTGTTCACATCCGGGAGAAGTGCGGATCGAACTGGACGAAGGCGGGCAAACAAGTGTTCATCCGATGAGAGAGGTATTTACGGATATATATATTTATGAAATGCTTTTATTCCGGGGAGAGCGCATTCCGTACCGCGTGTACACGGGGAATGCAGCGCTGCCAGCCTTTGAGGGCGTTCTGGAGCGGGAGAAGAAAACAAAGAAGGCGAATCCGGCCTTTTATGAATTCGTGGATCGGATGATCGGGGCAAAAGAGCGAGACGACAGACAGGAATTTAACCGGCTTGTGGCACAGTATAAGTCCAGGCATCAGATCGCCGAGGTGCTGCTGAAACCGATCGAAGAGGAAAGGTGATTTTTATGAGCGAGCGTAAGCTATATGTGGGGGTGGATCTACGTGACGCTGTGACGCAGATTGCCGTATGGGGCCCGTCGCAGGACGGGCCGGAAGTTCTGACCGTGAAAGAGGGAGACGGAGGAGAGACGCCGTATATAGAAACGGCTGTAGCCGTGCCCGGTTCGGAACAGATAGTCAGGGGATTTCTCGCAAAGATTGCCGCACAGGAGCCAGTTAGTATCGAAGGCAGGGAATCGGATCCGGTCAATATACTGGCGGCCTTTTTTCGCAAGACGCTGTCAATGACAAAGAAAACATACCCCCGGGAATCGATCAAAAAGCTTGTCGTGACGGCGGAGTATGACGATTACCGGTTTATCTCCGCAGTATTTCAGGCGCTGGAAAAGCTGGGGATCGACAAAGACCGTGCGCTCGTCGTCGACCGCAGGCAGAGCTATGTTTATTATGTCATGAGTCAGAAAAAGGAATTGTGGGTGAACCAGGTCGGCATGTTCGAGTTTCAGAAGGACAGGCTTGTCTATTTCCAAATGCAGACCGACCGCTCCAGAAAGCCGATGCTTGTCAGAGTGTTCGAGAAGGATTATCGTGATTACGCGGAACTCCTTAGCGGAGAGGAACACAGTGAGGAAGAGAAGGCTTCCATTTTTGAGGGGATGGTGCAGGGGGCGATCCACGGGCAGATCATCACGAGCCTGTATATGACTGGAGCAGGTTTTGCGGATGGTTTTGCCGATGATGTGATGAAGCGGCTCTGTATCGGGAGGCATTTGTTTCAGGGCGACAATCTTTATGTGTGCGGGGCGTGTTATATGGCTGGGGAGGCTGGTGGGGAAAATAAGATCGATCCGTTTGTATATCTAGGTGAAGATATGGTTTGTTCTTACATTTCGATCCAGGTGTATACGGATGCGAAGGAACAGGATATCCTTTTGGTAAAAGCGGGAATTCCCTGGTATCAGATCGATAAGGAGCTGGATCTGATCCCCGATGGCGATCATGAACTGGAACTTCATATAAAAAACGCCGTTACAAGGGAAAAGACAGTTCATTTTATCCCGATGGAAGGTATCTGGGGCCGGACAGACCGGAAGGCGAGGATCAGTATGCGGATCCGTTTTGCCGGTGCAGACCGGTGTATCATTACGGTTCGGGACAAGGGGTTTGGGGAGATGTTTCCATCCTCTTACCGGATCTGGGAAGAGACGATCATGTTATAGAAAGGAACGCGCTATGTTTATCGTATGCAAAGGGGATCTGGCAAAGGTGCCGTATGTCATCCCGGTTTCCGAGGTGCCGGTGTATTCTCTGGAGGAATTGTGTTATTATATTTATAACAATATATACAACGTGACCGAACAGTTTTTTGATGAGCGTCTCACCGTCTGGCTCTCGGAGCAGGTCCACTGTGAGTCGCTGGCAGAAAAGATGAAGGGGTTGATCCAGCGCCACCACGATGTGAAAGACCTCGTCGTGACCCTGCTGTGTTCCTGTGATTATTACAGGGAGGAAGAGGTGAGGGCGCTGGTGGAGGTCATGGGGAAGATTTCGCATCTGCCGCCGCACCAGAAAGGCAAGATCCACGCAGACGCATACCTGGATGCCGGAAAATACGGAAAGAGCCTGCAGGAATACAAGAAGATCTTCTGCGGGGAGCTGGCGGGCCAGTTCACGGCGGAGGAGTATGGAAATCTGCTCCACAATCAGGCGATCGCGCAATTTTATGTCTCCTCGTTTCAGGAGGCGGCAAGGGGGTTCCAGGAAGCCTATGCGAGGAACCATCGGGAAGAGTCGCTGGATCAGTATTTGTATACGCTTTTGATCGATGAGAAGGAGGATCTGTTTGAGAAAGAATGCGAGGCGTTTGGAAAGAGTCTGGAACAGAAAGAAAAATTAAGACAGGATTATATAAATGCAAAAGAAATGTGCCGGCTTGTGGAAGAGGATTTTGCGTTTATCGATACATGTAAAAAAGAACTGCGGGCATCCGATCTGGAAACGGACGAGAGTGCGCGATTGGAGGAAAAATGAAGTTTCAGTTATTTGGGAAGAGAAGAAAAAAAGAGCATGATGTCCCAGCGGACGTAAATGCGGACTGTGAGCGGGAATACGCGGATGCGGACGGGACGGTTGATCTATCAAAAGAAAAGGTCGATCTGGAAAAGATCAGTGTAGACCTGAATAATAAAATGCTTCGTTTGGATTATATCCAAAGGCTTTACGAAGGGATCCGGGAGGCGAAGAGGCAGTGTGGCGACATCAAGACAGAGTATGGGCAGGTGACTTCGTATCTGAAGGACATACAGCTCATCGATCAGGCGCAGCCCGAGGAAAAGAATGAGCTTTTGGAGGCAGCTAAGGCGATCGTGGAGCTGACGAGGGAACGGGAAAGCCTGAAACATCGCAAATATAAATTCAACGATGCTCAAAAGGCTGCAATGGATCATTTTGAGCCTAAAGTGGCAAAAGATGTTTCGAACCTCAAAGGATACGAAGATTATCAAATCAAGGTGAAACATGATATGCGCCAGCTTGACAGTGAAAAGAGGGTCCTGCTGAGCGAGAAACGGGATATTATCCGGCGGCAGGGGACGCTCCGTCTTGTCAGCAAGGTCCTGGGAGGGATGCTTGCGATGTTCGGCATCCTCATCCTGACGATCTGGTTTGTCTTTCAGGTAGATATCCAGGTGCCATTTGTGGCGACAGCGGCGTTTGCCTTTGTCGTTCTCCTCGTCATCGTGCTGGAGTCGAGAAAGAACCGCACAGATATGGTCATTACCGAGCGCAAATGCAACCGGGCGATCGCGCTTGCCAACCGCACAAAGATCAAATATGTAAACAATACGAGGACGATTGATTATTTGTGCAGTAAGTATAAAGTTAGGAATGCGACGGAACTCGAATTTGTGTACGACCAGTACCGCAAAGCGAAGCGGGAGTGGGCGAAACAGAGGGAGGATGCTTTTCTTCTCAATGAAAAGAATGAAATCCTCTTGCAGGAACTAGAAGCGCTCGGAGTTAAGGATAAGAGCATCTGGCTCCATCAGGCAAATGCGATCGTAGAGCCGAAAGAAATGGTAGAAGTCAGACACAGTCTGAATGAACGGCGGCAGAAACTGCGCGAGCAGATCGACTATAATAACGGGATCATGCAGGATTTTCTAGGGGAGCTGGAGCGTATTCAGAAAAAGAGTCCGGAGTACGCGCAGGAGATCGAGGAAATGCTGCAGCATTCATAGCATTGAACAGAAATGGAGGAAGTGATGAAACCAAGAGTAGATTATTCCCTTTATCTTTGTACCGACCGGGAGCTGATGACCTCGGATACGATTGAAGAGGGGGTGGAACTGGCGATCAAAGGCGGTGTGACGATCGTGCAGCTGCGAGAAAAAAATTGTCTGGGAAAGGAGTTTCTCCGGATCGCCCGCAGCGTGAAAGAGGTGACGGACGCGTACGAGATCCCGCTTATCATCAATGACAGGATCGATATCGCGGTGGCGGTCGATGCAGATGGCGTTCATTTGGGACAAAAAGATATTCCGTCTGGCGTGGCGCGGGAAATGCTGGGAAAGCACAAGATCATCGGAGTATCCGCTTACAATGCAGAACTTGCCCTGCGGGCGCAAAAAGACGGCGCTGATTATATCGGGGTCGGTGATGTGTTCGGTACGTCAACAAAAGCAGATACCCACCACGTTTCTTACGAGGAACTTGTTAAGATAAGAAAAACGGTGAAAATCCCGATCGTCGCGATCGGGGGCGTCAAACCGGAACTTATGCCTCGTCTGGCGGGGACGGGAGTGGATGGTGTCGCCGTCGTATCTGCCGTTCTCGGCGCCAAAAACATAACGGAAGCAGCCGAAGAGATGCTTTGTCAGATGCAAAAACTCCGGCTGCCATAAATCACTTTTTTAGATTTTCCAACAGCATCACGGGAATGCGCAGATTGCCAGTCCCGGTGCCCATCTCGATATCCGGTTTATTGTCTCCGTGAAAATCGGAGCCGCCGGTAATAAACAATTCATATTCGCTGGCAAGTTTTCGGACAAATGCCTCGTCCGTGCCGTGGTTGCGCGAATACAGTGCCTCAATCCCGCGGATGCCGTACCCTTTCAGCGTGCGCAGCATCGCGCGGATTTCGCTGACCGAGAGCTTGTACAAAAGCGGGTGGGCGAGTACGGGGATGCCGCCGGCATTTTGTATGAGTTCAATGGCGCCTTCCGGCGTCAGATATTCCCGGTTCACAAAATACGGACTGTCGATCGCCAGACATGTCCGAAATGCGGCATCCATCGACGGAACGCCGCCGTTTTCAAGTAATAGCTTGGCAAAATGTGCCCTGGTAATGATCAGATTACCAAATTTTTCTGTGAGTTCTTCATAACTGATCGGATATCCGGCGTTATGGAGGTTCTCACACATTTTTTTATTGCGGTTGTCGCGCTCTTGTGCCACTTGTTCCAATGTGGAAACGAGGACAGGATCGTGGTGGTCGATCTGGTATCCTAAAATATGGATCTCGACGTTTCGCCCAGTGCGCACCCCAGGGCTTGCCTCTACCTCATATTGGCAGGACAGTTCGACGCCAGGGATGACCTGGATATGATTTTCCAATTCGCTTGCTTTCTGTATGGCGCGTTCCACGCCTTCGACTGTGTCGTGGTCGGTGAGGGCGAACGCGACAAGATCGTTCTGGATTCCTCTGATCACGAGATCTTCGGGAGTAAAAGTTCCGTCGGAACAGTTCGAATGTACATGTAAATCAATATACCTCATATTTTGTTTCTCCATTCACATAATTTTACTTTGATTCCAACGCACTTATTATAGCACAGGAATAAAAGAATTGTATAGGTCATATAGTAAAAATAATATAAAATATATATAATCTAAATGGGAGATGATGAAATATGGGGAATAAGGGAAAGGCGGTCAAAATGGTACAGAGTATTACGGTGTCATATCTTCTGACCGCAGTTATGCTGCTTCTGCTTTCTTTTATCATGTATAAGTGCAAAGTTTCTATGTCGGGAGCCAATAGCGGGATCCTGGCGTCGTATGTTCTTTCGTGCCTGATCGGTGGATTTATCTTCAGCGGATGCCTGGCGCAGAAAAAGTATCTGGGGGGAGCCCTCTTAGGCGTGGTGTATTTTGCTGTCGTCTATCTGGTCAGCGCGGTTTGGAATCAGAGCATCGCGGCACAGATGCCGGGAATGCTGACGGCGTTTCTGATCTGTGTATTTTCAGGGATGCTGGGTGGTATGATACGGTCTGGGATAAAGTGAGTTCACTTTTTGTTTTAGCGGGGAGATCTGCCCTTTACATAGGCCGCCAGATTATATACGAAGAAACCGGAGCTGGATATTTTCCAAAGTCAGATGATGTATCGTAAAAAGGAATCGATTTTATGGAAAAAAATAAAAAATATAAGAAGTGACGGGGGAATTAGGTTAAAGTATCATTTTCTGCTTAATTTTTGTTAGAGGTTGAAAAAAGATATTTCTTATGTTATACTAAAAACATTACGAATCAGAAAGGAAGAATAGTGATGAAACGGATACAGACACTTACCACGAAGAATTTAAAGGATACGGTAAAAAAAGGCGGATGCGGCGAGTGCCAGACATCGTGCCAGTCTGCGTGCAAGACATCCTGCACGGTGGGAAACCAGAGTTGTGAGAACAAGTAAGTTACATAGGTATGTTCGATGCGGAGGGCTTGCCTGATCGTTTGGTTGGGCGTAGTCCTTTCTTAAGGTGCAGAGCCCGGACCGGTTTGAAAGGAACGCACCTGGGGGGAAAGAGGAAAAGAATGGTTCATCAATATAAAAATAATGGTTATAATATAGTTTTAGATGTAAACAGCGGATCGATCCATGTGGTAGACGACGTGGCATATGATGTCATTGGATTGTACGAACAGAAAGAGAAATCAGAAATTACGGAATATATTTGCGAGAAATACAAGGATGAGAATGTGACCGAAGTGGAACTCGAGGAATTGTATCAGGATATTGAGGAGTTGAAAGCCGAGGGAACGCTGTTTACGGAAGATACCTACAAAGAGGGTGTGATCGATTTTAAAAAGCGCAGTACGGTCGTTAAGGCGCTCTGCCTTCATATCGCTCATGCCTGCAATCTTTCATGCCGCTATTGTTTTGCCGGAGAAGGCGAATATCACGGTGACCGCGCGCTCATGAGTTTAGAGGTAGGGAAAAAAGCGCTTGATTTTCTCGTGGAGAACTCAGGCGGCCGGAAAAATCTGGAAGTGGATTTTTTTGGCGGGGAGCCGCTCCTGAATTTTGATGTCGTAAAGCAGCTCGTAGCGTACGGAAGGGAACTGGAGAAAAAGTATGACAAGCATTTTCGTTTTACGCTTACGACGAACGGTGTTCTTTTGGATGAGGAGATCATGGATTTTGCCGACCGGGAAATGGATAATATCGTGCTGAGCATCGACGGCCGCAAAGAAGTGCACGACCGTATGCGTCCGGCCAAAGACGGCTCGGGCAGTTACGATCGGATTTTAGGAAAATGTAAGGAAGTTGCCAGAAGGCGGGAGCAGAAACGCTACTATGTGCGCGGGACATTTACCCGCGAAAACTTAGATTTTGTGGAAGATGTCCTGCATTTGGCCGACGAGGGGTTCGAGCAGATTTCGGTAGAGCCTGTCGTGGCGGGGCCGGAAGAACCATATGCGATCCGGGAAGAAGATATCCCGGTTATTTGTGACGGATACGACCGGCTGGCAAAAGAAATGCTGAAACGAGAAAAAGAGGGCAGGGGATTTGTGTTTTTCCACTATATGATCGACCTGACCGGAGGGCCATGCGTGTACAAGCGTCTTTCCGGGTGTGGATCGGGGACAGAGTATCTAGCGGTGACGCCACAGGGCGACCTGTACCCGTGCCATCAGTTCGTAGGAAATGAGGAGTTCCTTCTCGGCAATGTGGAAGACGGCATTGTGAGGGAAGATCTTTGCGATCAGTTTAAATTGTGCAACGTATACGCAAAAGAGGAGTGCCGGAATTGTTTTGCTAAATTTTACTGCAGCGGCGGCTGCGCGGCAAATGCGTACCATATGCACCACGATGTGAACAAGCCGTACGAGATCGGGTGTGAGTTGCAGCGGAAGCGTGTGGAGTGCGCGATCATGCTCCAGGCCGCGCGGGCGAAATAAGTGTTTGCGCACTTATTTGCGAGTTTTGCACAACGCGGGTAAACTTGGGTGAAACTCGTGATAGGCAGAAAGAGAGCATAGGAGACAGGACAAATTGTGAATTATATGTTAAATATGTAAAAAACATTTGAAAAAAATGAGAATGGGTTTATAATAGAATAGAGTGGGTTTTTTCTTGGATCATAACAGTTTGGACAGAAGAATGGTTTTCATATACGAAATTGGGGAAGAATGGAAAGGAGAAAGTCATGGACATTGGAATAGATTTAGGTACGGCCAGCATCCTGGTCTATGTAAAAGAAAAGGGTGTTGTCCTGAAAGAGCCTAGCGTGGTTGCTTTTGACAGGGATACGAACAGGATTAAAGCGATTGGGGAAGAGGCAAGGCTCATGCTTGGCCGTACGCCTGGCAATATCGTAGCCGTGCGTCCGTTGCGTCAGGGTGTGATCTCAGATTACACCGTAACGGAAAAAATGTTGAAATATTTTATCCAGAAAGCCGTTGGAAGGCAGCGGTTCCGTAAGCCTCTGATCAGTATATGTGTGCCGAGCGGCGTCACGGAGGTCGAGCGGAAAGCGGTGGAAGATGCCGCTTTTCAGGCAGGGGCGCGAGATGTTAAGATTATTGAGGAGCCGATCGCGGCAGCCATCGGCGCGGGGATCGACATTGCGAGGCCTTGTGGTAACATGATTGTAGATATTGGCGGAGGAACGTCAGATATCGCGGTGATTTCTTTGGGGGGGACGGTAGTCAGTACTTCCATCAAGATAGCCGGGGACGATTTCGATGATGCCATTGTCAGATATATGAGAAAGAAACATAATCTCCTGATCGGCGAGAGGACGGCCGAGGATATCAAGATCCGGATCGGATCGGCATTTCCACGTCCCGAAGTGGAACAGGTGGATGTCCGCGGGCGGAATCTTGTGACAGGTCTGCCAAAGACGATCACGGTCACTTCCAAAGAGACGGAGGAGGCGCTGAAAGACACGACTTTGCAGATCGTCGATGCTGTCCACAGCGTACTAGAGAAGACGCCGCCTGAACTGGCAGCCGATATCGCTGACAGGGGTATCGTTCTCACCGGCGGTGGAAGCCTGCTGTATGGATTGGAAGAACTGATCGAAAGTAAGACGGGGATCACGACGATGACAGCAGAGGAACCGATGACGGCCGTTGCGGTAGGCACCGGAAAATATGTGGAATTCCTGAGTGGAACCTCGGGAGAGGATTAACGCAGGGAAAATATAGTTTTTTACGTTGGATTGGAGGAACATATGTTAAGAGGTCTTTATACTGCTTGGACAGGGATGGTCAACGAGCAGAAACGGTTGGATGTAGTGTCAAATAACCTGGCAAATGCGGACACGTATGGATACAAAGCTGACAGCGTAAGCAGTCAGGCATTTGACCAGTTATTAACGCTGAAGATCAGGGACGGATCCCAGGCATATCACAATCAGGCGATCGGCACGATGAGTTTGGGTGTGAAAGTAGGCGAGGTTTATACGGATTATACGCAGGGGTCTCTCCGGGATACCGGCGGAACGTTCGACATGGCGCTGAGCGGCAATGGATTTTTTACGATCCATCATACGAACAGTAAAGGACAGACCACAACGAGATATACAAGAGACGGCAGTTTCCAGGTGACAAAAGACGGGTATCTCGTGGATACCGAAGGAAACAGGGTGCAGGGAAAGGGCGGCGATATCCGGATTGATACGGATGCCAAGAGCATTGCCATAGACAAAGATGGAACGATCATGGCAGACGGAGCCGTCGTAGACCAGTTGCAGGTCACAGACTTTGAAGACTATGATTATTTGGCAAAATTGGGAGATAATTTGTATACGACCGTAGACGGCGCGAGGGAGATTGCCTCTACGGCATCGGTCATTCAGGGATATACAGAACAGTCAAACGTTAATGTTGTAGCAGAAATGGTCGATATGATTACTATAACGAGAGCATACGAAGCCAATCAGAAGATGATCCGGGCGATGGACGGCATGATGGATAAGGCCGTCAATTCGGTTGGAAAACTCGGTTGATTGTAGTTTCAATGGTCAGAAGATGATCCGGGCGATGTGCAGATGATGGATAAGGCCGTCATTTTCGTTTGGAAGGATCTGCTGACTGTGTGCTTGCAGGAATGAATGATTGGAGGAAACAGATATGATGCGTTCACTTTGGACGGCGGCAACTGGCATGATCGCCCAACAGACAAATTTGGACACCGTGGCAAATAATCTGTCAAACATTAACTCGACAGGCTATAAAACAGAAGCGGTCAATTTTAAATCATTGATCTATCAGACACTTCAGCGAAAGTCTTACGACAGTACGGGGGCGCCGAAACCAGTCGGGGCGCAGGTTGGACTTGGCGTGAGGCCGGCAGCGATCGTCACCGATTTTACGCAGGGGCCGCTGCTTGAATCAGCGGGAGAATTTGATTATGCGATCCAGGGCGAGGGATTTTTCATGATCCAGCTCAATGACGGATCGACCGGATACACGAGAAATGGTAATTTCTATGTATCTATTACCGAGAACGGACTGGCAATGACCGACTCAAACGGTAATGCGGTTCTTGACATGGCAGGAAACCCGATCACGTTTGATGCCGATGTTGATTCAGCAAAACTTTCAGTCGATCAGTTTGGAAACTTTACATATCGGAACAGGGAAGGAAATGAGCAGCCTTTGAACATCCAGATGGGACTCGCGTTTTTCCCAAATCCTTCGGGATTGGAGCGCATATCGGATACGATGATGAAAGAATCGCCGGCGTCTGGGGCTGTGACAGTCTACTCGGCGAATCAGCTCAATTCTAAAATAGTATCCGGCCGCCTCGAAGGTTCCAACGTACAGGCAGCCGACGAAATGGTGAATATGATCGTGGCACAGCGTGCGTATGAGATGAATTCAAAGGCGATCACCGCATCGGACGAGATGCTGCAGCAGGCAAATAATCTGAGATCCTGATCGGTAACCGGGCAGGGATCGTATTGAGTGAGAGGAAGGTGGCGTGATGTCATTCGCAGTAAATAATCCATATGGCAGCCTTGCGGCTTCGACGATGAGCGCTGACGCGTTAACCGGGATGGCTTCTTCCGGAAAACTGACGAGTTCGATCGAGGGCGCGCAGACGGAAGATGAAATGATGGCGGCGTGCGAGGAGTTTGAAGTCTATCTCGTACAGAAGATGTTTGAGACGATGGAACAGACAGCCAAAGTATTCAGTGATGAAGAGGACGAGGATGGCAATGAATATACAAATATGTTCAGTGACCAGATGTATCAGGCGGTGGCACAGAACATGGTAAAATCCGGGCAGGGACTGGGCATTGCACAGACGTTGTACGAATCTATGGCGAGAAATGCAGGCATCACTGCACAGGCTTTGGAAGGATCCGAATGATGCGGAGGTCGAAATGTGATACGTTTCGATCCAGTGAAAGAAACAGCGTCCCGTCGGGACGCTGTTTTAGTTTGATTGAATGGAACGGATGGCAAGGTCATTCAGGCGTCGGGTGTTCACGGCGCATATTTACAGTTGGAGACTAGGATATCATCATGGAAGAACGAAATGGTTATGTAGAACATATTATATACCGGAACATGGAAAACGGATACACGGTTTTTGAATTTGCCTGCGAGGACGAGGACGGAGAGGTTTTGGAAACCTGCGTCGGTACGTTTCCCTTTATCAACGAAGGAGAGTATATGGTACTTTATGGAACGATGGTAACGCATCCGACATACCATGAGCAGTTTAAAGTGGAAAAAAGCGAGAGCCGGGCACCGGGCGATGTAGTGTCGATGCAGCGGTATTTAGGGTCGGGGGCCATAAAAGGCATCGGGGGCGGACTGGCAAAACGCATTACCGACAAGTTCGGGGAAAAGACATTTGACATCATTGAGAACGAACCAGAACGGTTGAGTGAAGTAAAGGGGATCAGTGAAAAAAAGGCGGCAGATATTTCGTCCCAGTTCGAGGAAAAACGGGAGATGCGGGATGCCTTGATTTTCTTGCAGCAGTACGGGATCAGCAACCAGCTGGCTGTGAAGATCTATCAGACTTACCACGCGGATCTGTACGGGATCGTGAAAAATAATCCTTATAAAATGGCTGAAGATATCCGTGGCGTGGGATTTAAGATTGCCGACGGCATTGCGAGGAAGACTGGCCTCGATATGGATTCGGATTTTCGCATCCGCGCAGGTATTTTATACGTGCTCGGACTAGGCAGCAGTTCCGGGCATATTTATATGCCAACCGAACTGCTTTATCGGAACTGTGTGGAATTTCTCGGTGTCGGAGTGGACCGACTGATGGCGATGGCCGATGAAATGGAGATGGATAAGAGTATCGTGCGGGACGGGGAGCGGATGTATCTGCCGATCCTGTATTACAGTGAATTGAACTGTGCCCGTATGCTTTTGGATCTAGAGAACATAACAAGTACAAATGACGCCTCGCTCGATGCCACGATCCGCAACCTGCAGCGGGAACTGGACCTTGAATTAGACGGACAGCAGATCACGGCTGTCAGGGAATCCATGAACCATGGACTGCTCGTTATCACCGGAGGGCCGGGTACGGGAAAAACGACGACGGTAAATATGATCATTAAACTTCTGGAGTCGGAAGGGCAGACGATCCTTCTTGCCGCGCCTACCGGACGGGCCGCTAAAAGGCTGGGGGAGACGACCGGGCGGGAAACGCAGACGATACACCGTATGTTACAGTACAATGGCGCTGCCGAGGGCGGGAATGCGGTGTCTGGCGATATGCAGCCGGGTGTCGAGCAAGGCAGGTTTGAGCGCAACGAGTGGAATCCGCTCGAAGCGGATGTCATCATCATCGATGAGATGTCGATGGTGGATATCTACCTGTTTACAAGTTTGTTAAAAGCCATATCTGTCGGAACGCGTCTCATTCTCGTTGGGGATGTAAACCAGCTTCCCAGCGTGGGGCCTGGGAATGTGCTGCGCGATATTATCGGATCGGGGTGTTTCAGCGTCGTGAAGCTTGAGCGGATCTTCCGGCAGGCGGCGGAGAGCGATATCGTCGTAAATGCGCATAAGATCAATCACGGCGAGGTGGTGACGCTTGACAATAAGAGCAGGGATTTTTTCTGTCTGGAAAAAGAAGACAGCCACGGCGTACTCGAGGTCATGCTGTGGCTCGTGCGGGATAAGATGCCAAAATACACCGACTGTACGGCGTTTGATGTGCAGGTACTCACGCCGATGAAAAAAGGGGAACTGGGCGTCATCCGCTGCAATCAGATCCTGCAGAAATATCTAAACCCAGAAAGCGGGAAGAAGTCGCAGATAGAAGTGCACGGCACGGTCTTCCGCGAGGGGGATAAGGTCATGCAGATCAAAAATAATTATCAGATGGCATGGCGGATAGAAGGATTCCACGGCGTCGTCACGGAGGAGGGAACCGGAATATTTAACGGAGATTGCGGGATCATCCGCGACATTGACCTCTTTCAGAAAGAGATGACGGTCGTATTTGATGAGGATAAGCTCGTGACGTATGGTTTTGGTGATATGGATGAGTTGGAACTGGCTTACGCCATCACGATCCACAAATCGCAGGGAAGCGAATATCCGGCAGTCGTCATTCCTCTTTTGGGCGGGCCAAAGGTGCTGATGAACCGAAATCTGCTGTATACGGCAGTCACACGGGCGAAAAAGTGTGTGACGCTCGTCGGCAGTAAAAAAGCGGTTTACGATATGATCGGCAACCAGTCGGAGCAGAAACGATATTCTACGTTGGAAATTCGACTAAAAGAATTGCAAAAGAACTAGTTTTTTGTTAGAATAGAAAGAGAGTGGCGTAGGAGAACTTTCCTGTAAAGGGAAGAGGAGTTTGTTTCGTTAGGGGTTGGGAATTTTGCATCATAAGATTTTGGATGTTCTGTATCCTGAAAAATGTGTTGTGTGCCACCGGATCCTGCGGGAGTCGGATGGGAAAAGTATGTGCGGTGAGTGCCGCCGCAAAGTACGGCCGTTGACCGAACCGAGATGCCGGAGATGTTCGAAGCCGGTGTCAGACATGGAAGAGGAACTGTGTGTGGATTGCCGTGACCGTACTTTTTACGTAGAAGCCGGTTTTGCGTTATACCCATATGAGCGTTCGATGCAGAAGGCGATCCGCTATTTTAAGTATGATGGTGAGACAGTGGGCGGCTCGTATTTCGGAAGTCAGCTGGCGGAGCATTACGGCGCGTGGGTGCGCAGGATATCACCGGATGCCATACTTCCGGTTCCGATCCATAAAAAGAAAATGAGGTTTCGTGGGTTTAACCAGGCGGCATGTCTGGCAGAAGAAGTCGGAGAGCGGCTGGGAATCCCGGTCGATCCGGATCATCTCATCCGTACGCACAATACGAAGCCCCAAAAGGGGTTAGACAGCAAAGCTAGATTTTGCAACCTCCAAAAGGGATTCGCAGTCCGTGAGGGAAAGAAACCGTATCGAACGATCTTGCTCGTAGATGATATTTATACGACGGGCGCGACCCTTGAGGCATGTGGTAAGGTGTTGAAGGAGGAGGGAGCAAAAAGAATATATTTTCTCTGCCTTTGTATCGGCGGTGGATAGAATGGAGGTAACTTATGGAAATCATATCATGTAAAAACTGTGGAAGACTTTTTAATTATGTACAAGGCGACAGGGTTTGTCCGGCGTGCGTAAAAAAAATGGATGAGAAATTTGCGGAAGTGAAAAAATACGTCCGCGACAATCCGAAAGTAGATATTAATGTGCTATCCTCGGAGATGGATGTATCCATCCGGCAGATCAAGCGCTGGATCCGGGAAGAACGCCTTTGTTTTACAGATGAGTCGCCGATCGGCCTCAACTGTGAAAATTGTGGCGCCGTTATAAAAACCGGACGTTACTGCCGGTCGTGTAAGGATCAGATGACAACTCGGCTTCAGGGGGCTGCTGGTGTAAAAGAATCGGCGCCGCGGCAACAGAAAAAAGCATCTTCGGATAATAAGATGCGTTTTTTGACCTGATCGTTGTCCATAGGATATTTGAGAATAGTGAATGGAGATGTATATGTACGATAGTATAATAATCGGCTGTGGTTTTGCCGGAGCGGTTATGGCAAGGGAACTGGCGGAGAAAAAGGGGAAGAAGGTACTTGTCATTGATGCCAGGGATCACATCGGGGGCAACTGTTATGACCGGTACGATGATCATCGTATTTTGATCCACCAGTACGGGCCACACATATTTCACACAAACAGTAAAAAAGTGTACGACTATCTTTCCCGTTTTACGAAATGGTACGACTACTCACATGAGGTGGTCGGGAAGGTCCATGACAGTGAAATACCGATACCATTTAACTTAAATAGTTTGGAAATGGTTTATGGGAACTGGGCACCTGCGCTGGAGAAAAAACTCGTTGATAACTTTGGAGAGGGAGCAAAAGTTCCCATCTTAGAACTGATGAACCACGAGGACGAAGACCTGAAGGAAATAGCTGCCTATGTGTATGAAAATGTGTTTTTAAAATATACTATGAAACAGTGGGGAAAATCGCCAAAGGAGATCGATCCGGCTGTGTCCGGCAGGGTGCCTGTACTGTTATCGAGGGATAATCGGTATTTTCAGGATACGTATCAGGGAATCCCGCTCCGTGGGTATACAGAGATATTTGAAAAAATGCTCGCATTTGAGGGGATTGACGTGCGGTTGGGCTGTCAGGGCAAAGAGGTGCTTCGTCTTGATCCCGAGGCAGATGTCAAAATCTATTTCGAGGGAAAGCCGTTTTATGGACAGGTCATCTTTACCGGTGCGCTCGACGAGTTTTTCGACTGCCGGTATGGAAGGTTACCATACCGTTCTCTCGATTTTCGGTTTGAGCATTATGACAAACCGCTCTATCAGAGCCACGGGGTCGTAAACTACACGGTGAGCGAGGACTTTACGAGGATTACGGAATTTAAGTATCTTTCTGGACAAATGGATACGAAGGATACTACGATCGTGAAAGAATATCCCATGCCTTACTTTGGTAAACCAGGTGAGATTCCTTATTATGCGATCAATAATGCGGAAAATGATGCGCTTTTCGGGAAATATAAGGCGTTGGTCGATCAGATCCCAGGTTTTTACCTGTTAGGAAGACTGGCCGAGTATAAGTATTATAATATCGATGCGATCGTGGAACGGGCATTGGATATGGCGGAGAGAATGGAGTAGAGTTGGAATGAAGATTTTGAGTATAGCAATTCCTTGTTATAATTCACAGGAATATATGGATCATGCGGTAGAAAGCGCGTTGGCCGGGGGAGACGATGTGGAGATCCTGATCGTGGACGACGGATCCTCGGACGATACAGCGAAGATCGCGGATCGGCTTGAACAGGAGCATCCGGGCATTATCCGGGCGCTGCATCAGGAAAACGGCGGCCACGGGGAAGCCGTGAATACCGGCCTTCGCAACGCGGAGGGAATTTATTTTAAAGTACTGGACAGCGACGACTGGCTGGATCGGGATTCCCTCATCAAAGTACTGGACCAGCTCCGGAGGTTTGTGAGGGAAGGTAAGCTGGTAGATATGTTATTGGCAAATTATGTTTATGAGAAACCGAGTGTCCATAAGCATAAGGCGATCCGGTACGAAGGCGTTTTTCCGCGCGATACGGTGTTTGGCTGGAATGATATGAAGAAGTTTAAGATCAGCCAGAATATCCTGATGCACTCGGTCATTTACCGCACACAGATGTTACATGACTGTGAACTTGAGCTTCCGAAGCATACATTTTATGTCGATAATATTTTTGTATATAAACCGCTGCCGTCCGTCAAAACGATGTATTATATGAACGTCGATCTTTACCGCTATTTTATCGGCAGGGATGACCAGTCGGTCAATGAAAAGGTCATGACGAGCCGGATCGACCAGCAGATCAAAGTAAATAAGATTATGATCGATGCGTTTGACCTCACGAAGATCCGCAATAAAAAGCTGCGTGATTACATGGTGAAATATCTGGCTATGATGATGACAGTGAGTTCGGTTTTTCTGATCAAGGAGGGTTCTGAAGAGAGTCTGGGAAAGAGATCGGAACTTTGGAGATATTTGAAAAATTCCAGTAAGGGGATGTACCGTCTTGTGAATAAACATGTTTTGAGCAAGCCGATGCAGATCCGCGGAAAAGCAGGCAGAAAAATGGTTGTGTGGGGTTACCGCATATCGAGGAAGCTGTATGGGTTTAATTAAAACGTTATGGTAGTATGTAAATAGGCGGCTCCCATGTGCTGGCAACTGCGATGGCTGTCAGGCAAACGAGCAGCACAAGACACAGGCCGATAAGTATCAATCTAGTATTTGCGAGTATGTTTGCCGTATGCTGCGTGAGATCAAGACAGTCATGGTCTTCACAAAAAACGTGCCGAATGTCGCTGATCGTACTTTTTGGGTGCTGTTCTTGATATAATAGCATATCGTGATACAGGCTGGTCCGGTGGATCCTTCTTTCTTTCCGACTATATAGGGAAGAGGGGAAGGATTGGCGGGCCAGCTGTTTTAATTTCATGTTTTTCAACATACCAATATCCCCTTTATTCAAATGTGTGTTCTTTTACTGGTGCCGGCTTGTCAGATGCAGGAGTTAGCGGCGCATCGTCCTCCATTTGTTCTATGCAATAACCTTTTGAATCTTTATAGGAATTGACCACATAGTTGACGGTAAATGCCAGTAAAAGGAGCGCGACGATAAGACAGCAGATGAAGACAAGCCGATATAACCGGATATTCCGTTTTTTCAGATCGCTGGAATACATTGATAAAAAAGAGGCGCGGATTTCATACGGCGCACCAAATTCATCCACAAGATCTTCGTAAGAGCAGTCGGGATGTGTCTCACAATAACATTTGAGGGCGTCAGCAAGATCATTGATGAACTGTTTCCGGATCGGACCTTTTCCGTGATAGACATGTTTTGCTTTACGCAAGTATTTATGTATGGCTTTTGGTTTCAACGTATTCTCCTTCATCCGGTTTATGCGCGGTATGTTCCATGATCTTGTCAATGGCACCTGTGATCAAAGTGTATTCCTGCTTCAAGTGAGTAAGGTATTTGTAACCCTCGCTGGTTATTTCATAATACACGCGTGTACGCCTGACGCCTACTTTCTTTTGTTCGCTGTCCAAATATCCGTTTTGTGTGAGCCGGTAAAGGGTCGGGTACATCGTGGTTTCTTTTAGTTCGTATTTGCCGTCACTCATTTCTTCCAGTTCCTGTGACAGCTGATATCCGTACTTTTGTTCATTTTGGAGCAATAAGAGAAGGACAAGTTCAATGGTTCCGTGTTTGATATTATTTTTATTTCGTATCTGTTTTGCCATATTCACCGACCTTTTGGTTGCTTTCTATCGTTATGTGATATATCTCTCTATTATCTTATATGAAAATCAGTCAGTTGTCAACTGAAAGTCCGGTAAGTCCAGTGTGTTTTAACCAGTTTGTTGTCTTTGTTAAGAAAATGTTAGGTTTCCATTGACTTTTTTGACAGATTCATTGTGTAAGATGATCCTGTAATCAATCACAAGAAGGGTATCGTAAGATGAAAGCCTGTCTAGAAGATCGGCAGCATTTTTACGTAGTGACGGAGGGGCAGAGAAATCTGAAAAATCCTATATCGTAAAAAGTATTTGAGATAATATAATATGAATGATATACTATTTTTGTCGATTCTAGTGGGACATTGTCACACAAAAGCGGCATTGCCACGCAGAAGGGAAATTGCCACACAAGGGGAAATTGCTGCACGAAGGGGATTGGTAAAAAATGGGAAGGAGGGGATACGAAATGAGGAAACTGTTGTTTATGGCAGAAGAGTTTTTCCGGAGTCCGGTCCTGTCTCTGTCGGAGGGGGGTGTGACGGCGAAGGATGAAGAAATGGACCGCTTTTTCGGGGAGAGAAGTAACAAAGATTTTTTGGAAGATCTGGACGGGGAAACAATGGAGTCCTCTCCGATGGCGATCGATGGACAGACCTACTTGGTATCAAGGTACAAAGGTGTACAGATGGACGCGGCTTCGTTTCGCTTTTTTGGCCTGCGGGTGCAGGAGGGGGAGGAACTCAATGAGAACAATCTGATTCTGGAGCATGCGTCGGATCCGGTACCGATCGTACTGGGAAGTCAATACAAAGGAATACTGAAACTGGGGGATGTACTGGATATCTGCTGGGGGTGGTATACATATCCCTGTCGTGTCGCTGGCATATTGGAAGAGGGAGCGGTGATGCCGTCCGAGTTTTGTTATGAAGATGGTTCGCTTGACTATTCTATCATTTTCCCGTATGGGGTCCAGGTGGCGGATCCTTTGGGAACCGTGGAGGAACTTTATAAGTATGCGGAGCTTGCCCTCACAGGCTTGGATAATGCTGTGACACTCGTACCCGACGGGAAGCTGAGGCAGCGGGTGGAATTGATCAAGAGCGTGGCGCGGCAGTATCATCTGCCTCCGATCAAAGTGTTCGGTGAATCAATGGGTATGAACTTTTTGGGAAAAGAGTCCGCCACCACGGTCATGATCATGCTTGTACTGACGGTCACACTAGGCTATTTTGCCCTATATGGCATGTTTGTCACATTTTATGATAGATTCAGTCGAACAGCAGGATCTACGGGATCTATCTGATGAACGGGTGCTCCCTGAGCATGATCCTGATCCCGCTGCTGCTGGAAGTCGCCTGATCCTTGTTCCGGCCTTTCTGACAGGGGCGTACATTTTTAACGTGGGAAGTTCAAAATACCAGCCAGAGGTTATTCTGTCTGCGGCGCAGCTGGTCGTCGGGGCGGTATTTGTGATCGGTGTTGTGGCGGTTACATTTTTCCTGCGGGGGTAGATATGGAACATCTCGTACGGCAAAAGGGTTGATACCATGTGTGCAAAAGGAGGGATAGGTAGACGGATAAAATTGAACTGAGAGGGATCAGGAAAACATTTGGAAAAAAGGAAGCGCGCGTCGAGGCGCTCCGCGGGATCACCCTTTCGATCGGACGGGGCGAAATGGTGGCTATTATGGGGAAAAGCGGTTCTGGGAAGTCTACGCTTCTAAACATCCTGGGCGGGATGATGTCGGTAGACAGCGGGGAGTACCTTTACGATGGAAAGGCGGTCAACTTTAAGAACCAGCGGGAGCTTACGGGATTCCGGCGGAATGAGGTCGAATTTGTCGTGCAGTATTTTGCGCTTGCCGATGATCTGAACGTGTTTCACAATGTGGCGCTTCCTCTGAAATACCAGGGGGTTCCGAGGAAAAAGGTGAAACAGATGGTGAGGGACGCGCTGCAGCAGCTGGGAATCGCGGATAAGGAAAAGGCATATCCGAGTGAGCTTTCCGGAGGCCAGCAGCAGAGGGTTGCGATTGCCAGGGCGGTCGTGAAACAGTCGAAGATGATCCTGGCGGATGAACCGACGGGGGCGTTAGATGAGGCTACGGGAGAGGAAGTACAGAATATATTCCGACAGTTGAATGAGTCGGGGATTGCGGTCATCGTCGTCACACATGACAGGAAAGTGGCGGAAAATTGTGACAGGATTATCTTTGTCAAAGACGGCGTTGTATGTGGCGACGGTGGAGAGGGGTGGATGAGATACAAAAGATCAGTCAGGATCTATATGACAAAATACCGTTTCCGTCGCAGGTGAGCATCAAGCTGGCGAAGGATCGGAAGGCTACCATTCGCGAACGCTTTTTTCCGCCAATGTCATTATGGATACGATGTATGTCATGATCCTGCTTAGTTTTTCGCTGAGTACAGTTTTGGTGACGCTCATCTGGTTCCGTTTCCGCAGGAGTCTGTTTCTTGTGTGGAAGCTGTGCGGATACCGGAAGGCCTGGCAGCGGATGGAGATTGGAAAGCGGTTTTATCTGATCACGGGGATCGGTTTTGGGACAGGCCTGCTGCTGATCGGTGCGATTTCCCGGCGGCTGGATGAAATCCGGATCGGGCCGGTCGATGTTGGGAAAGCGTTTGCTGTTACGGTAGGACTTGGGACCGTTTTTTCATGATCGGTGTTTTAGCTGCTGTACTCTGTGTCGGGTGTGGTACACGGGTAAAATGATTTCAGATCATAAAGCGGAAAAGATGTATGACGAAGGAGTGTGGGAAGAACGGTATGGACATTGGACAATAAAGGAAGAAATAGGAGAAGAGATATACACTTTATCTGTAGATGTTAAAAAGGATATGTCAGAGGACGATATGATGGAGATCCTGGATTACAAGAAACTGTGCCTGCATGCTGAAACGGATGATACAGGTGCCTATTTGGGTGACAGGGATACGACGTGGATCTGTTATGCGGTCTTTTACCGTGGAGACACCGATGAGGAACTGAAACGGATCAAGTATGTTGATGGGAAGAGCGTGGAAATCACGGAAGAAGATCAGGAGCGGTTTGCAGGGCCGGAGATGCGCGATGTGGTAGACGATGAGGAAGAGTAAGGGGACATGGAAGGATTCGGATACACATTAACGAGTGAAGTGATGGGCTGCCCTCTTTGGTCAGAGAGGGCAGCCCGTCTTGCGCAGAGCAAAGAATGGCGAAGCCGTTCTTGAGAGGTACGCGTTTCTAAGCCGCACCTTTTACACTTTTTTAAATGTATCGGCATCGTAAACATGGATACCGGAACTTCCGGCGATGTCATCAACTAAGTAGAAATAATGGCCGATGAACAGTCCTCTGGCAGACATGCTCAAATCTTTTGGCCGGAGTTTGGCGATGGAGTGAAATCCTTTGTCATTGTAGGAATAAATGCGGTATGAACAGCCTCCGTTCCCGCTTCTGTTATCGTCCCGGAAGGAGTATACGCACAGTCCGATGCGGTTCCGTTCTTTGTCTACGAGCACGGCTTTGTGGTTATTTCCGGCCATGCTGTTCGTTTCCTTTTCCAGCAGCTTTTTATGGTTTTCCGTGACGGAAGAGTCGGAGGAAATGTCAAACATCGACAGTTTTACCTGCATGCTCCCGTTTTTCATCTGGCTGCGCCCAATCCCCAGAAGGAGGTCATCCCCGTACGTGTGCAGATACTCGGAAAAGCCGGGGATCTTCAGTTTATCTTTGATGACAGGATGGGCCGGGTCGGTGAGGTCGGCTAAAAACACGGGGTCTGTGTTGCGGTAGGTGACGAAATAGGCGCGGGTGCCTAAAAACCGGGCCGAATAAATCTGTTCCCCTTTGGCGAGGTTGTCAACGCTTCCGATCATGTTCAGATTTTGGTCGAGCACGTACAGGCCGTTTGATGTGGCGCCGTTTTTATGATATGTCGTGGCGACAAAACGCAGCGTATCGTCATATTCATCCATCGAAAACTGGTCGTGCAGCATGCCGTTGAATGTTTCTGAGGCAAGCGCGTTTAGTTTTCCATTTTCATAGCGGTATTTGCTGATGGCTGTCTTGGATGTATCATTCAAAAAGCTGGCGGCCACGAAAATATGTTTCTCGCTCACATAGCAGATCTCTCCGCCGCCGAGTACAGAAAGACTGTCAGTAAACGTACTCCCGTTCGTGACATCGAGGGCGGTCAATACGAGGTAACAGTTGGAGGCGACGTGATCGGGAAGATACAGTTGTTCCTCCGGCAGCACACAGCCGTCTGCCGAGGGGACGAAGGAGCTCTTGTCACCCTGGTCTCCGGCAGGATCCGCGTACATCGTGGAGAGGGTGTAAAGGTATTTTCCGTTTTTCCTTGATGTGTAGTAGAATCCGGACTGCTTTTTCTTGAAAAGTTTTTTTGGTTCCTTTTTATCGGATATATCGTAAATGGAGATACAGGTGTTTCCGTTCTTGTACCCAATATCGCAGCCAGCTCTTTTTTGTGAGGAAGACGAACTGGCAGAGGAGCTGTTTTCTGGATCGTCCCATGATGTGCCGACTGTGACTAGATAGTTCTGGTCAAGATACATCTCGCTTACCGAGATTTTTGGTATCGAGATTTTGCACGCTTTTTTTGTGTTTCTTCCATCCGCATGGTAAATATGGATGATGGTTCCGCCGGCGTTTTCCGTACAGCTGTAAATATAAGTACCGTCTGTTTTCACGATGTCACCCTCATCGACGCCTTGTACCTGAAGATCGGTCTTTGTAAAGCCTGCTTGTTTCGCGGTGTCCGTGTTCCTGGTTCCGCCCGCGCTGCTCGCGGATTGTGTCGCAGATGCCGCCATTTCGTTTTCCGGCATGGCATCGTCTTTTTCGATGTTTCCATAGGATGACAGATCGCCGGCATCTGCATAATAATTTGAGATGGCTTTCTCGAGCTTCGCGTAACTCGTATGCGGCATCGTCTGCTCTGGCAGTTCGGAAATGCCTGGCATGCTGTCCTGTTCGTTACCAGACGAGGCGTTTTCGTCTATGGAAGCGATCTGTTCGGATTCTGCCTTGTCTGTGTTTTTCGGCGGAAAGACCATGCCACGCAGGATATTAGCGGCTAAAAGTAAGAGAAGGAGGGTGGCAGCGGCAGCTGCGATGCGGTTCGCGAGCCTGCCGGCATGAAGTGAAGGCCGTTCTTTTTGCTGTTTGCGAAGCATTTGTTCTATTTTTTCCGGTTGTAACGAGTCGGGAACAGGAATCTGCTCACGTAGGGTTTTCCATTGTTTGTCCATAATATACCTCTTTTCTGCGCCGTGTACGACGCGTTTGGTGGGCGTTGTTCGTCCGTTTTGACTTGCGCATGGTCAGGTTGCATCGGTTCCGTTTAGAAACGATCTCATTTTTTCGAGAGCCCGGCTTTTGGAGGAACGTACCGTACCCTCTTTTTTGTGCAGGTATCGGGCTATTTCCCTGCTGTTATAGCCGCCGAACACGTTGAGTCCTACAATGAGCCGTTCGGTATCCCCCAGGATAGACATCGCTTGTTTCAGCGTGAACTGTTCCTCATAATCGACGGTATAGGACTCGGTTTGCGGTAGTTCTTCCGACGGACAGGGAAGTGTTTTCTGCTGAAGGCGTAACTGCCGTTTGCACTCATTTGCGGTAATTTGAAACATCCAACTACGGAAGGATGTATTTTTTCTCAGTTTATGTATGTGTTCATAGGCGTGAAGGACAGCGGTGCTCACAGCGTCCTCGGCCTGCTGTGATTGTTTCATCAAACAGTAGGCAAAGCGGTATAGATCTTTGTAAATGTCTTCGTATAGCAGGGCAAAGGCGTGAGCGTCGCCAGTTTTTGCCTGAGCCACGAGTTTTGGCATGTCTTTTATCATTGATTCATCCCCTTCGTTACCGGTAGTTTTCAGGGTTTCTATAGATAAGAGTGATCAGCAGGCGAAAGTGTTGCATACAGAAAAAAAGAAACTCAAGATCAGCTGCGCTCTGCGCTGGACTGGTTTCTGAGTTTCTTTTTCGGTTGATAAATCCGGTATGTTTCCTGCAGGCGCGTCGCACCTTATTCCGCCAATAATGTGTCAATGCTCACCAGTTTGACGCAGAGAGTAAATAACTCGGTAGCCTGCGCCATCTCCTGCGGTGTGGGGAAGGAAGGAGCGATACGGATATTTGTATCTTTCGGATCGTTTCCATAGGGGAACGTGGCTCCGGCGTTCGTGAGGACGACGCCGGCTTCCTTACATTTCTCTACGATCTTTTTGGCGCATCCCTCCATCGAATCGAACGAAATGAAATATCCGCCAAGCGGTTTCGTCCATGTTCCGGTTCCTGTGCCCGACAGCTCTTTCTCTAATATATCCAAAACAATTTCAAATTTAGGCCGCATCTCATTGGCATGTTTTTTCATATGCGCTTTCAATCCGTCGATGTTTTTGAAGAAACGGGCGTGGCGCAGCTGGTTCAATTTATCGTAGCCGATCGTCTGGATCGTAAGCTGTTTTTTCACATCTTCAAGGTTTGCGGGAGATGTAGCAAGGGCGGCGATGCCGGCCCCGGAAAAGCTTACCTTTGATGTGGACGCAAATTCATATACCAGATCAGGATTCCCTGCTTTTTCACATTCGCTGATAATATCTAAAATTTCCGGCTGGTCCTCTTCGTAAAGATGATGGATCGCATAGGCATTGTCCCAGTAGATCCGGAAATCGTTTGCCGCCGGTTTGAGGTTCGCGAAACGCCGTACGGTTTCATCGCTGTAGCAGACACCCTGCGGATTCGAATATTTGGGAACACACCAAATGCCCTTGATCGCTGCATCGGAACTTACCAGTTGCTCGACAAGATCCATGTCCGGGCCATCCTCGTTCATCGGGATATTGATCATTTCGATGCCAAAACGCTCTGTGATGGCAAAATGTCTGTCATAACCCGGAACAGGGCATAAAAATTTAATTTGATCTAGTTTACACCAGGGAGTGCTGCCGAGGACGCCGTGCGTATAAGAGCGGGAAATCGCGTCGTACATAATGGTAAGGCTCGCGTTTCCAAAAACAATGACATGTTCGGGAAGCGTTCCCATCATCTCCGCCATCAGCTGCCTGGCCTCTGGGATTCCGTCCAGTCCTCCGTAGTTGCGGCAGTCTGTGCCATCACTAGCTAAAAGCGAGGAGTCAGATGAAAGAGTATCCATAATGCCCATCGATATGTTAAGCTGACTTGTGCCCGGTTTTCCTCTTGACATGTCAAGCTGTAAGTTTAACGCTTTTTTTTCTTCATATTTGGCTTCCAATTCTTCTTTTAAAGTCAATAATTCTTCTTTGCTTTTCTGACTGTAATGATTCATGATGTACCTCCTCGGTGTAAAAAGTGCTTATTTCTTTCCTAACTTTATATTATATACATATTCCCTTTTGTTGTCCAGTGTTTTTTTTGAATAAAGGCGTAAAAAATAGCAAAAAAAGGGTGTTGTTTCGCACATGAAAACATAGTAAAATAATAAGAGCAGGACAAAGGTTTGATCCAGGAAAGGGAAATGTTGGTATGAAGATCGTATTTATGGAAGCAGATAATCTTGGCAGGGACATTGACCTGTCTATGTTTGACCGTTTGGGGGAAGTGACTGTGTACGGAGCGTCGGAGCCGTTTGAAGACGCAGACAGGATACGGGATGCGGACATTGTCATCGCCAATAAGGTTTTGATGAATGAAGCTCTTTTAAAGTCGGCAGAACGTGTGGAATTGATATGCCTTACGGCGACAGGAACGAATGTCGTCGATTTTCCATATGTAAACGGCAGGGGCATCACAGTTACGAATGTAAAGGGATATTCGACGATGTCGGTCGCGCAGCATACGTTCGCTCTATTGTTTTATGTGTATGAAAAGCTGGCGTATTATGATTCATTTGTAAAAAGTGGAGAGTATGCTAGAAGCGATATGTTCTGCCATTTTTCACAGCCGTTCCATGAACTAGCGGGTAAGATCTGGGGAATTGTTGGACTTGGAGAGATCGGGCGCAAGGTGGCTCAGATCGCCACGGCGTTTGGATGCCATGTCGTTTATTATTCGACATCCGGAAGGAATGGGAATACTTCGTATCCCCGCCTTGATTTTAACACGCTTCTGAAAACATCGAATATAATTTCCATTCATGCGCCGCTTCATGCAGCGACAGAGAAATTGTTTGATGCCTCGGCATTTGACCGGATGAAAAAAGATGCGATCCTACTGAATCTAGGCAGGGGTCCCATCGTAGACCAGGCGGCGCTGGCAGATGCTCTCGACTCAGGAAAGATAGCGGGAGCAGGTATTGACGTCTTAGAACAGGAACCGCCAGAACCGGACGATCCGCTTCTTCAGATGCAGGACAGTAAAAAGCTGATCGTGACGCCTCACATGGCGTGGGCGACCTGCGAGGCCAGGAGACGATGTGCGGACGAAGTGTATGAGAATATTGCGAGTTGGATGAAAGGGGTAAAGAGAAATGTGGTTACAGAATGAAAAGAGAGTAATAAAAAAGATGCGGATCAAGAGGATAAGCCTGATGCTGGCAGTCATACTGGTTGTATCAACTATGGAAGGGAACGCGAGGGGGGAGTTTCCATTTGTACAGGCTGCTACAGTAACGGAGCCTTCGCCGCTGCCGGAGGGGATGACGCCCGAAGAGCAGTGGGAGAAGGAAACGATGCCGGAGGAGTCGTGGAAAACGGGGGAAATGCCGGAAGAAATTTGGAAAGAGAGTCCGCTCGGAAGCGCCGGCGTGCTGGAAGGGAAATCGGTTCTGGTCAGCATTTTTGTCAGGGATAAGGAAACAAAATGGACAAAAAAGGAGAAAAAAGAGACAGGCAGAAGAGTAAAGGCTGCGGCTAAATATCTTAGCAGTCAGGCAAAAAAATATGGAAAAAATACAAAATTGATCGTAGATACAGAGAAGAATAAGAAACTTTGTTATACGTTTGAGACGGATATGAAAGTAACAGGCAAAACATATATGAAATTGAATAAACAGATTCAGAAATTCATCGATAAAGGCATTTATGTGGAGGAAATCCGTAAGAAATACAAGACTGACAGTGTCGGATTTCTTCTTCACATAAACAAATCCGGAGTCAGTTATACGTTACCACACTGTGCAGAAGATAAGGAAAAAAATTTTTATGAGTGTTCTTATATGTTTTCTAGTGGCGGTGGGCAGGAAACGGGAGCTGCTACGTTTGCGCATGAGATCCTGCATCTTTTTGGCGCGCCGGATCTTTATGAAAGGTCTCTTCCGGACGGGATCACATCCTCTTTTGTGCGCTATATTAGGAAGAAATTTCCGAATGAGATCATGTTTACCTCCTATACAAAGGACGGAAGGCAGCTTAAATATAAGATCACGAATAAGATCAGCCGTGTGACGGCGTATTTTCTCGGATGGAAAGAGGAGATTCCCGAACAGAAAAAATATCCGCTTGCCAATAATGACCCAAGGGGAAGTTTTCACGACGGGACGTCGCTTCCGAATAAGTGAGAGCGTGGAATGGAGTATAAAAATAGCACACTCGACCTTGACAATAAAGTGGTTTCATCTATAATGTATAGTAAGGTCATAAATATCATTAGGATCTTTTGTTATTCGTTTAGAGAAAGCTAGTTGGCAATAAGGAGGAATCGCTATGTTTAGAAAAATAGCAACAAAATCCCTGTGCATCGTACTTGCGACAGGGGTCATCTGTTCTGGATTTTCAGGCAGTTATTCGCAGGCAGCGAAAAAGGCAAAGCTGAAAACAAAGAAACTGTCTTTGGAAGTAGGAAAAAAGAAGAAGATTACGATAACAAGCCGAAATAAAAAGGCTGTTTACCGTTTCACATCATCTTCTACGAAAAAGGCATCGGTTTCAAAAAGCGGTGTCATTACAGCGAAAAAGGCAGGGAAGGTGAGCATTACCGTGACGGAGAAGTTGAAGAAAAAGACCCGGAAACTGGGGAAGGTTTCTGTTCAGATCAAGGCGAAAGAGAAGAATAAGGTCCCAGTACAGACTCCAGCAGCGCCGGTTGTTTCGGCTCCTTCCGTTGTGCCTTCTGCAGCGCCGGCATCTGCTTCTCCGACGATCCAGCCGACCATCCAGCCGACGATACAACCGACCAGTGAGCCGACCGTACCGCCGACGCCGGTATCGACAATGAAACCGATCGGGCCGTATGTAGAGGATGCAAGTTCTGATGTTCCGAACGATTTTTCTAAAATTATAAAAGAAAACGAGGGAACGGTAGAAGATATTACATATGATTCGACGGTGATCAAGGAAGGCGAGACTGTCAAAAGGAAGGCAAAAGTCGTTTTGCCGAAAGATTACAGCTCAGATAAGAAGTATCCGGTCGTGTACATGCAGCACGGTATTTTTGGAAATGAGACTACAATGTATGGGGAAAAGGTGCAGAACGTATTCTGGAACGCGATGGCGAATGGCGACGCGGAAGAAATGATCGCGGTATTTCCGAATGCGTGCGCGAATGAGACGGGAGGATCGGTAGGCGATAATGGATTTAACACGGAGCACTATGCCGCTTACAATAATTTCCTCAATGATTTAAAGGAATGTCTCATGCCTTATATCAACGAGCACTATTCGACGCTGACAGGAAGGGAAAATACAGCCATCTGCGGATTTTCCATGGGAGGACGTGTGACGCTGCACATCGGCTTTACGCTGCAGGATACGTTCCGCTATGTCGGTGCCTTTTGTCCGGCACCCGGTATTTTCACCCACAACGATAATGGTGTGAATGAGACGGGACTCTTTACCCCTGAAACATTTACGCTTCAGGAACCGTATATGAATGATACGCTTGTCATGATCGTTAAGGGAACGACCGATGGTACGGTGAAGCAGTTCCCGAAGGATTATCACGACGCGCTGACAGCTAACGGAGTACCTCATATTTACTTTGAGCTGCCTGGCGGTCACGATGGCAGTGTATATAAACCAGGACTATATAATTTCCTTCGCCGTATTTTCCATCGGGAAGGATAACGTATGAGAGACGCGGAGTCTTACTTAGCATGAAAGGATCATGCTGAGTGGGACTCCGTTTCATTTGGCGGAGGAGAGAGGAGGAACTATATGGAAAAAATGATGATAGCGGGGATTATTACAGCGATTATTTACGGAATCATATTGTCTGGATGTATCACTCCGATCCTATTCATAGCTAGGACAAAACAAAATGTTATAAAGTTTGGATACAAAAAATATACTCTCATTTTGGCAGGAGTAGAGGTGATCTTGGTTTTTGCGGCTGGCGTTGTGCTGTTTTTGTGTGCGAATTCCTTTTATCATTCGATCATTTGGAGCAGACGTGGCGTCGACATGAGCTTTTTTATCACGGTGTACCAGATTATGCTGAGATTCGTTGTACCACTCTATGTTCTTATGATCGCAGCGGCAGGGATATATGTAAAAAGGAGAGATGTGAGAAAGGGAAAACAGAACATATAATTTGTAAAAAAATTTCGGATTGCCTGTCACACAGACAAGAGAGCGTTGTCTAATTAAGTAGGAGGTAATTATCTATGAATAAAAAAACGAATGAAGAATTAATGGCTTTGGTAAACAAAGCCTCAGCAGGGGATAGAAAAGCCCTTGAAACCCTTGTCATAGATGTGCAGGACATTGTGTTCAATTTATCCCTGCGAATGCTTGGCACATTTGCAGATGCAGAGGATGCCACACAAGACATCCTGCTGAAAATGATTACGCATCTCACATCTTTTAGAGGCGACAGTTCATTTACAACATGGGTATTCAGTATTGCTGTGAATCATCTGCGAAATTACAAAAAGCATATGTTCGCCCACTATCCGTTGGATCTTGAGTATTATGGAGACGACATAGAAAACGGAAAAATACAGGATGTGCCAGATTTAACGCAGAATGTGGAAAAAGATATTCTGGCGGAGGAACTGAAAATGTCCTGTACCAATGTGATGCTGCAATGTCTGGATACGGAAAGCAGATGTATTTTCATATTGGGAACCATGTTCAAGATTGATAGCCGCTTGGCAGGGGATCTTCTGCAAATGACCCCAGAAGCATATCGCAAGCGGCTTTCCCGTATACGTAAAAAAATGGCGGATTTTCTTGGACAGTATTGCGGGGAATATGGCAGCGGCAGATGTAAATGTAAAGACAGGGTGAATTATGCAATACAAAATCACAGGATAGACCCGTCGCAGCTCGATTATATCGGAGCCACAGAAATTTCGCTAGAGACCATGCTCGATGTAAAAAGTGCGATGGAAGAGTTGGACGTGTTATCACAGGATTTCTCGTTCTGCAAGTCCTATCAATCTTCTGAACGCACGAAACATCTCGTTCAGAAATTGTTAGATTCCAAGCAGTTTTCCATTATCCAGAATTCGTAAAGGAGATGCCAGACTATGAATACACAGATCATTATAGATTACTTATCGTCATTGAGCATGAATAACAACCGTGAATGGTATCATGCGAACAAGGAAGATTACAAAAATGCAAAGGCTGAGTTTGAAGGACTATTACAGGCTTTGATGTTGGAAATCGGAACGTTTGACAGCAGTATTTTACATCATGATCCGAAAGACCTTACCTTTAAAATGGTAAGGGATACCCGCTTCAGCCATGACAAATCACCTTATAACCCTGCGTTCCGTGCCCACATCTCCTCTAAGGGTAAACTGCCTGTCCCTGTCGGATATTATCTTATGATAAAGCCCGGTGATCAGTCTTTTTTAGGCGGCGGCTTGTTTGCGGATATGTTTAAGGATGCAACAAAGATGGTACGGGATTACATTGCAGCCAATGGCGATGAATGGGAGGAGATCATCCATGAGCCAAGGTTTGAAACGTATTTCACCGTACAGGGATCGGCATTAAAGAATGTTCCGGCGGGATATGAGAAAGAGCATCCACAAGCGGAATATCTAAAATTTAAAAGCTGGTATCTGGAGTATCCGATCAGGGATGATGAATGGAACGATGCAAAAGCTTTTCTTGCCAAAGCGGCAGAGGTTTTCCGGATCATGAAACCCTTTAACGATTACCTGAATAAGGCGCTTGTGGACTTTCAGATGCCAAAAAGGTCTTAGTCTTTATCGTTCTTCGTTTGTGATGTCCCCGTTTCCGGTGATGGAAATCGGTTCGCCGCGGCAAATCGGTTCCGCGCCGATCAGTACCGTACCGACATCCTTACATCTTGCGATATACTCTCGAACTATGCGGTAAGGTTGTCCGCCATACTTATAATAATCGGTTGGGATTCCAGTGCAGTCAAGCCCTACGTTGTTGCCAATGAATAAGGCGCGGTAAATGTGATATTCCTGTGTGACGATGACCGGATTTTTCAGGCCGAAAATATCATGGGCGCGCACCATGCTGTCATAGGTAGAAAAACCGGCGTGGTCCATGAAAATATCCTGTGAGGGGACGCCGGCGCTGACCGCGTACTGCTTCATAACCTGTACTTCGTTATATCCGTCCCTCCCGTGATCGCCACTCATAAGGATTTTAGGGGCAACTCCGTTTTGATAACACGAGATGCCTTTGTTTAGCCGGTCTCTCAGCATCGGTGATGGCTCATTTCCGCGCAGGCCGGCGCCGAGGATCACGATACAGTCGTGATCCTTTTCTTCGTCATCCAGAGGATTGTCTTCTGAAAATTCTAGGATCTGACTGGAAGTACTTATCGTCACCCAAAGGTTTAAACTCAGGACGCACAAACAGCCGAGGAGTGCGAGAGCACCCCCCGTCAGTAAGATACGTTTACATATGGGATGTTTTTTGTTCTGCTTCATTTTCTTGATCGACATGATAAATCTCCATTCTGTAACGCAAGTATATCATTATATAGCAGGTAGTTTGTCAAGGCTGGCTTTGATCTCTGCATCCGTCGGAATGTAATCGGTCATGTCACCGTCGTTAAATTTTTGATAAGCGACCATATCAAAGTAGCCGGTTCCGGTAAGGCCGAATACGATGTTTTTCTTTTCGCCAGTTTCTTTGCATTTCAGCGCTTCGTCGATCGCTACCCAGATCGCGTGGCTGCTCTCCGGCGCTGGAAGGATTCCCTCGACCTTTGCAAACTGCTGTGCCGCCTGGAATACTTCTGTTTGTCCGACGCTCCTCGCTTCCATGTATCCGTCCTCGTACAATTGGGATACGACAGAACTCATGCCGTGATAACGAAGTCCGCCGGCATGGCTGGCAGACGGTATGAAACCGCTTCCGAGCGTGTACATTTTCGCGAGCGGGCAGACTTTTCCTGTGTCGCAGAAATCATAACGGTAGCTGCCGCGCGTGAGGGACGGGCAGGAAGAAGGCTCGACGGCGATGATCTGATAATCTGCTTCGCCGCGGAGTATTTCTCCGGCAAATGGGGAGATCAGTCCGCCGAGATTGGAACCGCCTCCGGCGCAGCCGATGATCATGTCGGCTTTGATCCCGTATTTGTCCAGTGCCGTTTTCGTTTCTAATCCGATAATGGACTGGTGAAGGAGTACCTGAGAGAGGACGGAGCCGAGTACATAGCGGTAACCGTCCTGTGTGGTAGCTGCTTCTACCGCCTCCGAAATGGCACAGCCAAGACTCCCTGTCGTCCCTGGAAATTCCTCATTGATCTTCCGGCCGACGTTTGTATTCATGGAAGGCGACGGCGTGACTTTTGCACCATATGTCCGCATCACTTCGCGCCGGAACGGTTTTTGCTCGTAAGAAACTTTTACCATATATACCTGACAGTCCAGGTCAAAGTAGGAACATGCCATCGAGAGAGCTGTTCCCCACTGCCCGGCGCCGGTCTCGGTCGTTACGCCTTTCAGGCCCTCTTGCTTTGCATAGTAAGCCTGGGCGATGGCAGAGTTGAGTTTATGGCTGCCCGAAGTATTATTACCTTCAAATTTGTAATAGATATGTGCCGGGGTGTCCAGCGCTTTTTCCAGACAGTAAGCTCTCGTCAGCGGAGATGGACGGTACATTTTATAAAAGTTCCGGATTTCTTCTGGAATATCAATATATGGTGAGGTATCGTCCAGTTCCTGCCGGGCGAGTTCTTCACAGAATACGGGTTTTAATTGGTCTAGAGTGATCGGTTCCATTGTCTCCGGGTTTAAGAGCGGAGCTGGTTTGTTTTTCATATCAGCGCGTACATTATACCACTGGTCCGGCATTTCCTGTTCTTCCAGATAAATTTTGTATGGAATTTCTATTGACATAGTTTGATTTCCCTCTTTTCTAAATATTGTGATCGGTTTCATGCGAAAGAGCTGGCGTGACGCAACAGGTCTGGCATCGTGCGAGCGGAGTTAGGCATTATGCGCTCATATCAAAATTCATGCCTGCCAGGAAATTGCGGTTTATATCCTGCTGCAGTTTCGCATAAGGATTCGCAGCTTCCTTCGTTGTCCGCATCGTCGTATGGGTCGTACCACCCGAAACATATACGCGGCCGCATTCCGGACAAACCGAAGTGTGGAGCGTGACCGTAGCGGAAACGAGCTGTTTGTTTGGCTTGCTTCCCTCGGCAACCGCATTTGCCACATGTTCCTTTTCGTGCGCCATTACGGTAGATGCCGCATTTCCGGGATCAATGTGACCCGGTGTTTTAAAGGAAACATCATTTTCGTTGGAACCATCTACGTATTTTCGGTTTTTGCATGTCTGGCATTCGCCTTTTTCGACTTTTTTGCCGGACGTGACAGCTTCCGTCCCGTTTGATCTATCCGTGCGGATGGGCTCTCCGTCGCCGCGCATGATCCGGTCTGCTCCTGTGACCGGAGATACCGGGTTGGCGTTGTAAACAGGATAACAGGTATCATAGGCTCCCACTCCTTGGATCGCAAGACTCATAAGAATCCCCCCCTCCTCTTTATGTTCGTGTATTAGCCATGAGCAAAACTCTACACATTCAGTATTTATGCAGGTTTGCGAGGCA
>CAJUTR010000005.1 GCA_910589665.1 uncultured Eubacterium sp. | reverse complement strand
TCCCCTCATGAATGAGGGGCTAGGGGAGTTGATGTGTCGAAGACACTTTTTTGTTGCCTATTTGCAGTAAAAAACAGGAGGAAAGATATGTCAAAGAAACAGCAAAGGAGCAGGGGAAACTCTGCCCATTTACAGAAAATATATGGATCACAGAACTTTTTGACGAGCAGGAGGCTGTTGGAAAGGATCGTAAGGAAAAGTACGATTACAAAAAAGGATATTGTTTTGGAAATCGGTACCGGAAAAGGACATGTAACAGAAGTTCTTTGCAATAAGGCAAAGTATGTTTATTCGGTGGAGATTGACCGAAAACTGTTTGAGCGCGCGACAGAGCGCTTGAAGATGGAGAGAAACGTAAAAATGATCCTTGGGGATTTTTTAAACTATCCTCTGCCAAAAAGGAGGTATAAGGTATTTGCCAATATACCTTACTATATCACAACGGAGATTGTAAAAAAATTAACGGAAGATGCCCACCCACCATCCGAAATGTGGCTTGTGATGGAAAAGGGGGCAGCAAAAAGATTTTTAGGGAGACCGAATGAAACAAAATATTCTTTAGCATTAAAACGCAGGTGGAAATTAGATATTGGCTATTATTTTTTGAAAGAGGATTTCCATCCGAAACCTTCTGTGGATTCGGTGTTGTTGCATTTTCAGCAAAGAGATCGTAAGAATTTGAGCAGTAAGAATTAGTCCTGAAGATTCTTTTACTGTTCATGCACGAATGATGACGGTTCACGTATGTTTTTTTGTGCTGGGAATCGTGTGAGAAAACAAGGATCCTCTAAAGCGACGCTTTCGGAAATGCTGGTCACGGAATGTCAGTGGAAGTCAGATGCCAGTTGGCGTAAGGATGAGGCATTTGAATAACAAAACGTTTCGAATTTGGAGCAGATGGAAAAAGGCCTTTTCCTGCCGACGGTAGAGACGTAGGGAAAGGCCGTGGTGAATGGGGGCATGTTCTGGTATGCCATAATCTGCCGAAGGATTCCGACCGGGAAACAGCAGATCTTTTTGAAATAGGAGATGGCTATCCGAAACATATTGTCACTTTGCATGAGTATTACAGAAAATTTTTTTCTTGACTTTTATCTATTACGGTTGTAATATTAAAGAAAACAAATTTTTTTGCGACAAAATCTTACGTTTGTAAGATTAAGGAATATAGAAAATATGTGATGTAAATAAGTTTCACACGGGAGGATTATTTGATGAGAAAAAGAAACAGAAAGTACCAAAAGAAGAAAACGGCTCATCTAGTAGAAGCACTAGTTGTCATGTCGGTATCCGTATGTGTGGCGGCCGCACTTTTGATCTTTATGTCCGTGCGGGAGAACACATGGATCAAACCAAAAGAACTGCTTCTCACCTATATGGAGCATGTTCAGGATAGGGATTACGAAGCAATGTATGCCATGCTTGCAAAGAACGTGACGATCGGCATAAGGAAAGAAGAATTTAAAAAACGTAATTCCGCGATTTACGAGGGAATGGAAACTCAAAATATGAAAGTGACGATTGTTTCCTATGATAGTGGACAAAACATCGTAAAATATAACTGTTCATTTGACACACTGGCGGGAAGTGTCAGCTTTGAAAATGAGGCACAATTTGTCAAAGATGAGGATGGGTATAAACTGCTTTGGAAAGACTCGCTGATCTTTCCCCACCTAGCTTCGTCAGATAAAGTCCGTATTCAGACGATACCGGCGGAGAGAGGAAATATAGTGGATCGAAATGACCGTGTACTTGCGGGGGCTGGAAAAGCATCTTCTGTAGGGATCGTCCCCGGTAAATTAAAAAATAAGGATCGTGCTATAAAAAAAATCGCGAAACTATTAGAGATCAAACCGGATGAAATAGAAAACAAATTAGGAGCAAAGTGGGTAAAAGAAGATTCGCTCGTACCAATAAAGATATTACGAAACGTACAGGAAATAGAATTGCGTTCCGTAACCCGCGATCAGGGAGCAAAAACAGAGTATGACCGGCAGCAAAAATTATTGGACATTGACGGAGTTATGATCTCGGATACGGAAATCAGGAAATACCCATTAGGTGAAGCGGCTGCGCATGTAGTCGGTTATGTGCAGAACGTTACAGCAGAAGACCTGAAACAGCACAGAGGCGAAGGCTATACGGCAAATAGTGTCATGGGTAAAAGTGGTCTGGAACATTTATTTGAACGTGAGTTAAAGGGGCAAGATGGGTGTGAGATCCGCATCACGGATTCCGACGGAAGAGAAAAAGAAGTTATCGCGCATAAAAAAGTCATACACGGAGATGACATAAAGGTAACATTAGATTCTGAACTTCAGACAGCCTTATATGAGCAGTTCCGGAAAGATAAAAGCTGCTCGGCGGCTATGGATCCATACACAGGAGAAGTATTAGCGCTCGTAAGTACTCCGTCTTATGATAACAATGACTTTATCTTGGGACTATCAAATAAGAAATGGACAAAACTGAATGAAGATAAGAAAAAGCCATTGTATAACCGATTTCGCCAAATATGGTGTCCAGGTTCTGTGTTTAAACCGATTACGGCGGCGATTGGATTGGAGTCTGGAACAGTAGATCCGAATGAAGATTATGGAAATGAGGGGCGGAGCTGGCAAAAAGACAAATCATGGGGAGCGTACCAAATCACGACCCTGCATACATACAAACCAGTTATTTTGGAAAATGCCCTTATTTATTCGGATAACATATATTTTGCGAAGGCCGCTTTGAAAATCGGAGCAGAACGGATGGAAAAGTCATTATCGGAATTAGGGTTTCACGAAGATATCCCATTTGAGATTTCAATGACAAAATCACAATATTCGAATACAGAGGCAATAGAAACAGAAATCCAGCTGGCAGACAGCGGGTATGGGCAGGGTCAGATCCTGGTCAATCCTGTCCATCTGGCAAGTATTTATTCCGCGTTCTGTAATCGCGGCAGTGTCATCAAACCGCATATCGTATATGCGGAAGAAGCCAAAAAGGAGTTGTGGCTGCCACAGGTTTTTTCGGAAACTACGGCGGATACTGTGCTCCGGGGGATGAAAAAAGTGGTAAACGATCCAAATGGGACAGGGTATGCGGTCCATAGAACAGATATCGTATTGGCAGGAAAAACTGGGACAGCGGAGATAAAAGCAGATAAAAGTGATACATCTGGTACAGAGCTTGGCTGGTTTGCCGTTTTCACCCCGGAAAAAACAGAAAAAAAGCCAATCTTGTTAGTCAGTATGGTAGAGGATGTAAAAGGAAGAGGGGGGAGTGGTTACGTGGTGGCACAGGATGGTAAGGTGTTAGAGAGCTGGTTAAAAGGAACAAAATAATATACGGAGGGTAGCGTTTGGACATATGAGACGGCAAAGAAGGAAAATATATGGTATCTTATTTTTCGTAATACTAATCGGAATGATCATGACTGGCATGCTGAGGCGGCACGCGACACAAAAAGAAGGTAGAAATACGACAGGGGAAGACGCCTGCAGCACGCCGCGGGAAGAAGTGCTGGAGACATCGGAGGAAAGCGGACAGCCTGGGGCGGTTCGGGAGGATAAAAGGGAAAAGGGGTATGAACTTCCGATCAGTGATAGCGAGAAGACAGAAGCAACGGAGGAATGCAGCAAAGTCATGGATCTTATTTCTGAAATATATTCACGCGCTGACAAAGGAGAGGCGACCAATGTTATTCTTTCAGATCAAACGCTTTTTGCGATGAGGGATAAGATTAAGGAGACAGGCCATCCGGTATATACAAAGGTTTTATATTCAAAAATGCAAAATTATAAGCAGGTGGACAGATTTCTAAAAGATTGTAAAGATGGTAAACGGGCGTCGGTTGTCGTCTATATGATCCGCTCTGACGGCGGGATAGGAAGAAGTAAATATATTTTTGATGGAACGGACATGTACCAGTTTGATGCGAGCGCTGTATGGAACGAGAACGACCAGGCGGAAATCGGATTTTTTTCACATAACAGGATGAAAGAGTGGAAATATACAGAGAACGGATGGTTTTGCTATGAACTATGTGTGCCTGAATATCCGGAAGTGTCAGAAATGGTCGATGGGAGCTGCCTGATCAGAGTGAAACCGATGAGCCGTGAAAATTACAGCATGACGAAAAAATTTGTATCCGCCCTGGGGTATCAGGGGCATAATCTGTTATGTACGAATTGGGACATGAACCATATGAAAGATCTGGATTATAATGGATTGTACGAATATTTGTATGAGATGAAGTATAAAAAGAAATTCGACGCAGAAAAATACGCGGAGGGGATACCGAAAGACCAGTTTGAAAAACTGATCATGGAATATCTGCCTATAAAAGCAGAAAAAATACAGGAGTACGCAAGTTTTAATGAGAAAGAGAAAACGTATGATTGGGTTAGGCTGGGATACTATAATTATACCCTTAGCTTTCTTGGGACTTCGGTTCCTGAAGTAGTTAAAGCCAAAAAGAATAGAAATGGAACATATACCCTGACCGTATCGGCAGTATGCGAAATGGTGTTATGCGATGATGCGCTCATAACCCACGAATTGACAGTGCAGATAGGAAAAGACGGAGGGTTTCAGTATCTGGGTAATAAAATACGGGAAGATGAGCTTCGTGATCTGCCAAAGTATCAATATCGTTTGGATCATAAGAGAGGGTGATCCCAAATTCCCATATCGGATAAGATCGACATCGTGATCTCCCTTGCCCTGCTCCCGGCAGCGTTATGGGAGGCGCGGATATTTGTGGCAAAAAAGCAGGTATTATCAGAAGTTTCGATCGCTCCGACAAACCAGCCGTTTATGTCTTTTCCATTGATACGCCCGGTTCCTGTTTTTCCGTACACATTCCCGTGCACGGAAGAAGAGAGAAGGATGGAGTCCTTCACGGCGCGGATATGTTCTGCTGCAAAGTCAAAAGGGTGCTGGAATAATTTTGTTAAAAGTTCTACCTGTTCGATCGGTGAAATCGTGAGGGAAGATTCCATCCAGTAAGTAGAGAGTCCGCCAGTCGTATTTTCATTTCCATACTTAATCTTCTTAATATAGCGGTCGACCGCTGTTTCACCAAGTTGTCTGTCGATGGCTTGGAAATACCAGTTGACAGAAGCGTGCATCGCGGAAGTTAGGGTTTGATCGGCGTTCCATTCTTCAAAGGGATAGTGTTCGCGGTTCCATTTGATCTGTGAGGAGGCTGGCGTAATAATATGTTCTTCCAAGCCGAATAATGCGTCATATATTTTGTATGTGGAATCTGGAGATGTTCGAAATGCTGCCTGATCCAGATCATATACATTCCATGTATCGTTTTTTGCCGTATATAAAACAAAGCTTCCTTCATATTCATCAAAATAGGCAGATAAATCCAGGATGGAAACGTTTTTGGAGGAAGCGTTCCAGTTATAGTAGTCGTCATTTGCCGCATACGTAGACAGTCCTGGGGCGAGAAAGGAAAGAAGGGCAAAGATGAAAAGAAAGGCAGCAGCACCGGTCAGTTTTTTACGGGTGGACGGCGTTTGATAGGTGGAGATATTTAAGATGCGCTGTTTGATCTGTTTTATCGATCCGCTTATTCCGGCGGTAAAAGGAAATGGCGTAACCGATAATTTCTCTGCAAAATGGATCAGGGTATTCCCATACTCTTCATATTCATTTTCTTTTAATATAGCGAGTACCGAACTGTCGCATGCGATCTCCCGGTCATCCCGCATTTTCTTTAACGCATACCAGACAAAAGGATTAAACCAGTAGAATACGGCGGCCAGGTTGATGAAGTGGTTGATCAGCGCGTCCTGATGTTTGTAGTGCTGTAATTCATGGAATAACATATAGCGCAAACGTGCTGTGTCATAGTTGGAGATCAGATGAATGGGCAGGTATATCTGCGGTTTCCACCAACCGACGATCATGGGCGATTTCAAAAAAGCGGTACTGTAAATAGGGATATTTTTCAGGATGTTCATCTCCGCCAGACATTCAGCGTAAAGCGCGCGGGTTTTTGCATGTTGCAGAGGAAGCGCCGACTTTCGTATGATGTTAAGGCGTTGCCAGGATTTTACGATCAAGAGAATCATAGCGAACATTCCGAGCAGCCAGATTACGCAAACGGATTGAAAGATAGCGGAGGGCATGTTCCTGTGGACAGACAGGGCAAAATCATTGATCCAGTCCGCCGATTCCTTCGTCGTCAGGGGTGAAGTGTTCGGAGAAGTGGAGAGACCAGCGTCAGATCCGGCTTGAAAGAGTCCGCCTTGACTGAATCCGGATAAAAAGGCTTGGTCTGCAAAAAAACGCACCCACGAAAAAGAGCCGGAATCGGATAGCGGAACCGGTAAAAAAGGGATCAGTAACAGGCCAAGTAAAATCAACCACAAATGATACTGCATCCGTCCTGTCAGCACATGTTTACAAGCGCGTTTACATAAAAGAAGAATGCCGATGATGATACATATCGCGATATTACAAATAAGATAACGAACGATAAATTCAGTCATGCGTATTCCCCCTGTCTTTCCTGCTTGTTGAAAGGATCGAACGCAAATTCTCGATTTCGGCTTTTGATAATTTATTATCTTCTATAAAGGAAGAAAGCATACGGGAGATGTCTCCATTGTAAAACCGTTTTAGAAAATGTCTGCTTTCACTTCCCACGTATTCATTTTCTTTGATCCGTGGTGTATACACGAATACCCGGCCATCTTTTTCATGGGAAATGGCGCCTTTGTTTACAAGACGCTTTATTAAGGTATGTATGGTCTTGGGACTCCATGCTGTGGTTTTTGTTAACTTCTCGGTAATTTCATTTGTGTTAATGGGGGCATATTTCCATATGATCTTCATAACTTCAAATTCGGCCTCGGAAATCTGCGGTAGGGCGTTCACGATAATACCTCCTGTTTCTTACGAATGTAATATATATTATAAAATGAAAAAACATTTGTGTCAAATATTACGTTCGGTTATTTTGAAAGTTTGACCGGTTGGTGATATCTTGCTATACTGAATATGTTGTTGTCATGAAACGATAAGGAGTAAGAAATGATTCTACCAGAAAAAATACGTAGTATGATGGCAGATGAGCCGTATGAACGGGATGAGATTGGAATGTCAGGGGCTTCCATTTTCATCTTTAGAGATAAGGTTTTGAAGGTGCAGGAAAATGATGAGGAAGCGGGGAATGAGGTGCGGATGATGCAGCTTCTCCGAGGGAAGCTGCCGGTTCCCCATGTATATGCGTGCGAGAGTTATGAGGGCCGATTGTATCTGTTAATGGGTAGATGTGAGGGGCAGATGGCATGTGCTCGTGAGTATATGAGTCATCCGCCTGCTTTATGTAAGCTTCTGGCAGATGGACTGAAGCGGTTGTGGAGTGTTGATATTTCGGATTGTCCCTCGGATCAAAGTCTGGTGCGAAAACTGGAAATGGCACGGTATAATATCAAACATGGACTGGTTGATATGGAAAATGTGCAGCCGGATACATTTGGGGAGGGTGGTTTTCGGGATCCTGATGAATTGCTGGGGTGGTTATATGAAAATAGGCCAAAAGAGGATCTGGTGCTGTCCCATGGGGATTATTGCCTTCCCAATATTTTCGGCAGGAACGATAAGGTGACGGGGTATATTGATTTGGGAAAAATGGGGATTGCGGACAGATGGTGCGATATCGCGATCTGTTACAGGAGTCTGTCGCATAATTTTAGTGGGAAATATGGGGAGTATGTCGATGTGACGTGTTCTGAATATGATGAAATGCAGTTCTTTCGGGAATTGGGGATAGAGCCGGATTGGGAGAAGATACGGTATTATATTTTATTGGATGAATTGTTTTGAATGGCAATCGTCTTTTCATTCGGATTTATCCCCTTACACGCTCCCGTTGAATATCAATCCGAGATATAACGAAGAACTGCATATGGCAACAGTGAGGGCATCCTTAGATCGCGGTAGACAATGGCGGATGAACGTGTTATAATCAGATTAATAATGGTTTTTATGGTGTACCTTGCCTGAGGTCCTATAGCAGGGAGAGAAATATAAAAAGGAGAGATGGTTATGGACAGCGCAGAGTGGATGGAAATACACGATTACTGTATGGCTAAACCCTGTGCTTATGAAAGTCGTCCTTTTGGAGAATTGCCGATTTGTTATCGTGTGGCAGGAAAGATTTTTGCCCAGCTTTTTGTGAAAGAGGATTGGTTTAAGATAACCTTAAAGACCAACCCAGAAGTTGCAGGGTTTTACCGGAAGTTGTTTCCGGATGTCGTTGTGAGGGGGTGGCATTGTCCTCCGGTGCAGCAGCCATATTGGAATACGATTTCACTCAACCGGTTTGAGAAGGAGCAGCTTTGGGAGATGATTGATGAGGCATATGAGGAGATTATCGCTAAACTGACAAAAAAGGAACGGGCCAGGCTGCCCGAACTGGCAAAGCTGACGTTTGTAAAAACAGATGGCGTCCATCCGGATTTTATACGATTGTGTGAATGTTTGGATCAAAATCTAGAAGAACTTGTAGGCGCGAAAATTGACCGAAGCCAATATACGGCGTATAATCAGTTGGATAACATCCACGATGTGATCGTAATATATAGGGAGGGGGAAGCAATCGCGGGAGGAGCCTACCGTTTATATGATGAAGAAACGGTGGAAATAAAGCGGGTATATCTGCGGCCGGACTTTCGCGGGCGCGGGGTAGGAAAAGAACTTTTGCGCAGATTGGAAGCAGATGCCAGGATCAAAGGGTTTCGTTATGCGGTGCTGGAGACGGGGGGAGTTGCTTGAGGAGGCTGTCGGTCTGTATAAAAAGTTCGGTTATAAGGTGATCCCGAACTACGGGCCATATGTGGATATGCCGCAATCTCTTTGCATGAAGAAAAAATTGTAACCTATAAAAAAAGAATGTAACGATAAGTAAATACAGGAGGAAAGAAGATGTATCATTGTCAAATTCATTTTTATTTTGCGGGTGCTCCGAACAGGGTTTTTGAAATCATGAGGGAAATGTCCCCGCTCGATCCTTTTACCCATGAGTTTATTAAGAGTGACAGGCCGGACGAGAAGCTGGCAGTTCAGGCGGATGTGATCGTGGCCGCATTACAGGGAATGAATGCAAAGGAAGCCATACAGATACTTACTTCGGGCAGGCGGGAAGATACAGAAGTCATTTTGCTTGCGGAGAAAGAGCAGATCGCTGATCTGTCAGATGTTATGCCGGAGGTTAAGGATATATGGACGCTTCCTCTGTCCGACGAGGAGATACGATTCCGTTTTCTGCGGTGGCAGGAGACGTATAAAATGAGGAAGGATTTTTGGGAGACCAGTCATTTTTTGGAGGCGGCGATCAACAATGTGCCAAACCTGGTTTGGTATAAAGATAAGGATGGTGTTCATGAAAAGGTCAACGACAGCTTCTGCCAGACGGTTGGGAAGACGCGGAAACAGGTAGAAGGACAGCGTCATGCCTATATTTGGGATGTAGAAGAGGATGATCCGGCCTGTATCGAGTCCGAGCGAGAAGTAATGTCAAAAGAAAAGACATATGTATCGGAGGAGACGATCAAAACAGGAGAGGGCATGCGCCAGCTTACGACGTACAAATCCCCATTGTATAATGTGGATGGAAGTGTAATGGGTACGGTCGGCGTGGCAATTGATGTGACAAAAGAACGTGAATACGAGCAGGAGATCATTCGAAAGAACCAGTCGTTAGAAAAGATTTTCACCTCGATCGAGTGTGGTGTGATGCTCCATACGGAGGATGGGAAGGAGATCATAAGTATAAACCGGGCCGCCCTCAAGATTTTGGGATATGAGTCGAAAGAGGAACTGGAAGCCAACGGATTTCAGATGATTGCGCCTTCTGTTATGGATGAGGATAAACCGATATTACTGGATGCGATCCAGGAACTTAAGGAAGTGGGAGACAATGTCGGCGTGGAATATCGTGTGCAGCATAAAAACGGGGATATTTTACATATCATGGGAAATGTGAAACTGTTAGAGGAGAACGGCCAGCATGTTTACCAGCGCTTTCTGCTGGATTGCACGGCTCAGAAACTGCAGGAAAAGAAAAAGGAAAAACGGCATAGGGAACTTGTTCAGGCACTTAGTATTGATTATAACCTTGTCTGCTTTTTTGATCTGGATACCGGAGTTGGATTCCGGGTTCAAAATGATGAAAAGATGTTTTTGGATGCGTTTAACGAAGAATTGTCTTTTGATGAGGGCCTAGAGCAGTACATAGAAACATTTGTGCATGAGGATGACAGAGAGATGATGAGGGAGGCATCTTCACGGGATCTTTTCCTGAAAAAACTCGCGAAAAAGAAGATGTATTCTGTGAATTTCCGTATCATGAAAGAAGGCACAGTCAAGTATTTCCAGATGAAAGTCGTGCGCGCGGGGTCATGGAAGCAAAACCACGGGATCGTTTTGGGATTCCACAGTGTGGATGCGGAAATCCGAAACGAGATGGAGCAGAAAAATCTGTTGGAAGATGCACTCATGCAGGCGAACCAGGCGAGCAAAGCAAAAAGTGTATTCCTGTCCCATATGTCACATGACATACGTACACCGATGAACGCGATCATTGGTTTTACCGCGCTGGCGATCACACACATTGAACAAAGGGAGCAGGTGGAGGAATACCTAAAGAAGATCATGACATCAGGAAATCATTTGCTCAGCCTGATCAATGATGTTTTGGATATGAGCCGTATTGAGAGTGGAAAGATGCACTTGGAGGAGAAACTGTGCAGCTTGCCAGATATTTTACATGAACTGCGAAATATCCTGCAATCCGATATTCGCGCGAAACAACTTGAATTGTATCTGGATGCGGTCGATGTTATGAACGAGGAGATTTATTGTGATAAATTGCGCTTAAATCAGGTTCTTCTCAATTTGCTCAGTAATTCTGTTAAATATACGACAGCGGGCGGCATTGTCAGTTTGCGTGTGACAGAAAAGGGAGGGGCGCCGAACGGATATGCAAATTATGAGTTTACGATCAAAGATACCGGTATCGGTATGAGCGAGGACTTTGTTCTGCATATTTTTGAGCCATTTGAGAGAGAAAGAACGACGACGAGCAGCGGGATCGAGGGAGCCGGTCTCGGAATGGCGATCACGAAAAATATCGTTGATATGATGAATGGTACGATCAGCGTAAAGAGTGAGCAGGGAGTGGGAACAGAGTTTACGGTTGGATTTACGTTCCGTCTAAGTTCTGAAACAAAAACATATCAGGAGATTCCGGAACTGAAAAACTGCAGGGCGCTCGTTGTGGACGATGATTTTGATACATGTGATAACGTATCTTTTATGCTGGGGCAGCTTGGTCTCCGTGCGGAGTGGACATTGTCCGGAAAAGAGGCGGTGCTGCGTACGCGCCAAGCGGCTACGAGAGGAGACCGCTACAGTGTCTATATCATTGACTGGCTGCTTCCGGATATGAATGGCATCGAAGTAACCCGCAGGATCCGGAAGGAGATGGGGGAGGACATATCGGTGATCGTTCTGACCGCCTATGACTGGTCGGAAATCGAGAGCGAGGCGAAGGAAGCCGGTGTTACGGCATTCTGCAGTAAGCCGCTGTTTATGTCGGAATTGAGCCGCTGCTTGAATTCTGTTATCAATGTAGATGAGCTGGAGGACCGCGAGGACGAATATGAGGTGAAAGACCTTATGAAAGGACGCATCCTTTTGGCAGAGGATAATGAACTCAATCAGGAAATTGCGGTGGCGATTTTAGAAGAGGCTGGACTCGACGTAGAAGTTGCAGGAAATGGCCAGATTGCAGTGGAGATGCTAAAGAAATCAGAACCGGATTATTATCAGCTGATACTCATGGATGTGAAAATGCCGGTGATGAACGGGTATGAGGCTACGAAAGCCGTTCGAAAGCTGGAAAACAAAGAACTGGCGTCGATACCAATCTTTGCTATGACAGCCAATGCGTTTGAGGAGGACAAAAGGGAGGCTTTGAACTGCGGGATGAATGGGCATTTGGCGAAGCCGATCGATGTTGATAAGCTGTTTAAGCAGTTGAGGAAGGTACTGTGCTAGGCGACTAGATCAGAAGATTTGTAATCAATGGTAATATTGTTTGGTGTGAGCAGAAGGAGGATTTTGCTGCAGCGGTTCAACTATGCGTTGAATCGTTGTGCGGAATTCTCTTCTTGCGTTATTGCGATACCTATTTGATCATACTAAAATAAAGAGGGAGGTGATAGACAAAGTAGGAACGTGCGTAAGGAGGATTCCAATGAATGAACTGAAAACGGGAGAAGTCATATGTAAAAAGCGTAAAGAACTGGGACTAACGCAAACTCAACTTGCCCAAAAACTGAACCTTTCATTTCAGGTAGTGTCCAAGTGGAAAAACGGCATTCGTGGTATTCGGGAGAGCTGTTTGGGTATTACCATGACTGGCTGTTTCATATGTGCCGGGAGGAGATCTTTGACTGCAATAGCGGTGGTATTCCCCACCAGCACTGTATGGATACGTTGATCGCACAAAAGCAGGGAGGAGAGATGGAATGATGGAACCGGTATATCGTGGAAAAGTAAGGGAAATATATGATGTTTCGATCCAAAATTAATATTTTCATAGGAATTTATTTAGAAAATCTTCAAATACTATAAGTTGCCAAAAGATATGATATTTTTAAGACAGCAATATCTTTCAGAATACGTAGGAGTTTGGAGGTTTTTTCATGGGTAATGTACTGGTTATCAAAAGAGAAGCGAGGAAAAGGAGACAGATACGGATAAATATTGTCAGGAGTGCGGCGGCCTTGGCAATCCTGCTGATCGGTGTGCTCATTGTCGGAAAGATTTATTTAGCACAGAAAGATGAGGTCGTTCTGACCGAAGGCAGGACGATAGAAGCGCTGGAGGACATCGTTCCGGGGACCATACCTTCCTATTATCAATTCGATGAACGCTGGAGGTATAAGATTTACGGAGACGGTACGATGGAATTTAATGGGTGCGGGCCGACCTGCCTGTCGATGGTACTGTGCGGCCTCTCCGGTGAGACGGAGTACAATCCGCTCACTGTGGCAAGGCTTGCTGACGACTGGGGATATTATGCGGAAGGGGCCGGTTCCGCATGGACGCTCATGTCGGAGGGCGCACGTAAGATGGGGCTGGACGCGCAGGAGGTAACGTTCGACGAGAGGCATATTATAAGAGAATTGGAGCAGGGGAAACCGATCATCTGTGTGGTGGGGCCTGGTGATTTTACGACGACGGGGCATTATATCGTACTGTGCGGCATGGATGATGAGGGGATGGTGACGGTTCATGATCCAAATAGCACAGAGCGGAGTGGGAGAACATGGAGTTTGGAACAATTGATGCCGCAGATAAAAAATCTGTGGTCATATCAGCTCAAGGAATGGTAATGTCAAACCGGATGCGTTCCTCTTCGCTTGAAGCGCTAATGGTTCCGCCGTGGAGTCCGACGATTTCTTTTGCGATGGCTAGTCCAAGTCCGGCGCCGCCGCTTTGTGAACTTCTCGATGTATCCAGACGGTAAAATTGCTCAAAAATGCGTGATAGTTTTTCGGAAGGAATGGTATTTCCGCTGTTTGAGAATGAGATCAAAGTCCGTTTGTCATCCTGGTTGACCGTGATCTCGATCGTACTGTTTTCAAAACTATAAAAAACGGCATTTCGCAAGAGATTGTCAAATACGCGCTGCATCCGGTCAGCGTCACATCGGAGCATCGTGTCTGCGGGCGCCTGAAGTCTGCACTGTAAATTTTTTTCCTTAAACATAGGTTGAAATTCAAAAATCAGCTGCTCGAACAGCCGGGTCAGGTTGACCTTACTGTACTGGAGGGTAATGTGGGAAAGGTTAAACCTTGTGATTTCGAAAAACTCATTTATGAGATCTTCCAACCGTTCTGCCTTATCCAAGGAGATCAATAAATATTTCTGCCGCAGTTCTTCTGAAATCTGAAGCTCATCCCGCAGTAACGTCAAATATCCGATGACCGAGGTGAGCGGCGTTTTCAGGTCATGCGCCAGATAGACAACGAGGTCATTTTTCCGCTGTTCTGCTTCCTTTGTAAGATTGGCGTTCAGAAGAGCCGTTTCCCGCACATCGTTTAGTTCATCCTGGATGCTCTTTAATGCGTCAGAAAGGATGATCTGTTCCTCGGTCGGACGGACCAGTTTTTCGGCGGCGGCGATCACCTCATCTAGGTAATGAAGCGGGCGTCCCATAAAATAGTAGGTGATCAAAGCCCATCCCGCAAACAGCACCATACCTAAAAGCAATATAATATATTCGTTTATGAAATTAAATATCATATAGATCGGATCATTCAGATTCCGCAGAAAACCGCGCAGGAAAGAGTAGGACAGAAAGACGAAAAGGACGGTTCCGAACACAAATACTGCTAGTGATAAAAGGTATTGCAGTAAAATACGCCGTGTGATCCTGCTTTTATAATTATTCAATGGTATAGCCAACCCCCCATACTGTTTTTATAAATTTAGGTTTACGTGCAGGTTCTTTTAGCTTTTCCCGCAATCTGCCGATATGCGCCATAACAGTATTGTTATTGTCGAGAAACTTCTCTTTCCATACATGTTCAAATAATTCTTCTGATGGAATGACTTTTCCCCTATTTTCACATAAATACCATAAGATAGAAAATTCGATCGGAGTCAGAAAGATTTCTTCTCCGAACAGCGTACATTTGTGGGTGTCTTTGTTAATGGTAAGGCCCTTGATGTCATATTCGGGATCGGTCGTTTCGCTCTTTGCCGGATCGGCGGCATGGTTGTAGCGGATATATCGACGCAGCTGTGTTTTTACCCGGGCGGTAACTTCCAGTGGGTTAAACGGTTTGGTAATATAATCATCCGCACCGAGCGTCAGTCCCATGATCTTATCTCCGTCTTCCACTTTAGCGGTGAGCATGATGATCGGGTAGTAATATGTTTCGCGGATTTTCTGGCAAAGATGAAATCCATCGAGATCAGGAAGCATGACGTCCAAAATGGCGAGATCGATCTGAGCTGTATTGATACATGACAGAGCTTCCATGCCATTGTAAAATTTGAACACGTTGTAGCCGTCATTTTTCAGATATACCTCGATCAGGTCAGCGATTTCCTGTTCGTCATCAACGACAAGTATATTATGATTCATAGTGATCACATTTCTCCTTTTTATCCTGAAATCCCATTATACTCTAAATGCTGAAAGATTACAAGTTTTACAAAAATTACTTGACCTGTCGTAGTAGTTGTGTTATATTATTACTACGACAGAAGTACTACGACTGACGTAATACGTCGAAAATCTTGTTTTTCCGGGGGAAAGGAGGAAAATGTATGATAAGCAGTGACGTAATACGCGGATATAATGACACCATTATCTTATGTCTGTTGCGAAACGCCCCTTCTTATGGCTACGAGATCTCAAAAGAGATCCGGCAGATTTCAGAGGAAAAGTATGTCATAAAAGAGACGACGCTATACTCCGCTTTTTCAAGGATGGAGAAGAATGGCTACATTGAATCGTTTTATGGGAATGAGACGGGGGGGAAGCGAAGAACATATTATAAGATTACCGATGCCGGTGAGGAGTATTACCGGCACAAATGCGAGGAGTGGGGCGTAACGAAGGATGTCATTGACCGATTTGTAGTTTGAAGGAGGGAATTTGGATGGAAGCGATCAGAGAGTATCTGCATAACCTGTTTATGAGCCTGCCGGAAACACCGGAAGTACTGCGGGCGAAGGCAGCACTTTTGGAAATGATGGAGGATAAATACGATGAGCTGGTTTCTGAGGGAAAATCCGAGAAAGAAGCAGTGGGAACTGTTATTTCTGAATTTGGAAATTTAGAAGAACTGGCGGAGGAACTGGGGATTGAAGGGTATCTGGGAAAAGGAGGAGAAGAGAAAGAGAACGGTGCAATTACTGCAAAACAAGGCACCTATGCTGCTGAGAGAGGTGCGGCAGGAAACGGCCAGAATAGACAAAGGTATCAGGAACCACCGAGACAGCAGTACGAATGGACATTCAGCGAGACGAAGGATTATTTGAAATATGCCTGGAAACATGCGCTTTGTGTCGCTTTGGGCGTGGCTCTGTGTATCTGGTCGCCCTATGTGAGCAGCGTCATGGACGGAGCGGCGGCGGAGCAGTATGTGTCGGCGGGTGTGGCTGAGGCGAGCGGCAGCAGCGTATTGTTCTTTTTCGTAGCGATCGCGGTCGTTCTGTTCTGCACGGCGTCGCATTTGCGCAAACCATACGGAAATGTAGCGAGGTATGGGATTTCACTGGATGAAAAAGCGGAAAATTTTGTGGAGCAGAAAAGAGAGAACGATGAACATAGGAGATTTTGGCTGCGAGTAACAGGAATCGTACTTTGTATCGTGAGCGTTGTGCCATCCAGCATTAACCGGTTTAGCAACCTGTTCCTGAGTGAAATAATGGACGCGAGCGTTCTGATGATCGTGGGGGCGGGCGTGTGCCTGATCGTTTTGTCAGCGAGTGTGGGAAACCGTTATAAAGAGTTAGCGAAGGCGGTAAAAAACGGCGGCGGAGAAACAAAGGCATGGGCGAGCGGCAGAGGAAATGGACGAAGCAGGATGTGGATGCCGATGGCAGTTATCATTATCGTCGTGTGTGCCCTTTTGACAGTAGGAAGTGTGATGGTAGGATATCTCATCCCTGTTTCTAGCATTGGGGACAGTGCAAATGTGGAAGGACGGTATGAAGTGGGAGACGTCAACGAGATCATGATCGATCTGGATCTGTGCGACCTTCATATCGAGCGTGCGGCAGTGGAATTTATCGAGTTCTCATACTCAGGGGGAGATGAGCGATATGTCCCGCTGGTAGATGTGTCAAATGGAGCCCTGCGGATCAGTGAGCCGTCAGATCGCAGTTGGTTCGATTTCCATCTGTTTCGACTGGGGCGAGGTTCATATAAACGGTCAGTGACGGTAAGCATTCCGGAATCGTTATGTTTGCAGCAGATTGGAAACGGACTGCGGTTTAGTGTGGATGTTGATGCAGGGAATGTGATGCTGAGCGGTCTTCTTGCCAGCAATCTGGAACTGGACGTGGATGCCGGGAATGTGGAAGGGGACGATTGTGTGTTTGGCGGCAGCAGTCAGATTGACGTCAATGCCGGAAATATCGAATTCAGGGAGAGCGTCTTTGAAAATTTGGAGGCGGATGTGGACGCTGGAAACTTTTCCTTTCTGCGTTCCCAGATCCCTCTTGCCAGTTATCAGTTGGATCTCGATGTGGACTTAGGAGATGTCGTGGTAAATGGAAAAGAAAATGGGAGCTCATATCGGACGCAGCCGCAGCAGGTGCCAGAAGCAGATGGTAGCGAACCGGCGAAGGAGCATAGCCGGATGACCGTAGAGGTCGATCTGGGAAATATCGAAGTTTCTGATCGATAGAATGAATGGAGGTAAGAATGAAAAAAAATAATAACATCTTTTGGGGTGTCGTACTGCTGTTGGCGGGCGTTTATATTATCATCCACCGTCTTGGTTTTCTGCCAGATGTCAACGTGGTCAGACTGGCTGTCGCTGTCGTGTGTGTAGTCGTCTTCGTCCGTTCTCTGCTGCGGATTGAGTTTGGCGGCATACTGTTTTCCTTAGCGATCCTCGCAATCTTGTTTCGTTGGGAACTGAACCTGATTGCAATCACGCCTGGGCCAGTGCTTGTAGCAGCTCTGTTAGGAACCATCGGTCTGGATATGATTTTTGGGAGTCGGGCAAAAAGATTCCGTAAGGGAAAACGGGATGCGGTACTGGATGGTACCGGTGATTTTATCAGTGGGGATAAAATCGTTGTCCGCTGTCTGTTTAACGGCACGAAGAAAAGCATCTCATCTGATGATTTCACGCGAGCAAGTTTGTATTGTAAGTTCGGAGGGCTGGAAGTAAGTTTCGATGATGCGGTCATCCAACATGGAACAGCAACCGTAGAGCTGGATGTAAACTTTGGCGGTGTGGAGCTTTATGTACCGCAGTCATGGCAGATCGTGAATCACACGGACTGTATATTCGGCGGCTTTGATGAGCACCGGCACGGCAGGGACGCCGGAGAGGGGCCTCAGCTTGTTCTTGAGGGAAATGTGCGGTTCGGCGGTGTGGATATTTACCGGATTTGAGTTCAAAACCTTGCTATATTCCGATTGACGTGGTATAATAAATGCTAACGCGCTTATTGTGCCAAAGAGTGCGCACGGAAGTGGTATCATGGTATTTATATTTGCAAAATAGGAGGAATAGTAAGGTGAAAAAATTATTAGCGATGGGACTCGTCGTGATCCTGTCAGCAATGCTGGCCTGTGGATGCGGGGAGTCTGCCAAAGAGGCGAAAGTGATCAATGTAGAACTTACACAGGAGGCATATGCGTTTGGTGTGGATAAGGACCAGAACGATCTGCTCCAAAAAGCAAACGAATTTATCACGGAAATTAAAGCAAATGGTAAGTTTGACGAAATCTGCAATAAATATTTTGGAGATGGTGAACCAACAGCGGTTACTTCCGCTGCGCTTGACTCTTCGAAGGACCAGCTTGTAGTTGCTACCAATGCTTCGTTTGAACCGTTTGAGTACATGATTGGCGACAGTTATTATGGTATCGATATGGAGATTGCCGCGTTGCTGGCAGATAAGTTAGGAAAAGAACTTGTGATCCAGAACATGGATTTTGAGGCCGTTTGTCTTTCTGTCGGCCAGCATAAGAGTGATATAGCGATGGCAGGACTGACAGTAAAAGAAGATCGGAAGGAGTATGTGAATTTTTCCGACTCCTACTACAATGCAGCGCAGTGCTTGATCGTAAAATCAGATGATACAGAGTTTGATTCATGTGAAGACGCGGCTTCTGTAGAAGAGATCCTGAAGAAAAAGGATAAGAGTGTGAAAATCGGTGTCCAAAATGGGACGACAGGGCAATTTTATTGTGAAGGTGATGAAGAATGGGAATTCGAAGGATTTGATGTGACGACGACCGGATATAAAAATGGCTCGCTGGCTGTTCAGGACCTTTTGAATGGAAATATCGACTATGTGATCATTGATTCCGCTCCGGCGAAATGTATCACGGACGCGATCAATAAGATGCAGTAAACGGGTGATAAGAGAGGGTCTTATGGATAATTTTGGTGCAAAAGTAGATCAGTTTATCAAGGTATTTATTGATCAGAATGGATATCAGCGTGTGACAGAAGGTTTGAAAAATACGTTGATGATAGCGATTGTCGGACTGATCATCGGAATACTGATCGGTACACTGATTGCAACGGTTCGCGTGATTCCGAAATACAAGAGGCTGCCCCGGATCCTGAATGGGATCTGCTCCTTCTATGTCGGACTGTTCCGGGGAACGCCGATGGTGGTACAGCTTTTGGTTTGCTATTATGTTCTTCTTCCCATTCTGGGAATGAAGATGACGGGGGTTCAGGTTTCTGTGCTCGTTTTTGGTATGAACAGCGGGGCGTATATATCGGAGATCATGCGCAGCGGGATTCTGTCTGTCGATCAGGGGCAGATGGAGGCAGGCCGGGCAGTTGGTCTGAGCTTTGCCACGACGATGGTAAAGATCGTGATCCCGCAGGCAGTGAAAAATATTCTTCCGACATTGGGAAATGAATTCATTACTCTCATAAAAGAAACGTCGGTCGTGAGTTTTGTAGGCGCGGCAGATCTTTATGTGGCATTTAATTACATCGGAAGCAATAGTTATGAATTTATGGTTCCTTATCTGGTCATGGCAGTTATTTACATTGTGATCGTAATGCTCATAAGCCTTGCGGTGAAACTTATGGAAAGGAGCCTGCGGAAAAGTGATAGACGTAATTGATCTGGAAAAACATTTTGGAGATAATCAGGTTTTAAAGGGGATTAACGTATCGATAAAAAAAGGCGACATCGTGGTGGTCGTAGGGCCGTCTGGTTCTGGTAAGAGCACATTTCTCCGCTGTCTGAACTGTATGGAAGATCCCACGGGAGGCCAGATTATTTTTAATGGGGTCGATATCGCTGATGTGAACGTAGACATTAACATCCACCGCCGCCATATGGGGATGGTGTTCCAGCATTTTAATCTCTTTCATAATAAAACGGTATTGCAAAATATCATGCTGGCGCCTGTTTACATCCGCTGCCAGGAACTGCGCAAGAGCAAGTGGAGAAGCATGTTCAGCAGGGGCGGACTGAAAGGCCGGATGGAGACGAGTAAAGCGCAGATCGTGAAAGAGGCAAGGGAGCAGGCCATGTCGCTCCTTCGCCGGATCGGGATGGAAGACAAGGCGGATGTGTATCCGTCCACGCTGTCTGGTGGTCAAAAACAGCGTGTGGCGATCGTGCGCTCGCTGGCAATGAATCCCGATGTGATCCTGTTTGACGAGCCGACGAGCGCGCTCGATCCCGAGATGGTCGGGGAAGTACTTGATTTGATGAAATCGCTGGCCGAAGAGGGGATGACGATGATTATTGTCACACATGAGATGGGATTTGCCAGGGAGGTGGCGAATAAGGTTCTTTTTATCGACGAGGGAATGATCTTAGAGGAAGAGCCGCCGGAGGAGTTTTTTAGCAATCCGAAAAACCCGCGGTTGAAAGAGTTTTTGTCTAAAGTGTTGGTGTAAAAAATGAGAGGGACGCTTCGAACATGGAAGCGTCCCTTTTTTTGAAAGAGTTTGCCCTCTGACTCTTACGAATGAGGGTGTCATCCTATGAAATATCAAGCGCTCTCGCTTTTCCGTAAACTTTCTTTTTGTTCTCGATCTTATACGCCCGGATGTAAATAGTACTCTCGCTGTATTTCTCCGGAATGAAACACGAAGTACTGCCGGAACCTTTCAAATCCTTGATGGTGCTGTAGGAAGTGTAGACCTGATAGCCGCTTGCCTCACTCGAAGCATTCCATGAAAGCTGGTACTTGTCAATGATCTTTTTGATCCTAGCTCCGGTTACGACGTTTGGAATCGTGCCGCGGCTCACAAATTTGCCTTTCGCTTCTTCTGCGGCTTCTTTGGCGTATGTGTTTTTCCAGCCGTGGATCGTGACGCCGGTTGGCAGGTTTTTCAGGTTTGTCGTCATGATAGTGGACGGGAAGGTCAGTCTTGCTAATTTGTCGCATCCCGAAAAGTTCATGCTGATATAGTTTAATTCTCCCTGATTGACCGAGATGGATTTTAGTTTTTTACAATCCCTGAAATAAAATGTGCTGTACCGGCTCCGTCTTACGTTTTTCGTAATCGTGAGCGAAGTCAGCTCGTGGGCGTCATCGAACGCGTCGCCTGCGATAAAAACAGTGGAAGAAGGGATTTTGTAACTGCCCCTCTTTTTAGTGGGGTAAAACAGCAGGGTCTCCTCGTCGGAGTCAAACACGACACCTGCCTTGGCCGAAAACCATTTGTTTTTTGAGGATACCTGGATTGCCTTGCATTTTAGGTCTTCTTTTATCTTTTTCAGATAGGTTATATTTTTTACGCCAGCTGGTATCCGGTACGATCTTTTTGACATTGGGAAACACACGATCTGTTTGCCTTTGCTGTCATATAAAACGCCGCCGGTGGAAGAAAAATATTTGCTCTTTGGCGAGACGGAGATCGAGGACAGGCGGTTATATCTCATCCGGTCTCCGATGGTTTTACATGTTTCCGGCAAGCGAAAAGCACCTTTTTTTCCAGATGGGAAAAAGATGACGTATGCGCCATCGGATGAATACATGACGCCATCTTTGGAATAAAAGTTTGGATTGCTCCTAGATACGACGATCCGGTCAAGATATTTCAGGTTCAGGGCGTCGCCGGTGTAATAGACAAACGTTTTGAGCGAGGCGGGGAAATGAATGGATTTCAAGTTTTCGCAGTCATCAAACTGGGTCATACGCATACTCGTCACGCCCTCGGGTATAGTAATGCTCGAGAAGCGCCCTCCGGTAAGGGCGTTGGAAGCAATGCGGACCACTCCCTTTGGTATGTCGAGGTCGCCATCCATATGGATCGGTGCCTGAATGAGTGATTCTCCCTTTTCATCGAGGAGCATGCCGTTTTGGCTGGAATAGTTTGGGTTGGATGAGTCAACGACAAATTTATTGGCTGCCCCATTAAATGCGTTGTAGCTGATGTACCTCGTCCCTTTCATGATCGTGACTGTGCCAAGTTCCAGGCAGTTCAGAAAAGCGGCAGAACCAATCGTATCCAATTTGTTAGAATAGGAAAATGTTTTCAGGTGAATGCAGTTTCGGAACGCGTTTGCTTCGATTTCTTCAATGTGTCCGGTATTCTCCACGGTTTTTAATTCTGTGCAGTTATTAAAAAGGCTGTATTCCACCGATTCCATTTTGGAAGACAGGAGGGCCTTTTTCAGATTGATGCAGTTGGCAAAGCAGGAGGATCCTACTTTTGACACGGAGTCTGGAATTGCAATACTGCGCAGACTCTGGCAGTTATAGAAAGCCTTAGAGCGGATAGAACTAACGGAGGATGGAATCGTGATGTTAGTCAGGCTGCTGCATCCGGAAAATGCCTCACTTGGAATAGAAGTAAGATAGCGGGATAATCGGATCTGTTTCAGCATCGAACAGTTTTTAAAGGTCCGTTCATCCATCACGGTGACAGAATCTGGGATCGTTACTTTTGTCAATTTGGTACAATCTTTAAAAGCAGAATGCGCGATCTTTTTTACCGAAGACGGTACGGTGAATGAACCCTCTTTTTCCGAGGGACATTTAATGAGAAGCGTCCCATCTTTACTGTAGAGAGCGCCGTTGATCGTTTTGAAATATGGATTTCCGGCGGTCGTAAATTTTGTTGTTCTTACGCCGTAAAAGGTGTATGGGCCGATGGCGGATACATTGCTGCGGATCGGAACGACCGAACTGCCCGAATAATCGTACAATTCTCCGTAACGATCGACGCGGTATACGTTTTTTGCTGCGTCTGCGCTGTTCGTGTTAAATAACAGGAATATGAGCAGAAGAAGCAGGATTCGTGGTGCATGTTTTCTTATTTTCATATGGAACCTCTTTTCTGCAAGGTGATTGCGATACACCTTGGCTATTGCTGGCAAAGCCGTAAACGGCTTACATAGTAGTGACAAGTAAACTGTCGTTATATGCTGCTGTTTTGTTTTTTGTGACTCTCCTAATAGTCGCAAAATAATTATAGCAGAAAAAGGAGAAAAATGCAAGGAACTGTGGGAAAAAGATACGGAAAGAAAACGGCGGATAAACTGCTTGCCAAAATAGCGAAAAGATCTTATAATATGTGTGTTGCTGAAGTTTATGATTGCGAATATGGAGGGAGTGCCATGCCATTTACATCAGAGGATTTAAAAGAACTGGATCAGGAATTGAAGGAACTTGCAGATGAGAAATATCAGAAATTCCACGGCGGGCTCATCCCGAATGTGGATACGGTTTTTTACGGCGTGAGAGTCCCTCTGCTGCGAAAGGTCGCCAAACGCCTCATCAAGGAAGACTGGCGGGGATTCGTGGAGTTGACGAAGGATGCAGGCGTCTATGAATGGAAGATGCTGTGTGGTATGGTGATCGGACTAGCGAAATGTGATTTTGAGGAAAAACTCGTTTATTTGGAACGATTTGTGCCGGGCATTGATAACTGGGCGGTGTGTGACATTGTGTGCGGGGATCTGAAAGATGTGAAGAGAAACAAGGAGCGGATGTATGCGTTTATCAAACCGTTTTTATCTTCTAGTAAAGAGTATGAAGTGCGGTTTGCGGTCGTGATCTTAATGCAGTACTTTCTGACCGATGAATATATCGGTGAAGTATTGTCAATCTATGACGGGATCCGGCACGATGGTTATTATGTGAAAATGGCGGTGGCCTGGGGTGTTTCGATTTGTTTCATCCATTTCAGGGAAATCACGCTTGACTATCTTTTGTCTTGCAATTTGGATGATTTCACGTATAATAAGAGTATACAGAAAATGACGGAATCATTTCGGGTGAGTGTGGAGGATAAGGAGATGCTCCGCGGGATGAAACGCCGGAAAGGAGAAAATAGGTGAAACTGGAAGTAAAAGACTTACATAAGAGTTTTGATGGAAAAGAGGTGCTGAAAGGTGTTCATTTCTCCGTGGAGAGTGGAAGGGCGTTAGGACTGCTTGGGAGAAATGGCGCGGGAAAGACGACTTCCATAAGGATCATTATGGATATTTTTCATGCGGATGAGGGAGAGGTACTGTTGGACGGCAAACCGTTTGCCCCGTCAAAAAAACAGGTGGGATATCTGCCGGAGGAACGGGGTATGTATCCGAAGAAGACGGTTTTGGACCAGATGGTGTATTTTGCGAAGCTGCGGGGGTTCGATAAAAAGAAAGCGGTTGAGAATTCCCAAAAGTGGCTGAGACGCCTTCAGGTTATCGAATATGAGAAGCGTAAGATGGATACTCTCTCGAAAGGAAATCAGCAAAAGGTACAGTTGGCGGCGACACTCGTCTGCAATCCGGATATTATCGTACTGGACGAGCCGTTTTCCGGGCTGGATCCGGTGAACTCCCAAATTTTAAAGGACGTGATCGAAGAGTTGATCGCAGTAGGAAAGATCGTTATTTTCTCCAGCCATCAGATGAGTTACGTAGAGGAGTTCTGTGAAGACATAGCGATCATCAATCAGGGTGAAGTGGTTCTTTCGGGAAGTTTGGATACGATCAAGGAAGAGTACGGCAGCGGCCGCAAGATCCTGTCGGCGCAGAATTTATCACTGGATGAGCTGCAGCAGTGCTGTACGGATACATTAAGTGATGTATTGGTCATAGAGGGAAGGAATAAGCACAGTTTGATCTTCCGTTTGAAAGACGGAGCGGAGCAGTGGGATGTACTGAACCGGATCCGGGAAGTGGGAATTGACATTGGTACGTATGGCTGTTTCGAACCGTCGCTCAATGACATTTTTGTGGCCTGTGTAGGAGACGAAAATCATACAGATGAGGAGGGGGGGAGAGTAAGATGAAAAAATTACTACATGTATACAGTTTTGAACTGGGCAATTATTTTAAAAGCAAATCTTATATGATTTCCACGATCCTGATCTGTGTACTCGCTATCATAGCGATCAGCATGCCGGCGATCATTTCTGCGGTGAAGGGAGGAGATTCCGGTGAAGGGGACGGCTCGGACAAAGCAGACAGTGTATTTGGCGAGTCGATTGCGCTGTATGACCCGGAAGGAATTGTCACCGATGATATGGTACTCTCCTTTGGGAAGACGGAGATCCAGCGGAAGGACAGCGAGGAACAGGTGAAGGAATCCGTCGGCGCGGAAGATGTGGCGATAGGGTTTGTCATCCGGTCAACGAGTGAGTTTGATTACTATGTTTTTAACCGTTCCATGTTTGATAAAGCGGAGGAAATATTCCGTACACTGATGAGTACGGCATCGACGATGAAATTTTGTACCGAAAACAATCTAGATTACGAGGAAATAGAAAGACTGAATGCCGATCACATTGTGTGCAATGAGTTGGTGCTGGGAAAAGATTCCGAGGACAATTACTGGTACAGTTATGCGCTTGTTATCCTCGTGTTTATGGTGATCGTCATGTATGGTATGATGATCGCGACGAGCGTGGCGAATGAGAAGAGCAACCGCACGGTGGAAATCCTTGTGACAAGTACTTCTTCGTCAAGCCTTTTATTCGGAAAAGTATTTGCCGGGGCGACGGCGATCCTGTTCCAGCTGGGGTTGATCTTTACGAGTATTCTCGGTGCGTATCAGATCAATAAAGAGAGTCTGGGCGGCATGCTCGACGTGGTATTTGATATCCCGGCAGATGTGCTGGTGACATTCGCGGTGTTTGGACTGGGCGGTTTTTTGATCTATGCGTTTATGTATGGAGCGCTCGGAGGCCTCGTCTCAAAGATCGAAGATTTGAACAAGAGTGCAGGAACGGCGCAGATGCTCGTTATGATCATCTATTTTCTCGTGCTGTTTCAGATGCAGGAGCCGGACGGTATTCTGATGAAGGTGCTCTCCTACCTTCCGGTGAGTTCTTATAGCGCGATGTTTATCCGGATCGCGATGGGAAAAGTGGAGACATGGGAAATCATTGTTTCCGCGGTGATCCTGTATGCGTCCGTTGTGGCGATGGGATTTGTGGCGGCGAAAATGTTCCGGAATTCCACGCTCCGGTACGGCAATCCGATCCAGTTATCGAAGGCGATCAAAGGACTTCGGACAAAAGGCAGTAATTCTTGATAATCTATAAAATTAATACTTGTTTTTTGTGAAAAAATTGTTATGATAAATATAGAGTGATTTTGTGACTGCGCTTGGAAGTGGCATGATTTAGCCGTGTTGCAGCGAGTCACAAACATGATAGTAATGAAATAAAGCGAAAGCCGGTACAAATGGCTTTGCGGAAATGAGGGTAAATATGTTTGGTCAGTTAATCAGTATTTTAAAAAAGAATCCAAAGAAAATTGTATTTACGGAGGGAAGTGATCCACGTATTCTCGAGGCTTCTTCTCGTCTTCTTGCGAGTACGTTCCTCTCCCCGATCCTTGTAGGTGATCCGGAGAAGATTGCGATTGCGGCGGAGGATAGTGGTTTTAATATCCGCGGAGCTGAAATTATTGACCCGCTGCATTATGACGGGTTTGATGAGATGGTGGACTGTTTTTGTGAGATCCGAAAAAATAAGGGGATGACACAGGAAAAGGCAAGAGAGCTGTTATCCCAGGCCAATTATTTCGGAACGATGCTGGTAAAGATGGGAATCGCGGATTCACTGCTCGGAGGAGCTACATATTCAACCGCGGATACGGTTCGTCCGGCTTTGCAGATCATTAAGACAAAACCGGAAAATTCCATCGTTTCTTCATGCTTCATTTTGGTGCGCGCGTCTGCTACTGGAGAAAATGCGGTGCTGGCGATGGGGGATTGTGCGATCAATATAAAGCCAACCGAAGATGAACTGGTTGAGATCGCGCTTGAACTGGCGGATTGCGCGAAGATTTTCGGTGTAGATCCGAAGCTTGCCTTCCTCAGCTATTCTACACATGGTTCGGGAGCCGGGGAGGATGTGGATAAGATGCGGAATGCGGCAGAGAAGACGAAAAAAGCAGCGCCGGATCTTCCGATCGAGGGCGAGGTACAGTTTGACGCCGCCGTGTCTCCGCGTGTGGCGAGGACGAAGTGTCCAGAGTCCGAAGTAGCTGGATATGCGAATACATTTATTTTCCCTGATATCAGCTCTGGGAATATTGGTTATAAGATTGCGCAGCGTCTCGGCGGATTTGAGGCTTACGGCCCGATCCTTCTCGGACTAAATGCGCCGATCAACGATCTGTCGAGAGGGTGTAATGCCAGTGAAGTGTATTCGATGGCGATCGTGACGGCGGCTCTCGCGTGAGTAATGCTGGGATCTGTGCGCAGGGGAGGGGGAACTATAAGGAAACAAAGACAACTTTTTTAATTCTGAAAAAGGCTATAACAATGACGGTTATAGTCTTTTTCGGCGTTTATCGTTGAAGCTTTTTGTGGTTATGAATCTTGTTTTTGACAATAGGGAAATTATAGTTTTGGGGAAGTGGGATAAGAAAAATATATTTACTGAGACATAAGTATATTTGAATAGTGTGACCAAAATCAGAAATGTTGATAATTCCTGTTTATTAACTGAACAATATCTTGCACTTTACTATGTACTTCTATTTTGATTAAATCCTGTTCTTTTCTACTTAGAAATGTTTTTCCGGCGAGTTCTACAAGGTATTCATCCAGTTCCTGTGTTTTAGTACATAATGAATGGAAAAAATCATTTTTAGCATATTTGAAATATCCGCATTCACGCATCATTGCCATAAAAACTTTGTTTATTTCCCGGTATTCACGACGAAGTTTTCCGTTTTCATCAAAGTCTAGTTTCCCCATTACTTTAGGTATCTTGGTTTTTAAATATTCTCCAAATATTTGTTCAAAATAGATAGACTGAAGATTTGTGTTATTAAGTTTTATTTCATAAAAAATGGTGATTCCTGAAATAATAATAGCTATCACTGACAGGATAACCGGAAGATAATCCAAAAGCGGTGGACGTTTCAGTTCTTCTGATAAGATCTGTAGCATTTGCTCAATCGTTTTTTGTTCTCCGTTATATACCATATGTGTCAATACACTCCTTGATCTTATTTTGAGTTTCGTTATTAAGTGCCAATAATTCCATGATTTCCAAGGCAGCCATTTTACCATGCTCTTCCCCGAGTTTTTTGTAAAAACCCTGTATAAATGAGGATGCGATATCTTCTATTTCGTATGGGAAAATCACAATATTTATTTTATTGAAATCTACATTATGCTCCACTTGAGATTCATATACAGATACTCCATAGCGATTTCCAGCTAAATCTGTAATTAACTTATCAAATTTAAGGCATATCTTATTTTCATTCACTTTTTATTTCCTCCTATAAATCAAAGATAAATTATAACCAGTTCCCGTTAAAAAAGTATCAGAGTCATAAATGCTGTTTGTAGACGGGCGTGAATTTAAAAAATCCTGCTCTTTATTGAAACCTACCCAGCCTTCTGAGTTGTTCACCAGATATTCTGGTAAAAAACATATTACCTTATTCTTGCTCAAAACATAACAGTTATGTGTGTCTGCCCGTTTTTCAACCTCGCATATCATTTCATTTAATCCTACTCCCCCAGTTTCCGTTTCATTTTCACGACCGGATATTTTGTTTTGAAAGGCAGTCAGCATAAAAAAATGTTCTTCTGTATATTTGAAATTAAAAAAGGATTTATGAGTTTCATAAGCATTCGCAACGTCCTCATATCTGTTAGAACCTTTATACTTTTTTTTCATGATCTTTTCTCGAAGGGTGTCTCCTAAAAAGATATCTGAAAAGTTTAATACACAAATATTTACGGAATAGTATACCCCGTCGGGATCATCTCGCTTTTTATAGATAGGATTGGAAACATCAATATCAATTAAGCAATCGCTTTTGGAATGTTCGCAAGCATTATCGGCTAGTTCGCTGACAATTTTAGCAATTTTACGACGGTCATCATCTTCTATATCAAATACTTTTAAGAAGATTTTAATATCTGTCATCAGTTTAGAGATTTCAGAACTATCATCCTGCCTTATCATTCTTCTATAGTGGTTTTCCTGTAAACTGCGAAAAAAGCGTTTGCAATATTGTTCTTTTGTCATGGTCCCACGGATGTAAGCCCAGAGGAGTGAACTGCTTAAACCACTCGTTTGTATTTCGGGTATGATTTCTTTTGTTAATATCCAAATATTTTTATATTTGCGCATTAGTTCATATATAATACATTCTAAAAGGATATAGGTTAATTTGTCTATTGGCTTAATGCTTTCAATCTTGATACAAATGGTATGGCACATGGAACCATATTTATTCACGATAAAATTTAATTTTGCAAGTAGTAATTTGATTTGTAAACCACCAAAGTTGCCTGATTTAAAATATAATGTTACGGTTCCATTTTTTTCTAGTTTAATATGTTTTAATCCTTTTTTACCATAGTTTATATTGTTTTTATCCAAAAAATTCTTGAAATCAAACATTTTATATCCTTCCTTTATGTATTATACAATAATATCTGTATTGATACAACCTAAAGATAGATCTTCTTTTACCGGCAAACAAAACACACCCATTCCCCGAGTACTTCTTTTCCTTCAATTAAAAACCCATTTTTCCGAAGCGTATTTTCTACTTCATCTGCCCGTGTATCAATGATGCCGGAGGAAATAAACAGTCCCCTGTCTGCCATATGAGGGCGGATGACACCAGAAAGCGGCATGATCACGTCGGCAAGGATGTTTGCGGTCACGATGTCAAAATCGTTTCCAAGCTGAGTGCTCAAAGAAGTTTCGTTTGTTCCTGCCGCGGCAGAAGGGGCGGCGTAAGTGTACGAGAGGTCGGCGTGTGTATTGTCCAGTAGATTGCCGGTAAACAGGCGGAATCGATCGTCGGAAATACGGTTTATGTGCATATTTTCCCTTGCCACACCGACAGCTATTTCGTCAATATCGGTAGCAGCAGCAAAAGAGGCACCGAGTTTCAGGGCGGCAATCGCAAGGATGCCGCTCCCGCACCCGACGTCTAGTATCCGTTTTTTCTCACACCCGTATTTGGAAAGCGCCTGTATGCACAGTTTAGTTGTCTCGTGTGTACCGGTGCCAAAAGCGATCCCGGGGTCAATGTTGACAACGATGTCGTGTTCCGGTGAGTAGTCCGCTAGAGAACAAGTTTCCCATGTCGGCTTGACAATGACGTGCTCTGCCGCGCGGAATGGCTGAAAAAAAGTTTTCCAGTTGTTCATCCAGTCTTTGTCTTCCGTTTCGGAAAGGCTGACGGTGCCTTTCCCGATATTTGTGTAGGGTTTGATTTCCTGAAAGATATGCTGTACATCCAGTATGATCTGCTCCGGGTTACCGTTTTCCGGTTCCATATAGAAATGCACTTTGGCAGAGCCATCGTTCTCTTCGGGGTCTGGAAGGATATCGACATACATCTGTTTTTTGTCTGCCTCGCTCAGTGGTACATGATCTTCGATTTCAATACCTTCCACACCGATTTCATCCAGCATATAGCTCAGGATGTCGACGGCGTCTGTATGTGTATCCAGTGTAAATTTGATCCATTTCATATGATTCCTCTTTTCTGCTGTTGTTTAAAAATTGGTATGATGCTAAAAATGGTTAAATCTAGTGAATTTTATATAACCTAATCATATCATAAGGGAACAGGCTGGTCAAATCAGATCTGTAAGATGTCTTTTTTACGTTTTGGGATTGTAAAAAAGAACAAATATGATATAGTAAAACGTAGAGGATCAATGAGAAACGTAGCTTAGCTGACAATTTGTAAAGAAAGACGAGGAAGAGATTACAACAAGAGCTTGTTCATGGACGGCGGGAGCGTATCTTGACCGGGTTCTATGAAAAAATATGGTTTTGAGAGCAGGGGGAACATATGGATAACGACGAAAAATATATGAGGGAAGCCATCCGGCAGGCGAAGAAGGCATACGTGAAAAATGAAACGCCGATCGGCTGTGTGATCGTAAGCGACGGCCGTATAATCGCCCGGGGGTATAATAAACGAAATGAGAAGAAAAATACGCTGGCGCATGCAGAAATCATAGCGATCCATAAGGCAAGCCGCGTCGTCGGCGACTGGCGGTTGGAGGACTGTACGATGTATGTTACGCTGGAACCGTGCCCCATGTGCGCCGGAGCGATCGTGCAGGCGAGGATTCCCCGGATCGTGATTGGAAGTATGAATGCAAAAGCGGGATGTGCCGGGTCTGTTGTCAATCTGCTCCATATGGAGGGCTTTAATCATAAGGTTGAGGTGCAGACCGGAGTACTTGGGGAGGAATGCAGTCAGATGATGAGCGGATTTTTCCGTGAACTGCGGCTGAGAAAAAGGGACAGGCAGGGTGCCGGGGAGGACGAGTGAGGATTACATGTGGGATAATTTGGAAATGTTTCAGGAATTGTTTTTGGAAGCGTTAAAAATTTATATCCTATTTTATTACGGTTTTCATTTGAATGTAAGAAAAAGAAGAAATGTATTGGCGGTTGATCTTCTCGCGACAGTTGTTTTTTCCTATATGATCGTATGGACACAGCAGTGGATCAATCCGATGGTGCCATATTTGTTTTTTGTATTATTCACATCTTTGGTTACGTATAAGGATAAAGTGTATCGCATCATAGGACTTACATGTTGGGCAGCCATTACACTGGGGTTGATCGACGGGATCAACAGCACGATCGTTCAGATCATTTTTGGGACGTTCGGCGTGATGCACGTGGCGATGGAAGGAGTCTGCGCGTCTATCGTGACGATTCTCTTTCTGAGTGTCAGTGTTTGGATGTTAAATCGAAGAAATGCGCAGGGACTGCGGGTAATGCCGATACGGTATTTTGTGTTTTTTTCTGCGATGGTTTTTATGCAGCAGATTTCGCTTACCCTGGTCTGGGAAAAATTCGCAAGGGAAAGAACTTCTCTTTATTTTGTTTTTCTCTTATTGGCACTTGGGGTGTTGGTTCAGATGGCGCTGGTTTTGCTATTGGCATCCGATAACTATTTGTATCAGGAACATTTAGTGCTGAATCAGAAGTTTTTGGCCGCACAGGAACAGCATTATCAGTATTTAGAGAAAAAAGAGGAGGATACAAAGCGGTTCCGCCACGATATGCGCGATCATATGCGGACGATCGGCCGGATGGCAGAGCGGGGAAAAAGTGAAGAGATTGTCAGGTACATGGAGAGGATTTTTCAAATACTTGAGAAGAAGAAGGAAAGCATCGTTGTCGGGAATGGGGTTGTCGATGCGATTTTAAACCAGTTTACCGAGCGGTGCAGCGAGAAGAAAATCCGGCTTTGCGTCGGGGGCCGCCTTCCGGCGGATTGTTTTGTGGAGCCATTTGATCTCTGCACCATTTTTTATAATATTCTTAAAAATGCCGAGGAGGCGGCTGGACAATGCGGGGAGGAAAACCGGAACATCGAGGTACATATCCGATATGAGCAGCAAATGATCATGATCCAGGAAGAAAATACCTGTTGTCATACATTGAATATCCGGGGAGGAAATCTGGTGACAACGAAGGAGGATGCAAAAGGGCATGGTTATGGAATTCAAAATGTGATACAATCGGTACGACGATATAGCGGAAAGTTTAGTTATGAACAGTCTGAAGGAAAGTTTCGGTTGTGCATCATACTATATGATCAAAAAAACAAACCTTCTACGACAGAAACCAACCATTGACGACAATGATATTGTAATAGGGGAGATGTGATGTTACGCTATGGAGGAAATTTAACATCATACGATTTAAGAAGGGAGAACGTGGAAGGATATGAAACATGTAAAAAAGGTAATCGTGTTGCTGCTGGCGTTTTCGGTATTGATCTGTGACTTAGGGGGAAGACCGGTAAAAGCAAAGGCGGGAAGTGATGACGAGTATATCGACTGGGTAGAGGAAGAAGAGCCGATCGAAGTGGACGAAGATGTGCTGGATTCCTGGGAAGAGGAAGAAGAGGCGTGGGACGATGATGATGTGTATGACGAGGAAGAGGAGGACGATGACGAAGGAGACGACGATGAGGATGACTATTATATCGATGACACAATCAGCGTGAACATGGATATCAAAGAGCGCTGGGAGAACCACTATAACGCGGAAGTTACGGTTACGAACCTGACAGATGAGACGATTGATAACTGGGCGGTAGCGTTTGACTACGGGGATGAGGTCGAGCAAATCTGGAATGCCCAGATCACCGCACATGAGGAAAATTCCTATACGATAAAGTGCCTTGACTGGAATCAGGATATTCCGGCCAATGGCAGCGTATCGTTTGGGATCACGGCGAAATTTGCCGGGGAAGCCGGGGATATTTTAAATGAATACCTGATCAATGATACCGTTGAGATCAATGAGGATAATTATTCTGTGACATATCATGAGTCTTCGGCATGGCCGGGATATGTTTCGGGAGAGATCCGGGTAGAGAATAAATCCGACCTCCGGATTGAAGACTGGAAACTGGAAATTGCGACAAATCTCGATATCCAGCAGATCTGGAACGCCTCGATAGAGAGCGAATATACGAATGATGATAATGAAAAGGTGTACTTATTTAAAAATATGGGGTATAATCAGAACATAGCAGCAAGGCAGACCTGTTCCTTTGGTTTTATCGCTAAAAAATCGCCGGGCGATGTTAAAGTGGAGGCACAGGATCTCTTTTCGGTAAGTACGGCCGAGCAGGGTGAGGATGAAGAGGATTGGGAGACGCCGGAGGCAGTAGAGGGATTGACAGAAGATGACTTTTTAGAGTATTTAGATTATCTGGATTATCTAGAGTCGCAGGGCGGCGGTAATATGCTGCGGTCCAGAGTGAAGGCGGCGAAGAAGACGGAGGCGGTGCCGAAGAAGACGATTCCGCGAAAGGTGTCCGCGGTTTATGAGGTGAAAGGTGAGAAAACTCCTTATAGGAAGAAGGCTTTTCAGAATTTTTGTATGGGGAAAGTGAAAGGGAAGAACGGGGAAAAGTACGCGTACGGGGTAGTACATTGTGGGAAGAATGCAGTTTTGATGAAAATGCAGTTGGAAGAAGAGAAGGGAAAAAAGAAGGTAGCAAGGATTAAAGGATGGATGACATTAAAGAATTTTGGACATACGCAAAGTCTGGAGTCTTTTGTGTATAAAGACGGGGAAAAGGAAAAAGAATATTTTCTTCTGACAGGAAAAACGTATGTACTAACAAAGGAGGAAAAAAAGAAGGCACAGCAGGAGGCCAAGAAAAAGAAGAAAAAATTGAGCCAGGTTTTATCAAACTTCTGTACACAGGTGGTTTGTGTTGAGTATAAAGGTGGTTCGACAGTTAATGAAAATAATTGTGGTAAACTGGTGGGGGTGGCATACTCCAACAAGAAGAAGCAAAGATTTGGCAGACTTAATCGAGTGGATATTGGTCTAAAGGGCGAGGACAGGATTGTTATCTGGAAACGTAGGAAGGAGGATAAAGCAGTTCAGGTAAGTACATTTTCGTTTGGTTCGAAGATAAAAGAAAAACTGGTACAAAAGAAAAAGATCTCGTTCGCAAAATCTAAATTACTGAAATATAAGACCTCTTTTACGATGAAGAGAGATACCTCCAACTATATACTTCCTAAATCCATGCAGTCCATTGACCAGGGCGGGGATAATACGATCTATATAGCATCCGGGAAACAGGGTGATAGTGAATTATGTATAGCGGAATGCAGTGCAGACAAGGGAGTATATCGGAAAAAATATACTTTTAAATTTAAGAAGAAAACGAAAAAGACGATTAAGGAAAAGACCTATTTCCCGATTCAAGGTAAAAAGGAGATCGAGGGGATGCACAGTAAAGGAGACCAGCTTCAATTTGTGATAGCGGATTCCAAGCCAGTTGAAGTGAAGGATGGAAAGAAGAAAAAGAAAGTGACTATGAAACGTCAATATATATGTGTAACCAAAAAGTAGGCAGGAGGCCGACCAAATGTATAGCTATATCCGGATAACGACGATTTGTTTTATACTGCTTGTCAGTGCTGCCCTGTTCGGAGCGGCAGAAACGGTTCAGGCCGAGACATACGGTGGAAAATGTGGAGAGGATGTATATTGGAACTACGACACAGAAACAGAAGTGTTCAAGATAAGTGGAAACGGGGCGATGACTTCTGCCCCGTGGAAAGATGCGGATAATTCTCAATATGGAAACGTTAGTTTCTATGATTATGAATTGAAAGTGGTTATTGAAAAAGGAGTAACATCTGTAGTTGATGATGCTTTTTCTGTTATGGATGTAAAGGAGGTAGTTGTTGGGCCGGATGTGGTTAGGATAGGAGCAGGAGCTTTTTTTGGCACAAATACCACTAAAGTGATTTTTTCAGAAGCAGTAAAACAAATAGGAGAGAGTGCTTTTTCAGAAACCCGTTTGAAAAGTATTAATCTAATGAATGTGGAGGAAATTGGGAAATGGGCATTTGTGAAATGTAGATCGCTTGAGAAAGTTGTTTTTGGACAAAATCTCAAAAGTATTTCCAAAGAAGCCTTTGCGGATTGTCTTAATCTGAAAGAAATCGAATTCCGCGGTGGTGCACCAAAAATCGCAAAGTCGGCGTTCAAGGACGATCGCTTTATGAAGACGATCGTCAACCATTCAAATGTAAGCATCCCGATTCAAAACCTGGATAAAGACCTGTTCTGGTATCAGGACGGAAAAAAAGTCACAAGCGTGTCACCGGGAAAGACGGCAAGGAGCAAGGGCCGTCTCTTTCGGGTCAAGTATAAAGACTTACAGGGAAAGTTCCAGGGAAAACTTCCGAAAAGCTATCGGTATACGGAGGATAAAGCACTTCCGACCAAAGGAAAGCGAAAAGGATACTTTTTCTATGGATGGAGCGTGGATGAACTCTGGCTCAATGATTTGTGTGATATTCGAGGGGATCTGACGCTCCGCCCAATCTGGGTCAGGTATCATTTGACAAAAATAAACGGCAATAAGCGAAAGTTCAGTTACGAAATCAGTAAAAAATATGAATATTTTTACTGTCGTACGGCACAGATCCGTTATGCCGATAATAAGAAAATGAAAAAGTCAAAATTAATATGGAAGGAAAACTTGTGGCGTGGTAATGTCACGTTAAAAGGTTTGAAAAAGGGTAAAAAGTATTACGTGCAATTTCGGACGAAAGATGAAAGTTCGGTATCGCCGTGGAGCAATCCCATCGTCATTCAAAATTGAGTCTGAAAAAAGCTAAACAAGAAAGAGGCTGGTCAAATGAATAGCTATATCCGGATAACGACGATTTGTTTTATACTGATTGTCAGTGCTGCCCTGTTCGGAGTGGTAAAAACGGTTCAGGCCGAGACATACGGAGGGGAATGCGGTGAGGATGTATACTGGAACTACGACACAGAAACGGAAGAGTTCAAGATAAGTGGAAACGGGGCGATGACTTCTGCCCCGTGGAAAGATGCGGATAATTCTCAATATGGAAACGTTAGTTTCTATGATTATGAATTGAAAGTGGTTATTGAAAAAGGAATAACCTCTGTGGTTGATGATGCCTTTTACTTTCTGGATGTAAAAGAGGTGATTTTGGGACCAGATGTGGTTGAAATAGGCGAGAGTGCATTTTCAGCAACTAATCTCAAGAAAGTGTCTTTTTCGGATTCAGTCAAAAAGATTGGTAAATGTGCATTTAGGAGTACTTATATTAAAAGCACCGACTTGAAAAACGTTGAGGAGGTCGGGGAACGAGCATTTGAGGAATGTGGTTATCTTGAAAAAGTCGTCTTTGGACAAAATCTCAAAAATATTTCCAAAGAAGCCTTTGCGGATTGTCTTAATCTGAAAGAAATCGAATTCCGCGGTGGTGCACCAAAAATCGCAAAGTCGGCGTTCAAGGACGATCGCTTTATGAAGACGATCGTCAACCATTCAAATGTAAGCATCCCGATTCAAAACCTGGATAAAGACCTGTTCTGGTATCAGGACGGAAAAAAAGTCACAAGCGTGTCACCGGGAAAGACGGCAAAGAGCAAAGGCCGTCTCTTCCGGGTCAAATACAAAGACCTACAGGGAAAAATTCAGGGGAAACTACCAAAAAGCTACCGATATACGGAAGAAAAAGCACTTCCGACCAAAGGAAAGCGAAAAGGATATTTTTTCTATGGATGGAGTATGGATGGAATGTGGCTCAGTGCCCTGGATAACCTCAGGGGAAACCTGACGCTCCGTCCAATCTGGATAAAATATAATATTTCAAAACTCAATGACAAAAAAAGGGTGTTTCATTTTGGAATCAGCAAAAAATACCAGTATTTTGACGGCAGTATGGGACAGATCCGTTACTCGGAGCATCGAAATATGAAAAAATCGAAGAAAGAAGTTGACTCCAGTTCGTGGAAAGGAAGTATTACGCTGAGAGGTTTGAAAAAGGGGAAGAAGTACTATGTGCAGTTTCGTACAGTGGAGGAAGACTATGAAACTCCGTGGAGTAATTCGATCGTTATTCAGAATTAAGTCTGAAAAAAGCTAAGTAGAAAAGGGGTTGGTCGAATGAATAACTATATCCGGATAACGACGATGTGTTTTATACTGCTTGTCAGTGCTGCCCTGTTCGGAGTGGCAGAAACGGTTCAGGCCGAGACCTATAGCGGTAAATGCGGTGAAGATGTATACTGGAACTATGACAGCGAAGAGGAAGTGTTCCGGGTAAGTGGAAATGGGGCGATGACATCCGCACCATGGATGCATGGGAGTGAAGATTATGATGCCAAATATGGTGACATTACGTTCTATGACACAAAAGTAGTCATTGAAAAAGGGGTAACCGCTGTCGTTGACGAAGCTTTTTATTTTCGGGGTATAAAAGAGGTTGTTTTTGGGCCGGATGTAGTGGAGATTGGAGAGAGAGCATTTTCTACAACCAATCTTAGCAATATTTCTTTTTCAGACTCAATTAGAAAGGTTGGAAAATGTGCTTTTGACGTTACCCGTATAAGGAGTATCGACTTGAAAAATGTGGAGGAGGTCGGTGAACGGGCATTTGAGGGATGTGGCAATTTGGAAAAGGTTGTTTTTGGAGAAAATCTCAAGACAATTTTCAAAGGGGCCTTTGCGGATTGTCTTAATCTGAAAGAAATCGAATTCCGCGGTGGTGCACCAAAAATCGCAAAGTCGGCGTTCAAGGACGATCGCTTTATGAAGACGATCGTCAACCATTCAAATGTAAGCATCCCGATTCAAAACCTGGATAAAGACCTGTTCTGGTATCAGGACGGAAAAAAAGTCACAAGCGTGTCACCGGGAAAGACGGCAAGGAGCAAGGGCCGTCTCTTTCGGGTCAAGTATAAAGACTTACAGGGAAAGTTCCAGGGAAAACTTCCGAAAAGCTATCGGTATACGGAGGATAAAGCACTTCCGACCAAAGGAAAGCGAAAAGGATACTTTTTCTATGGATGGAGCGTGGATGAACTCTGGCTCAATGATTTGTGTGATATTCGAGGGGATCTGACGCTCCGCCCAATCTGGGTCAGGTATCATTTGACAAAAATAAACGGCAATAAGCGAAAGTTCAGTTACGAAATCAGTAAAAAATATGAATATTTTTACTGTCGTACGGCACAGATCCGTTATGCCGATAATAAGAAAATGAAAAAGTCAAAATTAATATGGAAGGAAAACTTGTGGCGTGGTAATGTCACGTTAAAAGGTTTGAAAAAGGGTAAAAAGTATTACGTGCAATTTCGGACGAAAGATGAAAGTTCGGTTTCGCCGTGGAGCAATCCCATCGTCATTCAAAATTGAGTTCTGAGTCCGTAATGCTGAGAAACAAACAAAATACGAAATTCGAAAGGAGGAAGAAAGATGGTTTTATTTATTCCAAACTGGTTTGACTGGATCAAGCGCATGATAGGAGGAAAGTGATCCGAGTTCGAAGTGATAGGGAGAAACATATGTTACGCATAGCAATAATAGAAGATGAAGAAACATGGCAGCAGTTTGCGATTCGTGAAATACAAACATACTACAGAGAAAAAGAACGACCTGAAATCGACTGTTTCCAAACCGGAGAAGCATTCCTGCAGGCAGACCGCAAATATGACATATTGTTCATGGATATTGAGCTGCCAGGGGAGGATGGCTTTGCCATTTCAGAAAAGTATACTGGGCGTCACGGTGATGTGATCCTGATTATCATGACAACCCACACGGAAATGAGCAGGAAGGGGTATCTGGTCAATGCGTTCCGCTACGTGGATAAATTCCATCCCGAAGAAATGGAAGAGGCGCTTCGAAGTGCAGAGAAGAAACAGAGACAATGGAAGTTGCTATCGCTTCCCGTTCCCAGACATGGTGAGGTTAAAGTGAGGTGCCGGGACATTTTGTATTTTGAGTCAGTTGATCATAACCTGAAGATCCAAACCGTAACCGATCTGTTTGTGCTCCGGGATAAGCTGGAAGTATTTGCTTCAAAATTAGAAGGATTGGGATTTTTCCAGACCCACCGCTCCTTTTTGGTAAATATGGACCATGTCATAGACTTTAGCACAAGGGATATCCACATGAGTGACGGGAAAACGATTCCCGTCAGCAGAAAACGATACAAAGAGTTCCAAGAGGCATATTTTCAATGGAAATTTGAAAATGCAAATGGATAGGGAAATGAATAGAGAAGAAGCAATCACCGCTAGAAAATTTATTTTCTGCTTGATGTAAGCGCCTGTTTATGCTATAATTTTTAGGTACATTTTTAGAAAAGGAGATTTTCGTAATGAATAGTAAGGTAAAAGGCTTTCTTCAGATATTACTCATACTTCTTGTGACCGCCGCCATGGGAGTGGTTGCGTATGTTGGTATCGGACAGGGCCATGCGTTGAGCGCGAAAAACATCCGTCTTGGTTTGGATCTTGCCGGTGGTGTCAGCGTTACGTATGAAGCGACGAAAGAGAACCCAACAGCGCGGGAAATGAACGATACTGTTTATAAGATGCAGAAGCGTGTGGAAAATGAGAGCACGGAAGCATCGGTATATCAGGAGGGAAGTAACCGCGTGACGGTAGACGTTCCAGATGTGGACGATCCGCAGGCCGTGCTGGACAAGCTCGGAAAAGCCGGGTCTTTGGAATTTGTCATGCTAAGTGACTGTACGATTGACGAAACGACAAAAGAAGCTACTTATGATAAGGAAAAGGTTCTTTTGGACGGTTCCATGATCTCGGATGCTGAGGCGACGACGCAGCAGCAGAGTTCAGGAGCGAACGAAAACGTGGTCAAGATTACCTTTACCGGTAAAGGCGCGAAGAAGTTTGGAGAAGTGACATCGGAAAATGTTGGTGCGAACCTGTCCATCATTTATGATGGAAAAGAAGTTTCCTCTCCGCAGATCCAGACGGCGATCACAGACGGTGTCGCCATCGTTTCCGGTAGTTTTGAGAAATTCTCGGATGCAGAGGATATGGCAGCGACGCTTCGTATCGGCGCACTTCCGCTGGAATTGAAAAATATCCGTTCTAACATCGTTGGAGCGAAGCTTGGTATTACTTCATTAGAGACGAGTTTGATCGCCGGTGTGATCGGTCTGATCCTCGTCATCCTGTTTATGATCGTGATGTACCGCATTCCGGGTGTGGCGGCGTCTTTGGCACTGGCGCTCTACGTGGCGGCAACACTGCTTGCGCTGAACGGACTGAATGTGACGCTTACGCTGCCGGGCATTGCTGGTGTTATCTTGGCGATCGGTATGGCGGTGGACGCGAACTGTATCATCTTTACGAGGATACGGGAAGAAATCGCGACAGGAAAGACCGTGCGGTCTTCGATCAAGATTGGTTTTGAGAAGGCGTTGTCGGCGATCATCGATGGTAATGTGACGACGTTGATCGCGGCTGTTGTGCTTTATATAAAAGGTTCCGGTACGGTGATGGGATTTGCCCAGACGCTGGCGATCGGTATTATCCTTTCGATGTTTACGGCAATCTTTATTACGAGATGGCTGTTGTACGGATTTGTTGCGTTAGGACTGGACGACGCCAAATGGTTCGGTACGCAGAAGGAGAGAAAATCGATCAATTTTGTCGGCAATTTCAAAAAGTACGTTGTGATTTCGGGCATCCTGTTCGCGCTCTGCATCGGCGGCCTGATCTTTAATAAAGTACAGAGCGGTCAGATATTGAATTACAGCCTTGACTTTATGGGCGGTTCGTCCACATCGATCACATTTGATGAAGGGGCCGAAGGATTTGACGGCAGCGGAAATGCGAGCGATGAATTTAAAAATGAAGTGACGGAGGCAGTCAAGCAGTCCGCAGGATTATCGGACGCAGAGATTTCAGACGTCGCTGGTGAGAGGACACTGATTGTCCGCACGACTGACCTGACGGAAGACCAGCAAAAGCAGGTTGTGGCTGATCTCGGTACGAAGTACAATGTGGCGAAGGAAAATATTGAGATCGAGACGATTTCGGCATCCGTAAGTAATGAGATGAAGACAGATGCGGTCATCGCCGTTGTGATCGCGGCGATCTGTATGCTGATCTATATTTGGATCCGGTTTAAGAACCTTGCGTTTGGTGCAAGTTCTGTTATTGCCCTGATCCATGATGTCATCGTGGTATTGATGGTTTATGCGGTCGGAAGTGCGTTTATTTCAGTCGGAAGTACATTTATCGCCTGTATGCTTACGATCGTCGGATATTCGATCAACGCAACGATCGTCGTATTTGACCGTGTGCGTGAGAACCGGAAGACGGCAGGAAGCCGCGCGGAGGTTGCGAATGTCGTAAATGACAGTATTACGCAGACGTTGAGCAGAAGTATCAATACGTCCATTACGACGCTGATCATGGTCGTTGTACTTGCGGTGCTCGGAGTGGATTCGGTTCGCCAGTTCGCGATACCGCTCATTGCCGGTATTGTTTCCGGTTGTTATTCTTCCGTATGTCTGGCGGGAACGATTTGGTTCTTCCTGAACAAAATGAGTAAAAAATCAAAGAAATAGAATGTTGATACATCGTATATAAATTCAGTAAGGTGCGCATACTAAGTCAAAATGGTATGGGCACCTTATTTTTTTGTGCAGGTGCCGCAAAGGAAAGGTAGGAAAAGAGGGAAGTTATGGATAAAACAGTTGGAAGAAGGAGCGTCCAGTTTGAAATCCCGCCCTGTATCGTCGGCGCTGCGTCCGTGGCAGGTGAAAAGGAGGGAAACGGCGCGTTTGGCAAATATTTTGATATCGTGGAGACGGATCCTCTTTTTGGCGGAAATACATGGGAAGAGGCGGAGAGTAAGATGCAGCACATCGCGGCGGATATCGCGATCCGGAATGCGGGACTTGAACCGGAGGATATCCGTTATATCATCGCGGGAGACCTGCTTGGCCAGTTGATCGCAACCTCATTTGGCATTATGAATTTTAATATTCCTATGTTCGGCGTGTATGGCGCCTGTTCGACGATGGGCGAATCGATGGGGATCGGATCCATGCTCGTAGAGGGCGGTTTCGCGGAATATGTCGTGGCGCTGACTTCCAGCCACTTTGCGAGCGCGGAAAAACAGTTCCGGTTTCCGCTGGCGTATGGCAACCAGAGGCCGTATTCTTCTACATGGACAGTGACAGGCAGCGGAGCTGTCGTTCTGGGCAGAGGGAATGGGAACTGGAAACGGAAAGAGACGAGTTATGTGGAGATCAAGGGGATCACAACCGGAATCATAACGGATTATGGCATTAAGGACAGTATGAATATGGGGGCGTGCATGGCTCCGGCGGCCTGTGACTGCATTCTCAATAATTTCAAGGATTTCGGCATACAGCCGGATTACTACGATAAGATCATTACCGGTGACCTGGGCACGATCGGGCAGCGGATTTTGAAGGATATGTTATTGGGATATGGGTATGACATTGACAAACAGCATATGGATTGTGGAACCGAAATTTATTTTAACGAGGAACAGGATACAAATGCCGGTGGGAGCGGCTGCGGGTGCAGCGCGATCACGCTGACCGGATATATCCTGCACAAGATGAGGAAGCGAGACTGGAGGAGGGTGCTGTTTGTACCGACGGGCGCGCTTCTCTCCACAGTCAGTTTTAATGAAGGAAATTCTGTGCCGGGTATTGCGCACGGCATTATGTTAGAAATAAAAAAGGACTAGAGAGGAGGGAACAAAGGAGATGGATTATCTGATCACATTTCTGATCGGCGGCGCGATCTGCGCCATCGTGCAGCTCATTATGGATAATACGAAGCTGCTGCCGGGACGCATCATGGTAATGCTTGTTTGTACGGGCGCCGTACTGAGCGCTGTGCGTTTATACGAGCCGTTTGCCGAGTGGGCGAAAGCGGGGGCGACTGTGCCCCTCATTGGTTTTGGGCATCTGCTGTTTAAGGGAGTAAAAGAGGCAGTGGACAGCCAGGGATTCATCGGTATTTTTTACGGTGGTCTGGAGCAGGCCGCCGTCGGGATATCAGGGGCTTTGATCATCAGTTTCCTGGCGGCGCTCGTATTCAAGCCGAAGATGTCATGAGAAGTGTTATGCTCGAATTCAGGATCAGATACCGGCACGGCAGAGTTTTGGCTGTGCCGGTATTTTGTTTTGGCGGGACCTGACCTGAAATATATTGAAAAGACGAACTTTTGATGATAGAATGATGGTATATACACAAAAGGGGAGCGAAATACATATGTGGGGAGATTTGAGGAAGTGCTTTTTTAGGAAAAGTAAATTGTTTACTGGGACGCTTGTACTCGTTCTGGGAATCGTCGGTATGTTCACACAGTACCAGTTTTTTTGTAAGGAGGCCAGTCAGCTGCAGTGGGATCCTCTGATGCGTATGGAGGAGGACTGGTATTATTACAGGAGCTATGAGGCACAGTCGGAGACCGATGCTGTACAGGCCTATATCGAGGAAAATCTCGAAACGCTGCCCATGCGGCAGATCCGGACGTTATATTTATTTGATGTGTTTCAGTATTCAAATGAGGCCTGGCAGAAATTTGATTATCCGCTTATTGAGGGAGATGGTTTCTCAGAACGTGACGTAAATGAAGTCATAGTTTCCCGCGGATTGGCGAAAAAATACCCGGTTGGCAGTAAGGTGGAGATTGACTGCTATGATAACTATTCCGTATCCGCGGGGCGCGTGGTAGAGAAAACAGCGTTTACCGTAGTAGGCGTGCTGGACCAGGAGTCTGTATTTTTCCGGGCGGTGTCGGGAACCGGTAAATATGAGGCTGTTGGGGCGGGGGATATATGGAGCTCTAGCAGCGGGGCAACTACGATATGGGGGAATAAGCCTAATTTCTGCCTCGTACATCCGGGGAAAGAATGGGCGGATGAGAATTGTTATGACGGAGCGGCTGGCGTATTTTTCCGTGCATCCGAGGAGGAATGGCAGAACCTGCAGATCGGGAAGGCTGCCTCGGACAGAATCGTGTCAGTGGCGGATATTTTAAAATCGTATGGCGGGTTTCACAATGTCGTGGGGTATTTCCCGATCAGTGTGATCGTCGTGTTTTGGGTGCTCGCCGTCTTGTTTATACTGTTTTGGTACCGCTATCTGCTTGATAGGAGCAAAAGAGAACTGGCCTATTTTACATATATCGGTTTTGATATGGGAGTGCTGACTAAACGGTATGGCGTCATCCAATTCCGTTTATGGGCCGCAGGCTGGGTTCTTTCGTGCAGCGCTTATTTGATGCCGAATAACTTCGATGGTTTTTGGCGCATGCACGCGTATATTCCGGCCGTGGCAGCTGTTTTGTACGCGGCGGCAGGTGTCGTTTGTTTTAGAGTGTTTGTCTTGATCTTTAAAAAGCGCATAAAGAGAGAGGGGATGAATTCACTTTTGGCGTCGGATGTAAAACATCTTTATATAGATGACCTGACGCTTTGTAATAACTTAAAAGCAATCCTGCTGGCACAGGGGGACACGGAACGATCCGCGTCTAAAATGGTGGAGCAGTTATTGATAGAAAAGGAACTGTCTTATTGCGCGGAAAGAAGGATGGAGCACATCACGGAAGGCGAGAGGCTTATTTTTTTGGCGTGCAGGGAAAAGCTGCGGGAATCGTTTTGAGGCGTCAGTTTTCGCGATAGGACTTAGGGGATAAGCCAGTAACGAGTTTAAACGCTTTTGAAAAAGAGAGCGGATCCTCATATCCTACGGAAGAAGCGATCTGATTGATCGGAAGGGCGGTTGTCGTCAAAAGGTCTTTTGCCTTGTTCATCCGGTAATTGATCAGGTATTCGCGCGGAGAGAGTTTTAGTTCTTTATTAAAGCAGTTCGTTAAGTGGGCCCGGCTGATCCCTACGTAATTCGCGATATCGGAGACTTTGATACGCTGTCCGTAATGGTGTTCGATATAGTCCAGCGCATATCTGACATATGTGCTGCCGGGATAGGAGAATTCAGGGACGCCCGGATGCGCCTGATGCAGGTCGTCTGCCAGCTGTGCGACAAACGCGTACAGATATTGTGAGCGGCGCAGTTCACTGGAAAGGTTTAATTGACATGAAGTCAGGATGCCGTGGACGGCTGTCTCATAGGGGGCCGTGTCCGGCAGGAACGCCGTCTGTTGTTCCGGTGTAAATCCGGCATAACGCAAAAGAGTTTCGGCTTTCGGGCCATTGAACCCAATCCAGACATAAGTCCACGGATCATCGGCATCTGCCTGATAGTAGGTAGTTTGATTTGGATAAATCAAAAAAATAGAGTTTTTTTCCAGTTCATACGTATGAGACGGGGTGGAAAATGTTCCTTTGCCATCCAATACGATGTGCAGCAGAAATTCGGTACGGGTAGCCGGCCCAAATTCGTGGGACGGAGGGCATTCCTGTTTTCCGCAGTAGCAAAGATACAGTTCATGTGAATTTTTTTCGACGGATTCCAGGCATCGGTAGTGGTTAAAGTCCTGGTAAAATAGTGTATGGTTCATATGGATCCCCCCGTTTTAAGTCTTATCTTGTTTACCCCAACATCATTATAATGAAAGAATATGGGAAATTCAAGGCATTTCAAAGGAATAGTTTACATTTTTACATGTGTTGTACCGAAAAAACCATTTCCTTTTACGCCGCCTTTTGTTAGAATTATGTTATCAATTATACGAGGAGGAAGGATCATGTTGAAACGGAGGTTAGGGAAAAAAGTTCTCGCAGCGGCGCTCGCGCTTGCGCTTACGGTTTCTGCGGGAGAAGTGCTCCCAGGTGGCGGGGAAATTTCTGTGAAAGCGGCTTCGATTCTAGAAGCGGCATATAAATGGACGTTTGAAGATGCCACGGGTACGGAGGCTGCCAATAGCGGGACCGTATCAGGAGGAGCTGCTTCATTAAAAGGAACGGCGAAAATACAGCAGGAGCAGTTGAAGATCGCGGATAAGACATATTCAGGTGCAGATAACCATGTTCTTACGCTGTCTGGCGGCGCGAAGGGGTCTTCGTATGCCGAACTGCCGAAGGAACTGTATGACGGGATCAGTTCGCAGACGGGGGTGACGTGGTCGTTTTGGATGAAGGCGGCGTCAGATGTTTCGAGTTATTCGAGGCTGTTTAGTTCGGCCGATTCCGCGAACGGACAGGAATTTGCCTTTGCGCCGTTTGCGAGCGATAGTGTATGGAACCTGATCTTTGACAGCGGTTCCGATTATAAGCAGATTTTCAATGAAGAGCCGGAGAAGGGGATCTGGAACCTGATCACGGTTACAGTATCGAATCAGGATGTAAAATTTTATAAAAACGGAGTGCTCACAGAATCAAACTGTGGTTCCGGGAGTGCCAATGTATTGAAAGAGAGACTGGATAATCTCGGAAGCCTTGTCAATCATGCGCTCGGGAAGACGTGTTCGACCTGGAGTGATAATGACTGCGCGGTCAGCCTGGATGATGTGAGCGTGTATAAGACGGCGCTTACTGCGGTACAGGTAAAAGAGATCGCACAAGGGTATGGACTGGATACGACGCAGCAGGAGAAACCACCGGTATCATCGGAAGTATCAGATGACGACGGTTCGGAAGGATTGACCGAGATCGAAGCTTTAAAGACGGTGTCTAAGGATAATAGTATCACGCTGCGTATTTGGAAAGATGCCTCTGACCGGTATTATTATTCCGCATACCGCAATGGCACGGTTATGATCCAGTGTTCTCCGATCGGTCTCGTGACAAAGGCGGAGGATTTGTCACAGGGGCTTGCGTTTGATGAGTCAATGGTACAAAAGACCGAGGGAAAAGAGGAGTATGACTGGGTGCAGGGAAGTTCGAACCATGTTTCCAAACAATACGCACAAACTTCTTTTACGATGACGAAGGGCGATAGCAAGATTACGATGATCTTCCGCGTGTTTGATGACGGAATCGGCTATCGTTATGAAGTAGATGGGGATACAGGAAGCAGTGATGAGGTGACGGAAATCACCGCTGAAAACAGTTCCTTTGTTCTTCCAGATTCCGGTACGGTTTGGACGATGGGAACGAGTGCGACATACGAGGCCAGCACGTATACGGCGCGGCAGATGAGCAAGATGAAGAGTCTGAGCAGCAGCTTTGCAACGCCGATACTCGGCAAGATCCCAACGGCGGACGGGGATTCGTGGCTGCTTTTGGCAGAGGCAAATGTCTACAACGAGAAGGAGCCGTACTGCGCATCTGTTTTTGAGACGAAAGCAGGAAATAAGGCGTTTCAGGTGAAGTTTGGCGGTTATCTCAAACAGGAAGAAGATGATTCTTTAAATGGACAAACGTATTCTGCTTCTTATGGGCAGATTGCGAGTGTGTCCATGACTGATGTGTTCCATACGCCGTGGAGACTGGCGATCCTGTCTGATGATCTGGAAGGTGTCGTAAACAGTTCTCTTGTGTCGGATCTGAACCCGCCGGCGGAAGGGGATTTCAGCTGGGTGAAACCGGGCACTTCTTCCTGGTCCTGGTGGTCTACATCGTCAGATGCGATCGACTTTGATACGATGTTTGATTATATCGATTACGCAAAGGAAACAGGGCAGCGGTACTGCCTGGTGGATTTTGGATGGGAACTTTGGAGTGATTATGAAGCGAAGATAAAAGAACTTGTCGCGTATGCCGAGCCAAAGGGAGTCGACCTGATTCTTTGGTATGGTGTGAACAAGTTTGATCAGAAACATATTTTTGATCTGGACAATACGGAAACGATCGAGGAGCAGTTTGCCTGGTGTGAGAAGATGGGCGTCAAAGGCGTAAAAGTCGACTACCTGAACAGTGACAGCCAGTTTGCGATGAAGGTCATGTACGATCTGGCCTCGATCGCCGCGAAACATAAACTGATTTTGAATTACCACGGATGTACGGATCCAAACGGAGAGAACCGGACATTCCCGAATATCCTCTCGAGCGAGGCCGTGATGGGATCCGAGTACTTCAAATGGGGAAGTGGTTCTCCGGTGCAGTCGCTATTGACGCTGCCGTACGCAAGGAATGTCATCGGTTCGATGGAATTTACGCCGGTGGGAATGAGCTGCCGAAATGTATCAGCGACAGATGGGTTCATGCTCGCGATGCCGATCGTCTATGAATCTGCCATCCAGACGCTTGCGCACTCTGCTTATGTATATCAGGGATACGCAGGTTCTTCCCTGTTTACGGATATCCCGAGTACATGGGATGAGAGTAAGTTACTGGCCGGTTATCCAGGGGAATCGGTCGTGCGTGCGAGAAGATCGGGCGAAAACTGGTATGTGGGCGCGATGACTAAAGAGGAGCAGACGTATAAGGTCCCGCTCGATTTCCTTGATGCGGATGAATTCTATTACGCCTACATTTATACGGATGATGAGTCGGGAACAGGCATCAAAACGGAAACCCGCGAGGTGACTTCGAAAGACGTTCTTGAACTTCCGCTGAAGGCTTCAGGCGGATGTGGGATCAAATTAAGTAAAAATGATCCGATCGGTGCGACCATTTACGATAATTACGACTATTATGAGGCAGAGGATGCCGTACTGGGCGACGGAACAACGATCAAGACGACAGATTATGTGTCCGGCAAACAATTCGTCGACAACGTGGGAAGAGCTGGAAAGAACATTACGTTTGAAAAGGTGAAGGTAAAGGAAGCTGGAGAACACGAGTTGAAGGTTTATATCGTATCTGCCGGAGCACGTACCCTGTACGTTAAGGTAAATGACGAAGAACCTGTCGAGATGGCGGATCTGGTCGGCGTACTGCGGGATGGAAATGCGGTAGCATCCAAATCCGTAACCGTGAACCTGAAAGCAGGGGAGAATACGATCTGCCTCTATAACGATACGGCGGCAGCGCCGGGAATCGACCGCATCGCTGTTTCAAAGTCTGACATCGCAGATGCGGAGGTCGTTTTAGGACAGCAGGAATATGATTATAACGGGCAGAGACATACACCGTCCGTAACAGTCACAAGAAAAGGAGAAACGCTGAAAGCGGGAACGGATTATGATGTTTACTATTCCAACTGCGTAAAAGCGGGGATGGCGACAGTGACTGTGATCGGTATCGGAGAATTTGGTGGAAAGGTAACGAAACAGTATCAGATCCGTTCAAATGAGCCGGCTCCGGGGCCGGGCACGAATCCAGGAGGAACACCGGCGACGGCTGCTCCATCTGTACCGACAAATGCGCCGCGGGATTCGCAGGCAACAACGGATGTGAAAGTATCCAAGCCGAAAAAGGCAGCGATTTCTTCGGTGAAGAGTAAAAAGAAGGGCAGTATGGTGATCAAGTTTAAGAAGCTGTCCAAGGTAAGCGGTTACCAGTTAAGTTACAGCACGAGCAAAAAGTTTAAGAAGGCGAAGAAAAAAGTATTGAAAGCTTCTTCCTCTTCGGTGACCATTAAGAAATTGAAGTCAAAGAAAACGTATTATGTACGTCTTCGGGCATTCAATAAGAGTGGTTCAAAGAAATTATACGGTGCATGGAGCAAGACGGTGAAAATAAAGGTAAAATAGTTCCAGTGCAGAAGAGATAAAGAAAACCATGTATTGATGATAGAACTGAACAAAGACTGCCGGGAAACATGAGGTTTCCCGGCAGTCTTGTTTTAGTGCGCCCGGCGGCGCACGTTTCTAACGGGTGCAAGTCCCGAATCCGCCCGGTAGTGGGAAGGATATAGCCGAAGGCAAGGGTGTCCATCGTGAGGCGGAATCTGAAGGAAGCTGGATGTGAGGAATAGACTAACTCACGGGCAAATCTCTGGTCTGACGAACAGAAATCTCATATGAGGTTATGTATGAGGGTAAGGCTGCTAAACAAGTTGAAGCCCAATAACTACACGGAATCATGCATGATAAATGAGGCAGATGGATGGAGAGAAAGAAACGTGTGGTACCCGGGGAGGTCTGTGCGGTATGCCTTGAAAGAGGTAACCACTACCCAAAGTAGTGCTGAACGCACAGAAGTCAGCAGAGGTCATAGTAGTGAAGATTTTTTTCATGAAGGACCGAATCAGTAGGAGTCTTGAGTATAACCGGGAAAGGAGGAATGACTGGATATGACAGAAAACTTGGAAAACAAAGGCTGTTCGCAAAGAGATAGTGCGGAACACGAAGGGTATGCGGAAGCGTCAAGGTCATTCAATCGGATATGGAAAGAAAGAGACAGTGCACAGCCGAAACTCTTGGAAACGATACTGCATAAGGATAACTTCAACAGAGCATATAAGAGAGTGAAGGCAAGCAAAGGGGCACCGGGAATCGACGGGATGACTGTCGAGGGAGCGCTCCCGTACCTAAAGGAGCATCAACAGGAGATGACCGACCGCATTTACAGGGGGAAGTACACCCCGTCTCCGGTGAGACATGCCACGATTCCGAAACAGGATGGTGGTGTGCGGAAGCTTGGGATACCGACCGTGATAGACCGAACACTCCAACAGGCAATAACGCAACAGTTAGTGCCAATCTATGAGCCATTGTTTGCGGACGGCAGTTTTAGCTACCGCCCGAACAGAAGCGCGAAAGAAGCGATACTGAAAGTGAAAGAGTATGCAGGACAGGGCTATACGTTTGCGGCGGTTCTGGACTTATCGAAATACTTTGACACACTCAACCACGAAATACTTATCAACCTTCTTCGGAAGAATGTAAAGGATGAGAGGGTAGTGCAGCTGATTAAACGCTATCTGAAAAGTGAAGTCATGGAAAACGGGGTGGTCATTGACACAAAAGAAGGGTCGCCGCAAGGGGGAAACCTATCACCACTGCTTGCGAATATCTATCTCAATGAGTTCGACCAGGAGTTTCTAAAGAGAGGCGTCCCGTGCATCCGGTATGCAGATGACATAGTGCTTCTTGCAAAGAGTAAACGGGCATCGGAAAGACTTTTGGAGAGCAGTACAAAGTACCTTGAGGAGAAGCTGAAATTAACGGTCAACCGGGAGAAAAGCCGCACAGTCAGCGTGTTTGCAATCCGAAATTTTAAGTTTCTTGGCTTTGCATTGGGAAGGAACGGAAGCGGCATTTATGTCCGGGTTCATCCAAAGTCATGGAAGAAGTTTAAGAAAAAGCTGAAAATCCTATCTTCCCGAAGGAGAGTACAGAGCATAAAGCCGAGCCTTGAGAAAATCAAAGTGTATGCAAGAGGATGGCTGAACTACTACGGAATAGCAAGCATGAAGAACAACATAGAAGACATCAATGGATGGCTCTGTCACAGAATCCGTATGTGTATATGGAAACAATGGAAGAAGCCAAAGACGAAAGTGCGAAACCTAATCAGGATGGGAGTGCCGAAGGACTTGGCGTGGCAGGCTGGAAACAGCCGCCGGGGATATTGGTTTACAACACATACAGTTGCCGTAAATATGGCAATGACAAAAGAAAGACTGATAAACAGTGGCTTTTATGACCTAGCCACCGCCTATCAGTCAGTGCACGTCAACTATTGAAACCGCCGTGTACCGAACTGTACGCACGGTGGTGTGAGAGGACGGCGGCTAGTCACCGCCTCCTACTCGATTGAAAGCTCGTCTTTCGGATCTAGTGGAAGATCTGTAATGCGAAATTATATAACCCGTGCTTCCACACTTTAAAATCATGTCCGCCCTCTGTTACGTAGAAGATATGCGGAATGCCGTTTTTTTCCAGTGCTTTGTGGCACGTACCGCCGATGGCGTTTTCGCCGCCTTCGGAAATTCCGTTATTGAGCATAAGTAATGTATTATCTTTGTAAGCATCCGGCAGGCGGAATGTCTCTTCAGTAAAAAGCCCCGGTTCGGAAACGCCGTTCGCAGAGTAGGCGAATACGCCGTATCCGCAGCTGAATGCCGCGATGTAGCCGAATGTTTCCGGCATATGCAGGCCGATGTTCAGCGATTCCCGGGCGCCCATCGATAAGCCGGCGATCGCTGTATTTTTCCGTCCTTCCGCGATGGAGTAGTTCTCTTTTACGTATGGCATCAGATTGACGCGTAAATCATTGATGAAATTATCAAATGCCGCATAGTGGTCGAGGGAGAATTCACCCGTTGCCTGATCATTTGCACGGGCGCGGCAGTTCGGGATGACCACGATCATTTCTTTTGCGAGTCCCTGTGCGGTAAGGTTGCCGATGATGTACTTCGGCCGTCCCTGATCGAGCCACTCGTTTTCATCTCCGCTGATCCCGTGCAGCAGATATAATACGGGATAGCGTTTTTCCGTGGTATAATCAGCTGGCAGGATGATGTTTGCCTTTCTCTTTTTGCCGGTCGTCGTGGAGTAATACTCGATTTTTTCTACTTCTCCATAGGTGACATCATTTTGCGAACGGTCAAATGTCGTAGGTACATCGGAAACGATCTCCTTGAGTTCGATCGGCGCATTTGGATCCGTTGTGCCGTCTGAACCGGAAGAAGTGTCCTGTGATGGCGTGTGGAATAAGTATCGTGTGAAGTTATAAAATCCATTTCGCCATACCGGCCAGTCATGACTGCCGTCCAATGTAAAGTACGTGTGGTGGACGCCGTTCTTTTCCAGCGCCTGGTGATACCGGTTTGGTTCTTCCTTTACCATGTTGTCCTGGTTTCCTGTGTTGATCATCAGGAATGTGCGGTTATTGTATTCTTCCGGCAGAGTGAATGTCTCTTCGGTGAACAGCCCCTCTTCGGTAAGTCCGTTTGCGGAATATGGGAAAATCCCGTACGCCGGACTGAAAGCGCCAGTATAGCCGACGCGGTCAGCCAGTGTGATGCCGATGTTCAGCGAAACGCGCCCGCCCATTGATAAGCCAGCAACGGCTGTATTTTCGCGCCCAGTTGCGACGGAATAATTTTTCTCCATAAACGGCATGAGATTGTCCCGGAAATCATGGAGGAAATTGTCGAAGGATTGTACGTGGCCAGCGGCAAATCCATCTGCGTTTGCGGCAGAGTCATCTTCGCGGCAACGGCAGTTCGGGAGAACGACGATCATTTCTTCGGCCTCGCCATCCGCGATCATATTTCCGATCATGTAGCGGATGCCGCCGCCTGTCCAGTCGTTTTCGTCACCCATTCCGCCATGGAACAGATAAAGGACCGGATATTTTTTCTCGTCGGTGTAACCGGGCGGCAGTATGATGATAGCGTTTCGGTCTTTTCCGGTCGTGTTGGAGTAATACGTTGTCGTAATCTGCTCCCCGTATTGTACGTCGTCTAAACGACGGTTTAATTTTTCAGGTGTATCTTTGATCACAGGATAGATCGGAGACGGCGGAGCGGCGGTTGGTTCTGGTGAATCTGTGGGAGCCGGCGCTGTGGGGACTGCTGGAGTGGCGGCTGCTGTCTGAACAGCTGGCGGATTGGCAGTCTGTGCGGCCGCCTGGGTCTGCTGCGGTTTCTTTTGGTTCGCAGACGCGTCTTTTACGGTCACAGTTACGGTGCCTATGAGCTTCGTCTTTTTCCCTAGTTTTTCTTTCACTGAAATTTTAGTTTTTCCTTTTTTTCGCGCAGTCATGACTCCCTTTTTTGAGACTTTTACAATCTTTGCGTTTTTGGATTTGAATGTGTAGACTGCTTTTTTCTTTTTGTTCTTGATGGAGATCGTTTTCTTTTTTCCGACCTGTATCGTTACTTTTTTCGTTTTTACTGTTGCTTTTTTAGCGGCTGTTATCGGAATACCAGCGCTGCTGACAGCGATGGATGCCGCTAAAAGACAGGCAGTAAAACGGATGATGTTTTTTTTCATGATCTTCTCCTTTTTATTTGATTGGTGAAGGGGCACGGATCCAAAGGGAGGCGCTCCTTTATTTCTGATTTTAATTATAAGGCGCGGAGGACTGGCTGTCAAATAGGAAATTTTATTGAGAATTTTTATAAATTTTATATCATAAAATCTAAAGTTTTATCAATAAAATAGTAAAAGGTTGATAATAATGATATAAAAAGCAACAAAAAGGGAAAAGATTGTTGACAAAAGGGAGAAAGAAGGTGATAATTATGAATAGGGAGGTGAATGAAGTGTTCACATATATAAAGTTGAGGAATTTTATGTCATTTAATGAAGCGGTTTTTGATTTTAGAAATGGAAAGAAAGGTCCAAAGAAGTTTGTATCTATTTATGGAGAAAATGGCAGCGGTAAGTCAAATTTTGTTCAGAGTATTGATTTCTTAATAAAAAGTGTCGTATCGTTTGGAGTGTTGGGGGAAACAGAAAAAATCCGGGAAGTCATGAACCAAAAGAAGTTTCCAGATAAATTGATTCATTTGATCATGGAGGATGTTAGCGTTCTGAGTTTAGCGAAACGCTGCCGGATGGCGGAGTGTGAAGACGAAACATGTATTGAGTATGGATTTTCAGTGAATGGGCACGATGGCTATTATATTCTACATTTTGCAGAACGTTTTGTTTACGAGAAACTATATTATTTCACAGGGAAACAAAGAGGAGTTCTATTTGAAATATCAGTGAAAGACGGAAAAATTTCTCATCAATTTTCTAGCAAATTATTTGATCATAAAAAAGTTGAAATGGAGTTGATAGATGAGATAACTAAATTTTGGGGAAAACATACATTTCTCAGTATATTAGCTAAGGAACGAAAAGAAAAAAACGAACAGTACATCGACGAAAACTACCTTCCTTATGTTTTTGATATTTTGGATATGCTGCGGGAGATTACAGTGCATTGTAAAAAATCCCCCATTGGCGGTATTGAGATTACTGCAAAAAAACCTGTGAATGTGTTAGAGAATTTAGAGAGCGGGCGGGTGGAACGTTCAGAAGAATATATACTTGACAGTTCCGAGCGTATCATCAGGGAATTTTTCACACAGACATATGCTGATATAAAAGATATTTTTTACGAGAAGAAATATGAAGATAAAATAATAACCTACAAGCTGTTTGTAAAAAAAATGATAGGAGGAAAAATACGTACAATCGATTTTGCGCGTGAATCGGCTGGGACACAGCGGATCGTGGAGATAATCAGGGCTTTATTAGGCGCGTTCTGCGGGGTTACCGTTGTATATGATGAAATAGATGACGGTATTCATGATCTTTTGCTGAAGATTATCTTGGATTCGATGATGGATGATATTACCGGACAATTGATCATTACAACACACAATACGTATTTGCTTGAGAGTAGTGATATAAAATCGGTGTATGTGATCCATGTGGATTATCAGGGGAATAAGGAAATCAGATGTTTGGATCAGTACCCAAGGATCCAGAACAGCAATAATCCACGTAACATGTATTTGAAAGGACTCTTTGGAGGGGTACCATTCGTTGATATGATCGACTATGATATGATCATTCAGGAGCTGGGATCCGATGTGGAAGGGGGCGAGTAGTATATGCCTTTGGAAACTTTTAGATACACGAAAGGTGTAGTGATCGTCCACGGTAAATCTGAACTGGCCCTTGTTCGTTATATCCATACAAATCTTCACCTTCCCATCAAAACAATTTCTAGAAAAGGTGGAAGAACAAGCATTCAAATTTGCGGCCTGAATGATTTTTTGAAAAAGAAACAATTTCAGTCACTTTCTGCTTTTGCAAATGAGTATTCGGTTGAATTTGATAAAAAGAATAAGAGACTGGTTGATTTCAAACTTTTTATTATAATGGATATGGATGATTGCGATGAAAGCATGCAGAAAAAGTACATGTCTAAGGAATTGTTTAACGGACATCCATTGAAAGAGTATATGATACCTATTTATAATATTCGCAATTTGGAGGATGTTTTGTTGAAAGCTGGTATTATGGCGGAAAAGATACCGGATTCTAAAAAGGGAACATATTATAATAGGATTTTTCCTATTAACAAAAAGCCAATGACTGTGGATACAGTTAATCAGATCCGTTTTTTTGCAGCTAAACTGAAAGGGATTCACCAGACAAATATGCTGAGATTTGTGGAATATTGTTTTGGATTGATTTGCGAGGATTTATGGGAGGAGGAAGGGCATGCAGAAAAAATTTCATAATAAGTACATATACGCAGGAATCACAGGGTTTTGTGTGTTGGCGGCACTTCTTATATGTACATTTATCTTTATTCATATTGATATGGTGTTTGAATGGTTTGGCAGTTTGAACTCAGCGTTGATGCCGATATACATCGGTCTCGCGATTGCTTACCTGCTCAGTCCGCTTGTTAACAAAGTGGAGCGGAATATATTCGTACCGCTGTTTCGTAAAGTGGTGAGGAAAAAAAGGGCGGTGCGGGGGATCAGCCGGGCTGTTTCCGTCGCCGTCGTACTCATACTGGCGCTGGCGGTTTTGTGCTGGTTGGTGATGCTGGTCGTACCGGAGGTGGTGGACAGCATCATTACGCTGACGAACAGTCTGCCAGGTTATTATCAGAATATCGTAAATAAAGTGAATGAAATGAGTGGAAAGCACCCAGAAGCGGCAAAACAGGCGACGGAGGTGTCAAAAGCCATTTATGACCAGTTGATCGGCTGGCTTCAAAATGAACTGGTTCCGACGAGTACGGAACTTGTCAGTGTGATTTCCGATGGACTTATGAACATCATGGGCGTTTTGTTTAATCTTGTCATCGGCGTTATCATATCCATCTATTTAATGGCGGGAAAGGAAACATTCTGCGCGCAGGCGAAGCGCATGGTGTATTCGATCCTGCCAGTGCGGTATGCCGATCGCGTCTTGAGCATCGGGAAAGATGTGAACTGGTCGTTCGCCAAATTTTTCAGCGGAAAGATCATAGATTCTATCATTGTAGCGATCCTGACGTTTATCGCACTAAGTATTGCCAATATTCCATATACGGCGCTGATCAGTGTACTGATCGGTGTCACAAATATCATTCCGTTTTTCGGTCAGTATATCGGTGTGATCCCCAGCGCGTTTCTCGTCTTTTTGGTCAGTCCGGTGAAAGGAGTTATTTTCGTCATACTGGCGATCGTGATCTTGCAGGTGGACGGAAATATTATTGGTCCAAAGATCATCGGGGAGTCGATCGGACTCGGAAGTTTTTGGATCCTGTTTGCGATTCTTGTATTTGGGTCGCTGTTTGGTATCCTTGGTATGATCTGTGCCGTTCCAATCTTTGCTGTCGTGTATAAAACGGTGAAGAACTGGAGCAGGAAGCGTTTGGAGAAAAAGGGGCTGCCAAAGGAGACGAACAATTATAAGCGGAGCGGCATGTTTGAGAAAGAGAAATAGGCGGCGAAAATCAAGGAGAAATTTGCGCTATGAATCAAAAAGGAGGAAATATGTGGCTTGTTTTTGCGTTGTTGTCCGCTGTTTTTGCAGCATTAACTTCTATTTTGGCAAAGGTGGGCATTGAAGAGGTGAATTCGCATCTGGCGACGGCGATCCGCACGGTCGTGGTCGTTTTTATGGCATGGGGGATGGTCTTCCTTACAAACACGCAGAGCGGGATTCTGCATATTTCAGGTAAAAGCTGGTTGTTTCTGATCTTATCGGGACTTGCGACTGGGGCGTCCTGGCTGTGCTATTACAGGGCGATCCAGTCAGGAGAGGTGTCGAAAGTAGTGCCGATTGATAAATTAAGTGTTGTCTTTACGCTAATTTTGGCGTTTGTGTTCCTTCATGAGCAGTTTACGGGGAAGGCTTTGATCGGGTGTGGGCTGATCGGGATGGGGACGATTGTGATGATTTTGTGAGAAAAGGGATCTCCATCCGATCTGTCACACGACAACCTGATTCCTCCCCTTTTGCTTTCCGATGTAGAGTTTATCATCGGCGCTCTTGATCACTGCTTCATAATTGCCGCCAGGAAACCCTTCTGCGATCCCGCTGGTTATCGTGACATGGATTTCCCGTCCCCCTGCCAGTATAACCATATTTTCAACTTGTTTTCTCAGGTTTTCCACGGTAGTATAGGCCTGCTCGCATTTCGTATTCGGGAAGAAGAGAATGAATTCCTCACCGCCCCAGCGGACGGCGAGGTTATCTTCTGTTGCGGCTTCCATCAGGCAGGCGGCCACTTTTACGAGGACTTCATCGCCGGCGTCGTGCCCGTATGTGTCGTTGACTTTTTTAAAAAAGTCGATATCCACCATGGTAATGGCAAATTCATCCTGCAGATGATCCATGTGTCGGATCTTATGTTCTAAATAGCGGCGGTTATAGAGGCCCGTCAGCGTATCGTGATTGATATTATAATTCAAGGAAGCCCATACGGTTTCGATTTCCTGCGAGTATAAAAAAGCGGACGCCAGCATGACAGAAGCGGTAATGCCTATATTCGCTAGAAAAATGGCCGGTTGATATGGCTTCGCTATCTCCCCGATCCAGGGAAAGGGAATCCCCACTAGTTTAACAACCGCTTCCAGACACATTACCAGGGCAATGCCAAACGACTGGTAAAAAAACCGCTTGTTCATGTAGGAGGGAAGCATGTAAAATATTGTGGCCGACATGCCGAAAATATAGAGGAAAAAACCATATTCCGGTCCCAGGGCCAATTCGTTTAATACAGAAAATGATAGTATTTCAAAATATGCGCAAAGCATACTTTTCTCGGAAGTATCCTGCATGATAAACAGATAAAAAAAGTAAAAACAACAACTGCAAACATTGAGTGCAGTCAGAAACCCGATGCCGATCATATAAAAAACAACTGCATACACGGCATGTATAAGCAGGCACGCAATGAGGAACAGAGGATTTCTTCTGTTTGTTATCCAGTTAATGCTATTGATAAATTTTACTTTTATTGTTTCCATCTACTTCAAACTCCCCAGAATGAATATTTAATGAAAGCTCTTGATCCAGTTGATCAGTGAATCATGGTCGGTTTGGTTTTGGACATCGCATCGCATCTGCTCTGTGATGGGGCCGTTTTTCGCCATGATCGCGAGAATGGCTTCCTGTAGTCCTGCGATCTTTCCGTTTTCGTAGGAAGGGTCAGTGACGGAACATGTATCTGTGCCGGATTTTGCGGCGGAAGTTTCACTCCCGCACGGATTCGTATCCGGTTTGGGAACTGCGTCTTCATTTAGTTGGCTTGTATCTGGTATCCTGTTGTCGGTTTCGCTCGTGGAGACAGGTTCCGCGTTAATGTTTTCTGCCGGCGTTTCCTCCTGAGAAGACTTATCTTCTTTTGAAGATGTATCTTCGGATTGATCACCGGAATCCATGTAAGGAATCCATATCTCGCCGGAGTTTGCTGGTACGTTCACAGCGATGCTTCCGTTGGCACTCGTTACTCTCTGTCTGGAGAGCGATCCGATGTATTCCGAAACGTCTCCAGCCGGAACGGTCATGACATAATCGCTGTCATCGTTGTTTACTGTGATGATAGCGGTGTGGCCGTCCATGGTACGGGAAAACGCGTACTGCCGGTTCATGAGCAGAAGCTCTTTGTAGTCGCCATATGAAAGAGCGGGTATACGCTGCCGAACCTCGCCGAGTTTGGCGATCAGTTTTGTACACGCATTCTTTTCGTGCGCTTCTTTGTAATCGTCAAGAGAAAGAGCTGGACGCAGTGAATCATCGGAATATTGCTCCTTTTTTCCCTCAATGCCAAATTCTGAGCCGTAATAGATTGACGGGACGCCGGGAAGGGTATATAATAAAACATGAACCGGCGTAAAATGCGCTTTGTTTGTCAGTTTCGTATATATCCGTTCCACGTCGTGGTTATCGACAAAATTGTACAGTTTCAGTCCGTCAGGCCGGTTTCCTCCCATTTCATAAAGGCGTTTTACCGTGTGGGCGATCTCAAAATAATTGTGGTCGTTGTGGCCGGAATAAAGGGCTTTGTGCAGATGATAATTTGTCACGGAATGAAGAGTTCCCTCATTGACCCATCTCGTATAATCCCCGTGAATGACCTCGCCCATAAGCCAAAAATCTGGTTTTACTTCATTTGCCACATGGCGGAGTGCTTTCATATATTCGAAATCTAGAACGTCAGCGGCGTCCAGACGGATCCCGTCGATATCAAATTCCTTCACCCAGAAGCGGATCACGTCGCAAATGTAATCGCGAACTGCCGGATTGTGCTGGTTCAGCTTTGCGAGAAGATTATAACCGCCCCAGTTCTCGTATGAGAATCCATCGTTGTATTCATTGTTTCCGCCGAAATTGACCTGACAGTACCAGTCCTTGTACGCGGAATGTTCTCTATTTTTCTTTATATCCTGAAAGGCAAAAAAATCTCTTCCTGTATGATTAAATACGCCGTCCAAGATAACCCGGATCCCCTTCTCGTGGCAGTTCGCCACGAAGTTAGTAAGATCGGCATTGTCACCGAGACGGCTGTCCAGTTTTTTGTAGTCTGTCGTTTCATATCCGTGTCCGACAGATTCAAAAAGCGGGCCGATATAAATGGCGTTACAACCGATTTCCTTTATGTGGTCGATCCACGGAGCCAGCGAGTTCAAACGGTGAACTGGCTCTCCGTATTGATTTTCTTTTGGTGCCCCGCAAAGTCCTAACGGGTAAATGTGATAAAAGATTGCTTCATCATACCAAGCCATAGTCATCCTCCTTTTTGTTCCGAGTGTACGGATCTGTAAACAAGTATAACACATTTCTATCCTCTTTAGAAGCACAAATTTTGACAATACGGGACCATTGTTCTATGATAACTATGGAGGGACAGGTGTGATGGGGTGGATGGAATGTTGAAACAGATGACGCGAAGGGAGGAACAAATGAAACATTTATTAAAACAGTATTTTGGCTATGACGATTTTCGGCCAGGACAGAAAAAGCTGATCGACAGCATTATGGCAGGACGCGATGTGCTTGGTATCATGCCGACTGGCGCGGGAAAGTCGATCTGTTATCAGATCCCGGCGCTGGCGATGCAGGGAACGACGATCGTTGTATCTCCCCTTATTTCTCTTATGAAAGATCAGGTGACCGCGCTGAACCAGGCTGGCGTCCACGCGGCGTATATCAATAGTTCACTTACGGAAAGCCAGATCAGTATGGCATTTGCCAATGCGAAAAAGAATACATATAAAATTATTTACATAGCGCCGGAACGGCTGGATACCCAGCAATTTTACGATTACTCTGAGACGGCAGATGTTACGTTAGTCGCGGTGGATGAAGCGCACTGTGTGTCCCAGTGGGGACAGGATTTCCGGCCGGGGTATCTAAACGTGGCGGCATTTGTAACGAGGCTCGAGGAGAAGGGAAAACGTCCGGTTTTGTGCGCGTTTACAGCCACGGCGACGAAAGAGGTGAAGGACGACATGGTCTGTATGCTCGGATTACGTGACCCTAACATCCTCGTAACCGGATTTGACCGTGAGAACCTGTATTTTGCCGTGGAGCGGCCGAAGGATAAAATGGAAGCGGCGCTCCGATATGTAACTGGCCATGAGGGAGAGAGCGGCATCATCTATTGCAATACGCGCAACGGTGTGGAGGATGTGTGTGAAATGCTCGTAGCACACGGCGTGCCGGCAGCGAAATACCATGCCGGGATGAGTAACCAGGAGCGCATGGAAAACCAGGATGACTTTCTCTATGACCGGAAACCAGTTATCGTGGCGACGAATGCGTTCGGCATGGGAATTGACAAATCGAATGTTCGCTATGTGCTTCATTATAACATGCCCCAGAGTATGGAAAACTACTATCAGGAGGCCGGAAGAGCAGGGCGGGATGGTGGCGCCGCACACTGCGTTCTCTTATACGCGCCGAAGGATACGGCGACCAACCGCTTTTTGCTGGAAAATAAGGAAACCAAAAAAGAGATCACGGAGGAGGAAAGAAAAGAGATCCTTGAGAGGGATCTACAGCGCCTGAAAGTCATGACATTTTATAGTACAACGAAGGAGTGTCTGCGAAAATATATACTGAATTATTTTGGAGAGACGACGCATATGGATTGTCATAACTGCGGCAACTGCGATGCGGATTTTGAAAAACACGACGTGACACAACTCGGCAGACAGGTAGTAAATTGTGTATATGAAGTGCGCCAGCGTTTCGGGATCAATATGATCCTAGGCGTTTTGCGCGGAAGCAAAAATGCGAAGATCATCCGTTATGGATTTGATCGGCTGAAAACGTACGGAAAACTGGCTGATTATGCAGAGCCAACACTTCGTCAGGTGATCGACGCCCTGCTCCAGGAGGAGATCCTGATCCAGACGGCGGACCAGTATCCGGTGCTCTGTCTCGGAAAAGGATATGCGAAACTGAAAGACGAGGAATTTCTGCTGATGATAAAGACGGAAGTGCGCAAAAACGTAACGGGTGACGGCGCGGGTGGAGAAGCAGAAAAAGCCGGGGGCAACGGTCAGGCAAAAGGCGCACTTGGGAAGAGCGCGCTGGATGACGCGGGGTTTGCCTTGTTTGAGAAGCTGCGACAGAAACGGCTCGCTCTGGCAAAGGAGGAACGGGTACCGCCTTATATCGTTTTTTCGGATAAGGCGCTGATCGATATGTGCCAAAAGCATCCCCGGACGCTGGAGGAAATGCTGGGAGTTTCGGGCGTGGGAGCTAGTAAGTTAGAGAAGTATGGGAAAGTGTTTTTGGAGGTTATATTGGAGGCAAAAAAAGGTACTTGACAAAATGGTCTATAAATGATAGACTAAATGCGGATCTATAAAGGGTAGGCCATCAGAAATGAGGTGAATTATGAGAAATAGTATGCTATCGGAAAGCGAAATGGCGTTTGCCCGTATCATATGGGACAATGAGCCGATCCGCTCAGGGGAACTGGTGCGGATCTGCAATGAAACATTTGGGTGGAAAAAGTCTACTACATATACGGTGCTGAAAAACTTGTGCAACGAGGGGATTTTCCAAAATGAAAACGCGGTAGTGGTATCTAAGATGAGCAAGGAGCAGTATTTGGAACAGGAGAGTACACAGATCGTGAATAACCGCTTTGACGGATCCATTTCTAAATTTGTGACCGCATTCGCGAAACGAAAAAAGTTGAGTGAGAAGCAGATTGAGGAATTGAAAAAGATCATCGAAGATTGTGAAGAATCCTGACGAGTGCCGCGCAGGTTATCTCGAAAAGGGGATCAGCGGAAACAGTAGGATGAAAAGGAGGGGTCAGGATGGAGGAGTGGTTAAAAACATTTTGGGGGAATATGGCGGATGTGATCACCGGAAATGCCGCGCTTCTTTACATAGCGAATACGTGTGTATCGGTATCGGTATCGGTTGTAAATGGCGGTGAAAAACTTTTCGGAGGAAGAGAAGAAGCAGTATTCCTATTTGCTCCTCTCGTTGGCAAGTGGAGAACGAGTGCTGCTGAATCAGAATCCAGCGTTTAGCAGTGGAATTGTAAAAGAAAGGATCGTGAATATTATGCGAGGGAAAAAATTGACAGGTATGGTAGTTGCGTTTATCGTTGGTGCAGTTGTTCTATGCAGCTGCGGCGTGGCATCTGAACCGGAGAGTACAGCGGTGCCCCAGCTGCCAGTGGAACAGGATAAGGCAGTGTATGTGGAACAGGCAGTACCGTATGATGTTTCTGAAAATGTCCAGGTGGAAGGTTACTCGACAGAATCCGGCGGGATCACAGCGCTCACTCCAGACGGAACGCCGATGATGCTGGTGGAATTATATAATAAATCCGATGAGATTGAATACAAGTATGCAAAAGTGTTGTATAACGATTCGGTGTGGTTTGTAAAGGAAGAGGCATGGCTGGAGCAGTGGAACAAGGAAACCGCAGAAAAAAATTATATGATCGAGGACTTCCAGTATGGAGAGGATGGGTATTTATATGTGAAGTGCGTGGAAGAATCAATGCCGCATACGAAATTCTGGTCGGACCGGGAAAAATACATGGATGACTATTATACGGTCGGCATTCATCTTTTCCGGATCAATGAAGATGAGAATACAATTACGGAAATTCCGATCCCTCAGGAGCGTTTGGAAGGAGAGGAAGAAGATCTCAAAAAAATGCCCGGTTTTGTCGGCTGTGAGTTCAGTGTGTTTGCCGATGGAAATCTGCTGCTTCTGTCGTATCAGGGCCGTGTAAACGGGATCTACAGTGGTGTGACAGGAGAAAAGCTGGCAGACATTGATCCGGCAGCAGGTGTGGAGAACCGTTTGGCAGACGTGTCAGCCGGAGATGGTTTTTTTGCCTTTACATCGGCTGATCAGGAGAGTGGGAGAATGCAGGTCAACGTGGTGGGAGAAGACGGAAAACTTATCAATGCCATTCCGACAGAAGCGATCGTGGATATGGAAGATGGGGGAGTGTATGAGCCGAAGATTTCCGCAAAGGAAGATACGATCATGATGGCATCGACAGAGGGTATCTTTGAAGCGGAGCCAGCCAGCAGTTCTTTTACCTGCGTCGTGAATCCTGAAAAAGATAATTTATATTATTTACCATCAGAGGGGTATTTTGTCATGGATTGTATCGGCAAAGGGGAACAGGAGGACTATTTACTCTTTCTGTGCAATGACGAGGCCGACGCGGCGGAGGCATCCAAGGTATTTAAGATCTGCCGCTATGCAAGAAAAGACTCGCTGCCAGTCCAATGAGTTATCTTTCCAGATCATGTTAATTATTAAAAAAAGTAATGGCATCTGTTTTTACCATGTGCTATAATAAAAGAGTTAAGATGATTGATGCGGAATCAGGAGGAAGATAAAGTTGAAGAGAAAGGTATTTGCATGTATGGGGCTTATCGCTTGCGTCAGCCTTACTTCCTGCGGAGTCCTTCCGACGGAGGAAGAATTTGATGCGGCCCCGGTCGTAAAAGAATATGAGGGAGCAAAGTTTAATAAGGCGACGGTCATTCGCGGAGACCTTGTTCGATCTGAGGATATAAGTGGTAAGTACAAAGGAACTGTGCGGGAGGAGATTGAGCCGGACGGTGTCAGCGTGATCAAAAAAATATATGTGAAACAGGGTATGAAGGTGCGGGCAGGTGACCGCATTATGCAGTATTACATTCCGGGAAGCGAGAACGCGCTGCGGAAGGCGCAGAACGAGATTGAAAAGCTGAACCTTCAGATCCGGCATGCGAGAAAACTGATGGAGATGGAGTCGGCCAAACAGAAAAAGCTGGGCGGAGGACAGAAAGAGATCAACAGCGTCAGAAACCAGTATGAGCAGCAGATCAAATCGTACGAGTCCAGCCTGAAGCTTCTGAAAATCGATGAAAAGATTGCCAAAGAGGAGATCGAGGAAGAAGAGGTGACGGCGACTGTAGACGGCGTGGTGACTTTTGTAGACGAACAGGCGGAAGGCACGTTTGGAAAAAGTGAGGAGGCGGTCGTAAAGATCGAGGGGAAATCGAAGAACCGATTTGAGGCAAACAGTGAATATGCGTCGAAGTGTAAAGATGGTGAGGTCGTGACGATAGAAGTCAACGCACAGGAGTATAAAGCGACGATCCGCAAAGAAAAGGATTCCTCGGATGTCGTTTATTTTTATCCGACAGTGAAGTTGAATCTGGAGGACGGGATCGTCTGCACATATAAGGTGGCGTTAAAGGAAAAGAAAAACGTCCTCTATCTCCCGTCCGCGATCGTATATGCGATGGGTGACAAACATGTCGTCTATTATGAGGATGAAAACGGTCTGAAAGCGACGAAAGAAGTAACCGTGGGTGAGGTGATCAATAACTTTACCGAAATTACCGGAGGGGTGGAGGAAAATGAGCAGGTGATCGCGAATTAGGACGGGAGTACGGTATGTAAAATATGGAGGAATGAGTGATGCGAAAGAAGTTTTTTGGGGTATGTTCGATATTGGCAGCATTGCCGGTCATCGGTGCTTTTTCACTTACCGGCTGTGGGAAGCAGGTAGTACAGGAAATTCCGGAACTAATTGAGGCTGTCGGCGTCGATATGGACACAGCGGAGGTGATCCGGATGGATCTGAAAGGGATCGTATCCTATCCGGCACAGATCGTGCCTCGGATCGAGGAGATTGCATTTTTATCTTCGGGAAGTATAGATGAACTGAAAGTATCCATCGGGGATCATGTAAAGAAAGGCCAGCTTTTGGCCACTCTATCCGGAACATCAGGAAAGGCGAAGGCATTACAGGAGGAAATGAATAACCTGAAGGCGGCGAATGATGATATCAATAAACAGAGCCAGTATGATCTGGATATGCTCCGGGAAAATAAGAAGTCGTTAAAAAAGCAGCTTAGAGGGGCGAAAAATTCCCGTATGAAAAAAGGGTTAAAGCAGCAGATCACAGAGGTGGAAGAAAATATAAAAATAGGTGAAGAGCGGCTGAGACAGCAGAAGGAACTGCAGCAGATGGAGATGCGGCAAAAGGAAGTGGAGTTGACGGAGGAAAAAGCGTCTGCGAAGAACAGCAAACTATATTCTCCCATTGATGGAGAGGTTGTGGGGACATCGGGAGGAAGCGGCTATATGGTCCAGGGCGGGAACACGGCGGTTCAGGTGGCAAATATGAAGGCACCGAGGATCCGGTCGGGTTATATTTCGGGGACTAAACTGGCGAAAGCGAGCCGTTATGTGGCGCTTGTTGAGGGAAAAGAATACGCGGTCGAAGTCGAGGAGCAGGAGCTTGACCGGGAAGCCATAGAGCGGAGCGAATACCCGAGCCATACATGGTTTGATTTCGTAGATAAAAATGTCTCTGTTTCGGTCGGCGGATCGGCGACGATCAATCTTTATACAGATGCAGTAGAAGGCGCGCTCGTTGTGCCTTATAATGCGGTATTTGGAAGTGGCGAGGAAAAATATGTGTATTTGGTGGAAGGAGATGCGAAAACGAAAACAGCAGTAAAGACGGGAACGACAACCGATGCTTATGTGCAGATCACAAATGGAGTAAAGGAGGGAGATGTGGTTTATGTGGAAGGTTAAGATGCGGCAACTGGTGGGCGTGCCTTTGCTCCTCATACCGGCTTTGCTTCTGAGTGCCTGCGGCAGGGGGATGGCAGGACAGTCTGAGTTGCTGTTATATGAGGGAAATGAAGAGGGGGACACTGCGGTATCTTCGTCAGCAGTGTCGGGCAGTGCGATCGGTTCGGATGATGTGAAGTTTGACACGACAGTCGTTCGGAAGACGGCTTACAAAGAGGAAATAAACTGTACGGCGGAACTTGAATATTTGGATACGGAAACGCTGATCATTGATGATGAGGACGCCGTGCTGGATTCGGTCAAGGTAAAAAAATACCAGAAAGTAAAGAAGGGCGATGTACTTGCGGTCTATCATGTAGAAACATCAAAGACGAAGCTGGAAAAACAAAAACTGTTGATCGATCAGGCCCGCGCGGATTATGAAGTCGGTCTGAGTGACCTGAACCAGCAGTTATCGCAGGCGCAAAAAGCGCTCAGCACATTGACATCAAAGGCGGAAAAGAAGATCAAGCAGCTAGAGGTCAAAAAAATGCAGAAGCAGATCTCGGCATATAAAAAAGGCGAAAAAGAAATAACCGACCAGGAGAAGGATTACGCGGAACTTTTGAGAAAGCAGAAAAAAACGCCGTTGAGGGCAAAGAGGGACGGGGTCATCACAGAAACCGAAGGGAAAGGTTATGTGGGGGAAAATGTTGACGCGTCTACCGAAATCATTCAAATGCACGGCAATGACGGCAAATGGATCCTCACGGTAGGAGGTTCAGAAACAGCAGATCTTCGCTATAATATGGAGGTATCAGTGCGGCTCGGAAAAAGCGCGAAAGAATATGATCACGAAATCAAAGGAAAGGTGATCTCGTCCGGAGATATTACGGAGCAGCAGTCCCAGAATGAAGCGGGCGATAGCGTTGTTTATATCGACGTCAGTGAAAAGGATAAAAAGAAATACGATTTTGAGAACAGCAATATTTATATTTACGCCGTTTCTTTTCTGGTAAAAGACGCTCTGGTCGTAGATGCGGAGGCAGTCCAGCAGGAATCGGTAGATATAAGAAATCGTTTATTCGTATACGTTGTGGAAAATGGGAAACTGCATAAGCGATTTATCGTGAGCAATTATAAGAATGATAAGGAAGTTTTAGTGGAGCAGGGCGTCTTTGAAGGACAGACGCTTGCGATCTTAGACTAAAGAGGGAGGTGTGTTCAGGCAAATGATACGTTTTATCAAACAGAAGCTGATACATAAAAAATGGATGGTCGTGTGTCTGCTGATCGGAAATATCCTTCTTGCGGCGATCGCAAGCAGCAACCCGATGTATCAGGACGCGGCATTGGAAAAGACATTAAAATCAAAGTTTTCCCAATATATAGAGGAAACGAACACTTCTCCAGGGATTTTGACCTTTCGGGCATCTATGAACGAGGGAAAGGGGCAGGAGAAGGAGTATAAACGTATGCTGGATATTGCTTCCCAGGCAGCGGAACAACTAGGGGTAAAGCAGAATTTCCTCATAAATACGTCTGGTATTGCCAAGGTCAGGGGTACCTTCTTACAAAGCAGGGGAAATAAGACAGCGACAAAGTCGCTTCGCATCGCAGCGATGACAGATCTTGCCGAACATGTGAACATATTGACGGGTGAGGATTATGGCAGCAGTAAGCTGGATGATGGGACGATCCCTGTTATCCTGAGCCAGCGTGCCATGTCGAAGCTCGATGTCGTACTCCATGATGAGATTGAATTTGCAAAATTGAAAAATAGCGATGGCTCAAATATGAAGATAAAGATCGTGGGAGTATTTGACGCCAAAGATTATGAAGATCCGTTTTGGGTGAAAAGTCCGAACGAGTATTATGTTGAAGTATTTATGAATCCGGACTTGTTCCAAAATACATTTATCAATCTGGATGGCCAGAAGTTTAATGTTTCAACAGATATCAACCTTGTTTTTGATTATGAAAGCGTGCGCCCGTCACAAGTCGACGGGATCGTAGACCGTACGGAAAATCTTCGGCAAACTGCGAATACCGGCCGCTTTTCGGCCATCGACGAGCCCGATTTCCTAGCGGTATTGCGGGATTACCAGACGGCAGCAAAGAAGGTGACAATGACGCTCCTTATTCTTCAGATTCCGGTGCTTTCGCTGCTTCTTGCCTTTATTTTCATGATATCGAGGCAGATGCTCGATCTGGAGCAGAATGAGATCGCTTTATTAAAGAGCCGTGGGAGCAGTAAGGGACAGATCTTGCTGATCTATTTCCTTCAGTCGTTGATCCTGTCGTCAGCGAGCAGTGTCGTTGGCGTGCCAATTGGATATTTTATGACAAAAGCGCTCGGTTCGACAAATGGTTTCCTTGAATTTATCCAGAGAAAAGCTCTGCATGTCAGAATGGGCGGCGGCGTCTTTGTGTACACGCTGGGGGCGATTATCATATCGGTTGCGTTCATGGTGCTGCCGGTGATTCGGGATGCGAATGTCTCGATTGTAAATGTCAAGCAAAAGAGAAACCGAAATGCGAAAAACATATTCAGCAGGGTATATCTGGATGTGATCATGCTTATCGTTTCGCTCTATGGCTTGTATTCCTTTACGGCGAGACGCGAGCAGCTGATGAAGAGTATGCTGGAAGGCGATTCGATCGATCCGTTCCTGTTTATCTGTTCGTCCCTGTTCATTATCAGTGCGAGCCTTGTCGGACTGCGGCTGCAGCCTCTCATGATAAAACTGGTCTATTATATCGGCCGAAAACATTGGAAACCAGCATTTTTCGCATCGTTCCTGCAGATCATACGAACACGCAAGAAACAGGGATTCATGATGGTCTTTCTGATGTTTACGGTGTCGTTAGGTATCTTCAATGCGACGGTGGCGCGGACGATCCTGTCGAATTCGGAGAAGGGGATCCGGTATACTACGGGAGCAGATCTCGTGCTGCAGCAGCCGTGGGAGGATAATTCGCTGTTGTTGTCGTATTATCCAGATCTCGAACTTACGTATACAGAACCGGATTTTGGAGTTTATGAGAGTATGGAAGGTGTGGCAGCGGCTGCGAAGGTTTATAAGAATAGCGAGATCGTTACATCGTATACAAAAAACGATGGGAACGGTAATGTTAAAACAACACTGATGGCGATCGATACGAAAAGTTTCGGGAAAACAGTTTCCGATTTTCAGGCGGATCTGCTCCCGGTACATATTAATCGTTATCTGAATGCGATGGCGAAACGGTCGGACGCTGTTCTTCTGAGCAGTAATTATCATACGCAGTATGGCATGCGTGTCGGTGATTCATTTACGTATAAGAATGAAGAGGGGGTAGAGGCAAAAGGCGTCGTATTTGGATTTATGGATTATTTCCCAGGGTATGTGGCGCAGACGCACTCCTTGAACGAGGAGGAGACGCTTGTTACGACCGACAATTATCTGATCGTGGCAAATCTCGCCCAAGTGCAGCAGAATTTTAATTTGCGGCCATATCAGGTTTGGCTGAAAACAGATGGTTCTTCCCGATTTATTTATGACTATGCGAAAGAGCATAATATTACTTATACGACATTTGAAGACGTGTCGGCAAAACTTGTAGAGGTTCGGAACGATGCGTTGTTTCAGGGGACAAATGGAATCCTGACGATGAGTTTTATCGTCATACTGATCTTGTGTTGTACGGGATTTTTGATCTACTGGATCCTGTCCATCCGCCAACGAGAGCTTTTGTTTGGCGTGTTCCGGGCAATGGGTATGACACGTCGAGAAGTGATACAGATGCTTGTCAATGAGCAGATCTTTAGTTCCGGGGTTTCCATAGTGATCGGAACGGTGATCGGGCTTTTGGCTTCTAAGATGTTTGTGCCTCTCGTGCAGATCTTCTACGCGTCTACGGACCAGGCGATCCCGCTTGAAGTGGTGAACAAGCCGCTGGATATGATTCGGTTGTTCAGCATTATCGGCATTGTGATCGTGGTATGTATGGTTGTTTTAGGCAAGCTGATTTCGAAGATCAATATTTCACAGGCACTTAAACTTGGTGAAGATTAGGGGGAAGATCATGGAAGATATTTTAGTTACGGAAGGGGTAAAACAGAGTTTTCCGCTGAATGGCGGCGGTGGGGAATTTGTGGCGCTCCACGACATCAATATCCATATTCCGGCGGGAAATCTGACGATTCTGCGGGGGCGTTCCGGGTCGGGTAAGACGACCCTGATGAACATACTGAGCGCGCTCGATTATCCGAAGGCAGGGAGCGTCGTGTTTGAGGGACAAAACCTCGAGAAAATGAACGAGGTAAAACGGGAGGAGTTCCGTAAGACAAATGTCGGGTTCGTCTTTCAGTCAGTGGCTCTCATACCGATGATGACCGCGTATGAAAATGTGGAATTTCTGCTCCGGCTGGCTAAATATGAGGGGAGCAAGAAGAAGAGGGCGGAAGAATGTCTGAAACTCGTGGGACTGGGCCAGCGTATGCACCATATGCCGCAGGAGCTTTCTGGTGGCGAGCAGCAGCGTGTGGCGATCGCACGGGCCATTGCCCATAAACCAAAGATCATTTTTGCGGACGAACCGACGGCAGAACTGGATACAGCGACCGGACTCCAGGTGATGAAGATTTTTAAGGAACTCATCAGCAAGGAGGGAGTTACGATCGTGATGACGACCCATGACATGGGATTGCTGGATATAGCGGACTGCATATATCACTTGGAGGACGGTGAGATTGTCGATGAAGAATAAAGTGTTGGGGAATCATAAGTTAGTACAGAAGATCGGGGAGTTCCGGCACGCGGGCAGACAGGCTTCGGGGAGTGTCAGCTCGATCGAGGAACTGGATGTACCACAGGACGTCATGATCGAGTGTGACGGACTTGTCAAAATATATAAAACGAAAGATATCGAGGTGTTAGCGCTCCAGGGACTTGATCTAACCGTGAAACGAGGCGAACTTATGGCGATCATCGGAAACAGCGGGAGCGGAAAATCTACATTCCTCAATATGATCGGAGGACTTGACCGGCCGTCTGCGGGGAAACTGTATGTAGATGGTAAAAACCTGTTCCAGATGACGGAGGATGAGCTCGTAGAATATAAACGGAGCACAGTGGGGTTTGTATGGCAGAATAATGCGAGGAACCTTCTGCCGTATCTGACGGCATGGGAAAACGTCATGACACCGATGCTGTTTCGAAAAGATTCGATGTCTGAACATGCGAAACAGAAAAGGGCGGTTGAACTTTTGGAACTAGTTGGTTTGTCGAAACGGAAAGACAATAAGCTGAGCCAGCTTTCGGGCGGTGAGCAGCAGCGTGTGGCGATCGCCATTGCGCTGGCGAATAACCCGAAGCTTCTTTTAGCCGACGAGCCGACGGGGGCGGTTGACCGCCGGACGGCAGATGATATACTCGATATGTTTCGCAAACTGAATGAGGAACTCGGGATCACGATCGTGATCGTGACACATGATAAGGATCTGGCATCAAAGGTAAACCGCGTGATATCAATCCGTGACGGAAAAACGAGCAGCGAGCGCGTGATGAGGAGCGAGTACAAGAAGCGTCTGGAAGATATAAGCATAGACTGGCAGGAGGAAGAGGTGCAGGAGGAATTTGTAGTTTTGGATCGCGCCGGGCGCATCCAGATCCCAGCCGAGCTGCTTCAGGAAATGGGGATGGAAGGAAATAAGGTGAAATTGGAAATGGTGGATGGGAAAATAGTCATTGAAAAACCTATGGAATAGTGGTACAATTGGTCTATTGTTAGCAATAGTGAGCGATATGGGAGGTCATTATGAGCAGATATGAGTATTTACAGAGGAGATCAAGACGGAGAAATGTGCAAAGGCGTATCTTGGTATGGCGTATCGCGTTGATTGCAGTGATCGTGTTTGTGGTAGGCTTTACCGGTTTTAGGATTTACTCAGAAGTGAAAGAATATCAGTCAGTTTCGGCAGATCAGGATCCTAACGGAGACGTGCAGGACGTGGCATCCGAACCAGCTGTTTCCGCGGAAGCAGTGACTGCGGATGTACTTCCGGAACCGACACAGGAAGTGTCACAGGAACCGACGGCAGCCCCGAGAGAGAAAGCAGTAGCGCTTACGTTTGACGACGGCCCTTCTCGGGAAAACACGGGAAAGATTCTTGATGTGTTGAAAAGCTGCGGCGCCCATGCGACTTTTTTTGTTTTGGGAAGCCGGGCACGCGTGGATGGCGATATCCTTCAGATGGAATTGGAAGCAGGATGTGAGATCGCAAGCCATTCCTGGGATCATCCGCAGCTAAATAAAATATCGTGGTCGAAAGTGAGGGATCAGATCCAAAAGACAGACCGGATCGTAAGCAAACTGGCAAATGGTTATGAGATCCAGTATCTCCGCCCGCCGTACGGAGCCATCAGCGATACCATGAGAAAACGGATGAAAAAGCCGATGATCCTTTGGAGTCTGGATACGCTGGACTGGAAAACGAGAAACGCGAAGAAAATATTTAAAAAGGTCAAAAAAGAAGTGAAAGATGGAGATATTATCTTGATGCACGATATACATGCGGAGACGGCGGAGTCGATTAAAGAGGTCGTGCCGTGGCTGCAGGAGCAGGGATACGATGTTCTGACCGTGAGTGAACTGGCCGCAAGGAATGGAAAAAAACTGGAGGCAGGGAAGGCTTATTGTGATGGGACGAAATAGGTGATATCGAAAAAGCGCTGTGGCAATTATCGGTAAGATGCTCCGCAACTAGGGAAATAAAGAGAGGCTGCGCAAGATCCGCCTCTCAACTTGGGGAGTGCAGGGAGTTTGTACGAGGATGAGGATAGATACGGTTTACGCGCGATCATGTATACGCGGGAATGGAGAGTGAAATGAAAGGGTTTATGGATCAGGATTTTTTGTTGACAACGGAGACGGCGAAGAAATTATTTCATGAATTTGCCGAACCGACGCCGGTGCTTGACTATCACTGTCACTTGGAACCGAGGGAGATCGCAGAGGACAGGCGGTTTCAAAACATGACAAAACTGTGGCTCGGCGGCGATCATTACAAATGGCGTATCATGCGTTCAAATGGTGTCGACGAGAGATATATAACCGGGGACGTGCCAGACGAAGAAAAATTTCATGCGTTTGCCAAAGCGCTTCCACGGGCGATAGGGAATCCGATGTACCACTGGTGCCATTTAGAGCTCCAGCGGTATTTTGGTATTTACGAGCCGTTAAGTGGGAAGAATTGGAAGAAAATATATGATGCCTGCAATGAAAAACTTCAGCTGCCAGAAATGTCAGCGAGAAATCTGATCCGGATGTCTCATGTCACACTAGTCTGCACAACGGATGATCCGGTGGATGACCTGCGTTATCACAAGCAGATGCGGGAGGATGAGACATTTGATGTACAGGTGCTGCCGGCGTGGAGGCCGGATCTGGTCATGTGTCCTGAAAAAGAAGGATTTGCTGCCTATGTGGAAAAGCTGTCAGAGGTGAGCGGAGTTAAGATCACAGATTTTGCGTCCATGAAACGGGCGCTGGTCAAACGACTCGATTATTTCGTGGAAAATGGATGCCGGATCACTGACCACGGACTGGATGATGCCGAATACCGTCCGGTATCGGATGAAGAGATGGAACTTTTGGTGAAACGAAGCCTGGCGGGGGAGGAACTGACACACGAAGAGATCTTGCAGTTTAAGACGATGCTGATGATCTTTTTCGGCCGAGAGTATGCGGCGAGAGATTTAGCGATGCAGCTCCACTATGGCGCGAAAAGGGAAAATAACGAGAGGGTATTCGAGTCTGCTGGAGCCAATGCCGGGATTGACTGTATCAATGAAAAAGGATTTACGGCCGAAGTGGCGGATTTCCTGAATGCGCTGTGCCGCACTGGTGAACTTCCGAAGACGATCCTGTACTCCCTGAATCCGACTGATAATGCCGTGATCGGTACAATCCTCGGCTGTTTCCAGGGGGATGGCATTCGCGGTAAGATCCAGCAGGGTTCGGCCTGGTGGTTTAATGACCACAAGCACGGTATGACTGAACAGATCACATCGCTGGCGAGCTTGGGACTTCTCGGGAACTTTATCGGTATGCTGACAGATTCGAGGAGTTTTGTATCCTATCCTCGACATGAGTATTTCCGCCGTATTTTGTGTGATTTTCTCGGGAATCTTGTGGAGAATGGGGAATATCCCGAGGACTATGACCTGTTAGGTGGTCTTGTAAAAGATATTTCGTATGGAAACGCGGTTACATATTTTGGATTTGATTTGCAGAAATGAGGAAGAGTATGACATTTAATTTGGTAAAAGGAAAGGCAGCCGGTATCTATGTTGATAAGGAGGCAGCTGATCGTAAGGGACTTTTGCATGTGGCGCGCATCTTTATCAAAGATGTGGAACTTGTCGCCGATGCCGCTATGAAACTCGAAGAAGATGTAACCGGGGAGCCGCAGATCCTGATAGGAACGTTTGGCTGTTCGCCGCTCATTGGCCGGCTGGAAGAAGAGGGAGTGCTGGATCTCTCTGACCTGAAAGGAAAAAGGGAGTCGTTCCTGATCCGTCTTGTTTCCTATAGGGGAACGGAAAAACTCGTGATCTGTGGGACGGAGACGATCGCAACGCTGTTTGGCATTTACCATATCTCACGCCATATCGGGGTGTCCCCCTGGGTGTACTGGGCGGATGTTACTCCGGCCAAACAAAAAGAACTTGTTTTGGATGAGAGCATAGAGTTCCTTTCGAAGGAGCCATCGGTGAAGTTCCGTGGATTTTTTATGAACGATGAGTGGCCTTCGCTCGGAAATTTTGTTATGAATACATTTGGCGATTTTAATGAATTTTTTTATGAAAAAGTGTTTGACCTTTTGCTTCGCTTAAAAGGAAATTATTTTTGGCCGGCGATGTGGTCGGCTTCTCTGCCGCTCGACGGTTCAGAAGATCCTCTGGCGATCATCAAGCTGGCAACCGATCTCGGCATCACGATCGGGCAGTCCCACCATGAGCCGCTCATGCGCGCCAGTGAGGAGTGGGATAAGGTGAAAACGGACGAAAACAATGTAGGGTACGGGAAAGACTGGAATTACTACACGAACGGCGAAGGATTGTACCGTTATTGGGAAGATGGCGTGGAGAGGGATAGGGAATTTAAGCACATGATCACGATCGGTATGCGCGGGGAACGCGATACGATGATGCTCGGGCCAGACTCTACGATCCAGGAAAATGTGGAGCTTTTGCGTCGTATCATAACCGATCAGAAACAGATCATCCGGGAAAAAGGCTGCGACGACATGCCGAAGATGCTCGCTCTTTATAAAGAGGTAGAAGGTTTTTACTATGGCGGTGATGGTGTGGAAGGTCTTCGCTCCTGGGATGGACTGGATGACGTAATCCTGCTTTTGTCGGATGACAATTTCGGGAATGTGCGTACGCTTCCGACGGAAGAGATCCGTGACCGTGAGGCAGGCTGGGGACTTTATTATCATTTTGATTACCACGGCGCGCCGATTTCTTATGAGTGGGTGAATTCCACTCCCCTTCCGAAAGTGTGGGAACAGGTGTCGATGGCATATGATTACGGTATCCGGGATCTGTGGATCGTCAATGTAGGCGATGTGCGCCCCAATGAGCTGCCATTGTCCTATTTTATGGAGCTTGCGTATGATTTCGAGAAGATGGGAACGGAGCATCCGAACCGGACCGATGAGTTCCTCGCCGGATGGGTGGAGGAACAGTTTGGCTCTTATATTGGAGATGAGTTGGTAAAGCATACCATTGCTGATATTTTGCGCGAATATACGAGGATCCACGGTCTGCGCCGACCGGAGGCGATGAATGCGGACGTGTACCATGTATCCCATTTTAATGAAACAAAGAAAATGATCGCCCGCTGCGAGGCAGTGATCGCGAAAGTAGAAGACGTGAAGAGCCGCGTTCCCAAAGAGTGCGAGGCGACGTTTTACAGTGTCGTCTATTATCCGGCTGTTGCGGGGATGAACCTGCAGCTTATGAGCCTGTATGCTGCCTTAAATCACTGGTACGCGAAAATCGGACTTGCGGCGGCGAACGGATATGCTGAAAAAGTAGAGCAGGCGATCCGTCGTGATGAAGAGTTGACGAAATATTATAACGAAGGAATGGCAGAGGGCAAGTGGAACGGTATGATGATGTCTGCCCACGCATGTTTTGTGACGTGGAACGATGAGGGATGGCATTTTCCGGAAACCGAACGGATCCAGCCGGAAAGCGGAAGTCGGATGCTCGTGCACGCGGAAGGAGCGGATGCGTTTACCGGAGAGGGATCGATTCGTCTGCCAGAGTTTACATCATTGGGAAAAGAAACGTATGGAATCGAGATCGCGAATGCTGGTTCCGAACCGTTTGGATTCGAGATCCAGGCCTCGGATGGAATACTTGTCAGGGAAGTTTCGGGCGTGGTCGGAGATGAGATTATGACAGTGGAAGTGTCGATCGATCCGAGCTGCACGGACAGTTTTTCAGGAACGGTAGCAGTCTTGAAAACCAGTTGTGAACGGGACGAAGCAGGGAGCAGGCCGGGGGAGAACGGTAACCGGGTAGAGGTTTCTGTTTTGTATACCGCAGCGCCAAATGATGTGCCTGTCGGGACATTTGTGGAGCGGGATGGCATCGTGGCAATCGAAGCTGGGCATTTTTCAGATAATATCCCGTATGGGGAGTATGCGTTTACAGAACTTTTTGCTTACGGTAAAACGAATTCGTCGATGAAAATGTATCCCACGACAGCAAACTTTGATGAGATCGGAAACGCACCATGTCTGACCTATTCGGTCTATGTAAAGGAAGCCGGCGAGTACTCGCTTCAGGTGATCACGTCGCCCGGAAATAATCTCGAACACGGAAGGACGATGCGGTACGCGGTGTCTGTGGCAGGCGGTGATGTCGTGACGGGAGATACGATCCTGGCGAAGGATTACCGGATCGGCGGCGGCCCGAACCGTCCGCATACTTGGACGGAGGGTGTTTTGGATAACTGTCATTACGGGATTACAAAACACAGGCTGAATGCAGGTGTGAATGAAATCCGGTTTTATGGTGTAGAGGCGGGACTCGCACTGCAGAGGCTTGTGCTGTACCGGGGGGAGCTTTTGCATTCGTACCTCGGTCCAGTTGAGAATCCGCGGGCATAGGACGGTGCGCGGTATCGCACGCTGGTTCGAGAGTCTGACGGAATTACAGGAGGATTTGTTATGGCTGAAAAATGTATTGAGCTAAAAGGTATTACCAAATCATTTGACGGACAAATCGTTCTTGATAAAATGAATCTAGATATTCATGAGAATGAGTTTGTTACCTTGCTGGGGCCGAGTGGCTGTGGCAAGACAACGACGCTTCGTATTATGGGAGGGTTTGAGACCGCGGATGAGGGGCAGGTGCTTTTGAACGGCGTGGATATTGCCAGAGTGCCTGCGAATAAGCGGCCAATCAATACGGTATTTCAAAAATATGCGCTCTTTTCCCATATGAACATTGAGGAAAATATCGCGTTTGGATTAAAGATCAAAAAGAAATCGAAGCAATATATAAAGGATAAGATCAAATACGCGCTAAAGCTTGTGAATCTTGAGGGGTACGAAAAGCGTTGCCCGGATTCACTCAGTGGCGGGCAGCAGCAGCGGATCGCGATCGCGAGGGCGATCGTGAATGAGCCGAACATCCTGCTGCTTGATGAACCGCTCGGCGCGCTCGACTTAAAACTACGACAGGATATGCAGTATGAGCTGATCCGGCTGAAAGAGGAACTTGGTATCACGTTTGTGTATGTGACACATGATCAGGAGGAGGCTCTTACGATGTCGGATACGATCGTCGTGATGAACCAGGGTTATATCCAGCAGATCGGTTCGCCGGAAGATATTTACAATGAGCCTCAGAATGCGTTTGTTGCTGATTTTATCGGCGAGAGCAATATCATTCCGGCAACGATGGTGCGGGATAAGCTGGTAAATATATTGGGGAAAGAGTTCGTGTGCGTGGATGTCGGGTTTGGGCAGAATCGTCCGGTGGATGTTGTCATACGTCCGGAGGATCTTATTTTGGTACCTCCAGAAAAGGGACTGATCCGGGGACGCGTAATCTCCCTTGTCTTTAAGGGAGTGCACTATGAGATGGAAATAGAGGATGAGGGTTATACGTGGCTCGTTCAGAGCACCCGGCTCGCGGAAGTCGGGAAAGAGGTGGGCCTTTGGGTGGACCCATTTAATATCCAAATCATGAAAAAACCGGAAAACAAGGCGGAGGAGGTGTTTGCCCGTGAACGGATCTAAGCACGTCCGGCGTCTTTCTTATCCGTATACGGTATGGATGGCGATCTTCGTCGTCGTACCGCTTTTTATCGTTGGTTTTTATGCGTTTACTGACCGGGATGGGAGTTTTACATGGGAACATATACAGAGTATTGCTTCTCCGGCGCATACAAAAGCGCTGCTGTTATCGGTTAAGCTTTCGGTCATAAGCACCTTGCTTTGTTTTGTCCTTTCGCTGCCACTGTCTATGGTGATCCGGAATTTAAAAGTCAGCAGCAACGGTTTTATCATTTTCATATTTATTCTGCCGATGTGGATGAACTTTCTCCTGCGCACGATCGCGTGGCAGTCATTGCTGGAAAAAACGGGGGTGATCAATACGATCCTGCATATGTTCGGCCTTCCGGGACAGAATATGATCAATACGGAGGGGGCGATCATACTCGGTATGGTGTACAACTATCTTCCGTTTATGGTGCTTCCGATCTACAATTCCCTCGTGAAGATCCACCAGGATACATTCGATGCGGCGAGGGATCTCGGGGCCAACTGGTTTCAGACGCTGTGGCATATCACGCTGCCTCAGATTTTTCCGGGCATTGTCAGTGGGATTACGATGGTTTTTGTACCGGCGATGACGACGTTTGTTATTTCGAACCTTTTGGGCGGGGCGAAGATTAACCTGATCGGAAACATCATTGAACAGGAATTTACGACGGCAAATAACTGGTATGAAGGGGCGGGCCTATCCCTTGTCCTGATGGTACTCGTACTTGGGAGCATGGCTGTGATGTCCCATTATGATAAAGATGGGGAGGGAGCGGCGATATGGTAGGAAAGAGGATTGCAGGAGCGTGTGGAAAGGTATATTTATTCTTGATCTTTGTCTTTTTATATGGCCCGATCGTGACATTGATCGTACTTTCCTTTAATGAGTCCCGTTTTCGCGGGAAATGGGGTGGATTCAGCCTGAAATGGTATGAGAGCCTGTTCTCTTCCCGCGAGATCATGGACGCTCTGGGAACGACGCTGCTGATCGCGCTAGTGTCGGCGCTGGCTGCCACGCTGCTCGGTACGGCTGCGGCGTTTGCGATGAACCGGATGAAGCGGCTGCCGCGCGTCGTGTTGATGACGGTGACGAACATTCCGATGCTCAATGCGGATATTGTCACAGGGATCTCACTCATGCTCTTGTTTCTTGCGCTGAATTACCGGCTCGGGTTCAGCAGTGTGCTGATCGCCCACATTACGTTCAATCTTCCCTATGTCGTTTTGAGTGTGCTGCCGAAGTTAAAGCAGATGAACAAGAGCGTGTACGAGGCGGCGCTCGATCTCGGGGCTTCGCGTCAGTACGCGTTTGTGAAAGTGATCTTTCCGGATATCCTGCCGGGTATCCTGACAGGGTTTCTGCTCTCGTTTACGATGTCGCTTGATGATTTTGTGATTACGCATTTTACGAAGGGGGTTGGGATTGATACGCTTTCGACGAAGATCTACGCGGAGGTGCGCAAGGGGATAAAGCCGGAGATCTATGCGCTATCGACGATCATGTTTGTCGTCGTGTTTGTCATACTCATTTTGGTAAACCGGAGGACGGACCGGAAGATAAGTCGCGGGACGAGGCAATTGGAAGAGAGGGAAGAGGATGGGAGGAAATAGAAAAGGCATGGGAGCGGATATGAGATTTCGTTTCGTGTGTAGATGTCCGGGCAGGGGACTGATTTGTTTTATGCTGCTTTTGGCGGTCTGTGCATTGAGTGGCGGATGCGGTGAGAGGGGAGCGGTGGAGGTCGACGATCCTGGATCGTTGCCTGAGCCAACGGCTGCGAGTGTGATTCCTGAGCCAACAGCTACGAGTGTGATTCCCGAGCCGACAGCTGCGAGTGTGATTTACGAGCCGGGGAAGACGCTCGAGGAGCGGTTTCTTGTTCCGGATGGGTATGGCCGGAAAAAAAGGGAACAGGGTACCCTGACAGCTTTTTTGCGGGAGTATCCGCTCAAGAAGGCGGGCAAGCCCGTTCTTTTATTTGATGGGAGCCGGAAGGGGAACCAGTCCGCGCATGCGGCTGTATGCAGGCTTCCCATTGAAAATGAGGATCTTCAGCAGTGTGCGGATTCGATCATGCGGGTGTATGCCGAATTTTTCTGGCAGACGAAACAGTTTGAGAAGATTTCGTTTTCGCTGGGAGGAGGTTTTCAGGCGGATTATAATAAATGGAGACAGGGATATACGATCCGTGTGAGTGGCGATACGGCGCAGTGGGTGCCGTCGTCGGCATCTGATGGTTCCTATCAGTCGTTGAAAAAATATTTGCGGCTCGTCTTTGCCTATTCCGGTACGGCGACGATGGAAGGGGAGACGAAAAAGATTGCGCGGGAGGATATCCGGGTGGGGGATGTTTTTATCAAAGGCGGGAGTCCTGGCCATGTCGTGATGGTCGTGGATGTGTGCGAGCGGGAGGATGGGGCGAAGGCGTTCCTTCTGGCACAGGGCTATATGCCGGCGCAGGAGTTTCATGTATTGAAGAATCCACGGCATGAACAGGATCCATGGTATTATGAGGAAGAGGTGGAATATCCGTTTGAAACGCCGGAGTATACGTTTGATCGGGGGAGTTTGCGCAGGTTGGTATATAATGAATAAGCAGTTTTGGATGCAGAAGATCTGTGGCGGCAAGAGACAGCAAAAAGAGATGAAAGAATCTATTATTTACAAAGCGCCTCCTACTGTGTTACAATAGCGGAGTATGTAAAAAATCAGATTGAAAATGCTGCGTATGCGGCGGAATGAGAGGATAATATGAAGATCAGAAAGGTAATAGCCATGTTTTGCGCGTCCTGCCTGCTCATCGGAAGCCTGACGGCATGTGGGAGCGGTGGAAATGAAGCAGCAGGAGAACTTTATATTTATAACTGGGGAGAGTATTTTGACCCGGATGCCCTGGCGATGTTTGAGGAAGAGACGGGGATCCAGGTGACATACGACGAGTACGAAACAAATGAAGTGATGTATCCGCTTATCGCAAACGGGGCGGTTCAGTATGACCTCGTCTGCCCGTCCGATTATATGGTGGAGAGGATGATCTCCGAGGACCTTTTGGAAGAGATCAACTTTGACAACATTCCGAATATCAAATATATCGACAAGGAGTATATGGAGGCGAGCCAGGCTTTTGATGAGGGAAACCGTTACAGTGTGCCTCATCTTTGGGGAACGGTAGGTATCCTCTATAATAAGTCGATGGTCAAAGAGCCGGTGGACAGCTGGGGAATCCTTTGGGATACGAAATATGAGGATAATATATTGATGCAGAAAAGTGTGCGGGATGCGTTTGGGATTACGCTCAAATATCTCGGCTATTCGCTGAACACTACGGATGAAAATGCGCTGGAAGAGGCGAAACAAATGCTGATCGAGCAGAAAAGATCCGGCGTCGTCCAGGCGTATGTCGTGGACGAGGTACGCGATAAGATGATCGGAAATGAGGCGGCGATCGGCGTCATTTACTCGGGAGAGGCGCTGACCTGCCAAAAAGAAAATCCGGATCTGGAATATGTGATCCCAAAAGAGGGAAGTAATCTGTGGATCGATTCCTGGGTCATTCCCAAAGGGGCAAAAAATAAAGAAAACGCAGAAAAGTTTTTAGATTTCTTATGCCGTCCCGAGATTGCGAAAATGAATTTTGATTATATCACGTACTCGATCCCGAACAGTGAGGGACGGAATTTGATCGAGGAGGAGGAGTTCCGAACGAGTGACATCGCGTTTCCGGAATTTGCTTCCCTTACAAATTGTGAGACGTTCCGCTATTTGGGAGCAGAAGCGGATGACAAATATAATGAGAAATGGAAAGAGGTTATGTCGAATTAAAATAAGTTCAAGTAAAGTTGTTGCGGGTTAACGTAAACGTTAAGATGTTCAGAAATGATAAGGCAATGAGGAAAAATAAGGCTGTCTGGAATCTGTTTTAGAATCCAGACAGCCTTATTTGTTTGATCAAAACTCCTTCTCTACAGAAGAGATCACATGGCCGTTTAGTTTCCGCCCTTTTCTTTTAAAACTTCAATGACATTAAAGAATGCCTGTTTCGGTTCAAATTCTGCGGTAAACAGACCGGAATGCGTGCCGTACACACCGTAATCATAATGCTCGGTATTGCCGATGAGATCCGGACGATCGAACAGAGCCCAAATGCTGACATTTGTCAACGTATTCGGATGCTCCTGTGCAAATGTACAGTAAGCCGTAAACATCTTTTTGTACATTTCTGCATGAGCGGCAATATCCTTTTCGGAAACTGTCTTACCGGATGCCAGCTGATCGTTCAGGCGTACGCACAACTCATTGATACCGACCTTAACGCCGCAGTCAGCGAATGCTTCCATTGCTTGTTTCACTGGATTTGGTCCCGGCCATTCGAACAGTACATAACCTTCCATACCCATGCAGTCCAAAAGCGGATTGGCAGGATCGGCGTTCAGATACTTGATCAGTTCTTTGATGTAGTCGGTTTTTGGCGCCTGGAAGCAGTTAAAGTCGTTGTAGAATAACTGAATGTCTGCTCCGGTAGCTGCAACAGCTTTATTTGCGTATTCAAATGCGTATTTGATGTAATCGCCGCCAATAATCTGATAAAATTTACCAGTCGTGTAAAGGTGAAGTCCTGTCGTTTCGTCCACTTTCGTTTTACTATCTGTATCGATCGCTTCGTTTACAACATCCCATGCGATCACGGTTCCCGGATATTTCGACTCGAAATGAGTGATAACCTGCATTTCGTAGCTCTCCATACGTTTTAACAAAGTTTCTTTGTCAACGAGACCTTTCTCCTTATCGTAATCGATGTGGAAGAACGATTCTGCCATGCTGGCTTCCCAGATCAGAACGTGGCCGCGGACCTTAAGGCCGTTTGCGATCGCCCACTCTACCATGCCGTCTGCCTGCTCGAACTTGCAGACCGGAGTTCCGTCGCCTGCCATAGAAGCTTCGGTATCCAGCAGGGAGTAACCTTTCATCTCGTTTTCAAACGATACGACATCAAACTGCTGTTTTGCCAATGCGGTGAAGTTTACATCCTGTGTTTTGTCATAGTTGATCACCGTTCCCACATTGAAAGCAGCATTCTCTTTCAGGGAATCTTCCGGAAGCGTAATGCTAGGCGTCGGTACTGGAGTAGGTACCGTAGTCGCTGGAACTTCTGGAGTCGCTGCCGGTGTATTGCTTGGAACTGCCGGCGGCGTAGCGATCGGAGTCTGTACCGGTTTCTGTACGTTATTAACCTTGGATTTTTCCTTTACTTTAACAGTACATGTCGCTTTTACCTTTTTGTTACTCTTGGAAGTGGCTGTGATCTTAGCGGTTCCAGCTTTTTTCGCCTTCACGACGCCGCTCTTGCTTACGGTCGCGATCGCTTTTTTGTTTGATTTCCACGTTACTTTTTTGTTTGCTTTGGCAGGTTTTACTTTTTTTACTTTTAAGGTAAATTTAGCGCCTACCGTCAGCGTTTTTTTCGTTGCGCTCAATGTAATCTTCTTTGTCTTGGATGCGGCGTCTGCATCTGGCGCAGTAGATAATGCCGTAAAAACCATCATCGCAGACAGAGCGATTGCAACTGAGCTCTTAACTTTATTTCGCATTTGATATGCTCCTTTCGTTTTTTTATATTGTAAGTATACCAAAGATAAGTATATTGTTCAATGTTTTTTTCTTCCTCTAAAAAGGGGCCGATGTGCGGCCCCTTCTCTTTTTTCGTATTAAATGACTGTTTTAATGATAGACATGATCTGTTCCGGTTCAAACGGCTTCTGAATAAATTCGGAAGCACCGCTTTTGATGGCGTCTACCATTTTAGATTTTTGTCCGGCCGCTGTCACCATAACGACTTTGGCATTTTTGTCAAAAGCCATGATTTTTTTCAGACAGGAGAGCCCATCCAACACGGGCATCGTAATGTCCAAAGTGACCAGGTCGGGATTTAACTCAATGTACTTTTCGTAGCCGGACTGCCCGTCCTCCGCCTCACCTGCGATTTCAAAATCATTTTCGATAAGTATGTTTTTTAATATTCTGCGGGATGTTCGCGAGTCATCCACAATCAATACTGTTGCCATAGAACAACCTCCCTTAGACCAATATTAAATTTTAGCATTTGATCATCATATCTACCTTTTTCCCCGTGATGTACAGAGGAAGTATGTAAAAGCCATCGGCATCCGATATACTTGAATCAAAGAGCAATTCCGGCGGCAGCATGTCGATCGCCGTCTCCTGATAGCTGAGTTCAGCGGCATGGAGTCCGTTGATACAGTTCGTAAATTCACCGACAGAATCAAGGGCATCCTCGTCTGGCCGCTCAAAGTATTCACCGGCATATCCATCCGCTATGGTTAGGATGGCTCTGTCATTGCTGGCAAATCCTAAGAATCCATCGTAAGCACCTGTGGTTTTCTGGTAAGCGATGTATCTGGCAGAATACTCGGTAGTTTTTTCGGCAGTATCGATGCGGATGTAAGGACTGACGAAACGTACAATGTTTCGGAGCGCAAGTGACATGAGCGAGAAATACTCGTCCTTATCCGCTGTTACAAAAGAAGGCAGAAGCCGGTCAAAATCGCCGCATTTGATCGCTTCCAATGCGGTATGGGACAGACCGTTATCTCTTTGGAAATCTGCCACAAGACCAGTGGCTTTTTGTAAATCCATGATCTTGTTCTCGTCCAGTGCCTGTACGAAGATCAAATAAGGATTTCCCTGGAGTTTCAAGAGATAGGAAACATCGGAGTCAGAGAGGTATCCTCGTTCGATCGCCAAATCGCCAAAACGCTTGTCAGTCTGCATTTGAAGGTGGTTGAGCTCATTTGCCTGTGTGCGTGTGAGAAGCCCTTCCGCTTCCGCGATCAGACCAAGTTTGACACGATTTGCTCTCATGTATTCCATACAGGAAGTAAATTGGTCTTTGGTAATTTCTTCTTTATTAAGAAGATAATTCCCAAAAAACTGACTAAACATAAACGTAATTCTCCTTTGATAATTTTGTAATTTCACATTGTAAAAATCTTAGTTTTATTATACTATAGATAAAGAAAAAAAGAAAGAGAAGGCTGAAAAATTTTTTGATGGTTTAGCGGCATGGAGGAGAAAAGAATGGCAGGTTCAGTATACGGAGAGGTATTTACGATTTCCACATGGGGGGAATCTCACGGCAAAGGGGTTGGAGTGGTCGTTGACGGCTGCCCGGCTGGGATTCCTCTTTGCGAGACAGATATACAGCAGTTTTTGGACAGGCGCAAGCCCGGTGTGACAAAGTACGCCACGCCACGGAAAGAGGGGGATCAGGTGGAGATCCTGTCGGGAGTGTTCGAGGGGAAAACGACGGGGACTCCGATCTCGATGATCGTGTTTAATACATCCCAGCGCTCCAGGGACTACTCGGAAATTGCCTCTTACTACCGACCGGGACATGCCGATTTTACGTTTGACGCGAAATACGGGTTCCGGGATTACCGGGGAGGCGGGAGAAGTTCCGGACGTGAGACGATCGGCAGGGTCGCTGGCGGAGCGGTGGCGATGAAAATACTTGCGGAACTGGGAATTGAAGTTTATGCGTATGTAACGTCGATCGGGGAGATTCATGTAGATCATGATAAGATGTTGACAGAAAACATTGAGAAAAGTCCGCTCCGTATGCCGGATCTGGATGCGTCGGAGAGGGCAGAGGAATATTTGGATGCCTGTATGAAAAGCCACGACTCTTCCGGAGGCGTGATCGAGTGCGTGGTGAATGGGATGCCGGCGGGGGTTGGCGAGCCGGTGTTCGGAAAATTGGATGCGTCGCTGGCGCAGGCCGTAATGTCGATCGGCGCGGTGAAGGGAGTTGAGATCGGGGATGGGTTTGCGGCGGCAGCCATGCGTGGTTCTCAAAATAATGACGCGTTCCACATCGGGAAGTCTGGGAAGATTGAGACGGTAACGAACCATGCCGGGGGGATTTTGGGTGGTATGAGCGATGGGAGCCAGATCGTTTTGCGAGCGGCTTTTAAACCTACGCCTTCTATTTTCTCGGAGCAGCGAACGGTCAATCAGTCCGGGGAAGAAATCAATGTACAGATCAAGGGCCGCCATGATCCGGTGATCGTGCCGCGCGCGGTGGCAGTCGTGGAAGCAATGACAGCATTGGCGCTGGTAGACCGATTGTTCCTAGGGATGACGGCACGGATCGACCGTATCGCGGAATTTTATCAGAGGGGCAGGGAGGATTGATCAGAGGTCTCGGAATGGGAGGAATCAGAGGGATACCTTTTGCGGCTGAACACATAATATAAAAGTAAAAGGAATTCCGGAGGATCGTATGAGCCAGACGGAGAGGACGAAGCTCGTCGTGGACGACACAACGATTTATGAGATCGATCTTGAGTGTCAGGAGTGCAAAAGCAGGAAAGAGTGCGAAAAAAAAGATGAGCGCGAGATTATCCTTTGTTCAAAAAGGCCGCGCTAAGAGGGAAAATTCGTGTGGCGCACAGGACAAAAGCAGGGATGCGTTTTGTTCTGTGCCTTTTTTGCGCTTTTTGACTCAAACGGATTCGCCAGAATAAAAACAGGCATTAAAAAGGGATGCCGGGTACGATGTCCCGGCATCCCCTGTTTGGACGAAATGAGATGGCAGAATTAGCAGAAGCCGCCGAATCCAAAGCCGTCTCCGCCGCCACAGCAGCACAGAAGGAGTAAGATCCAGATGATGCAGCTGCAGTCATTGCCGCCACCGCCGCATCCTCCCCAGCTGCCGCCGTGTCCTCCACAACAGCTCAAAAGCAGGATTATAATGATAATCCAGGAGCATCCACATCCGCTTCCGCCTTCATTGCAGGAGCATCCGCCACCGCAGTTTGTTGCTGATAAATCACTCATATTAGGTTCCTCCTAAAATAATTTACAATGCTATCTTATGTAAGACAGCTTGCCCTGTTTACAAATAAGATAAAAAATTTTGAATGTTTCTCTTATTTTTGTGAAATATTTATTTGTATAATGTGACATTATTTGATATAATACTTTCGTACATTTATGGAGTGTTTGTGGCTGCGTTTGGCTGGTCATGAACTTGTGCAGTTGAAATAGGCACACGCATGGAGGAAAAGATGAAGAGGATTACTTGTATTTTTCTAGCATTCTGTCTCTGCCTGAGCCTGGCGGGATGTGGCAGCAGCGAGGAAGAGACGGGAGAAGATATACAGGGACCGGCGAAGGTGTCGGAAGAAGAACTGGATCAACAGGCTTTTGAAAAGGCCGGGGAATATTTGGAAACAATGACTCTGCTGGACAAGATCGGGCAGATGTTTTTAGTAGATGCGGACAAGCTTGTCAAAGGGGAGGAAGCTGTGACAACGGTTTCGCCGGAACTCATGGAGGCGATCGAGAAGGGTAAGATCGGCGGGATCGTGTTTCACAAACGGAATATACAGACTGCAGATCAGATCAAGGCTCTGATCCACGATGTGAAACAGTCGGTATCCGAGAGTACTGAGCTGGCTATTCCATTATATATCGGAACACAAGAGGAGGGTGGCGGCCGGAATTCCATCGCGGCGGCTACAGATACGATCACTTCTACGGGATATGTCAGTCCGGCGGAGATGGGAAAAAATATGACAGAGGGTCAGTTGGAGAATACGGGAGAGGTGATCGCTGGTGAGCTGATTGATCTGGGATTCAATCTGAATTTTGCGCCGTCCGCGGATCTGGCAGAAGAAGAAGTGCCAGCGGACAGAAAGGCGGTAAGCGACTGTGCGGTTTCAGCTATCGGGGAAGGGCCGGAATATCCCAATTTGAATCGAAAGAAGATTTCTAAAAAAAAGAAGAAGAAACTTTTGAAAGCGTATCAGAAGAAGCTTCAGGAGTATAATGCGAAATGGGATGCTTTTTTGAACCTGTGGATGGAAGACGATTATAAAAGCAGCTGTTTTGGCATAGATGAGGAGCAGGTCGGGGAGGCTGTGGAGGCTATGATCAATGGGATGCACGCGGTCGGTGATCACGGGATCTGTACGGTCCTGAACATGTTCCCAGGGATTGCGTCGGTCGCGAAATACCATAAGCTCGTCAATACGAAAGTGGATACAGGTGTGTCCCGTCTCCGGCGGACAAATTTGTCACCTTTTTCGTCAGGAATACAGGCGGGGACAGATTTTATCATGGTGGGCCATGTGGCGCTGAGTAAGGTGGATCAGGATGTTCCGGCGTCTCTATCCGAGACGATCATGACGGAACTACTCCGTAATGAGATGGGATTTGATGGAATTATCGTAACAGAACAAATGGATGTTCCGGTCATAACAAATGCGTATACGACCGAACAGGCAGTAGTCAGGGCAATCAGTTCCGGCGCGGATATGGTGTACGATCCGGAAGACCTGCAGGCTGCGATTTCCTCCGTCCAGCAGGCGGTCATCACGAAGAAGATCGAGGAGGAAAAGATAGATCAGGCAGTTCTGCGGATTTTGCAGAATAAGATCCGCCGGGGGATTTGGACGCCTCCCGCGGCTGTTGAGGACAGTGAATGATTGGAAATGTTGATGGAGGTAAAAACGTGGAAAAAAAAGAAATGCTTTATGAAGGAAAAGCAAAAAAAGTGTATGCAACTGATGTAGAAGACGTTTGTATCGTGGATTATAAGGACGATGCGACTGCTTTTAATGGAGAAAAGAAGGGAACGATCGTCGGAAAAGGCGTGATCAATAACCGAATGACGAACTTTTTGTTCCAGAAATTAGAGGAGGCGGGTGTGCCGACTCATTTCGTGGAGGAACTCAGTGACCGTGAGACAGCGGTAAAAAAAGTATCCATCGTGCCGCTTGAAGTGATCATAAGAAATACGGCGGCCGGCAGTTTTTCGAAGCGTCTCGGGATCGAGGAAGGAAGGAAACTTCTCTGTCCGACGCTGGAGTTCAGCTACAAAGACGATGATCTGGGGGATCCGCTCATTAACGATTATTTTGCGCGGGCGATCGGGATCGCTACACAGGAAGACATTGATACGATTACGAAATACGCGTTTATGGTAAATGATTTCCTCGTTGGTTTCTTCAAAGACTGCGGCATTGAACTGATCGACTTTAAAATAGAGTTTGGCAAAACGGCGGATGGGACGATCATCCTCGCAGATGAGATCTCACCGGATACCTGCCGTTTTTGGGATATACAGACAAGAGAAAAACTGGACAAAGACCGTTTCCGCCGTGACCTGGGAGGCGTCGAGGATGCTTACAACGAGGTGGCAAAGAGGATTGGTCTGACACAATAATCGAGAAAGGAAAACAAAGGGTATGAACTCGGAAATGAGTGAACATGGACTCCACGAGGAGTGCGGCGTGTTTGGTATGTATGATTTGGACGGGGAGGATGTCGCATCTACTATTTATTATGGTCTGTTTGCGCTCCAGCACCGCGGGCAGGAGAGCTGCGGGATCGCCGTCAGTGATACCGAGGGGCCGAAAGGACAAGTATCGGCCCAAAAAGGAATGGGTTTGGTAAATGAGGTGTTTGATGCCGAAGGACTGGAGAAGCTAAAAGGAAACATCGGGGTCGGCCATGTGAGGTATTCGACGGCAGGTGCCAGTAATGCGCAAAACGTACAGCCTTTGGTACTGAATTATGTGAAGGGTACGCTGATGCTTGCCCACAATGGCAATTTGGTAAACGCGAAGGAACTCCGGGAGCAGATGGAGTATACGGGGGCTATTTTTCAGACGACCATCGATACGGAAGTGATCGCCTACCTGATCGCCAGGGAGCGCCTTCATGTTCCGATGGCGGAAGAGGCTGTGAAAAATGCGATGATGAAACTGCGCGGCGCGTATTCGATCATTATATCCAGTCCGCGCAAGCTGATCGGTGCCAGGGATCCGCATGGATTCCGTCCGCTCGTGATCGGCAAACGTGATAACGGTTATATCCTCGCTTCTGAATCGTGCGCGCTAGACGCCGTGGGAGCCGAGTTTGTCCGGGATGTAAAGCCGGGTGAGATCGTGATGATCGATGCAGACGGCGTCCAGTCCGATGAGACGTTATGCAGCGCTGAATCGGCAAGATGTATCTTTGAATATATTTACTTTGCGCGGCCCGATAGTTATGTGGATGGGATCAGTGTGTATAACAGCCGTATCATGGCGGGGAAGATCCTGGCGCAGATGCACCCGGCGGACGCGGACATCGTCGTCGGCGTACCGGAGTCCGGGAATGTGGCGGCGATGGGATTTGCGCTGGAATCCGGCATCCAGTACGGCACGGCATTTATGAAGAACAGCTACGTAGGCCGTACGTTTATCAAACCGAAGCAATCGGCACGAGAGAGCAGCGTGAAAATAAAGCTGAATGTCCTGAAAGAAGTCGTGCGCGGCAAACGCGTCGTGATGGTGGACGATTCGATCGTTCGAGGTACGACGAGCGAGCGCATCGTGCGTATGCTGAAGGCGGCCGGCGCGACGGAAGTTCATGTAAGGATCAGTTCTCCGCCGTTTTTGAATCCATGTTACTTCGGAACGGATGTGCCGAGCTGCGACCAGTTGATCGCTTATAATAATACCGTGGAAGAAGTGTGTAAGAAAATAGGAGCGGATTCACTCGGTTATTTGGATGGAGAGAGGCTGCACGAACTGATCGGCGGCGACCGGAATTACTGTGACGCCTGCTTTTCCGGGAAATATCCGGTAGATCCGCCAAAAGATGATATACGGAACGCATTGTGATGATGACATCATTGTGATTGGAAATGAGGTAGAGGAATGAGTACAGATTGTTATGTAAGCCCGTTATCGGAACGGTATGCAAGTAAGGAAATGCAGTACATCTTTTCTCCGGATATGAAATTCCGGACGTGGAGGAAACTCTGGATCGCTCTTGCCGAGACGGAGAAGGAACTGGGGCTCAAAGATGCCGAAGGAAATCCCCGCATTACGGATGAGCAGATCGAGGAATTAAAGGCGCATGTGGACGATATCAATTATGAGGTGGCGAAGGCGCGCGAATTGGAAGTCCGCCACGATGTGATGAGCCATGTGTACGCGTACGGACAGCAGTGTCCGAAAGCGGATGGCATCATCCATCTCGGTGCCACGTCCTGTTATGTCGGTGATAATACAGACGTGATCATTATGACGGAAGGTCTCAGGCTCGTCAAGAAAAAACTTGTGAATGTCATTCGTGAACTTTCTGACTTCGCCCTCAAGTATAAAGATCTGCCGACGCTGGCATTTACCCATTTTCAGCCAGCGCAGCCGACGACGGTCGGAAAGAGGGCGACGCTTTGGATGCAGGAGCTTGTGATGGATCTGGAGGATCTGGAGCATGTGCACTCACATATGAAGCTGCTCGGATCAAAAGGAACGACTGGGACGCAGGCAAGTTTTCTGGAATTGTTTGATGGCGATGAGGAAGTTTGTAAAAAAGCGGATCAGATGATTGCGGAGAAAATGGGATTTGAGGCATGTTTTCCCGTTTCGGGGCAGACGTATTCCCGTAAACTTGATACGAGGGTTTGTAATGTTCTTGCCGGTATTGCGGCAAGTGCGCATAAATTTTCCAATGATATCCGCTTGCTCCAGCATTTGAAGGAAATTGAGGAGCCGTTTGAGAAAGGCCAGATCGGTTCTTCGGCGATGGCGTATAAGCGGAATCCGATGCGGAGTGAGAGGATCGCGTCACTTTCGCGCTATGTGATGATAGATGCACTGAACCCGGCGATCACGTCGGCCACCCAGTGGTTTGAGAGAACGCTCGATGATTCTGCAAATAAGCGGCTCAGCGTGGCGGAAGCATTTCTGACGATCGACGGGATCCTGGATCTGTTCCTCAATGTTGTGGACGGTTTGGTCGTGTATGAGAAGGTCATTACGAAACGCCTGATGTCGGAACTGCCGTTTATGGCGACCGAAAATATCATGATGGATGCGGTGAAGGCCGGTGGGAACCGCCAGCAGTTACATGAAAAGATCCGTACTCTTTCGATCGAGGCAGGTAAGAACGTAAAGGAAAAAGGACTGGATAATAACCTTTTGGAATTGATCGCTGAAGATGACGAGTTCCCGATGACGCTGGAGGAACTGCAAAAGACGATGGATCCAAGTCGTTATGTCGGCCGGGCGCCGAGCCAGGTGACGGAATTTATCCGGGATGTGATCCAGCCGATCCTGGACGAGAATAAAGATCTGCTGGGAATGACGGCGGAAATTCATGTGTAGCATGGGAGCGGGCCGGGTGACGGATTTTATGGATGCGGCCTTACAAGAGGCGTATGAAGGAATTGAACACGGACATGGCGGGCCGTTCGGGACAGTCATTGTAAAAGATGGAACTATTGTGGGGCGCGGGCATAACCGTGTCGTTTACAAAAAGGATCCGACGTGCCACGGTGAAATGGAAGCGATCCGTGACGCCTGCCAGACGTTGGACACGTTTGATCTGTCTGGCTGTGACCTGTACACGACTGCCGAGCCATGCCCAATGTGTCTTGGCGCCGCTTTATGGGCAAATATCCGTGCGGTATATTATGGCTGTAACTGTGAGGATACCGATGCGATCGGATTTCGAGATAAGAAATTTTATGAGTATCTCGACGGAGAGAACGAGGTGCTTGAAGTCCGGGAGATGGGACGGAAGAGATGCCAGGAACTTTTTGCGGCGTATGAGCGGAAGGAAGGAAAGAAATCGTATTAGTACCGCGGATGATAAAAGGATACGAGTCACGGAATCCCTTGCGCCTACATAGAATAAAATAACGAAGAGCAGGAAAAGGACGATGTCGGTAAGGCAATCGTCCTTTTTAACTGGTAATATGAACGATTTTAATGTGATTCTCGGTATTTGCATACCGTTTTTCGGTACCTCTTTGGGTGCGGCTTTCGTGTTTTTTATGCGGAAAAAATATAATGGTCAGATTTCTCCTGTTCTGATGGGGATTACATCGGGTGTCATGATGGCTGCGGCGATCTGGTCACTTTTACTGCCTTCGATCGATCGGTCGGAGCATCTTGGCAGACTGGCTTTTGTTCCGGCCGCGGGCGGATTTTTGGCCGGCGTGGCGTTCCTTTTGGTTTTAGACCGATTGATCCCCTGTATTCTTTCTAGGGCAGACCGATCGGAACAAGGCGGTGGAGGACGGCACAAGATCGTAATGATGATGTTAGCGATCACGCTCCATAACATTCCGGAGGGAATGGCGGTGGGCGTCGTTTTTTCCGGATGTCTGTCCGGGACGGTGGAGATGGGGATACAGGCTTTTTTGCTCTCGCTAGGGATCGCAATTCAGAATATCCCAGAAGGAGCGATTATTTCCATGCCATTGGCAGGAGCGGGAAAAAGCCGCAAGCGGGCGTTTGTCTGCGGCGTGCTTTCGGGGCTTGTCGAGCCGGTGGGGGCGTTTATCACCATTTTGCTGACGCGGCAGATCGAACAGTTACTGGCGTTTTTATTGGCATTTGCTGCAGGAGCGATGGTGTATGTCATTGTGGAAGAGCTTGTACCCGAGTCGTCGGGATGCCAGGCTTCGGGTAAGGGCACGATCGGTTTTGCCGTTGGTTTTGTGCTGATGATGACGCTGGATGTGGCATTTGGTTAGAACGGGTTCTTTTTTTGAACATGCTTCATATAATGATGTTGGGGGGGCGGCATTCTGCCCCTGATGACGCTAGGGCGAAAGAAGTGATCCGCGCTCTGTGATGGATTGAGCTGGTCATTTTCGCATGTTAGGTTGGAAACAGGACATATCGGTCGGAACGGAGGGGTATTTTGAATTATTATCGAAAAATCATTTATTTATGTGAATTTAATGGGGGGGAATGCCGTGGGAACATCGGCTTTGTTAAGCTGTCAAAAAAACAGACAAGGTTTAAAATAGAGATATCCCTATCGGGCGACTGGTCGTTAAAGGGCGAGAAGGTCTATTTGCTGGATAAGGATAAACATGCGGTGAATAAGATTTTTTTTGGGACGATCACAGAGGAGGGGAACGACATTTCAATCACGAAACAGACGAGTGAGGCAGGGATGCTGAAGGGTAAACTGGCGGGCGTTCTGATCGGGGGAGAAGGTTATGTGGTTTGTGCGGGAACAGATGATGAGTCGGTGCGTGTGGAGGATTATGTGAAGGCACAGCGGGAGGATGTATCAGAAAAGGTAGAAGGAGTACGTAAAGAACCGGAATCTGTGGAGGAAGAGAGGCAGAGGGAAAGAGAAAAAATGGATGCCGCAGAAGGCGGGGAGAGTGAGGGAGTTGCGCCAGAAGAGATCGGAGGAGATATAGAGAAGGCGAGTGAGGTGGAAGAAAGCGGGCGTAAGGAAGCGGTACGGGTGAAGCGCGAACCTGAGAGGAAACCGGAGGAGGATCAAGCTATGCTGAATGATGGGGAGATACGTGAAATAGAGAAAAGTAGTGAAAAGGAGAAAGGGATAAAGGGGGAGGAGATGCCAGAGGAGGAAGAGATGATCGAGGTGGAAGTGGAGGAGGAGCATGACCAGGCGTATATATTTCGAAAATTATTTACAGCGAAACCGAATATGTATCCGTTCGAGGATGATGAGATGGAAAAGTGTGTGCAGATCTCCCCGGGAGATTTTTCGGATTTTCCCAAAGAATACTGGCATATGGGGAGTAATACGTTTTTGCTGCAGGGGTATTATAATTACAGGCATCTTATATTAGCGAGGGACAAAGAAAAGGTGTACGTGGGGATTCCGGGGCAATACCACAGGCGGGATAAGTATATGGCGGATATGTTTGGGTTTGGGAGATTTAAAAGTATTTTGCGGAAGAAGGAGCGGCTGGGAGATTTCGGATATTGGATGATGGAAATCGAGGTAGCGCCTTCTTCGGAGGGGGCGGTTTGTGTCTAAATATGCTTAAAAGAAAGGGTTTCTTTTATGTACCACCTTTTGCTGTTGGTATTCTTTCTGGAATGTCCGACGGTGATAGGTGGTTTTTCGTGAGCATCTATCATGAAGATAGAAATAATAAATTTGGATAGGATAAGGAACTATAGTCATATTGAAATATGCTCCGGTTTGTCGTAAAATATTGTAATATAGAGAGTTTATTGTCAGTTTCGGGATAAATGGTTTCTGTAAGGGAGGATGATTATGAGAATCGCAACGTGTGATGACGAGCGCGAATATTGTGATCAAGTGGAGTTTTTTGTAACAAGATTAGGGGAAGAGTTACAGATGAAACTCCAGTGTGATAAATATACAAGTGGCGCGGATCTGTTAAAAAACAATTTTCAGAAATATAAGATCATATTTTTGGATATCGATATGAAAAGTGAAAATGGGTTAGAGATTGCCGATCAGATCAGGAAGTCCAATTCAAAAATAGAAATCATATTTTTGACTGCGTTGATACAATATGCAGTAGATGGTTACAAAGTAAGGGCGTATCGCTTTTTGGTAAAACCAATGGAATATGATGATTTTGTTTTTCAGGTAAAGGGACTGTTTCTCCGACTGGGCCAGCTGGAAAAAAATAATTTGCTGGTAAAAAGAGAAGGACAGGATTATATGGTAAAAATAGAGGATTTATTGTACATAGAAGTATTGAATCATGACCTGACTTATCATTGTACGAAAAATGATATTACTGCTCCTGGTATCATGCGAAAAGTGGAAATTCATCTGAAGGAGCACTATTTTGTGCGTATACATAATTCTTTTATTGTAAATATGAAATTTATCGCAAGGGTGCAGAGCCAAAGGTTGACTTTGACGGATGGAACAGAACTTCCATTGGCTAGGAGTAAAAAAGATACATTTCGACGAGCCTATCTGGACTTTTGGGGAGATGAATTAGGATGACTGAATGGCAATGGGCGATAGCAGATCTAACTGTTTTTTTGTTTGAGGCTGCATTTTTATATTATTGGTATTTTTCACATAAATTTAGAAACAGATTTTTGGGTATGAGAAAATGGCTGCTCATGTCGGTGTATCCTGTTTCGGCATATTTTTTGAACAGGGTAATAGATGAGCCCGCTGTCAGGATAATGATTCTATTGGTGATAGGGAGCATCATGGTAGTTGTGCTATATGAGTGTACTTTCTTTCAATCTCTAATATCACACATGATTTTTATGTTTCTAGTAGTAGTAAGTGGGAGACTGTCAACGGTATTTCTATTTATTGTTCATGAATCTGGGTATGGAGTAATGTTTCCGGAGCGTTCCCTTTTACACATTCAATGTCTTTTATTGTCTAAGTTGATCAATGTGATCCTGATCGTATTTTGTATGAAATTTTTGAATACACAAAAAAGGGAGTATTCCATAAAAGAGATGTTGGTTCTTTTGTTACAATCGTTTTCCAGTTTGTTATGTCTGGTCATGATCGTGGAGATTAGCTCTTATCAATCAGAAGGCTCTTTCTGTCATTTGCTTTTTTTATGTTTTTTAAGTGTGGTTGTTTTGGCTTCGTTTATCGTTTTCTATTATCTGATAGACGGATATTTTGCGTATAAGGATCGAGAAAAAGAGCTTCTTTTGATCGAAATGAAAAATGAGAAGATTCTAAGCGGTTACCGGACATTAGAAAATAGCCAGCAGAACGTATATCAGTTATATCATGACCTGAAAAAGCATCTTAGTATTATAAACGTAATGGAGAATAAGACGGAGATCCATGCGTATTTAGAAAAATGTTTTGAGAATATACAGGATATGGACGGGAGTATTCAGACAGGAAATCCATATATCGATATGTTTTTATATAATGAGTGGAAAAGAATACATGAATTAGGGATAAAAGTTCAGTTTGCCGTGCAGGAGGGAAGCTTAGAGAAAATTGAACTGCATGACCTCATCGTTATATTAGGCAATGCGTTAGAAAACGCCTCTGAAGCATGTGAAAAGAGACTGGAACAAAACGGAGATGCGTATATGCAGTTGAAAATAATAAAAAAAGAACATCAGGTATTTATCATACTTTCCAATAACTATTCCGGGAATATTGAAAAAAGAGGAGATGTTTATATTACAAGTAAGAAAGAGAAAGAGCTGCATGGAATGGGGATGAAGAATATAAGGGATTCTATCAAAAAGTATGGAGGTGATATGAGCATTTCTTTGAAAAATGGGAAGTTCGTTCTTAAAATACTGCTGGATGTGTTGTAGATTTCAGTTAGAAGGGGACAATACATGTTATTTACGAAAAAAAGCGTAAACTACGCATCAGATATTGAAAAAGAAAGAAATGAGTGGTAATGTGAATAAAGGGAAGGGGTTATTGTAATTCCCAATATTGAGGGAAAGAAGGTGAGAGAATGTATGGGTTTTGTTCTAAACAATGTGCAGAAGAGAGAATTGCAATAGCGTTCTTTTCGTGTGAAGTATAGCATGGAAAAGAACGCTAAGAAGAAATTTACAAACATAAGTATAACGCAAGATCAGGTAGTTGTAAATAAAACTTTATAAAAAGAAAGGAAGCTGTGATTATGAAAAAAATGGTAACAAATATGAAGAGAGCTATTACCGTGTTTGTATTAACTCTGGTATTGGTGGGCGCGGTTTCTCCTGTTGCACAGGCAGGTGTGGATTATTCTGGTAAGTTAGCTGGTAGTCCAGGAAATTATTATGCAAAAACTAAGGGTTCGGGTTATGATGATAGAGGGTATGCTTATAATTTAGTAGTATATGCTCAAATCAAGGATTCCAGTACCAGAATATATGTTATGGGAAAAGGATCCATAGTAGCAAATTCTGGCACATGCTCAACGAAAGCTAAGACATATCATGGTTTTGGAATTGGAACAAATAAAAGTGATATTACGGATACATGGCAGAAACAGTGGTAGTGATGAAGTATTGATGGAAGTTTCTTTCGTATCTGTTCTGATCCCAGGACAGATACGAAAGTTAATATTACAAACATCTGCCAGATTGGTCGCTGTTATTTATCATGGAAAAATAATCAGGTCAGGAGAGGTTATGGGAAAAATAAAGTTTATGGCGGAAGAGTTTTTCCGCAGTTTTAAAAGAAATCTGTTTAAAAATCTGCTTTTGATGGCTATGTTTTCAACCAGTCTGGTCATGACGATACTCATGGGTTCGTACTATTTGGATCTGGGGGAGAGGAACCCGGATATGCCGAGGTTTGAGGAAAATGGCACATGGTACCGCATCGGCGTGACCGAAGATACCACAGACATGGATGACAGTACCAATACGGTACAGGGATGCCGGAATGTCATGGAATATTATGAGCGGCTGCACGATTCAGAGGAACACCCGATCTTTTCGGTGGACACAGTCAATGACTGTTTTATGCGGGAGGATGATGTAAAGGAGCTGTTTGGGGACCGAGGACATGACAGTTTTGTCAGCGCGAACTATCCGGATGCTATATCGACTTATTTTGGGTCGGTGGATGACGGGGAAACGTGCAGTGTTTTGTTTATGAAATGCGCCATGATAGATGATAACGCATTTGAAGTTTTTGGACTCCGGACAGAAGAAGGAGAGGGGTTTACCAGAAGTAACCTGACGATCCAACATGCGTCAGATCCGATACCGGTACTGCTCGGGAATGAGTATAAAGGGATCGTTTCTATCGGAGATACGATGGAGATCGGTATCGCGGAGTCTACGTATCCTTGCCAGGTCGCTGGTATACTGGAAAAGGGCTCCATGATCCCATGGCAGGGGGATGGTTCGCAGGACATGGTGTTACTCGATTCCCATATTATATTTCCCTATACGATACGGGTGCGGGAGGAGACCGGAAACGTAAGGGACATCGCTAGATATGCGGACAGGGATCTACAGGCACTGGAATTCAACACCTCGATGGTGTGGGTGAAAGATGACAGGGATTTCCAGGACGTGGTATCCCTGTTCCGGGATTTGGGAAATGAATACAATTTCCCGCCGCTCGAGTTATATGCGGCGTCGATGGGACTCCGGCTTTTTCATAAGGAATCGGCAGAACAGGTCCAGATCATGTTCATCTTAACGGTTACATTGATTTGTTTTACCTTCTATGGACTGTTCGCCACTATTTACGATAAGATACAGTCCAATAAAAAGATCTACGGAATATACCAGATGAACGGCTGCTCACTGGGAATGATACTTTTTCCATATCTGCTTGAGATCGCAGTAGTACTGTCTCCGGCCGTGATCCTATGCCGGCGTATATTTTCGGAAGAAAATATCGAATATGTCAAGGAGGATGTGATATTCAGGGTAACAGGGTGTTTTATCGGACTGGCATTCCTGATCGGCACCGTATTTGTGATCTGCCTTTTGAGAGGGGTGGACACGGAACAGTTGATGCGGGAGAAGGAATAAGAATGAGGAGGAAACAAGTATGATCCAGGTAGAGGATATCGTGAAGACATTTGGTAAAGGGAAAAGGGAGGCTGTAGTAGAGGCACTCCGTGGCATTAGTCTTTCGATACGTGAGGGCGAAATGGTGGCAGTGATGGGAAAAAGCGGTTCGGGGAAATCTACGCTTCTTAACATATTGGGGGGAATGATGTCTGCTGACAGCGGTACCTATTTGTATGACGGAAAAACGGTAAATTTTAAGCGCCAAAAGGATCTGGTCAGATTCCGCAGAAAGGAGATTGGTTTTGTCGTCCAATATTTTGCCCTCGTGGATGACCTCAATGTGTTCGGCAATGTGGCGCTTCCCCTGAAATATCAGGGATACTCAAGCAAAAAAATCAAGCAGATGGTTATGGGGGCGCTCAAAGAGCTTGGAATCGAGGATAAGGTGAACGCCTATCCCGCTGAATTATCCGGCGGCCAGCAGCAGAGGGTGGCGATCGCAAGGGCGGTCGTAAAAAGTCCGCGGGTGATCTTGGCGGACGAGCCGACGGGGGCACTGGATGAGGCGACTAGTGAAGAGGTCCAGAAAATCTTCCGCACACTGAATGAAAAAGGAAAAACAGTGATCATCGTGACCCATGATGCGAACGTGGCAGAAAAATGCGACAGGATCATTTGCGTAAAGGACGGGGTTGTGGATGGTGGAAGCGGGACCAGACGAGGTGCCTCCGATAAAGGAGGCAGTGTATGAAGCTATTAGGAAAAAAGATTCCAAAGGGAAATTTACTTTTGTTTTTTAGTTTCACTGTTATCTCTTTATGCAGTTTACTCATCGTATCCGCAACGCGCGCGGAACATGACGCCAGGCTTCTCGGCAATTCCCTTTATTCGGGACATCAGAAAGTGTTTTCGGTCATAGGGTCGGAGGAAGAGGACCAGTGGGATTATGTAATGCAGGAGATTGAAGCCGAATTTGAGGATTTTGCCGTCTTTGTGCCGGTGCGCAACGAGGAAGTTATGGTGCGCGGCATATATGTAAACGGGGATATTGATGAGCCGCCGATGCTTTCCGGGGCATATTTTGACCATTCCACTTCCTGGACGGACCAGGGGATGGTGGTGCTGGGAAAAGATCATGAGAAAGACGTGTCGGCGCGCGACGGCAAAACGTATTACCAGTACCATGATATGGAATATGAAGTGATCGGGATTATGGGAACGGAGGAAGACAGCCGCATCAACCAGATGGTTTTGCTCGATTTTAAGTCGGCGGTCCGGATGTCAGGGATCAATACGCAGTACATACTGGATGCAAAAAAGGAATCCCGAATACAGGAGGTCGGACAGAAGGTGTATGATCTTTTTGAGTATCCGGCCAATGTGCTGATCAGCTTGGAACATATGGATGTGATGGATGGAGGAGAGGACGGGGAGCCGGAAGGGGAACCGGATGACGGTACCGGTATTGCTTCCTATTTATCCAGTGATGTGATCATGGATACGATGTATGTGATGATACTGATCAGCTTTGCACTCAGTACCATCCTGATTACGTTGATATGGTTCCGGTTCCGAAGGCCGCTGTTTTATGCCTGGCGACTTTGTGGATATGACAAGCGTTCGGTATTTTTTGAAATATCAAAACGATTTTATACAGCTGCCGGGGCGGGGTTTATGACCGGACTTGTCTTTATGTGTTTGATAACGAATGTGGTGTCGGAGGTCCGTATGGGAGGTATGGATGTCTGCGGGGCATTTGGGATGACACTGGGACTGGGGACTGTTATTTTGTGTGTTTGTTATTTGGTAAATCTGCGTGTTGTTCATAAACTCGCATAGAGATTTTAAGTGGGCGAAAATCCAAGGAAGATTTACTTATTATGCTCGGCTAAAAAAAGTGAGCGTTATTTGTATGATTCACCTTTTGCTGTCGGTACGATCCGTCGGCAGAAGGTTTTTTTAAGAAATCATACAGAAAAAAATAAGGTTGCGATGAGTATATATTCAGGATATAATAAAGTTATATACTTACTGGGATTGGAAACGTGATTTCCACCGCGTATACAGGGAGGAGAGATCCAGATGGAAATAAAACACGCTTTGCTTGCGGCAGATGCGGAGGCACAGTACGACGAGAAGGCCAAGCGTCTGCTTGGGAACAAAGCCATACTGGCACACATTTTGGTAAACATTGTGGATGAGTTTCAGGGCATGGCTCCGGAAGATGTGGTGCCGTTTATAGAAGGGGAACCGTTTATCAGCGCTGTCCCAGTGGAGCCAGGGCTTACAAATGTGGTCGGTAAAAACGGTCAGCGGATTACCGGCATGAATGCGGAACACACGGAAATCGGAGAGGGACTTGTACAGTTTGACATCATCTGTTACGTGAGGATGAAAGACGGCATCTCGCAGATGATAGTGAACGTGGAGGCTCAAAAGGATACTCCGTCCGGCTACCGCTTGATGAATCGTGCGGTCTATTATGTGAGTCGGATGATTTCTTCACAGAAAGAACGGGATTTTGTCAAGATGAATGATGACGATATAAAAAAGGTGTTCTCGATATGGATATGTATGAACATGAAGGAAAGCAGCATGGACTATGTACACCTGGTGAGTGACAGGGTGCTTGGTTCTCACCCGTGGGAGGGAGGGCTGGATCTTCTGAACATCGTGATGGTAGGGATAGCGGAACCGCTTACGGATCAAGATGGGAAGGGATATGAGCTGCACCGTCTGCTGGGTGCGTTGTTGTCAGTGGAGTTATCGGCTGCCGAGAAGTTTAAGATTATGGAAGAGGAATATAATATCAAGATAGATGACCGAACGAGAGAGGATGTGAGTGAAATGTGCAATTTAGGACAGGGGGTATTGGAAGCGGGAGAAGCGCGCGGCATTGAAAAGGGTGCTGCTCAGGAGAAAAGCCGCATCATTTTTAAAATGTATGAGAGCGGTTTTCACTGGAACAGATTGCTGACATCACAGAAAAAACGATAGAGGAAATAGAGTCGATTGTATCGGAAGAGGAATAGATGTTAGCAGCAGATACGGACACATCTACAGAGTACGCAGGAAATGGTTATTGGTGGCTGCGGTCGCTAGGCTGTGATTGTTATGATATCCCCTATGTGTATGGCAATGGCAGAGTGTACCAGTATGACGGTTGTGTCGATATTGAGTGTGTTGCTGTTCTTCCTGCTTTGCATTTGAATCTCAAGGTATCGCTGGATGCCATAGCTGCCTCAATGTGGTCATGTGCTGGTACAGTTACCGCGAACGGGAGCGACTTCGGGTCAGCGCTCCCCACGCCGGGGACAGAACCGAGCAGCAAACCCGATGTAAAACCGTCTTTTGCTCCAGATACAGGCACAACGTTTGCTCCGGGATACCTGCCGCCGATCCCAAGGACACCGCCGTCTGCCCCTCCGGATGCTGGCAGCATAGAAAAAGTATCTGCCGTTAAACTGAAACAGAAAAAGCAGAGCGCGACCGTTTCATGGAAAAAGGTATCGGGAGCGACGGGGTATCAGATCTGCTACAGCACATCAAAGAAATGGAAAAACAAGAAACAAACACAACCGGACCAGCGTAAGGAGGGGGCGTTTTTTTTGGAGGCATGTAACTTCCGATTGTTCTGAGTAAAAATCAAGATCGTCTATGTAAGACCAATATAGTAATGAGGGAGACAACTACAGGCTAATGTTGATTTTTTCTGTTATCCTGTGTATAATTATAGGTGCAATAGAGGGAACGGGCAGGGAAAGGTGTTTACACCGTGATATACTTTCGTTGGCGGAACGTGACATTGCCCGTAACACAGACTACATTTTCTACGAAGAGAAAACAACAATTGCTTTTACAGGGAAAATGAAAGATTTTGGAGAGTGAGACTGATTTGAGTGATAAAGGGGGGGCAAAAGATGTTTTGTAGTAAATGCGGCAACAAAATTGTCAATGTCAATGTTACCGATCATGTCACTTTGAATATTAAATGGAACAGAATGACAGGTAGCCTTGAAGTGAAATAAAGAGGGAAATCAATATGTTTTGTACAAATTGTGGAAAGGAAATTCCAAATGGTTCTGCATTCTGTCAGGAATGTGGAGCGGCGCAGTCGGGAGGAAAACTGAATAAGAGGAAATCAGGGAAGGGAATCGGTTTTTTAGGAGATGGAAGGATGCTATTCATTTTTGCCATCATATGTTTTTATATTTATTGGAAAAAGATAAATACTGAGCGGGAGGGAGTAGCGCTGGTTGCGCTGGCGGGAAACGTGGGAGTTCTTGTGATCGAGATGCTTTTGATCTGGATGGAAATGGCGCCATTTTTTGCGTATCCCGTTTTGGGCGGCTAGTGACTTGAATGGCGCGTTTCCTGCAACATGGCGTGATGAGCAGAAAAGACAGGGAACTGAGGTTCCGTGCAGAAATGAAGAGAAACAAGAAAGGAAACAACGTGAAAAAACGGTGGATATTACAGACAAAGCGCGGGGACTTCCGTGGCATCGGCGAGAGGTTCGGCGTATCCCCGGTGGCAGTCCGGTGTATGATGAACCGTGGGGTCAGTACGGAGAAGGACTTTGACGAATACCTGAACGCGTCATACGATAGCATAAGTTCGCCGTGGCTTCTGAAAGATATGGAACAGGCGGTCGAGATCGTCGTACATAATAGAAACCGGATGGCGGCGATCGCCTCCGATTTTGACTGTGATGGGATATTTTCCGCATTTATTTTAAAAAAAGGATTGGAAGCCTGCGGTATCGAGAGCCGCATTTTTACGCCTGACCGCGTGGCGGAAGGGTACGGGCTTAATCAAAGGATCGTAGATGAGGCCGTAGATGCGGGGGTGGGATTTCTCATTACCTGTGACAACGGGATTGCGGCGAAGGAGGAGATCCGCTACGCGAAGGAGCGCGGGATGGCGGTGATCGTGACCGATCACCATGAGGTGCAGGGGGAGGTGCCGGAGGCGGACGCCGTCATCGACCAGAAGCAGGCGGACTGTCCGTATCCGTTCAAAGGATTGTGCGGGGCAGGCGTGGCATTTCAGTTTATCGGGGCCTTGTATGAACGGCTGGGCATCCCGGCTGTCAGGCGGGAGGAACTGCTCGTATATGCCGCGATCGCTACGGTGGCCGATGTGATGGAACTGCAGGGAGAGAACCGCATTTTGGTGAAAGAGGGACTCCGCAGGCTGAAAATGACGGATAATACCGGGTTAAGGGCACTTTTGGAGGTGCAGGGGTTAATAGAAAAGGAAATCCATGCGTACCATATCGGATTTGTGATCGGCCCCTGTTTTAATGCGGCGGGGCGTATCGATACGGTGGAGAAGGCATTCGCGCTGCTGGAGGAATCGGACTATGCGGAGGCGCTGGCGCTGGCGGGGGAGTTAAAGGACATCAACGATACCCGGAAAGAAATGACAAAACAGGCGGCGGAGCAGGCGTACGAGGTATTAGAAAAGAGCGGTAAGGTACAAGATCCGGTGCAGATCGTTTTGCTGCCGGATTGCCATGAAAGCTTGGTTGGCATCGTGGCGGGAAGGATCAAAGAGCGGTATCATCATCCGGTCATTGTGTTTACGTCTGTGGGGGACGGACTGGTGAAGGGCTCCGGTCGGTCGATCGAGTCGTACCATATGTTTGACCGGCTCATGGAATGCCAGGATCTGATGGTTCGGTTCGGAGGACACAAGATGGCGGCGGGCATGACGCTTCGGGAGGACAGGCTGCCGGAACTCGAGCGGCGTTTAAATGAAAACGCGGGGTTGAGCGAGGAAGAATTTATGCCGGTACTGGACATTGATGTAGCACTTCCGATCGGACATATATCAGAGCGTCTCATAGCGGATCTTTCCGTGATGGAGCCGTTCGGCAACGGAAACCCGAAACCGGTTTTTGCAGAGCAGCATTTCCGGCTGCTGCGTGCCATAAAACGGGGAAAAAATCAGAATGTGCTGATCCTGAAAGTGGCAAATGCCTCCGGCACGGTGATGGATGCGGTCTGTTTTAACGATATCGAGGGCATGGAAGCGCTGATCTGTGACGAGTGGGGCGCGGAGGAACTGAAAAAACTGTATGCCGGAAAGGAAAATCGTATTGATCTCGGACTGGCGTATTATCCTGCAGTTGATGAATATGGCGGGCGGCGGACGCTGCAGATCATCATAACGGATTTTTGCAGGATCCAGTAGTATGATACGTCATGTTGTGGGAGCGGGATAAGAGGGATCAGTGGGAAGAGAATCGTTAGAAAGAAGGATCCTTATGATAGAGATAAGCCTTTGTATGATCGTAAAAAATGAGGAAAAGGTGCTGGGGCGTTGTCTGGACAGCATCGCGGACCTGATGGACGAGATCATCATCGTCGATACGGGTTCGACAGACCGGACAAAGGAGATTGCGAAGAAATATACCGAGCACATCTACGATTTCGAATGGATCGATGATTTTTCGGCAGCGCGCAATTTTTCCTTTTCCAAGGCGACGAAGGACTATATTTATGCGGCGGATGCGGATGAGGTGCTGGATGAAGAAAACCGCGGGAAATTCCGCCAGCTAAAGGAAGTGATGCTTCCGGAGATCGAGATCGTGCAGATGAGGTACTGCAATCAGCTTTCACATGGAACGGCTTATAATTTTGACGCGGAATACCGGCCGAAGCTGTATAAACGTCAGCGCGGGTTCGTGTGGATCGAACCGGTGCACGAAATGGTGCGCCTTGACCCGGTCGTTTACGACAGCGAGATCGACATTTTGCATATGCCAGAAGAACAACACAGCGGCAGGGATTTCCTGGTGTTCCAGAAACAGATCCGGGAGGGGGCGCGGCTGTCAAAGCGGCTGCATCATATGTATGCCATGGAACTCTCGATTTCGGGGATGGATGAGGATGTTTTGGAAGCGGAGGGATTTTTTGCGGCTTCGGCGGTGGATCCTACCCGCAGTCTCGATGAAGTAAGGGAAGCGGCCTGTATCGTGGCGCGCGCGGCTAGGCTGCGCGGGGACAGCCATACGATCTTGAAGATGTGTCTCAAGGATCTTCTCTCGGAAGGTTCTTCCGAGATGTGCTTTGAACTCGGCGAGTACTTTTTTGAAAAAGGGGACTATGAAGAGGCTGCTATGTGGTATTACAATGCCATGAATGAGACGCAGAGCATACTGAATATACATACTTCGACGGACTGGCCAAAGGAGCGGTACGCGCAGTGTGAGCAGAGCCTTAATAATGGCGTGGATCAGAGTGGTTGAAAGGGTGATTAAAAGAAGCAGTGTAGACGGAGTCCACAATTTGAATGGTTCACATCATGATTGGGATTCGCTTTGCAGAAATGGGGTTTATCATGGCAGGACAGACAGAGGTGCTACGACAAGAGATCAATAAAGTGATCAAAGGAAAAAGTAAGGTAGTGGATAAGGTGTTGTGCGCGATGCTTGCTGGCGGGCATATTTTACTGGAAGATATTCCGGGGGTGGGGAAGACGACGCTGGCGATGACGATCGCAAAGGCGATGGCGCTTTCGTATCGCAGGGTACAGTTTACGCCGGATGTGCTGCCGAGCGACATTGTTGGTTTTTCGATGTTCAACAGTCAGACGAAAGAATTCGAGTACCGGGAGGGCGCTATTTTTGCCAATCTGTTTTTGGCAGACGAGATCAACCGCACGTCGCCGAAAACGCAGTCAGCTTTATTGGAAGCGATGGAGGAGGAAAAAGTGACGGTGGATGGTGTGGAACACCGCCTGCCGACACCGTTTACCGTGATCGCGACTGAAAATCCCGTGGGATCTTCGGGAACGCAGATGCTGCCGGAATCGCAGCTCGACCGGTTTATGGTATGTCTGTCCATGGGATATCCAGAACATGAGGATGCGGTCAGCATACTGAAAAATGACGGGGCAAAGCCGCTGCGGGATGTGAGGGAGATCATTTCCATCGAAGAGTGGGGGAAGTTGAAACAAAGCGCGGAACATTGTTTTGTGAGCGACGCGCTGTACGATTATGTCGTGCGGCTGACGGAGGCGACGAGGGAGAGCCGCTATTTGTCACTGGGCGCGAGTCCCCGCGCGAGTATCGCGCTTTTGCGCATGGCAAAGGCGATGGCCGTACTTTGCGGGAGGGATTATGTCATTCCCGAGGATATAAAGGAAGTTTACTATGATGTGTTTGCCCACCGGGTCAGGATGGATACGATGGCGAAGGCGGAGGGCATGACGGTCATAGAAGTGCTGGTACAGGTGTTTGAACATGAGAAGATTTAAAAATGCTTTTGAATATGTGTTTCTATTTTGCCTAAATGGGTTCATGCTCTGGTATTTCAGGGGGTATCTGAATTTGCTGATCGCGGTGGCGATGATCGTATTCCTGGTGTTAGATGTCACTTCTGTCTTGGTACTGAAACGATATCTATCGATATCCATTGAGGTGCCGGGGGAGCAGATGCCGAAAAACACAACGTTTGTCGTAAGGGTGAACGTGAGGAATCAGAGTGTGATCCCGCTGATAAACGGTGTGATCCGGCTTCAGATCGGCAATGTGTTTATGGGGGAGACGGCGGGGCAGGACATCGAGATTCCGCTGAAACCACTTGCTGTGACCGGGCTCGGACTCCCGCTGTGTTCTGCCTGTGTCGGGGACGTGGAGATCCGTACGGAAAAAATCGTTCTTACGGACTTCCTCGGGATGTTTTGTACGGAGAGGGAAGCTTCGGCGGCAGATCATGTATTTATCATTCCCCGGGGGGAGACCGAGCAGGAATTTTCGCTGAACGCATTTGAGAAGGGGATGAATGAGGTAGAGGAGACACAGATGAGGGGGAGTGATTTTTCCGATGTGAGCCAGATCCGGGAATACATCCCCGGTGACGCTATAAAAAATATCCATTGGAAGCTGTCCGCGAAAAAAGATGTGTGGATGGTAAAAGAGCGGTTACAGATGTCGTCACAGAAGCTTCTCGTCGTGCTGAAACTGGAAAAGTCGTCCGAGGAGGCAGCAGACCGTACGATCGAAACGCTGTATTCATTCGGGGAATTTTTGCTCACGAACCACGTACCGTTCACGCTGTGCTGGTGGAGTGATAAATTCCGGGAGATCCGGCAGGAGACGGCGGAATCGTCCGCGGATTGGCTGGATGTCATGCTGCATGTGTTCTCAACAAGAGCGGGAAATGAAATGGCAGAGCAGCATTTTCGTTCCCTGCATCCCGGTCAGGGTTATGTGCTGGCGTGTGAGGAGGGGATGCTCGTGAAAGTGTGAATGAAACTACGGATTCTACGCCACTGATTTAAGGATTGTTTGTGCCAGCTGTGCTGGCATGTTCGGAAGTGGAAGAGAGGTGACGGTATGGGGATATTCAGGCGGAAAAAGAAGGAGCCGGAACAGCGGATACAAATATCCGGGGGACTTTTTTTGGAATACCCGAGGAACGGGGAAAAACAGAATCCGTTCTTTAGCTGTGTGCCGAAGGGGCTGTTCAGCTTTCTTGTCGTGTTCGGGTCACTGGGGGGATTTCTTTCCTCGTTTGAGATGGAGTGCAACTATGTTATTCCGGCGGTTGTACTTTTTTTGTCTGCCATGTATTTCAGCGGCCTGTTTGGGTTTCAGAAGGGGTACTGGAAGGATCTGGGTTATATTATCTATTTTATGTTTTACGTGGCGGCGGTTTATCTTCTCCAATCCTATGTAAACAGCGGGTTTGCCGCGATCGTCAATATCGTGCGGCAGCGCGGGGAGCTGTATTTTAATCTGGCGGCAGGTACGGAGTTTGCGGAAAAGATCGAGGACCGCTATCTGACGATCACGATCACGGTTATTTTTTTCGGTATCTTTGAGATCATTTTACTAAACATTTTTCTCTCTAATTATATGAGTTTAAAACTGGCGCTGTTTGTCGGCTTGGCGCTTTATGTGTTTCCGCTTTATCTGCAGAGGGAACCGGATCTGTTTTTTGCTCTCTGCATGGTAGGAGGTTTCGCGGGGATCTATGTGTATAAGAACAGTGGTCATTTTAAGGATGGCCCCGTCCGGCGGCGCGATTATGAACGGGTGAAGGAAGGGAAGAACATCCGGCTTTCCTATACGCAAAATAATAAAGGATACCGAGGAGTTCTTTTGTGGACGCTGGCGTTTGTGCTGATTCTCGGCGTTTGTACTGTTTTTTATGACGAGGATGATTTCCGAAAGAGTTATGTGGAAAATCCATATAAGACAGCGACGAGAGAAGGCGTATCCGGTTTTATCATGCTCGGATTCCGCAGTTTTTTCCCTAACCTCTATTCGCGCGGCGGGATGAGCGGCGGGAAATTTGGGAATATTTCGGCGATTCGGCCGGACAATGAGACGGATCTGATCGTGCGGTTTGCGCCGTATAGCAGCAGTCCGGTCTATTTAAAGGGGTATACGGGACTCGTCTATGAAAATAACGGGTGGCTGAATGCGTATGAACTGGGCAGGACTACAAAGCTCGGAGATGGCTCGTTTTTTGGCAAGGAGAATATGGAAGAAGAGGCATCTGCGCTTTCGGAGTGTTATGAGGCAGGCCAGGAGGGGCAGGCAAAGGCGGTGATGGAGATCGTAAATAAGGGGGCGGATGTGCGGTATGTGTATCTTCCTTACTTTACAAGATTAGACGATTATGAGAAGTATGACAATGCGGGGGAGCCGCTGTTCGTCGGAAGCAGCCTGGGGAAGGAGCAGCGGTTTACTTTTTATCCGAATATTGGTTATACGGCGGAACTGAAAGACTCTTTACCCTTTAAAAAAGGCGAGGTAAGGAGTCAAGCTTACTCCCCCTATTCTTTTTTTAGTGCTCGGATACCGGAAATAAACCAGGCAGCAGTGGATCGTTTTATCGCCGGGGCAGGAATCCGCGCAGAGGATCCCGATGTCGTGGATCAGGTCGTGTCGCATCTGAAAGAGGACTATTCTTACAGCTATAATCCGGGACGGCTTCCAGAGGGAAGTGATATGGTCAATTATTTTCTGGATGAGAATAAAAAGGGAGTGTGCTATCATTTTGCGACTGCGGCCGTTTTGATCTTCCGGCGTCTCGGGATTCCCGCGCGGTACGCGGAAGGATACGCGTTTGGTTACAGTACGGTGCTGGAGGGGGAGATCCGTGAAGATCTGAATTACGATGACTATTACAGCGGGTATTCGGAACTGGGGAGAACGGCAGTGATGGAAGTGGATGTGACGGATGCCAACGCCCACGCGTGGGTGGAGATCTACGACGAGAACCGCGGATGGATCGTAGTCGATCCGACGCCGGCCGTGACGGAAGAGGAGCGAACGGGAGGGGATTTTTGGAGTTCCCTGACAAATTTTTTGCAGAATTCGCCGGATGTACAGTTTGAGAGTGATCTGTCGGAGATCAATCTCTCGTTTCTGCGGTCAGATGCGGTACGGCTGACCGTACTATTGGCATTGGCACTTGCGGTTTTCCTATGTTTCGTAGTATTGGCGGCGCAAAGACTCATGCGCTGGCACAGCTGGCACACAGAAAACCTGAGCCGGAATATGCTGTGGTACTACCGGGAGGTGTGCCGAAGGAGGGGGCGCAGGGATCCAGCGTTCGGCAAATTATCTGTGCCGTCGGAGCAGCTGGCGTACTTGTTTGCGGCCGGCCGCCAGGAACAGGAGGGCAGACGGGGAGGCAGGCAGACGGAGCCGGTGGACGAGGAACGGGTACTCCGCTGTCTCGAAGAGATCTGTTTTGGCCCGGCACAACCGGCAAAAGAGGATTATGATTATGTGATGGGGGTATTGAGAAGGTTTTACTGAGCAATCGGATCGTGCAGTCATGAGAAACACAGATGAAAATACGGTAAAAAACCCGGCTGGATAGGGGGCCGGGTTTTTTATGATTTATGGTATTGCTATCTTAGTATTTTTTTACGACAACTTTTTTTCGTTTCAATGTTGCCCTGCATGTTTTATAGATCGTAGATGGTGCTTTTAGTTTCCTCAGTTTTTTCAGCTTGTTCAGTGCTTTTTTCTCAATGGCGCTGATCTGATAGGATGAACCTTTGTATTTCACTTTTTTCGGAATCGTAATGGATTTTTTTGTTTTGCCGTTTATGGCGATGATCTTTACTTTCTTACGATTCTTTTGATCCGTCGTGATCTTATATTGGAACATGCCACTCTTAAACGTTTTTCCTTTGAGTGATACCGGTTTCGTCTCTTCGGGCGGTGCGGCCGTCGGAGCAGGAGCAGGCGTGTTCGTGATCACTGGCGGAACCGGAACAGGTGTTGCCGGCTCCGGCGTGGATGGCGCCGGGGGGGCCGGTGTCGGATCCGGTTCGTCCGGCGGAAGCTGTGAATAATCTGGAATGAGCTTCGTGGTGATCGCTTCTGCCCAGCGGCGTCCGTGTTCTTTCAGTCCTTCTTCGTTGAAGTGGAGGTTATCCTGCTTGCGGCGGTATCCAGAATCTTTGTCCATGTCGTCGGTGAGAGGGCCGAGAAAGATCGTCTCCTCGTCGCACACTTCTTTTTGCGCCTCCAGAATCTCATTGTTTGCCGCAATCGACGTCCACGGGTTGTAGGCGGCGTTTGCCACCATCCAGATCAGGTCGTACCCGGCATCTTTTCTCGTCTGCTGGATCAGTTTCATCAGGGATTCGGCATAGTCTTTCTGTTTTGTGCCGATGCCGGAATCGCCTTCTCCCTGATGGAGCAGGATGGCCCGGTAGCCGTAAGGGCGCAGCGTTTCGATCGCGTCTAAAATGGCCGCGTAATGCTTATCAAGCAGCTGGGCGATCGTGGAGCCGCCGTAACCGGTCGTGACAAATCCGATCGGAACCTGAAGTTTTTCAAATAATGCGTCACCGGCGCTCGGCCAGGGAGAACCTTTTCCGTTTCCCTCAGAGTAACCGCTGATGCACGGCTGTGGGTCATCACAGTGCTGCCATACATCCTTTTTGGGATCAAAGGCGGAAACCATATCTTCCTGCGCATAAGTTTGTGTTTCGCCGAAACTGCAGGAGTTCGACTGTCCGGCCGTGATAAACACTTCTCCGACGCCGATCTTCTCGACGGTCTGCGAAACTTCTGCTTCGCCGTCGGCGGAAGCTTTCCCCTGGATGTTCAGTTTGTACCAGCCGCCAGCAGGCACATCTGGTATCGTTCCCTCGTAGATGCCGGCGTTGCCTTCGGTTGCCGTCAGGCTGACCGTTTCGGAACATGCGGTGTTATCCTCGCTTAAAAGTGCGGCCGTAACATGTTGATCTGATTCATATTTGACACGGATGAGCAGATCGGCTTTGTTTTTCTCGTTTCTCTGGTACACGGCGCGTTCTGTCGGTACGAGGACGGATAACTCGGCTGCGTTCGCGGCTGTGCTCGCAAAGAAGCTGCCGAATACGAGAACGCCGAGAAGAAAAAGGCCGGTTGTCAAAAATCGTAATTTTTTCATTTGTTACCTCCATTCTCCAATGCCGCGCCGACAAATCCCTTAAATAAAGGATGCGGGCGGTTTGGTCGGCTTTTGAATTCAGGATGCGCCTGTGTGGCGATAAACCACGGATGATCACGAAGTTCCATCATTTCCACGATCCTGCCGTCCGGGGAGAGCCCGGAGAGTTTCATGCCATGTTTGATCAGGTCATCCCGGTAATAATTGTTTACTTCGTAACGGTGGCGGTGTCTCTCATGTATGGTCTCCGCCTCGTAAAGCTGATAGGCTTTGCTGTCAGGATCAAGCGAACACGGATACGATCCGAGACGCAGCGTGCCCCCGATGTCTTCGATGCCATCCTGTTCCGGCATCAGATGGATCACAGGATGTGTCGTGGCTGGATCCAGTTCGGCGCTGTGGGCATCGCTCCAGCCGATCACGTCACGCGCGAATTCGACGATCGCCAGCTGCATGCCGAGACAGAGTCCGAGAAATGGAACATTATGTTCTCGGGCATACTGGATAGCAAATATTTTTCCGTCGATGCCGCGGTCACCAAATCCGCCGGGGACGAGAATACCGCTGACATCATGCAGCAGTTCGTCCGCGTTCTCGGAGGTTAACTCTTCTGAATTGACCCATTTTATGTTTACTTGCGCGTTATGGGCAAATCCGCCGTGTTTCAGCGCCTCTACGACGCTGATATAGGCGTCGTGGAGAGCGGTATATTTTCCGACAAGCGCTACCGTCACTTCCTTGGAAAGATTTTTGATCGAGTATACCATGTTTTCCCACTCGGCCAAATCAGGATTCGGACATTCCAGATTCAGGCACTTGCAGGCAATATCAGCCAGATGTTCTTCTTCCATTGCCAAAGGTACTTCGTACAGCGTATCGACGTCCAGGTTTTGTATGACCTGATCGCTCGGTACATTACAGAACAGCGAAATTTTATCTTTGATGGATTTTTCTAATGGGATCTCCGTGCGGCATACGATGATGTTCGGCTGGATCCCCATTCCCTGAAGTTCTTTTACACTGCTCTGCGTCGGCTTTGTTTTTAATTCATCCGATGCTCTCAGATATGGAATGAGAGTCACATGGATCAGGATCGCGTTTTCACGTCCGACGTCCAGCTGGAACTGCCGGATCGCCTCTAAAAATGGCTGGCTTTCAATGTCACCGACAGTTCCGCCGACTTCGATAATGGCGATCTGGGTTTCATTGCATCCATCATTCCGGTAAAAACGGCTCTTTAGTTCATTGGTGATATGCGGAATGACCTGAACGGTCCCGCCGCCGTAATCCCCGCGCCGCTCTTTGGAAAGAACAGACCAGTACACTTTTCCGGTCGTTACATTGCTTTGTTTGGTCAGGCTTTCATCAATAAAACGCTCATAGTGTCCGAGGTCGAGGTCGGTTTCCGCGCCGTCGTCCGTGACAAACACCTCTCCGTGCTGGATCGGGTTCATCGTCCCCGGATCAATATTGATATACGGGTCGAACTTCTGCATCGTCACCTGATAACCCCTCATTTTCAATAAACGTCCCAGTGAAGCGGCCGTGATTCCCTTGCCAAGTCCGGAAACGACGCCGCCGGTTACAAATACGTATTTTACAGCCATGTTTTTCCTCCATTCGCGCACGCTTTTTTGCGCATCAAAGAACTAAAAGTTCTTCCGGTCTGCACCGCTCGGGCAGTGCGCATTTAAAATAAAAATACGTATTCATTATACTATTTTTAAGGAGGGGTTTCAATAGTAAAAGAGTAAAATTTCATGAATCTTTCACATCTATGGCATTGATTTATGGGAAAAAATCCATTATACTAGTAGGAGTCGAAGACTAGGAAAGGATAACCAATCTATGGAAAACAAAAATAAAAAATTACCCGGTGACCCAAAGAAAACGAGATCCAATATTATCATCTGCATCGTTGCGGCGCTTTTTGCTTTCGGGGTGATCGTGTTTTTAAATGCGGAAATACAGAAAAATACGAAAAAAGAAATAACGTATACGAAGTTTATCGACATGCTGAAGGAAGGGCAGGTCGAAAAGGTGACTTTTGGTTCGAACGTGATACACATCGAGCCAAAGACAGCGGAAAAGGTCGCAATGCTCAAAGTGACGTATTATACCGGTTACGTGAATGACACGGCATTGGTGCAGGATATGTTGAATAAATATAATGTGGAATTTTCGGCGGAAATCGAAGACCGGAGTTCAGGGATTCTGGAATTTTTCCTGGCTTACATTCTGCCGTTTGTCGGTATGTGGGTCGTTCTGTGGCTGCTCATGCGCATGATGACAAAAAATGGCGGCGGCGGTATTATGGGAGTGGGAAAATCGACGGCGAAAATGTACGTAGAGAAGGAAACCGGCGTTTCGTTTAAAGATGTGGCGGGAGAAGAGGAAGCGAAAGAATCGCTGACGGAACTGGTCGACTTTTTGAAGAACCCGAATAAGTACCGGAAGATCGGCGCGAAGCTGCCAAAGGGCGCGCTGCTGGTCGGCCCTCCGGGAACGGGAAAAACGCTGTTGGCAAAGGCGCTGGCAGGAGAGGCAAATGTTCCGTTTTTCTCCCTGTCGGGTTCTGATTTTGTGGAAATGTTTGTCGGCGTCGGGGCCTCCCGTGTGAGGGACTTGTTTAAGCAGGCGCAGTCGATGGCGCCGTGTATCATTTTTATCGATGAGATCGACGCGATCGGCAAGAGCCGTGATACCCAGTACGGAGGCGGGAATGACGAGAGGGAGCAGACGCTGAACCAGCTTCTCTCGGAGATGGACGGTTTTGATTCTTCCAAAGGGATCGTGATCCTCGGCGCGACGAACCGGCCGGAAGTTCTCGATAAGGCGCTGCTGCGTCCGGGGCGGTTTGACCGGCGGATCATCGTGGAGAAACCGGATCTGAAGGGGCGTATTGATGTGCTCCGGGTACATTCCCACGATGTTCTCATGGATGACACGGTCGATCTCGAGGAGATCGCGCTGGCGACTTCGGGTGCGGTCGGGGCGGATCTGGCCAATATGGTAAATGAGGCGGCGATCATGGCAGTGAAGGCGGGCAGGGCCGCCGTGGCGCAGAAAGATCTGTTTGAGGCTGTCGAAGTCGTATTTGCCGGCAAGGAGAAAAAAGACCGGATCCTGGGCAAAGAGGAAAAGAAGATCGTGGCGTATCATGAGGTCGGGCACGCGCTGGTGACGACGCTTTTGAAAAACGCGGAACCGGTACAGAAGATCACCATCGTTCCGAGGACGATGGGAGCGCTCGGTTATGTGATGCAGGTACCGGAGGAAGAGAAATATCTTCGCAAAAAAGAAGAACTGCTTTCGGAGATCGTTACGTTCTTAGGCGGCCGCGCGGCGGAGGAGATTATTTTTGACGATGTGACGACGGGCGCTTCGAACGACATAGAGCGCGCGACTTCGATCGCCAGGGCGATGATCACCCAGTACGGTATGAGTGAGAAGTTTGGCATGATGGGGCTGGAGTCGATCCAGAATCAGTATTTGGACGGAAGGACGATCATGAACTGCGGCGACGCGACGGAGAGCGAAGTGGACCGCGAGGTGATGAAGCTTCTGAAAGAGTGTTACGACAAGGCGTATCAGCTGATCGAGAAGCATAAGGAAGTCCTGCACAAGCTGGCTGCTTATCTCGTGGCGAAAGAGACGATCACCGGAAAAGAGTTTGTCAGGATTTTTGAGGAAGAGACGGGGATTATCGTCAAGAAGAAGGATGACGGTGAAGCGGCGGTAGAACCGTCGGCCGACTCAACCGCAGTAACGATAGAGGGAATGTCAGTGGATTCACAGGAGAAAGAGACACCAGATGTAACGGAGGAATCGTGATGGCATATGAACTTTTGGTTCTCGATGTGGATGGTACGCTCATGCGGACAGATAAGACGATTTCGGGGAAGACGATAGAAGAGGTCGTCAGGATCCAGCAGGAGGGCGTCAAAGTGGCGATCGCTTCAGGACGGTGTACGGCTGGCATCCTGCCGACGGCGAAGCAGATCCGGCTCGATGAGTTTGGCGGATACATCGTTTCTTATAATGGGGGATGTATCAGCAACTGCCAGACGGGCGAAGTTATTTATAACATCAATCTTCCCGATGGCATCGTACAGGAAATTTATGAGTTTTCCAAACGCGAAAAAACGGGCATCATGACGTACCATGAAAATGATATTATCGCAGAAAATGATGCGGACCAGTATATACAGATTGACGCCAAAGGGTGCAGCATCGACATCCATGTCGTAGAGGATTTTGGAAAAGAGGTGACTTATCCGGTGAATAAGTGCCTGCTGACTGGGCATCCGGATGTGATGGAAGGTGTCGAGAAAAGGGCGGCGAAAGCATTTGAGGGAAGGCTCAGCGTGTATCGGTCGGAGGATTTTTATGTGGAAATGATGCCTCTTGGCATTGATAAAGCATATGGACTTGCCAAGCTTTTACAGCGGCTCGGCTATTCACACAGCCAGATGATCTGCTGTGGGGATGGATTTAATGATATTTCCATGATCCAGTACGCGGGACTTGGCGTCGCGATGGCGAATGCGGGAGAGCCGGTGAGACAGGCGGCGGATTATGTGGCGCCGCACTGCGATGACGATGGCCTGGTTGATGTTATATCTAGATTTTTTAATTTGTAAATGGCGAAAAAACGTGCGTTAAATATAAATTTAATGGTGGGAGGGTGGGTCAAGGCTATTTGGCCTGATGACGAGAAACCCGCTTAATGGATGTGCAAGAAGTAGAAATGAGGTAAGTATGTTTAATCTGGAGGAAGAACTAAAAAAACTTCCGGAGAAGCCGGGAGTATACCTGATGCACGATAAGGATGACCATATTATCTATGTGGGGAAGGCCGTTATTTTAAAAAACAGGGTCAGGCAGTATTTTCAGAAGAGCCGTAACGTGTCGCCGAAAATTGCCCGCATGATCGAGCAGATTGCCTGGTTTGAATATATCGTGACGGACAGTGAACTCGAAGCGCTCGTACTCGAATGCAACCTGATCAAGGAGCATAATCCAAAATACAATACGATGTTAAAGGATGGCAAGAGCTATCCTTTTTTGAAAGCGACCGTTTCGGAAGATTACCCGCGTTTTGTGTTTGCCAGACAGATGAAGCGCGACGGGGCGAAGTATTTCGGCCCGTTTACGAGCGGCGCGGCGATCAGGAGTACGATCGAGCTTCTGAATAAGCTGTTCCATCTGCGGAGCTGCCGGAAAGTGCTGCCGCGAGATATCGGAAAAGAGCGCCCGTGCCTTTATCATCAGATGGGTCAGTGCCCGGCTCCGTGCCAGGGAACGGTTTCGAAGGAGGAGTACCGGGAGAATTTCCAGAAGGCGCTTTCTTTCTTAAATGGAAATACGAAAGAAGTACTGCGGGATCTGGAAAAGAAGATGAAACAGTACGCGGAGCAGATGCAGTTTGAGGAGGCGGCTGTGTACCGGGATCTGATCGACAGTGTGAAGCAGGTGACGGAGCGGCAGAAGATTACGAGTGATGACCATGAGGACAGGGATATCATCGCGATGGCGAGAATGGACGATGAGGCGGTCGTTCAGGTCTTTTTTATCCGCGGAGGAAAACTGATCGGCCGGGAACACTATTACCTGACCGGGGTAAACGGGGAGGAGGAGCCTCATATCCTCGGAGCGTTCATCAAACAGATGTATGCGGGGACGCCCTATATACCGCGGGAGCTGTGGACGGAAGTGCTGCCGGAGGACGACGAGGCGATAAGAGAGTGGCTCGGCAAAAAGAGAGGACACAAGGTGTTTTTCCGCAACCCGAAGCGGGGGGAGAAAGAGCGTCTGTTAGACCTGGCGAAACGGAATGCCAGGATGGTATTGGAGCAGGATATCGAGAAATTGAAACGGGAGCGGGAGAGGACACTCGGCGCGATGGAGGAGCTAGAGGGGTTACTAGGACTGGCTGGACTGAACCGGGTTGAATCGTACGATATTTCGAATATCAATGGATTTGAGACGGTAGGCTCGATGGTCGTGTTTGAGAATGGACGCGCGAAGAAAAATGATTACCGGAAGTTTCGTATCCGTTCGGTGACGGGGCCGGACGATTACCATTCCATGGAAGAACTGCTGACGAGACGATTTACCCACGGGCAGCGGGAGAATCTGGCAGAAATGGATTCGTTCCGCCTGTTTCCGGATGTGATCTTTATGGACGGCGGCAAAGGGCAGGTCAATGTGGCGGAACGCGTGCTGGCGGAACTGGGGATCACGATTCCGGTGTGTGGAATGGTAAAAGACGACCACCACCGCACGAGAGGGCTGTTTTTCTGCAATGAGGAAATCCCGATCGACACCCACGGCCAGGGATTCCGTCTGCTCACACGGATTCAGGATGAAACCCACCGGTTTGCAATCGAGTATCACAGGCAGATACGAGGAAAAGCGCAGGTACATTCGATCTTAGACGACATACCGATGATAGGTGTGGCGAGGAGGAAGGCGCTGATGAAATACTATGAATCTATCGAAGAGATCAAGAAGGCGACGGTGGAGGAGCTGAAAACAGTACCCGGGATGAATGAGAGAGCGGCAGAGGCAGTGGTTGAATTTTTCCACAAATAACGTGGATATGTGATTACCAGGTCAAAGAAAAAGACAGCGCCAAACATGATGTTTGGCGCTGTCTTTTTCTAATCGTTTTTAAAGAAATTTCTCGACTGCGGCGATCAATTCCCCTTTTGGCATCGCGCCCATTACCTTTTGCACGACTTCTCCGTCCTTGTAGAGTAAAAACGCCGGAATACCGGTAATCCCATACTTTTGAGCCGTTTTCATACTCTCGTCGCAGTTGAGTTTACCGACGATGAGACGTCCTTCCAGATCCTCGGCGACCTCGTCAACCAGGGGTGACATCATGCTGCACGGGCCGCACCAGACCGCCCAAAAATCAACCAATACCGGTTTGTCGGATTGCAGGACTTTCTCCTCAAAATTGTTATCATTTAGTTCAATGACTGCCATATCTTACCTCTTTTCTGCGAAGTGGACATTGTTTACTCCGCGTTTTCTTTTTCTTTATAATACAACATGCAGTGGCAGTATCCCTCAAAGTCTGGATCGGCGATCTGTTCCCGGAATTCCTTGCACATACATTTTGTATCCTCACTCATCTGAAGTACGCAGGGACAATAGCCATTTCTTGCCCGAAGGCCTTCTTTGACGCGGTCTACGACGTCCTTGTCCTCGTTTAAACGAATTGCCATGACGATTGCCCTCCTTTATATGCTGATCTCTCCCTGAAAAACTTCTGTGGCAGGTCCTTTCATAAGAACCTCCCCGTTTTCCAGGTATGTATCGTAGAGTACGCCGCCCCGGATCCGCACTTCAATTTCGGTATCCTGGTCACAGTATCCGTTCAGCACGGAGGCGACGGTGGCGGCACAGGTGCCGGTCCCGCAGGAGATCGTCTCTCCAGAGCCGCGCTCCCACACGCGCATTTTGATGGTCTTTCGGTCAATGACTTCGACAAATTCGGTATTGATCCGGTCAGGAAACCATGGATGGTGTTCAAAGGACGGGCCGGTCTTTGTGAGGTCAAGTTCGTCGATGTGATCCATAAATACGATACAGTGGGGGTTTCCCATCGAAACGCAGGTGGCAGAATAAGATGTTCCATCTACCTCGATCGTCTGGGCGATAAAATCATTCCCCTCGGCACGGACGGGAATGTCGGACGGATTCAAAATTGCCTGCCCCATATTTACTTCCACGAACGTGACGCATCCGTTTTCTACCGTGAGGTCCAGATGCTTTACGCCGCTTTTCGTCTCGATTGACATTTGCTCTTTTGCTGCCAGGCCGTGTTCGTAGGCGTATTTTGCGACACAGCGGATGCCGTTTCCGCACATGGCGCCCTCGGAGCCGTCCGCGTTAAACATGATCATGCGGCAGTCCGCGGTTTCGGACGGGGCGATGCAGATCAGTCCGTCTGAGCCGATGCCAAAGTGGCGGTCGCTGATTTTTACCGATAGTTCTGACGGGCAGTCAAGCGTTTGATGAAAAAGATCAACATATACATAATCATTGCCGGTGCCGTGCATTTTCGTAAATTTTAGTTTCGGCATAGCGGTCACGCTTCCTTTCTATTCATGCGTTCCACCCGTATCTCCACACTGCAGTCGGATACGTGGGCGGTATTGATTTCCAGCGTATATTGTAAAAGGATCTGAAATCCATGTTGCGTTTCCATCTGTTCCAGCCGGTTTGTATGGATCGTCACCTCCATCTCGCCAAACGGGGTGGAATAATAAGAAATCGTATCTTTATCCTGAACGAAGACCATATGTGTCTCTGCAGCGCCTTTTTTAATGATTTCAACCTGTTTTGGATGGATCTTCAGAAGGCTCGTCACGATATCGCAGTCCATACCGGATGCGGCATCGGCGCCTTCCTCATACGAAATATAAATCTGACCGTCCTTTTGCTGCATTTCGCCGAGCGAAACGACTTCAACGGAATCGTCTTTGGCACTGTCCTGAATCCCGCGTATGGAAATTTTCACTTCCGTTTTCATTAGTTTTCCCCTTCTCTTTGTTTTACATTCATTCTATTTCTTTGCGCTCGAAAGCTGTTTCGACCAGACGGTCGATCAATTCGGCTGTCGTCAGTCCCATATCGGCCCATAGAAGTGGGTACATGCTGATATTAGTAAATCCCGGGAGCGTGTTGATCTCATTGAATACGACTTCATTTGTATCTGCTTCGATAAAGAAGTCGACCCGTGACAGGCCGTAAGCGCCGACAGCCCGGAAGATCGCGAGGGCATCTGCCCGGACTTTTTCTTTGACTGCGGCTGGGATGCCGGCCGGATCAATCACAGTTTTTGATGCCGGGTTGTTGTATTTTGCTTCATAATCATAAAAGTCTGCTGCTGCCAGTACTTCCCCCACTCTGGATGCCTCGATGTCAGTTCCGCCGAGTACGCCGCATTCGACCTCGTGGCCGACGATCATCTCTTCGATCAGGACGCGGCTGTCAAATTGTTTTGCCAGACGGATGGCCTGTTCGAGTTCGGCTCTGTCACACGCTTTGCTGACACCGCACGAAGAGCCGGCGTTAGATGGTTTTACGAATACGGGATAGGATAACGTTTCTTCTGTATTCCTTATCGTTTCTTCCATTTCCCGGCAGTCATTCGCGGTGTCCGCGACATACCGCGCCTGCCGGATGCCAAGCCGGTCTACAAAAACTTTTGTGGAGATCTTATCCATCCCGACGGCTGAGCCAAGTACGTCGGATCCCACATAAGGGATGCCGGATAGTTCAAACAGTCCCTGAACTGTGCCGTCTTCTCCGAATGTGCCGTGCAGCGCGGGAAAGATGACGTCTATTTTTTCATACTCGTATGTATCCTCTTTTAGGATAAGTATGCCGGGCCGCTGCCGGTCAGGGGAAAGGATGGCGGTGGTGGCGCTGTTTCGCCAGCTGTCGTCAGCGATGCGGGACATATCATCGACGAGAAGCCATTTGCCTTCTTTTGTGATGCCGATGAATCGAAGTTCATACTTTTCTTTTTCAAAACCATTTGCTATATTTATGACTGATCGGCAGGAAACCTCATGTTCCGAGGAGATTCCGCCAAATATAACTGCCACTTTCTTTTTCATTGATAGCCTCCATTTCTGTAAAGAAAGAATTATCTTTTATATTGTACTATGAAAATGGATATATCACAATATGTTTTCGTCTCTTTTTTGTTAAAACAGCTTTTTTCTGCACCGGATGAGGGCATAGGCAGACGGGATCAGTATGAATATGTTGATGAAGTCTGTCAGTTCCCAGACGATTCCCATCGGCATGACAGCGCCAGCGAAAATCATAATGACATAGACATACTGATACTTCTTTAATAAATCCTGTCCGCCCATGTATTCCGCAGCCACCTGGCCGAAATAGGACCATCCGATCAGTGTGGCGATGGCAAAGCATATCGTGGCAATGGCAATAAGTTCTTCTCCGAACAGTGGCAGTGTTCCGAAGGCGCCTTTCACTAAAAGTCCGGCGGAGATCTCGGTCAGAACGTTCTCATTTTGTATGACGAACATGACGACGACGATTCCCGTGATGGCGCACATAACGACAGTATCCCAAAAAGTAGCCGTCATGGAAATGAGTCCCTGTTTTTCAGATGAAATCTTTTCTGAGCCGGAAGCTGCCGCGATGCCGGATGTGCCAAGTCCGGCTTCGTTTGTAAAAAGGCCCCTTGCCACGCCGTACCGTATGGCCATACCGGCCGTGAACCCAACTGTGCCACCGAGAAAAGAACGAGTATTAAATGCAGACTTAATAATTGTGCGCATGGCTTCTGGGAACAATGAGGCGTTCAAAAAGATATAAGCGGCACAACCGCCTAAAAATAATAATGCCATTCCGGGCACGAGTGTCATGCAGACCTGTTCGATCCATTTGACGCCCTGCAGGATAACGAGTCCTACGGATAGAGCTACGGCGATACCAGCTGCCCATTTTGGAATGCCCCAGACGTCCAGACACGTTTCGGAAATCGCGTTGGACTGTGTGGTACACCCGGCGCAAAAAGCGGACAGGCATATAACGAAGCTGTACAGGAAAGCGATCCATCGTTTTCCGAGCGCCCACTCGAGGACATACATCATGCCACCCGCATGGCTCCCGTCCACTGTCTTTTTGCGGTACAGGCACGAAAGACGGGTTTCCGCGTATGTGGTTGCCATTCCGAGCAGTCCGGTGACCCAGCACCAGAACACACCGCCCGGACCGCCCAAATAGACAGCGGTGGACACGCCAATGATATTTCCGGTTCCGAGGGTTGCGGCCAGCGTCGTCGTCAGTGTGCCGAACGCGCTCATGCCGCCCGAGGAATCCCCTTCCACAGAATATTTCAGGGCCTTTCCTAAATTCCGCTGGACAAATTTTGTCTTTATAGTAAAATATATATGTAATCCTAAGAGAAAAACGAGGAGGGGGCCACCCCACATTACATTGTTAATTTTTGATATAACATTCATTGATCAGGTAACCATTTTTTTACCATATATATGTGTACAATAAAAGAAAAAGAACAAAGGAACACGTTGAAATGGAGGATTTATATGAAACGATGTAAGTCAATGACAGGTGTTGTTCTGTGCCTTTGTATGCTGATCCAGCTGTTTCCGGTGGAAGTATCTGCCGTTTCCCTGTTTGATGTGCAGCAAAACGCCCAGCCGACAACCGCACCTTCGCCGGGGACAGGCGGCGTAAGATCCGGCAAAGTGGTTCCCTATACGATCGACGGGCAGGAATACAGATATCAGGGAGAAAAGGTCAAGGTCGTGTACGAGTCCAGACGGATCAATCTTGATAAAACGCCTGCCGTGATCATAAACGGAACGGTGATGGTGCCGATCAAGCAGACATTTGTCAAGCAGGGGATCAAAGCCGAATATAAATACATAAAAAAGCAGAAGAAAATTATGATTTCAAAAAATGACAAATTTATCGTCATGCACCTGAATGATCCGTCGATTACGGTCAATCAGCAGACGACACCCCTCCCGGCCGCACCGGTATCGGTCACATATACGAAATCAAAAACAAAGGCAATCCTCGTACCGTTCCGCGAAGTCGTCAAAGCACTCGGCATCAATTATTTGTGGGATGAGGATATGCTGGTGGCCCAGCTGTCAAAACCGGTCCTGAATTTTGTGGGGAAAAAGACGTATACGAATTACCGCTGGTCGCTCAGCCAGTACGTGGCTCTTCAGCAGAAGCGTACGAAACGCGCCAGTGTCGCCGAGTACAAACGGCTGGTGGATCCCAAAAAGGATACTTCTTATGGGTTTCAATACCTCCGCCTTGATCGGTATCGGGAGGTAGATGAGGAGAAATTTTTATCTACCTATGATTATTACATTAAAAATGCGTGTGAGAATATCGGTCATGATCCGGAATGGAGCGTCTTGTATGGCAAGGGAAAAGTGATGCTGGCAGCGGCGAAGAAATATCATATCGACCCGATGTATTTCGTTTCCCAGACATTTTTGGAGTCGGCGCACGGTACGAGCAAACTGGCGCGGGGAAATACGATCAGCCGGGCAGCTCTTTCTTCCAACGCTCGTTCGAAAGGGAAATTTATCACGAAGAAGATCAAAAAGAAAGTAAAAGTATACAATTTATATGGGATCAACGCCTATGATTCCGATCCGGTAACCGGCGCTACGTCTTATGCGTACCGCAAGGGATGGACGACGGTTGACAAGGCCATTTACGGCGCCGCAAAATTTATCAGCAGCAGCTATTTCCGCGCGGTACCAAGCCAGAATACGATTTTTAAATTTCGATATAACCCAAGTAATGTCAATCATCAGTACGCGACTGACCCGTGGTATTCGGAAAAGATCGCGCAGCGGATGATGCTGTTCAGCCGTTGTTATTCAACAAAAGCGACATATATTTATGACTATCCGAAATATGCCGGCAGATAGCCGGATCAATGGTAAAGGGAGCTGGTGAGACAGCTCCCTTTTGACTCTGACGATCAATCAAAATAATCAATTTTCATCGCATGTTTGACTTCGGAAAGCGTCGCAGATGCTTTTTCCCTGGCGCGGATGCTCCCTTTGTGAAGAATTTCCATAACAGCAGGAATATCCTGTTCCAGTTCATGACGCTTTGTCTGGATCGGTTCCAGTTCCTCCATCAAAACGGCATAAAGGAATTTTTTCACTTTAACGTCTCCCAAACCGCCTTTTGTATAATGTGCTTTTAATTCGTCCAGGCACGCATAGTCCGGGAGATGGTGTTCAAAATGTTCATCCCGGCAAAACGCATCCAGATAGGTGAACACGGTATTTCCCTCCAGCTTGCCCGGATCTTCCAGTCGGATATGGTCGGGATCGGTATACATGCTCATCACTTTTTTGCGGATGTCATCTGGGTGATCGGAAAGATAGATACAGTTTCCGAGTGATTTGCTCATTTTCGCTTTTCCGTCCGTGCCGGGCAGACGCATACAGACTTCATTGGTGGGTAGGAGCGCTTTTGGTTCTACCAGGACATCGTCATATGTCGCATTGAAACTGCGCACGATCTCTCGCGTCTGCTCCACCATCGGAAGCTGGTCGTCGCCGACTGGCACGGTCGTTGACTTGAATGCTGTAATGTCGGCGGTCTGGCTGATCGGATACGTAAAGAATCCCACAGGGATACTCGTGTTGAAACCGCGCAGGCTGATCTCTGACTTGACAGTAGGATTCCGTTTCAGGCGGGAAACTGTCACAAGGTTCATATAATAAAAGGTGAGCTCGGTCAGCTCAGAAACGTATGACTGTACGAATAAGTTCGATTTTTCCGGATCCAGTCCGCATGACATATAGTCTAGCGCCACTTCTGAAATATTACTGCGTACTTTTTCCGGATTGTCAAAATTGTCTGTCAATGCCTGTGCATCGGCGATCATAATATAAATCTCCTCAAATTCGCCGGAGTTTTGAAGTTCTACCCGTTGTTTTAATGAACCGACATAGTGTCCGACATGCAGTCTTCCGGTCGGCCGGTCACCGGTCAATATGATTTTTTTCATCCTGTAAATCCTTTCTTGATCTTAATATATGCTAATTTTATAGTTTTTTTGTGGAAAAGTCAACCGATTCCTTCTCTTCGTATTGAAGAGAAAAAACTCATATTCGTATTCCATTTTTTGTTCTAGTATGTTAAAATGTTAGCAAGGGTAACAAGGCAGCCGGGGCGCACCTGGCATGGCTAAAAAGTAAAAAGCAGTGCAGGAAGGAACAGGAGAAAAAACGTTTGCTCTGCAGAAACGAGGGAAAGAATGAAGATGAAGAAAATGATAACTTTAGGGGGAATGATGGCGGCGGCGTCAGCGCTGGCAGTCGGATGCGGCACAGAGAAAGAGAGCCGGACCGTTTCTCCGGCAGCTATCCAGGAAACGGCAGAAGCTCCGGGTCAGACCGCAGCCAGGCAGGATGCGGCAGCCGGACAGCCAGTCGCGGAAGAGGTTAAAAATGCCACGGTTTTACGGGATGCGTTTCAAAATGATTTTACCATAGGGGTAGCGGTGAATTCCGGCAGCCTAGGTGACAAGGAAGAAATGGAATTTATCGCTAGAAATTTTAACAGCATCACGATGGAGAACGTGATGAAGCCGGAAGCTATGATGGATGGGCAGGCGACGGAGAAAAACGGGGACGGCATGCCGGAGATCAAAACGAAGGAGCTGGACCGCATATTATCTACTGCGCAGGAGCATGGCTTGAAGCTGCGCGGGCACTGTCTCGTCTGGCACAATCAGACACCAGAGTGGTTCTTTTCCAAAGACTACGAGCCGTCCAAAGGTTTTGTGGACAAAGAGACGATGAAACAGAGGATGGAAGCGTACATCAAGAAAGTACTCACATACTGCCAGGAGAAGTACCCGGGCGTAGTCTATGCGTGGGATGTCGTAAATGAGGCGGTCGGCGATGATAACAATTACCGTACGAAGAGTAACTGGTATGAGATTTACGGAGACGAGAGCTATATTACCGATGCGTTCACGTTTGCGAGAAAATATGCCGCGCCGGATGTGAAGCTGTTTTATAATGATTATAACGAGTACATACCCGAAAAGCGGGAAACGATCATGGAATTGTTAAAGGGACTTCACGAGAAGGGGCTTGTAGACGGGATGGGAATGCAGAGCCACTGGGATATGGGGTACCCATCCACCGATATGCTGCAAGAAGCATTGGAGGAATATGGAACGCTTGACGGACTTGAGATCCAGCTCACCGAAATTGATATGCACAATACCGATGATTCAGAGGAAGGTTACCAGAAACAGGCAGAGCGCTACAAAGAGTTTTTTGAGACGATCTTGCGGGCAAAGCGGACAGGAAAGGCAAATGTCACCAATGTAACCGTTTGGGGACTGACCGATGATGTTTCATGGCTTACCGGATTTAAAGGAGAAACGAGTTATCCGCTCCTGTTTGATGAAAATTATAAGCAAAAGCCATGTTTTGACAGCATTCTTGAGACAGCGAAGCAGTCATATTAGGTTTATATAAAAGGGCTGCCGCTCAGCTATATACTTTTAGCTGGTGCGGCAGCCCTTTCATGTAACTCAGTTTTCTTCTGATTGTACGAATGCGATCGAGGAATCACCCAATTTAGCTTTGTCGATAACAGCCTGAGTCAGGCGTTTAAAATTGGCGCCTGAACTGGTGGCTCCGGTAAGGGCATCAATGGACGGCACATCTTTTTGGTTGATCAGGAATGCGGCGTAGTAACGGGTGTACTCATTGGGATAAGTGCCGGTAACCGTTTTCATATTGTTCATGTAGGCATTGTCCCAGCTTTTGATAAATCCGCTTGGGTTCTCCGCGTTATATTCGGCGGTAACGATCGTGGCATTTTTTACGGTGATCGTTACATATTCTCTCCATCCGTGGGAGTATTTGGTCATTTGTGCCGTGTAGGTACCATCCTTCATTAGAGATGTATCCGGATCGTTGCCGCATCCGGCAAGTACCAAAACAGCCATGACGAGCACAACGGCTAACATTTTGTGTTTCATCTGTTTTCCCTCCTGATTAGCGATCATTTAGTGAAATTTAAACTTTTCCAGTAGTTTTTTCAATTTGGCAGCTTCCTGTTTGAGTTTCGCGCTGGCGTCCGCCGTATGTTCCGCGCATTGTGAATTCTGCTCGGTTATCTGAGACATTTCTCCGATGCTGCCAGTGATCTTGTAAAGAGAGGCTGCCTGTACATCCATTGTCTCAGACAGACGCTTTGTAATACGTGTCACGTCATCCGAGCTTTTACTGATATTTTCTAATGCTTCCGATGTTTTAGCAGTCAGATCCACTCCTTCCGCGATTAAACTGCCGGAAGTTTCGATCATCGTTACGGTGTTTTTAGCTGCTTCTTCACTCTGTTCTGCCAGAAGCCGGATTTCTTCTGCCACGACGGCAAACCCTTTTCCGTGTTCGCCGGCTCTGTTGGCTTCTACGGCTGCGTTGAGAGCTAGGATGTTTGTCTGTTTGGAAATTTCCTCTATCAGTTTACTGATCTTATCAATATCCTCGGCGTTCTTACTAATTGCTTCCATAGCGGTCCGGAGGTCCTGCATTCTTTCATCGCCGTTTTCGATCTGTTCCGCAATTTCATCCGCCCGCTGTCGGGTTTCTTTTGTATTATCCGTCACTTCATTCAGATTTGCCTGGATCAATCCCACTTCGCTGTTCAATTCATCCATGAACAGCGTCTGGCGGGATGCGGCCTGATGCAGTTCTTCTGACTGAGTACCCATATTTTGGGCGGTTTCCATCAGTTGATCTGCTGTCTGGCTGATCTGTTTCATAATTTGGTTTAGGGAAACGATAATATGGGTCAAAGTTTCTTTTACCACCACAAAATCACCCTGATAATCCCCATCGGCAGACGTATTCAGGTTTCCATTGGAAATATCGTCCAAAACCCGCTTGATCTCATTTAAGTAACCGTTAATACTTTCTATCGTTGTCTTTAAAGTCCTGGAAAGATACTCCGCTTCATCGCCGGAGTTTTTCACCTCAATAGGAGATTTTAAGTCGCCTTTGGAAAATCCGTTCATGCGGGTGATCGCCCGTTTCAGCTGACCCGAAATTACGGTCATGACGATCCAGATAAAGATTAAGGCAGCGCCGAGAGCGGAAAAGGTTGCGATCATGGTATTTCGGATAGCGGTGTTGGTAACTTCCATATAATCCGTCTTTGGAACCTGAACGGCGAATGACCAGCGTGTTCCGCGCACGGGGCAAAAAGCCACATAAGCCTCTTGGTTGTTAAAGATTCCCTCGCCAGAACCGGTTTCCCCGGTAAGCATACGGTCAAATATCTGGTGTGCGGACTCTGTTTTATCGAGGTCATAGATGTTTAACTCCTGACGTACGACCTCTTTATCGGGATGTCCTACGATTTTTCCATCCTCATTGAGGATCAGCGCCATACCGCTTTTTCCAATGTGAATGGCATTCAGGACATCATTCAGCATATCATACTTATAAATGCCAAGCAGATAGGATGTTGTGTTTCCTTCTGATTTAATGGGCATCCCCATCGGAATACCGATATAGTCCTCCGTAATAATGGGATCCTCGATCGTCAGGTTATCTGTTTCTAGCAGCTGGCTGAACCAATGTGTTCCGGAAAAACTTTTGTCTATTTCACCATCCATCGTGAGAACATTTCCCTCCGTATCATAGACGCCGATCCCATAGAACTCATATGTATTACGTGCCTGTTTGAGAACAGCTGTTATGTCCTCCTGACTCGGATTTTTTACGGTGAGCCGCTGATCCGCTGCCAGATTCATCATTCGGTCTGCCATCAGGTGGATGTCTGATGCGACTGCTTTTGCAGACTGCCCCGTGGTTGGCTGCAGTACATCCAGCAGGATGGATTTTGTCAGATCCCTCATGGAGTATCGCAGGATCGTGGTACACACGAGCATAACACCAACGACGATGATAAACGTCATTGTCATAACTTTAACCCGAATGCTTTTTTTGATTTTGATCTTGTCTTTTTTTGTTTGTTTCATTTCTCACATTCCTTTCATTCATTTTACAGGCTAAAATTAATTTGTATGGCCGCCGTACTGCGCCGGAAAGCGCGCTGGCGGACACATCCGAAAATACAGTACCACATTTTTTTAAATTTTTCAAGCATGGGAAAAGGATACTTTCTGTCTTGTCAGCTGTAAAGTTTTGTGTTAAGATAGATGGAAACAGAAGCTGCGTGCAGCATATGCGCGCACAAAAGCAGAAATGAGGGGAATTGTGAACGAACTGAAAGATAGGATCAATCGTTTGAAAAAGGAAAAGAACGCAGTTGTACTTGCCCATTACTACGTAAATGACGAGGTTCAGGACGTCGCGGATTATATCGGTGATTCGTTTTATCTGAGCCAGGTGGCGACAGAGGTCGAGGCAGAGACCATCGTTTTTTGCGGTGTTTCTTTTATGGGAGAGAGCGCAAAAATACTGAATCCCGGTAAAAATGTACGGATGCCGGATATGACGGCAGACTGTCCGATGGCGCATATGGCGGATGAGAAACGAATTCAGGCGATGCGGGATACATATGAGGATTTGGCGGTTGTTTGTTATATCAATTCAACCGCGGAACTAAAAAAATGGTCGGATGTGTGCGTGACATCTTCCAACGCGGTGAAAATTGTAAAGGCGCTCCCCAATCAGAATATATATTTTATTCCGGACGGAAATTTAGGCCGGTATGTAGCGGAGCAGGTACCTGAAAAAAACGTGATCGTCAATGACGGGTATTGTCCGGTTCATGCGCAGATGACCGCTGAGTCGGTGAGGGAGGCGAAAGAAAAATATCCGTCTGCAGAAGTGCTCGCCCATCCGGAATGTATCAAAGAGGTGCTCGAACTGGCCGATTATATCGGAAGCACATCCGGGATCATCGATCACGCCAGGGGCAGCGGCGGGACAGATTTTATCGTATGTACGGAAATCGGCGTGTTTTACGAACTTGTGAACAAATGCCCTGGAAAATCATTTCACCCGGTCATGGAGGACCAGATCTGCCCGGATATGAAAAAGATTACATTGGATAAGATCATTCATGTACTGGAAGAGGACGCAAACGATGTGGAAATCAGCGAACAACTGAGAAAACAGGCAAACGCACCATTAACGAATATGCTTGAGCTTGGAAAAGTGTGAATAGGCAGCAGAGCTGCCTTTTCACACTGGAAGCCGTCGTACTGTCACGAAGAAAGGCACAGGTATCCGCATGAAGAAAAAAGCAGATATTTTAATAGTAGGGAGCGGAGCGGCAGGATTGTTTTGTGCGCTCCATCTTCCGAGGGATAAGAAGGTTCTGATCCTCTCAAAAGATGACGCGAAAAACAGCGATTCCTATCTGGCGCAGGGCGGGATCTGCGTATTGAAATCCGAGGACGATTACGCCAGCTATTTTGAGGACACGATGAAAGCGGGCCATCACGAAAACCGGAAAGAATCCGTGGAGATCATGATCCGCTCTTCCCGGAAGATCATTGATGAACTTATTTTATACGGCGTGGATTTTGAAAATGACCACGGCTCCCTTATTTTTACGAGGGAGGGAGGGCATTCGACGCCACGCATCCTGTTTCATGAAGATGCGACAGGAAAGGAGATCACGAGTAAGCTCCTGCTTGCGGTGCAGCAGCTCCCCAATGTGACGATCTGTGAGCATACGACGATGATCGATCTAATGACTGAGAACAATACGTGTTTTGGCGCGATCGTGGTAGACGGGGATGGCACGGTTTTTTCCGTGCGTGCCGATCATACGGTTCTGGCCTGCGGCGGTCTGGGCGGACTGTTTGAACATACCACCAATTTTCAGCATATGACAGGAGATGCGCTTGCGATCGCGGTCAAACATCAGATCGAATTGGAGAATATCGACTATATACAGATACATCCTACGACGCTTTATTCGGTGAAACCGGGCCGTCGGTTCCTGATATCCGAATCGGTGCGGGGAGAGGGCGCTGTACTTTTAAATAAGGCGGGAGAACGGTTTGTGGACGAGCTTCTGCCCCGGGATATCCTGACACAGAAAGTGTACGAACAGATGGAGAAAGACGGTATGCCGTACGTGTGGCTCAGTTTGGCGCCGATCCCGAAAGAGGAGATCGAGGGACATTTTCCTAATATATGCAGCCGTTGCCGGGAAGAAGGTTACGATGTGACGAAAGAACCGATCCCCGTCGTTCCAGCGCAGCATTATTTTATGGGCGGGATCTGGGTCGATGCCGACAGCAAAACGTCGATGCGTCATCTTTACGCGATCGGGGAAACGAGTTGCAACGGGGTACACGGAGCGAACCGGCTCGCCAGTAACTCCCTGCTCGAAAGCCTTGTATTTGCGAAAAGGGCGGCGCAGAACATCTCGTCGGGGCATGGACATATTTCGCATGAGCCGCGGGTCGATCTGGCATCGTACGCGGATACGGAAAAGCTGAGGGAACAGTATAGGGAAATTGTCTTACGGGAGATTGAGAAGGAGAGACAGAAGCGAAGAGAGAATGGAGGAATACGATGAACGGGATCACCATGAATCTGCAGGCAGACCATTTGATCCGGATGGCGCTGCAGGAAGATATTACGAGTGAAGATATTACGACGAATGCCGTCATGCCGGACGCGAAAAAAGGAGAGGTGCAGCTCATCTGCAAACAGGATGGGATCATCGCCGGACTCGAAGTGTTTGCCAGGGTATTTCGCCTGCTCGATGAAACGACGATGATCGAATTCAGGTGCAAAGACGGGGACGCTGTCAAGAATGGCCAGGTCATGGCTGTTTTGACCGGGGATATACGAGTGCTGCTCTCCGGGGAACGGGTGGCGCTGAATTATCTCCAGCGAATGAGCGGGATTGCCACATATACGAATGAAGTCGCGAAATTGTTAGAAGGGTCGGGGACGAAACTTCTGGATACGAGGAAGACGACGCCAAACATGCGTATTTTTGAGAAATATGCTGTGAAGGTCGGCGGCGGGTATAACCACCGCTACAATCTTTCGGACGGGGTTCTGCTGAAAGATAATCATATCGGCGCTGCCGGAGGCGTCAGCCAGGCGGTGCGGATGGCGAAGGAATACGCGCCGTTTGTGAGAAAGATCGAAGTGGAAGTGGAGAACTTAGATATGGTCCGTGAGGCGGCGGATGCCGGAGCGGATATTATCATGTTAGATAATATGTCCGTGGAGCAAATGCGTGAGGCAGTGAAGCTGATCTGCGGCAGAGCCCAAACGGAATGCTCGGGAAATGTGACAAAGGAAAATGTGAAACATCTAGTCGAGATCGGAGTGGATTATATCTCCAGCGGAGCATTGACACATTCCGCGCCGATCTTAGACATATCCCTGAAAAATCTGCATCCGGTAGAATAAGAACTTCCATAGGGAAACTTTCGTAGGGAAAGAGGTGATCAGAACGATGTGCGGTAGTGAGCGACGGGACGCGATTTTGCGGGAACTGCGCGAAAAGAAAACACCGGTATCAGGGAACAAGCTGGCTTCCGAGTTTCATGTCAGCCGCCAGGTGATCGTACAGGATATTGCGATACTCCGTGCTGCCCATATGGATATTGTTTCGACGAACCGGGGGTATATGCTGCGCGGCGGCACAGGAGGCAGCGCCAGCCGTGTATTTAAAATGTGTAACACCGATGAGCAGACCGAGGACGAATTGAATACCATCGTCTATTACGGCGGGGTAGTGGAGAACGATTTTGTGAACCACAAAGTGTACGGAAGGGTTCAGGTTGATCTGAATATACGGACGAGCAGGGATGTCGTGGAATTTATACAGGGAATTAAGAGCGGGAAATCGACACCTCTCAAGAATATAACGTCGGATTATCATTATCATACGGTATCGGCAGATTCAGAGGAAACGCTGGATATGATCGAGGAAGCGCTAAACGAGAAAAACTATCTGATCAGGAAAAATAATGACTGAAATGTGAATGATGTTTAACAGAACGTTCACAAAAATTCGTTATTTTGAACATGGTTTATTCACATTTATGCTTTATACTGAGTTCATAAGTTAAACAAAACTTATACAATAACTTTTGGCAATTTTCCTATTTTTGATATTTTTTCATAAAACTCCTCTTTCAGATAAAGGGCTGCGACGGCGGCCCTTTATCATTTTGCAAAAAAGTATTGACAAATGGTAAAATATGAGTATGATGATTAGCAAGCTAATTATCAGCTAGCTAATAAAAGGAGGGGATTTTTTGCCGAAACTGATAAAAAAGTGGAAATGTGTGGCGGGTGAAGATATACGTGCCCAGGCAAATCCGATGAAGGTAATGATTTTTGTGAGCCAGCTCCACCGCAGGACGTTAGAACAGCTCGTAGGTGAGACGGGACTCCACCGCGGGCAGCACCGGATGCTGATGACGCTCTCGGAGTATGAGTTCGGTTCCCAGACCAAATTGGCAAACGGACTGGAGATTTCGGCGGCGACAGTCGCGGTTTCTTTAAAGAAGCTGGAGAAGGGCGGTTACATACGGAAAACGGTAAAAGAGGACGATTGCCGCGCCCATTTTGTGCAGCTTACCGAAAAAGGAAAAGACATTGTGGAGAGCAGCCGGGAAACGTTTCATCAGATCGACCGCGAGGCGGTGAAAGGGTTTTCGGAGGAAGAACTGAGTACCCTGCGGGGGTATCTGTGGCGCATGTATGACAACTTGTCGGCATATTTAGAAGAATAAGGAAAGGATGATGGAATCGTTATGGGTATCTATAAGAAATATGTGACGCCGTATCTGTCTGCGTTTATCCTCGGGCCGATTTTTATGATCGTTGAAGTGCTCGGTGAGGTGTTTATGCCGAAGCTGATGGCGATGATCATTAACGAGGGCATTGGGAATGGCGCGGGAAGCGGTTATATCATTGTAAAAGGACTTATCATGGTGCTGTTAGCGCTGTGTATGATGGCCGGCGGAACGCTGGGCGCCTATTTTGCCGTGAAAGCGTCTGCAAATTTTGCAGCGGCGCTCCGGAAGGATGTATTTACCAAAGTACAGGATTTTTCATTTGCGAATATAGAGAAATTTTCAACAGGTTCGTTGGTGACGAGGCTCACGAACGACATTACGAACATGCAGAATGTGATCGCGATGGGACTTCGGATGCTTTTGCGGGCGCCGGGGATGCTGATCGGGGGTTTGATCTTGGCGATCATGAGGAACCCGAGACTGGCCGTCGTTCTCGGCGTGGTCATCCCGCTCCTGCTGATCGCGATCATATGTGTGATCCGCACGGCATTTCCGCGGTTTGATGTGATGCAGACGCGGATTGACAGATTGAATTCGCGCATCCAGGAAAATATAACAAATGTCCGCGTCGTGAAATCGTTCGTGCGGGATGATTTTGAGCAGGAGACATTTAACGCGGCCAACGAGGAACTGAAAGAAAAAGGTCTTCATGCGTTAAAGGTCGTGATCTTTATGATGCCGGTCATGATGCTGGCGATGAATGCGGCGACGCTTGCTGTCGTCTGGTTTGGCGGAAAGCAGGTGATGTACGGAGATATGCAGGTCGGTGATCTGACAGCGTTCACGACTTATATCGTTCAGATCCTGATGTCTCTTATGTTCGTTGCTATGATCATGATCCAGGGTTCGCGTGCCCTCGCTTCTTCGAAACGTATCAAAAAAGTGCTGCAGGCAGAAGTCGATCTGCACGATAACGAGTCCGCACAGAAAGAGCGGCTTGTGGAAAAGGGTGAGATCGAATTCAGGGATGTCGGATTCCGCTACTATAAAAAACATAAGAGTAATGTACTGAAACATATTTCATTCCGCGCGAATCCGGGTGAGACGATCGGGATCATCGGCTCGACGGGGTCAGGGAAGAGTTCCCTCGTTCAGTTGATCCCGAGGCTGTATGACGCCGACGAGGGGCAGGTGCTCGTGGACGGTGTGGATGTCAGGGATTATTCGCTGCGCCATCTGCGCGACGGTGTGGCAATGGTGCTGCAGAAGAATACACTGTTTTCCGGCACGATCATGGACAATCTGCGGTGGGGAGATGAATCCGCTTCGGATGAGCAGGTGTATGAGATGGCGCGCTATGCGCAGGCAGATGGTTTTGTCACGTCGTTTACCGAGGGGTATGCGACCGAACTCGGCCAGGGTGGCGTCAATGTTTCGGGCGGCCAGAAGCAGCGCCTCTGTATCGCGCGCGCGCTTTTGAAAAAGCCGAAAATACTTATTTTAGATGACAGTACGAGTGCAGTCGATACGGCGACCGAGACGGAGATCCGCAAGAGTTTTTCTACGTCTCTCAAGGATACGACGAAACTCATCATTGCGCAGCGTATTTCTTCCGTTGAAAGCGCAGACCGTATTTTAGTGATGGATGAGGGCGAGATCGTCGGTCAGGGAACGCATGAGGAACTTTTGAAAAACTGTGAGGAATATCAGGAAATTTATTACTCGCAGAAAGGAAAAGAAGAGGAGGTGTCAGCATGAGCGAGGGAAATAAACCGCAGGGCGGGCCGCCGGCAGGCGGACATGGCCCTCATGGACACGGACAAAGGCCGGGTATGATGGGAGGAAAACCGAAAGAAACAAAGAAAACGATCAGACGTCTTCTTACCTATCTTGGAAGGGACAAAGGGAAGGTGATCGTAGCAGTCGTCTGTGCGATCTGTTCCAGCGCGACGATGATCGCCGGTTCGTATCTTCTGTCCCCCATCATTGACGGACTGACACAGACGGTCCAGGTGGCGATCCAGCAGCCAGCCAATTCCGAAGCGATCATCCAGGATGGGATACGCCGCCTTTTGTCTGGCCTTTTGCTGATGGCCGGAGTCTTTTTGGCAGGACTGGCGGCAACCTATCTGCAGCAGAGGATTATGATCGGTGTATCCCAGCGGGCGTTGAAAACGTTGCGCAAAGAATTGTTTGAACATATACAGACACTGCCGGTGCGGTATTTTGATACGAATGCCACAGGCGATATCATGAGCCGGTTTACGAACGATGTGGATGCGATCGGGGAAATGCTGAACAACTCGGTGATCCAGTTTATCTCCGGCGCGATCAGTATTATCGGAACAGTTTCGGTCATGTTTTATATGAATGTCTGGCTAGCTCTTCTGACGATCATCATGGTGCCGGCGATGATCAAAGCCGGTGGCTTTATCGCGATGCGCAGTTCAAAATATTACCGCGCCCAGCAGTCGGCGCTCGGAAAACTGAACGGTTATATCGAGGAAACCGTGACGGGGCAAAAGGTGGTAAAGGTGTTCTGCCATGAGGACAAGGCAATCGAGGAGTTTATCGGTCTGAACGAAGATCTGAAAAATAAACAGATCCGGGCACAGTTTTTCGGCGGGATCATGGGGCCGGTGATGGGAAATTTGAGCCAGGTCAGTTATGGCATCACGGCATGTGTCGGCGGGCTGTTCTGTCTGGCCGGAAAGCTGACGGTCGGAAACCTGAGCGTGTTCGTCAATTTTTCCCGACAGTTCAGCCGCCCGATCAATGAACTTTCGATGCAGGTCAATACGATGTTTTCGGCACTGGCTGGTGCGGAGCGCGTATTTAAGGTGATGGATGAACCATCTGAAGAGCCGGATGCCGTCGGTGCCCGTACGATGGATGATATTCAGGGTGAGGTCATGATGAAAAACGTGACATTTGGCTATGATCCGGATAAGATCATCCTGAAACATATGGACCTTTATGCGCACGCTGGACAGAAGGTGGCGTTTGTCGGCTCGACGGGAGCCGGAAAGACGACGGTTACCAATCTGCTGAACCGGTTTTATGACATTCAGGAGGGCAGCATTACCATAGATGGCATTGACATAAAAGAGTATGAGAGAAAGAGCCTGCGCAGCCATATCGCGATGGTCCTGCAGGATACGCATCTGTTCACGGGAACGGTCCGTGAGAATATCCGGTACGGACGACCCGACGCCACGGATGAAGAAGTGGAGCAGGCGGCGAAGACAGCCAGCGCGCATTCCTTTATCATGCGTCTGGAGGACGGTTACGATACGATGTTAGAGGGCGACGGTATCAACCTGAGCCAGGGGCAGCGCCAGCTGTTGAACATCGCCCGCGCAGCCATCTCCAAAGCGCCGATCCTCGTGCTCGACGAGGCGACGAGTTCCGTCGATACGAGGACGGAAATGCACATCGACCACGGAATGGAGCGCCTGATGAAAAACCGTACGACGTTTGTCATCGCCCATCGTCTCTCCACCGTGCGGAATGCGGACTGTATCATGGTGCTCGAGCAGGGCGAGATCATCGAGAGGGGGACGCATGACCAGCTGCTCGCGATGAAGGGGCGGTATTACCAGCTGTATACGGGGGCGGTAGAGTTGGCCTGAGTTTTAGAAGGGGGGGGTAGACCCGGCGGTTTTGTCAGCCGCCGGGTTCTTTTCAAATCTAAAATAATTAGTGAAATGGTTAGGAGTTTATGGTATACTAATCTTGTTTTATAAGAGTGTTCTTAAAACACTAGGATCATTATAATGAAAGGGCAGGATTGAAAATGGAAAACAATATATCTCTTAAGGAAAGAGAATATGCTTCAAAGATATCCGAAATGCGTTATGCAGGAGAATTAAAGAAAGCTATTGAGATATGTGATGAAGCGATTTCTGTTTATAAATATAATAATTTCTTTTACAAGATCAAAGGTGATATTTTATTTGCGATGAAAGAATATAAAATATCAATGGATATTTATTTGGAATATTTAGATAAAATCAAAAGTGATCCAGAATTTTTTACAAACTTTACCCGTTTTTTTGAAAAAATTTCCTCGGTATACGAATTAGATAAACGGATCTTTGCGAAACTTTTATGGATAAGCAGGAATGATAAATATGCAAGTGTGATCAGGAAGGGAACATTAAGAATCATTTATGATCATTGGAAAGCGTCGAAAAAAGTTTTTGAATGTATAAAAAGAGTAAATAAGGAGTTTTCCGTGGAAGAAATTGATCTGGCTTTACATGGACTAAAGAAAGAAGACGATTGTGATAAAATATATTTTCTGTATAAAATAAATATAGATAATTGTACGAAAGACAATAATAATGCTAATAGGCATGTATTAAAATTATTAGAATTGTTTCAAATGTATGATTGTGCGTTGCTGTGGGTAAATGGTATTCTTGGATATAGTAAAGATGGAGTAGTTGTCCGGAGCCTGTTTAGGATCTGCAGATTGAGAAATGATTATTCCGATGCCAAGAGATATATGGATAGACATGATATTGCTGGCAGATTGGATTTTAATATACAATATGAACTGGTTTTGTACTTCGAAGCACAAGGGGATGAAATATCCCGAAATGAGATTCTTAATGAGATAAATAAAAAATATCAGAATAGTATTCCGATTTCACAAACGTTATTCAAATTTTATATAAAATATGATATGCTAAGTGAAGCAAAGGAAATCGAAAAACGAATTGATTATTTAAGAAAAACCCAAAATCTTAACGAGAAGAAGCAAAGGGCTTTTGAACGACACAATAGAGAAAATCAAGAGATTTTAATGGAACGGCTGGCTGATTTATTAGAAGAGCAGGAACATAATAGAAGACTGCTGGCGATTACAGATTTGATAAAAGGTTTTTCGCATGAATTAGGACAACCGATCACCAACATAAGATATGCCATACAGTTGTTTTATATGAAACAGGAAAAGAAAAACGTATCAATCGGTTTGGAAGAAAAGGAACTTTTGGATGGTATTATCAGACAGACTAGCAGAGTCGGAAAATTATTAAATAGATTTGCGCCGATCGTGTCCAGTAAAAACCAAAAGGAATATTTTAAAGTATATGATGAGATAAAAACGATCTTTGAAGAATTGAGTTTAAGATTAAGTGGCGAAGATATAAAATACTCTGTGATAGGAAATAAAGATGTTTGTTTATACGGTGAGGTTGTCCAGTTTTCACAAGTGTTTTATAATTTAATCATCAATGCAATTTATGCAATCAATAAGAAAGAGGATCAAGGGAAAATAGATGTGCTGATACAACATAAAGGAGAGGTTCTATTCATATTCTTTAGTGATAATGGCATAGGAATTCCCAAGGAGATCCAGCAAAAAATTTTTGATCCCTTTTACTCCACGAAAAGGAGAGAGTGCGAAGAAGGGGGAGAGGGTCTGGGACTTTATATAGTATGGAATATATTGAAAATGTTTAATGGAAAGATAAGTGTAGATCCCTTTTATTCAGATGGGGCAAGGTTTGTTATCGAAATAAGAATGGAGGAAGAAGGTCATGTATAAAATATTATTAGTTGAAGATGATGAGGAAACAGCTGGTTTAGTGAAGCGTGGTTTGGAACTGGAAGACATGATTGTAGATGTAGCGATTGATGGTCAGGATGGTTTCGAGCATTTTCAGAAAAATGAGTATGATCTTGTATTATTGGATTTAGAGATGCCGCGAATGAATGGAGAAGAGCTTGTAATAAAGATAAGAAATATAAATCCATATATTGATATCATTGTTTACACAAACTATTCTCAATTTGCAGATATTAAGAAATTAGTTAATCTTGGTATTAATGGTTATGTTAATAAGGGTTCGGAAGCAGATTTAAGACAATTAATAAGTTTTATTAAAAGTAAGTTAGAACCGATCAATGAAGATGAAATGAAAATTCTTATCAATGGAACGGATATGATGAAGGCAGATTAGGTGGTGAGCGGGCAAATGAAAAAATATTTATTAGATACAAATGCGTATTTTGCTTTGCTGAAACATATAAGTGCTGGGAATCAAAATGAAATCATTCAAGATATTCTGTCAGGAGAATGCTATATTTCTAAAGTGACACAAATTGAAATTATTTCTGTCATTGGTAAGTATGCGAGAGGGAATAGCGGCGGAAAACAAGTTTGTGATCGAGTTCATGGAGACACAGGCGTTGTATGCGGGAGACAATTTGTTATGCCAAGGAAGACAAGGTGGAGTCAGGCAAAACTAAAGGGATGGCTAAGGCTTGAAAAGGAAGTATCAAGTGGTAGTAATTGTTTGTTTAATGTTAAAGTGTTAGAGATTAATCCTGATGTCATAGCAGAAGCAGAAAACTTTATTCAGAATGCTTTGATATTCAATTTTAAATCTATGGATGCCGTAATATTGGGGACTGCAAAAGCGAATTCATCTGATGATGAGACTATGGTAGTGGTGACGGCAGATAAGGGGTTGAAAGCTGGTATGGATAAAATAAATTATCCTCATGTTTCTATCGTATAGAATACTTTTACATAATTTATATTGTAGAATTGAAACATCTGTCCCGGCGGTTTTGTCAGCCGCCGGGTTTTGTGTGAACTGGTGCCACCGCAGATTCCGGTTTTGCAGTATACTCGGAAGAAATCGGAGGATCGATACTGATCGTGGCAAACAACTGGTCCCCTTGCGGACAGCAGATGCTGTCAAAAGACCGGATGAGGCAGCAGCCGTATTCCTGATCGGCGTGCCACAGGTATTTCTTTTTCTCACCAGGGGCGACGGTCTGCTCCCATCTGTTGCGGCCGATATTGAGTCCTGGACTGTAGATCGGATCACAGCGTAAAAATTGCGGGAAGAGGGAGACGCGTCGGGAGGTTTCTGCAATTTCGGCCGTTGTCTGCGCTTCTAAGCAATTGTGCAGCGTGACTTCGATCCAGTCACCGGCATCGGCATTCAGAACAAGGGGATCAGGGGCGCGCCGGCGTTTCATTTCCCGTTTGACATCGGAAAGCCAGACAAAATAGCGCGATGATCTGCGGGGAAGGCAATCCTTTTTGGGGGCTGCCTTTTTTTCTATGACCGCGATTTCGTATGTCCGCAGGACGTCGGCTTCCTGGGGAGCGGAAGGGAGTGGTGTATGGCAGCCGCCTGGAATCGGTTTTAGTTGTTTGTTAGTTATCCCGTAGACGCGGATGATGCCCCACAGTCCCCTTTTTATACACATGTGTCCGCCGATCGTGTAAAGGTGGTCTCCTGTTTCATATGGATGCGTTACGGTGAAGGTTTGGCAGGTGGCATTTGGGGAAATCCATGTAAACGATGTTGGAGTCAGAGCCATTCCGGTTGTTTGGAACGGCTGGCGCGGAGATTGCCTGGTGCCGATGGTGATGAGCCTTAGTAAGAGAGGATCACCTGGGTATGTTTGCAAAAGTGGGGTGGCTGGGTCTTCATGGACGAGAGAACTAAATAGGTATGCGGGATCTTCGCATCGGTTTAGCCGCTCGGAAGAAGGCTCGGAGCGGTAATTGATGCCCAAAAGGGCTGTGTCGGGAATTTCCGGAGACGGGTAGTTTTGAACGGGAAGCAGGGCGGCATCATGTACAAATAGTGTGAATTCGCGGAAACAAGTTCCGTCTGCGCGGTGGATGACGGCCTGTGAGCCAAAGGGGATTTCCTCTCCCGTCGTTTGGTCGTGGAATGTGGTGCCGGCTTCTTCGATCAGGAGCGCGCCGAATGCGGAGGGGTGCTTAGGGGCAAATGTGCGGGGATATGCAGGAGAAAAAAGGGTGTCATCTAATAATATCGCGCATGGTTCGGAATGGGCGGGAAATTGTTTGACAATTGTATGTACTGGGTGGGGGAAATGCGTGATGTGTAATTCGACGGGTTCCCCGGTGTTGGCGCGGATCACGAGCGGCTCGATACTAATTTCATTTGATTCAGCTTTTTGTACAAAAGCTTCCAAACCACCGTGGCGTTCGAGTTCGTCCTGCAAGACAAAAAAGGCCGTGCAGGGATCATGCCAGCCGTAACGGTTGTATGTGACGGAGGCCTGGATGAGCGCGATGTCGAAACGCCGGACCGAAAAGGAAGAGTTGTCCGGGCGGGGGACGGTGGTCGGAGAGTGATCTGGTTCCATCTTGTTCTCCAGTCTGTTATGTTTTTATTATTATACGTATTTGGAAGAAAAGTGTGCCCATGCAGGGATTGATCCTAGAGTGGTGGAAATGCTCGTGTCTCGGTGGAAGGGGGGCAAATTCAAAATAGATAGTGAAATTGTTGTGGGGTTGTGATATACTAAACTTGTTTCATAAAGAGATATGGAGGTAGCATGGTGCAAGAGATTAAATGTCCGAAATGCGGGGAAATATTTTTAGTTGATGAATCCGGTTATGCACAGATCGTTCAGCAGATCAGGGACAAGGAATTTGAAAAAGAGCTGAAACGCCGGGAAAAAGATATGGAAGAGAAGAAAAAGAACGATTTAGAACTCATTCGTATGAAACAGGAAGAAGAATTAAACAAGAAGCTTTCAGATAAGAAGTTAGAATTATCAGAAAGAGATAAAGTGATAGAGCAGTTAAGAGAACAGATCAACGGAAAGGAAACGGAAAAAAAGCTTGCGTTAAGTGTAGTCGAGAATGAAAAGGATAAGATCATCGAGGAATTAAAGGGCAAACTTAAAAATAGTGATACAGAGAAAAAATTAGCCATTTCCAGTGCAGTTCAGAAGAAGGAGCAGGAAATTTCTGAAAAGATAAATCAGATCACGGAATTGGAGGGAAAATTATCAAGTAAAGAAACGGAAAGTAAATTAAAGGTAGAGACTTTACAAAAGCAGCATGAAAATGAATTGAAACGGAAAGAGGAACAGATTGAATATTATAAAGATTTTAAGGCGCGGCAATCTACAAAAATGGTGGGAGAGAGTCTTGAACAACATTGCTTAAATCAATTTAACTCATTGCGGATGACGGCATTTCCTACTGCTTATTTTGAAAAGGACAATGATGTGCGGACAGGCAGTAAAGGGGATTTTATTTTTAGGGATTCGGTCGATGGCGTGGAAGTTATTTCGATCATGTTTGAGATGAAAAATGAGATGGATGAAACAGCAACGAAGCATAAAAATGAGGATTTTCTAAAAGAGCTTGATAAAGACCGGCGTGAAAAGAAATGTGAGTATGCCGTACTAGTTTCATTACTTGAAATAGATAACGAATTATATAATAATGGCATTGTAGATGTTTCCTATAAATACGAAAAGATGTATGTCATCCGCCCTCAATTTTTTATTCCGATCATCACGCTGTTACGGAATGCGGCGTTAAATGCTGTGGAATACCGAAAGGAATTGGAGGTCGTAAGAAACCAACAAGTCGATATACTCCATTTTGAGGAAAATATGAATACATTTAAAGAGGGATTTGCACGAAATTATGATATCGCAAGCAGAAAATTTAAGACTGCTATCGATGAAATCGACAAGACGATCCAGCATCTTCAGAAAACGAGAGAGGCGCTTCTTTCATCCGAGAACCAGCTTCGGCTTGCGAATAATAAAGCGGAAGATTTGAGTATTAAGAAGCTGACGAAGAATGCACCGATCGTAAAAGAAATGTTTGAAGAATTGCGCGGTAATAAAACAGAGCCTGTTGGCGATGGTAATTAGAGCAAAAAAGCTTCAAAAGAAAGAGGATGACGTGAATGCGGCATTTAAACTGCTCTGTAGTTTTTAATAAACAAAAAGACCAGGTGCTCTTTTGCAAACGTGCAAAGGAACCCTTCAGAGGTTTATACAATTTTGTAGGTGGAAAAGTAGAGCCAGGCGAACTTTCTTTTAACGCGGCATACAGGGAACTGCTAGAAGAAACAGGGATTGGAAGAAATCAAATCTGCCTGTACCGCTTGATGGATCTAACCTACTATGAACAGGATTATGTGTTAGAAATCTATGTAGGACAATTGCAGAACGAAGTTGTCCAGCTTCGGGAAGAAGTGAATCCCCTCAAATGGCTGCCGCTTACAGAAGATTTTGCAGACTCAGGCCGATTTGCCGGAGAGCAGAACATTGCGCATATCATCCGTGTAGCATTAAAATTTCCGCTTTAGGATAAAATGGCAGGTCAGAAAATTGACAGAAGGTTTTGTTCGATCGGGCTCGACGGATGTAAGGGGGATGGATCACGGCGGTGATTTGTGGGGGAGAGTTACACCTGTATAAGTTTGCTTCCTTTGTAGAGCTTGCAGAGAAACAGTTTGAGAAACAGCCCTTTGACGCGTGCCTGGTCGATATGGTCATCGGACTGCAGGGGAATGATGAACAGATCAGACCGGATACAGTGGCACGGGAGATTTTAAAAGGAAGGCGGGGCAGATGAACTGCAGCAAAGACGATATTACCGACTCGGTTTGTCTGGCTATCGTCGCTAATATGCTTGCACAAGGGAAAACAAAAACGATTCCCGCCGAGCCGATGGCGGATGATACCGGTCTGTTCATGCAGATGGTTATACCAAAAGAAACATAATAATGATCCAAATACAAAAAATCTAAGGAGGTATACACGATGATTTACAAATGCAGTATTTGCGGCTATGTGTATGACGAGGAAAAAGAAGGAAAACCCTTCTCCGATTTAACGGAATGCCCTGTCTGCAAACAGCCGCCGGAGAAATTTGAAGCAGAAGAAGCACCAAAGGACGCAGCCATCGCCCCGGAAGCCGTAAGTAGACCCGTTTCCATTAACGCTGAAGGTTTGGAACTCGCATACCCGCAGGAAACCCGGAAAATGGACAGCGATTACCGTTACATGAGAGAAATACACGAAATGGCTGTCACCGGAAAATCCGCGATCGAGGCAATGGGCACACGGATGAACATGCCTAACTGGGATGATGTTCTCGTGCTCGGTGCGCAATTAAATCCGATGCCTTTGGACGAACACGCGGAGGTATCCCTGAAAACTGTGATTGGAAAACACGCAAGAAAACCGATGATACTCGATATGCCGGTCTATATTTCACATATGTCCTTCGGTGCGCTCTCCAAAGAGACCAAAATCGCGCTGGCGAGAGGAAGCGCGGCGGCTGGTACGGCGATGTGCAGCGGGGAGGGCGGTATTCTGCCGGAAGAAAAAGAATCGGCCTATAAATACATATTCGAATACGTGCCGAATCGTTATAGCGTGACCGATGAGAACCTGAAAACGTCGGACGCCATCGAGATTAAGATCGGCCAGGGAACAAAACCAGGAATGGGCGGACATTTACCTGGCAGTAAAGTAACACCTGAAATTGCAAAGATTCGCAACAAGCCGCTCGGGGAGGATGTTATCAGTCCCTCGAAATTTCCGGATATCAATCATGCGGATGATCTGAGAAATTTGGTAAACGAACTTCGTACGCGCAGCGAGGGCAGACCGATCGGCATTAAGATTGCGGCGGGGCGCATTGAGAAAGATCTGGAATTCTGTGTCTACGCTGGGCCGGATTTCATAACGATAGACGGGCGGGGCGGAGCCACGGGAGCATCGCCCTCCATCATCAGGGACTCCACCAGCGTTCCGACGGTTTATGCACTCTATCGTGCGAGAAAATATTTGGATGCCGTCGGCTCCGATATTGATCTTGTTATCACAGGAGGACTCCGGGTTTCATCTGATTTTGCCAAAGCGCTGGCGATGGGAGCAGACGCGGTGGCAATCGCTTCGGCTGCTATGGTGGCAGCCGCCTGTCAGCAGTACCGGATCTGTGGCAGCGGGATGTGCCCGGTAGGGGTGGCGACGCAGGATGAAACGCTGCGTGCGAGATTACATATGGATGCCGCTGCCAAGCGGGTAGAGAATTATCTCAACTGTTGCGCCGAGGAACTGAGGACGTTTGCGAAAATTACGGGAAATGAAGATATCCACGGTCTGTCAGTGGATGATCTTTGTACAGTCAGCGAGGAAATATCAGAACACACGAATATTGTGCACGCAGGCGGAGCATCCATGCCATCCTGCGGTGTATCATTACGTAATAACAAGGAGGAAATTAACATGGGAAAATCGACAAAGTATGCGGGAACAAAAACGGAAAAAAATCTAGAGGCGGCATTTGCGGGGGAATCACAGGCGAGAAATAAGTACACCTATTTTGCTTCAGTTGCGAAAAAGGAAGGCTATGAGCAGATTTCCGCCCTGTTTATGAAAACGGCGGACAATGAAAAAGAACATGCGAAAATGTGGTTCAAGGAACTGAATGGGATCGGTGATACAAAAGAGAATCTTTCGGCGGCCGCAGATGGTGAAAACTATGAGTGGACAGATATGTATGAAGCGTTTGCCAAAACAGCAGAAGAGGAAGGATTCCCGGAATTGGCAGCGAAGTTCAGGCTCGTGGGCGCGATCGAAAAGCACCATGAAGAACGATACCGCGCGTTACTGAACAATGTGGAGACGGCTGCCGTATTTGAAAAGAGCGAAGTAAAAGTATGGGAATGCCGAAACTGCGGACATATTATCGTCGGAACAAAGGCGCCAGAAGTGTGTCCGACATGTAACCATCCACAGAGTTATTTCGAGGTGCATGAAGATAATTATTGATCCACATAGAAAAATACCGTGTTGTTAGGAAGAATCGGGGAGGGGCAGTCTGGCTGCCCCTCCCCGGTCCTTTCTTTCGCTATCGCAATAAAAAAGCTGTACGAACTCCTAAAGGCCAATATTGATCTCGTATGTATCATCGATCAGAACAGGATCCAAATGATGTTTTTCGCACGATGCCAGAATATGGGCATTTTCCTCTAATACCCGTTCCATCGTGCAGTACTCGTCGTCTCCCCGGTTTTCGATCACGCTGGCATATTTTCTGATATCCTCAAAATGGTTCCGGATATACCTTTCGCTCATCACAAGGCAGTAATACCGGATGTGATCCAGATATTCCTTTTCAAAATGGTCCGCCCAGTCAAACGGAACATAACATCCTTCGACGATAAGATTTTGCTCGTTTTCAACAGCCGTTTTTATCATTTCGCAGACGATCGGCCATAAATAGCCTGTCAGTTCATTGTCGTCACTCGAAGGCGTAAGAGAAGTATTTCCACTGCGGATCAATCCCATTTTTAAGTGGTCGATCGATAGATATGGATAATGATATTGTTCTAGTAATTTTTGTGAAAGAGCTGTTTTTCCTGTGTGGGATGCTCCTGTAATTAAAATGATCATCGTTTCCCTCCTGCGCGCACGCCCTTTGCGCATCACACAAGTTTGGGCGTGCGCGCACAAACTTGCAGAGAGAAAAATTTATTTTTCTCTCTTTCCTCCAATCGGTTCTAAACATAAATGTTCCATCTGCAACGCGGCTGAAGCAATGAAGCCAGCCGAAATAGATCACGACCCGCTTGATTTATAGTGCCTCACCCCCAGCTTCCACAGCATCAGTGCCGGTATGAAAAACCAGCAAGAGAACAATGGCAGTACCACGTAAAACAGGGAGGCGCGCTGCCCTAATATATATAGCAGCGGATAGTACTGTACAAGCGAATACGGAATGACAAAGGTAGTAAAAAGAAGCATCTTCCTACCGTAAATGCCAAGCGGATACGCCCCGAACTCACGCGCCCCGTCGGTAAACGCATTCATAAATTCCAGACCATCCAGCGTAAAAAAGCACAGGGCGGCGTAAATGAGGAACAGCGACGTGAATACGACTGTCCCGCCAATGAGCATAAATAATATAGTTACTATTTTTGCGAAGTTCCAATTGATCTCACTCGCTAAGAGCCCGTAAACAAACGTAATGACAGCCTGTGCGATCCTTCCGATCCGGGTCAGTTCGAACTTACTTCCAAGCACCTGGATCACCGCGTTTTGCGGGCGCACGAGTATCCGGTCAAACTCTCCGTTGCGCACGATGCCGGAAAAGGAATCAAACCCGCGGGCAAACATTTCTGCAAGAGAAAATTCAAACAGGATAATGGAAAAGCATAATAAAACTTCGCTATAGGTAAATCCCTTCACATTCGAAAAACGCCGGAACATGAAAAATATTGCCAAAAATGCCTGGAATGTCGCTAAAAACTGTCCTGCAACAGAAAGAAAAAAAGAGGTTTTATACTGCATCGCGCAGCGTATGTTGATGGACATATAATGCACATACAGTCGTATGGCTTTTCGTATTTTCTGCATTGTAACTCTCCTTTCTGCGCTGCTATGACGAAGTAAATATTTTTTCGCTAACCGCCTAACAGCGTGACTCTCTTTTCTGCCAGCCGGTACAGCAGTTTCCCCGCCAAAGTGACAACCAGGAGCCAGAATACCTGAAGAAGGATGGCTCTTTGCATCGCGTCCCCAGACAGATGCCCGATGTAGATCCGAAATGGTACATTCTGCATCGAAGCAAAGGGGAGCAGTTCCAGCAAATACTGGAGCTGTTTCGGGAAAAAGGGGATGGGAATGATGGCTCCCGCAAATAAGTCAACAGCGGCAAGGAACAGCACACGCAGTCCCTGCGGCGAAATCGTGAAAAAAGCGAGGATATAAATGAGCGTGCAAAACGATACCGTCACGCCCAGTCCCAATATCATGGTCAGGAGAAACAAAAAGAAATTCGTATATCCAGCAGGTGCGCTCAGTCCGTACGGCTGCGGCAGGAAAAGCGAGAACGCGAGGATCGGAAAACACCGCAACGCCGCACGCGATAACCGATTTGCCACATTTCTGGAAAACCACATATCATAAATGTTGACTGGCCGGCAAAGTTCGTAGGAAATATTTCCGTTTACGATGGCGTCGAAAATTTCATTCTCTACCATCCAGGTGGCAAACATGGAGAAAAAGGACTGTTGTAACCATATGTACGATGCGGTGGCAGAAAAACTCATGGGAAAAGAAGCGGCATCGCCTTCGTAAAAGGCGCGGTACATCATGATGTACAGAAATCCCCACACAAACTGGGTGGCGACGCCTGCCAGCGCGGCTATCCGGTATTGCAGTCCCATCGTAAACCGCAGCCGGAAAAAGGATATGTATTTTCTCATCGTGATCGTCCCCTTTCCTGTTAAATATCGTACTGTCGGTACAGTTCGGCAACCGTCTCATCCATGTTCTGATTTCCGGCTTTCATTTCAGCGAGTGTGCCGTCCATCAGGATCTTCCCTTTTCCGATGAGGATGATCCGATTTGTGAGAGCCTCGATGTCCTGCATGTCATGAGTGGTCAGGATCACCGTTGTTCCGTGTGTCTCGTTCTGTTTTAAAATGAAATCCCGGACAGCGAGCTTGGAAACGGCGTCAAGGCCGATGGTCGGTTCGTCCAAAAACAGGATGCGCGGGCGGTGTAAAAGGGAGGCCGCGATTTCGCAGCGCATCCGCTGTCCCAGCGACAACTGGCGTGTCGGAGAGCGCAGTAATTCTGATAAGCTCAGCAGTTCGGTCAATTCATCGACACTTTGCCGGTAAGTTTTCTCCGGAATGGAATAAATATCTTTTAAGAGTTCAAAGGAATCAATGACCGGAACATCCCACCAAAGCTGCGATCGCTGTCCGAATACGACGCCGATCTCCCGTACGTGCCGGATCCTGTTCCCTTGCGGCGTGATACCGTCTACGAGAACCGTTCCGCTGTCTGGTGTTAATATTCCGCTTAGAATTTTGATGGTGGAGCTTTTTCCTGCTCCGTTCGGGCCGATGTAGCCGACCATCTCTCCATCCTGGATGGTAAAACTGACATCATGAAGCGCGTGGATGACTTCATATTCCCGGTGAAAAAAAGCTTTGCATGCGGCACCAAATCCCGCATTTCTTTTTGCAATCTTATACGATTTGCATACGTGTTCCATCGTGATCATAACTGCTTCCTCCTGGTAGTAATATTTTCATATCTTGCCAAGTTTCGTACAAATCTATTTTATTTTTTTGTGTACGCCTTATTCTATCATGGATTTCTAAAAAAGTAAATCACGATTTTTTTAATGATTTTTAACTAATGAAACATGCAAAGTTTCTTTCTGAGTAGTGAAACATCAGAAAATGGCTGGGAGCAGTTCTGCCCTTCGCAAAGATAATACCTCGTTCCCGATTCTGGGAGCGGATAGTTTTTTGTAAAAGGGGCGGCTTCCGAAAGGGACACGGCATTCTCCGGATGTTTGAAAAGAACGGCTGGTGGTGTTTTGGTACAGCCGCGCAGTATGTCCAGCAGTTCCCGGGGGATTTCTGTGTCACCCGAAACACAGACAAGCTCTGCCGTCGGCGATTGTGCCCGGAGAAAGGCAAGTAGGGAATAGCTGTACCCGGATGGGGCTTCGCCCGCGCGGGATGACAAAAAACCGGTCAGGCGCCTGTCTGCTTCCATCCATTTTGTCTCCCCTGTCAGGCGGAACAGCCAGTGGAGAACGTGGGCGGCGGCAGAATTCCCCGATGGAACGGCGCCGTCGTAAGTTTCTTTTGGCCGATGGATGAGCGCCTCGTCATCATTGCCATAGAAGAAAAAGCCCCCGTGTTTTGGATCCCAGAATAGCTCCATCATGCGGTCAGCGAGTTCAGAGGCCCGTTTCAGATAGCAGATGTGAAATGTCGCTTCATATAAGTCGATCAGCGCAAGGCAGTAAAACGCATAATCTTCCAGGTTTCCGGGAAATGCGCGCTCGCCGTCCCGGAATCGGACCATCAGCCGGCCGTTTTCATCGAATAAATGAGTTTCGATAAATTGCATGGCGCGCTCCGCCATTTCGATATACATATGGTTATCAAGCGAAAAGCCTGCTTTGGCGCAGGAAGAGATCATCATGGCATTCCAGGATGTCAGTATTTTATCATCCAGATGAAGCGTCATCCGGTTTTTCCGGTACACAAAGACGGCTTCGCGAAGTTGTTTGATCTGTTCCGGCGTCTGTTCATATTCTTTGTTCTGTAAGAGATTGGGAATATTTTTCCCCTCAAAATTTCCAGCGTCTGTTATGCCAAACCAGCGGCAGAATGATGCCGTCTTGTCGCCTAATACATCAAAAAGTTCACGTTTGGAAAAGACATAATATTTTCCTTCCGCTCCTTCGCTATCGGCGTCCTGGCCGCAGTAAAACCCGCCGTCAGGGCTTGTGAGTTCCCGCTGTATAAATGCAAGAGTCCGGGAAATGATCTCCCGGTAAAATTCTTTTTTTGTAACGCGATATGCCAGGGCATATGCCTGAACGAGCCACGCATTATCGTAGAGCATTTTTTCAAAGTGGGGAACGAGCCATGTCTCATCGGTCGAATATCGGGAGAAACCGCCGCCGATCTGGTCAAAGAGTCCTCCTCTGGCCATTTTTTCCAGCGTTTTTTCCACCATGTACAAACATTCGCGTTCGTCGTGCACCAGACTATATTCCAGTAAGAAAAGGAGGTTGTGTGAAGAGGGGAATTTCGGTGCCGATCCGAATCCCCCGTGCTGTTTGTCAAAACGGGACTTAAAGTCCTGAACTCCCCAGGCGATAAGCGTTTCGAGGTCGTCAGCCCGTGAAGTTTCCTCCTGCCGGTTCAGCGCCGCTACAATCGTCTGTCCAGTCTGTATGAGACGGTTCCGGTCGCTGTTCCACAAACGTGCCGTATGTTCCAAAAGTTCCAGCAAGCCGGGTGAGCCATAGCGCGCATGTTTCGGCAGATATGTTCCGGCAAAGAAGGGCTCCTGATCCGGGGTCATCAGAACGGTCATCGGCCATCCGCCCGAACCGGTCATTGCCTGGCAGACGGCCATGTAAACGGTGTCTATGTCCGGACGTTCTTCCCGGTCCACTTTGACCGGCACAAAGGAGTCATTCAGCATTTTTGCGATTTCTTGATCCTCAAATGATTCATGTGCCATAACGTGACACCAGTGGCACGTCGAGTATCCGATGCTGAGAAAAACCGGTTTCTCTTCTTTTTTTGCTTTTTCAAATGCTTCTTTCCCCCAGGGAAACCAGTCTACGGGATTTTCCCTGTGTTGCAGCAGATATGGGGATTTTTCGTTCTTCAAATGATTCATGGAAACACTCCTGTTTTTTCATAGTAGTCAGGGCTTGATGCGCCTCTTGTTCCGTATTATGTTTTCCAATTGAAAAAATGATATGCAAAAACATAATCCTAGCGCGAATGGTTACACTAAAGAAAAAGCGAATTAGAAAGGAAGATCAAGATGAAAGAAGCAAGACAGCAACGGCCGGTGCGGACGATTCCGGATGGCGTATGGGAGGCAAGCCGCCCCGAAAAAAAGGAAAATAGATCGAGGAGCGGATCCGGAAACAATCCGGCGATAGACGCACAGGGAAACGGTTATCCGGATCATCCTGAGCACGATGGCCGCTAGTGCATGATACATGGATCTTATAGCATAATTGTGACATCATAGCCTTATAGGGTGGGACATGTTTAAGGTGTTAGGGGGTTCGCGGTACAGCATTTCTTGTCATTTATCTCCCGTTGTGATAGAATGAGTGTCAGTGAACAACATGAGTGCGGAGGTACGGTTCTGGAAGCTGTTCCGCAGCATGTGATTTGCAGATAGCCTGTACAGGAAGGATATGATTAGGAAATGGCATATGATTTTAAGAAGGAATACAAGGAATTTTATCTGCCGCCGAAAAAGCCTGGCATGGTAACGGTGCCGCCAATGAATTACATAGCAGTGCGTGGCAAAGGAGATCCGAATGATGAGAATGGGGAGTATAAAGCAGGGATCGGGTCGCTTTATGCGGTGGCGTTCACGATTCGTATGAGTTATAAGGGTGAGCACAGGATCAAAGGTTTTTTTGAGTATGTCGTGCCGCCGCTGGAGGGTCTTTGGCGGCAGGAAGGGAAAGAGGTGATTGACTATACCCAAAAAAAAGATTTCGAGTTTATTTCCATGATCCGTTTACCAGATTTTGTGTCAAAAGAGGATTTTGACTGGGCGGTGGCGGAAGCATCAGAAAAGAAAAATATGGATTTGAGCGGTGTCGAATTTTTTCCCTATAACGAGGGCGAGTGTGTACAGTGCATGCACATCGGTTCCTATGATGACGAACCGAAAACCATCGCGGCGATGAATACATATATAGAACAGGAAGGGTATGCGCTGGACCTTACGGATGTTCGCCGCCATCATGAAATTTATCTTTCCGATCCGCGCAGATGTGACGTAAGCCGGCTCAGGACGGTAGTGAGGCAGCCCGTGCAAAGGATCCGGTTGTAGTCCTTGGATCGGAGAGCAGCAGGAAAACAGATCTTCTTTAGGAAATGAGCAGTAAGAAATTTCCTGATTTTATATTGACAAGGTGAAAAACATGTAATATAATATGATACTGTGACGTGAAAATACACAGTTCTTTGGATTGCCTGCCCCGGCAGCCAGAGTTACGGTATTTTTTTGTGGAATCGTCTGTTCCGGACATTGCAGACAGATTTCTTTGAATTCGCAAGGACAAAGTAAATGATAATTTTTAGGAGGTTTCCAGGATGAAAAGTTATATGGCAAGTCCATCCGATGTGGAAAGAAAGTGGTATGTCGTTGATGCTGAAGGAAAGACGCTTGGTCGTATGGCATCCGAGATTGCAAGCATTTTAAGAGGCAAGAAAAAGCCTATTTATACACCGCACATTGACACAGGCGATTATGTGATCGTTGTAAATGCAGAAAAGGTCGTTACGACAGGTAAAAAACTGAATCAGAAGATTTATTATCATCATTCAGAATATGTGGGCGGCATGAAAGAAGCTACGTTACAGGAAATGTTGAACAAGAAGCCGGAGTATGTTATTACTCATGCAGTAAAGGGCATGCTTCCCAAAGGACCTTTGGGAAGACAGATGCTGAAAAAGTTGTTTGTGTATGCTGGACCAGAACACAAACATGCTGCACAGAAGCCGGAAGCATTGGAAATTTAGAGAGCTTTGAAAGGAGAAAATGACATTGGCTAGTGAAAGATATTATGGAACGGGAAGAAGAAAATCAAGCGTTGCGCGTGTATATCTTATGCCGGGCAGCGGTAAAATAACGATAAATAAAAAAGACATGGATGATTATTTTGGTCTTGAGACGTTGAAGATCATCGTACGCCAGCCGTTGGAAGCAACGAATACGGTTGACAAATTTGACATCCTTGTTAATGTAAAGGGCGGCGGTTTTACCGGCCAGGCGGGAGCGATCCGTCACGGCATCGCAAGGGCGCTGAACAGGTATGACCTTGACCTCAGGCCTACATTGAAGAAGGCTGGATTCCTTACTCGTGATCCGCGTATGAAAGAGCGTAAGAAATACGGCTTGAAGAAGGCGCGTAGGGCATCGCAGTTCTCGAAGAGATAATTTTACTACAATTTCAAAACGCCTTAAAAACTCCCGGAAGTTCAATATTTTCGGGGGTTTTCTTTATTTTCTAGGGCGGCAGTCTATTACTTTCCTAACGGTTTGCATTAATGGAACTTATTCTTGAATTTATCCGGGGATTATGATATAGTATAGATACAAAAGAGGAAACAATCGCCCACAAAGTGGTTGACCTCAAAATATGCTTATAATAAGCCTACCTGTACCGGCCAAGTAACAAGGTAGGCTTATTTATTTTCGCTTGTTCCTCTTATCGAGAAAGGCAAGCAACGCTATAACAAAACTACCAAAGGCAATCAGCAGAGCCAATATACCTATGAAAATCGAAATGATTTCAAAAGCTGTCATTTGCGCCACCTCCCCTCTTATGTACTCCGGCGTACCGGGCATGAAGTTTTGGGAGGCTACCACCTTGCAACACGATTGTTCCTCTCCGATATTCTATCATATTCTTTCTTTTGTGACAATTCCCCTATTAAATTTTATCAAGTGTTCTTTGGGGGGGGGTTATAGGGAAACGCCGCATAGGGGTAGTTAGTACCTTTTTCTGTCGGACATTTTCAAAAAGGCTTAGTCCTGCTGCCATTCTGAAATATTTTAAAATATGCAAAAAGGCGGTTTTGTGATAAAATAAAAGAGAAGTCGTTGCTTTTGTGGGCTGACTTCTCTTTATATCCTGCATCTACTCAAATTATAGCAAAGGGGTAGGTGCATTGCAATGACGAATGAGCAAATTGTTTCTGAAATTAGGAACGGTTATTCTGTAACGGATTATATGCAATTACTGTATGAAAGCAATCAGCCATTGATTAAGAAATTCATAAAGCCATATATCGCCTATGAGCCTATGGATGACTTATTGCAAGAATCCTATTTTGGATTGTGGGAAGCGGTACAGCATTATGAAACGTCTGCAAATGTGCGGTTTATGACTTATGCGGAATACTGGATAAGGCAGTCAGTACGGCGGTATCTTGAAAAATGCGGCTCTACGGTGCGAATACCGAGCCATATAAGGCAGAAAATAGCACGTTACAAGAAAATCGTACAGGAGTTAGAACAGGCATTAGGCAGAATGCCAACAGATAATGAAATAGCTGATAAAATGCGTGTATCTGTAGGACTGCTGCCGAAATTGAAAATACAGATGCAAGGGGTAGCCAGTTTAGACATCCCTTTAGCAGATGATAACAGTTTGACACTTTCCGATACCATACAAGTCGATTTTAGTCTTGAAGATAAATGTATGCCGAACACTCTAAAAGCCGATTATGGGGCATTGTGGAGCGTTACACAACCGACAGAGAGAACAGCATAATAAAAGAGATATTCATAAATAATCGGACAATGGCAGCAGTAGCCAGAGAACAGGGCGTAACAATAGACAGAATACGCTAGATAAAGGAAAAAGGACTACGGCGGTTACGGATAGGCAAGGCAAAGCGTGAATTATTAGAAAAATTTGATATTGTGGAAGCCGGGGCATATAGAAACAGTATGAATAAATTCAATGAGCATGGGTTTACTTCTACGGTGGAGTATATCGCTTTACGCAGGGCAGAATTACAGGCAGAGTATGAAAAGCATAAAAGACAGGTAGAAATTATGCTTGAGCAGAGAAAAAGAAAGTGTCTGTAAATAGCGGTTAAATATAAATCGTAACTCTATTGTAACACCATATATAGCCGAAAAGCCTTTGTTTTCAAGGGTACACAATTATCGAAGAGATAATTCCAAACAAAAAAGAGATATTATAAAACCCTTGAAAGTCCAGTATTTTCGAGGGGTTTCTTTATGCGCGTATTTTTTGAAATCGTGGTAAAAAGTGTTGATTTTTGAAATTTAGCACACAAATGAGGGGAAAAATCTTTTGTCTTGCGAAAGACTTTTGTATAATGCAGTTATCATAATGTAAAGGTTTATTTTGTTCCGTTTATATTTTCATAAGGCAGAGGTGAGTACATGAGAGTGGATGGAATCAGCAGACTCCATTACCAGCATGAATAAAACGAGCAGGAACAGTGTTTCAGCCGTAGGTGCGGAACTGGTTTCAAAATAAAATATTAAAAATGTCTTGACGGTGCTGGGAGCTTTTGACCCTGGCACTATTTTTTCGGGGATAAAACCCGGAGTGAGAAAATTCAGAACTACTGCTCTATTGAAATTTGCAAATAATTTTGTTAAAATACAAAAAAAGTAATTGCGTATACCTTTTGAAATTTGATGTTTCTAATATGGGATTGAATAAGTGGCAAGTTGTAATTACAAGTGGCAACGAAAATAAAAATAAAGATGTGACTGTTTCCAAACTGATTGTGACCAGAAATGAGTTCTCTGCAAAGAAAGAGTTGCAGTACGAAATTTTTCGTAATAATATTAAGATGAAACTGGATAAAGATGAAAAGGATGCAAAATGTGAAATTGAGGGTGGTCATATTATGCCCGGTGATTGTTATGAGTTTGTAATTTTGAAAACCAATAAAGGGATCCGGCGACAATATCTTTCAAGGATAAATCTTGGTGATATTACTACAAAAATCAAATGACGAGAGGAGAACACATGCTGTTTTGGCATAAGCGTTTTATATGCTTGTTTTTGCTTATAATGACTGCCATCGCGGGAGTAGTCGCCTGTAAAAAGGAGGATGAGCCCGCGGCGGTTTCCCATGAAAGGGAAAAAGTGCCAGAAGAAGTTTCCGGTAAACGGGAAGAAATTAATTTTAGGCTGGTGGACGACGAGACGCTTGAAGTGTCTGGTTATGGTGAATGGAAGGAAGTTGATGACCAGTACTGGTATGAGTATGATGAAAAAAACAAATATCAAATCCGGACGCTGATTGTAAAAGAAGGTATCACAAAAATCTCGTTAGCGGGAACGAGAATGGAGTATGTGCAGGAAATATTTCTGCCAGATTCCGTGAAAGAAATAGGAGAGAGGGCTTTCTGGGGATTTAGTAATCTGCGACGTGTGTCTTTCGGGAACGGGCTTAAAAAGATCGGGAAAGGTGCATTCGAGGGGTGTCAGTTTTTGAAACAGGCACTTTTACCGGATTCCTTGGAGGAGATTGGCGCGTATGCGTTTGAAGACGATATCAGGCTTGAAAAAATCGTTATTCCGTCTTCTCTTCTCCAGTGGGATAAGTCAGCGATAAGGCGTTGCCCCAGCCTGAAAGAGGTAGAAAATCATTCCGCGCTTTCCTGTGAAATGTACCAGTTTGGCAAATGTATTACCTGGCTGGTAAATGGAAAGGAAGTAAAGAAAATTCCCGCACGGAATACCGGATCAGCGGTCGGGACAAAAATACCGGTCTGCTATGATCTAAACGGAGGAAAGGCGTGCGGAATATTACCTCAGTACTATCAGTTTGGAACAGAGATAAAATTACCAGACTGCGTAAAGAAGAAGGGGCACGAATTTATATGCTGGTGCGACGATAAACTCGGTTTTTTTGTTGACACAATCGAGCCGGGTAGGAAAAAAGCGTCGGTAGCTGCGCTGTGGTTCCGGACATATACGGTGGAGAGCAGGAAGAAGGGCGAGGTCATGATCACGGTCGATACGACGGGATCATGTTCCGGCTATGAAGGGTTTGATATTCGCTATTCTGCCAGTAAGGATATGTCACACGCCCTGTATTTGCCGGAGGGAATCATAAATAAGGGTTCAAGAAAAGTGGAGAATTTGAAATCCGGAGATACCTATTATTTTCAGGTGGGAGGATGGGGGGATTCAGAGTGGACTGAAGAAGCCGACGATGCGATGAATGATCAGGACTGGATGGGAAAGAGGAAAGTTGTGGTTAAGTAGGATGCGGGGGGAAATGTAAAGAGTATTAGAGGGGGAATGGGCGGGACTATCCCAAAGTTTGTGTAAACCTCTAAACTGGTGTAAGATGTAAGTACCAGTTTGGAGGTTTTATTATGGCAATAGGTAATTGCGAAACAAGTTCTCAATCTTGATTCCAGCAGGGTAAAAATCCG
>CAJUTR010000004.1 GCA_910589665.1 uncultured Eubacterium sp. | reverse complement strand
TGCCTCGCAAACCTGCATAAATACTGAATGTGTAGAGTTTTGCTCATGGCTATTTCATTGAGGAGTTGAGGTGATGATTGTATTTGAAAAAAATATAGTATTTGAAAAAAATAAAAAAAGTAGTTGACTTTTGAAAACAATGGGCATATAATACCACATAGAAACGACGAAGACGTCAGGTGAACATTTCACTTGGCGTCTTTTTTCGTTCCGCGGCAGATATGAATCTCAGAAACACTACATATGTTGCAGGGCCGCATAAAAATAGTTGGAGGTGTCTTTTATGGAATTTGCAGAAGAGTTAGGCGAAATGATCACGACGGCAAGTTCAGAAGTGGCATTTGGGATCTGGTTTTTGATCGGTGCCGCGCTGGTGTTTTTCATGCAGGCAGGATTTGCCATGGTGGAAACCGGATTTACGAGGGCGAAAAACGCAGGTAACATCATCATGAAAAACCTGATGGATTTCTGTCTCGGAACGATCGTATTTATTTTTCTCGGTTACGGGATCATGAATTCCGAAAATTACTTTTTCGGCGTGATCGGAAGGCCGGAATATCAGATGTTTACAGATTTTGCGGATTTTGACTGGTCAAACTTCTTTTTCCAGCTCGTCTTCTGCGCGACGTGCGCGACGATCGTGTCCGGCGCGATGGCGGAGCGCACGAAGTTCAGCATGTACTGTCTGTATTCGATCATCATAAGTGCCATCGTGTACCCGATCGAGGCGGGATGGACGTGGAATGCCAATGGCTGGCTGGCGCAGCTTGGATTTATCGATTTCGCGGGTTCAGCGGTCATCCATATGGTCGGCGGTATTACGGCGCTCGTCGGAGCGGCCATTCTCGGGGCACGTATCGGAAAATTTGATAAAAAGGGAAAGCCAAAAGCGATACCGGGGCACAATATCACGATCGGCGCGCTCGGATGCTTTATCCTCTGGTTTGCCTGGTACGGATTTAACGGCGCGGCAGCGGGGAGTGTGGATGAGATGGCGAAGATCCTCTCCACGACGACGATCGCCCCGGCAATTGCGACGACGGTCTGTATGATCTTTACGTGGATCAAATACGGGAAACCGGATGTTTCGATGTGTCTGAACGCCTCTCTCGCCGGCTTGGTCGGTATCACGGCTGGGTGCGCGAATGTAGATGCCGTGGGAGCCGCAGTGATCGGCGTGGTGGACGGCCTGCTTGTCATATTCGGCGTGTGGTTTGTGGACAATATATGCAGGGTGGACGATCCGGTCGGCGCGGTAGCCGTACACGGTTTTAACGGCGCGTGGGGTGCTTTGGCAGTCGGTCTGTTCGATTATGAAAACGGACTGTTTTATGGCGGTGGATTTCATCAGTTCGGGGTACAGCTTCTCGGCGTCGTAAGTATCGGTTTGTATGCGGCCGTGATCATGGCGATCGTATTTATCGTGATCAATAAAGTATTCGGTCTTCGTGTGACGGCGGAAGAAGAGATTTTGGGACTTGATGCGACCGAACACGGACTGCCTTCTGCCTATGCGGACTTTATGCCGGCAGGAGACCGTTTTTATGCGGCATCGACCGGCATAGGTAAAATAGGTGAGTTGATGGGAAGTGTACCGCCCGAACATGCCGTGCCGGTCACGGAAGTGACGCCGGCAGCGAAAGCGCCGCTTCCGGGCACGGATGCGACAGCTGCCGGCGGAAAGGCAAGCGCGGAAGGTGTGGAAGGCGTGAAGATCAGCCGCATCTCGATCGTGTGCAAACAGAACAAGTTCGAAGACCTGCAGGCGGCGTTGAACGAAATCGGTGTCAAGGGGATCACGGTCACGCAGGTTCTCGGATGCGGTACACAAAAAGGAAATGCGGAATATTATCGTGGCGTACCGATGGACTTTACGCTGCTGCCTAAGATCAAAGTAGAAGTGATCGTGAGTGCCGTTCCGGTAGATAAAGTGATAGAGGCGGCGAAAGAGGCGCTGTATACAGGTCACATCGGCGACGGTAAGATCTTCGTGTACGATGTGGAAGATGTCATCAAGGTAAGGACCGGCGAGAGAGGGTTTGACGCTTTGCAGGATGACGAGTAACAGGAAGGCCCGAAAAGCGGCAAGGGTCAAATTGGGAACGATAGAAATTGAGTAACGCCATCAAGCATATTTTGGCTAAAAGGTATAAACAATAAATATCAGCCGGAATATGCTTGATTTTTGACTGCATTTCGGCTAAAATATAATTGATATAAATAATAGCCGGAAGAGGGGTGAGGATATGACCTATATAACGAGAAATTTGGAGAAGGTCGTAGATCAGGTTACGAGAGAATATCCGGTTGTCCTGGTTACCGGGCCGCGGCAGGTGGGTAAGACTACCATGCTTCGGAAGTTAATGGAAGGTACGGATAGAAGATACGTTACGCTGGATGATCTGAATGAAAGACATATGGCAAAGACAGATCCAGAATTGTTTTTGCAGCTCCATGAGCCGCCTGTTATGATTGATGAGGTTCAGTATGCACCAGAGTTATTTATCTATATTAAAATGTATGTGGACAAACATCAGCATTCAGGAGCATTTTGGCTGACAGGATCACAGGTGTTTAAATTGATGAGAGGGGTGCAGGAATCTTTGGCGGGAAGAGTAGCAGTGCTTTCCCTTACATCGTTGTCACAGGCAGAGATTTCGGGCGGGGAGATGGAACCTTTTACGATTGATATAGAGGCATTATCGGTTAGAAAAAATAGCAGGGAAGAGGCGGATGCGAGAGGGATTTTCGAACGGATTTATAAAGGTTCCATGCCTGCCATTGTAAGTGGAGCAAACAGTAATAGCCAGATTTTCTACAGTAGTTATGTAAGCACCTATATGGGACGTGATGTAAGGGAACTGTCGGATGCGGTCGATTCTTTGAAATTTTATGGGTTTCTTGTGGCCACAGCAGCAAGATGCGGGCAGATGCTGAATGTTGCAGAGATTGCAAGAGATGCCGATATCAATCAGACACAGGCAAAAAACTGGCTGGGCATTTTGGAGACATTAGGGATCATTTTCTATCTCCATCCGTATTCAAACAATCTGTTAAAACGTCTTGTAAAAACACCGAAACTGTATTTTTATGATTCGGGTCTCGTTTGTTATCTGACGAAGTGGAGCAGTGCGGAAACATTAGAGGGTGGCGCAATGAATGGTGCTATTTTGGAAAATTATGTAGTCGCTGAAATCATGAAAACATACTTAAACTGCGGGAAGCAGCCTTACCTATACTATTATCGTGACAAAGATGCCAGGGAGATTGATCTCGTGCTCGAGCATGACGGCGTGCTAAATCCGATTGAAATTAAGAAGACCTCAAATCCAGGAACAGAATTGATCAAAGTATTTGAACGGTTGGATCAGTCGTCTACGCCCCGGTCTAAAGGTGCGGTAATCTGTATGAAACCGGAGCTTAGCGCGATTGATCGAAATAATTACATCGTTCCGATCTGGATGATCTAACGTCATATAAATTCATACTTCGTATAGTGCTTATCGCTCAATGCGATATAGGGAACTTCCCGGTTGCTGATGGCAAAATATCGCAAAACGGCATTTGGCCCGAGCGTATTATGCCTCATGCTTTCGATGGAAGCCGCAGAGAAACTGGAATAGGTAGCGGGATAGCGCGCCGCAATGTCACCGGCCGGTTCTTTGTGGTTTCCTTTTGCGTAAAATGGCATATGCACATTGTTAAATGTATTGTCGCTGATGACGGGGTCGATAACGCCGCCTTTCATGAAGATACCGAACTTTTCCTGCTGGATGTTTCCGCTGTTCCAGCCTGATACGGTGTCAAATGTGTTTCCTTTGATCACGGCATTTTTCCAGTTTTCCATCATGATCGGACTCTGCACGCTACCACGGAATGTACAGTTTAATACCTGTATGTTTGTATGGTATTTGTCCGGTGAAAACCGGTGAGTGTCGATGCCGCGGTGGAGATTGTAAAAACCGCAGTTTTGTATCGTTACATCGACATTCGGCGTCTTATCAAATTTCGAGTATTTACCGTTGAATCCATTTGTAACTTTATCGGGTGTGTCTAAGTTGATCGCGCAGCGCTCCCCGTTTTTATTATTGGAAAAGCTGCAGTTATTGACCGATACGTTTTTGGAAGCGTCGATTTCGATAAAATGGCCGTCCCTTAAATTGGTAAACGAGATGTTTTCAATCGAAACGTTTTGACAGTGCGGAACGCGGATCGCTTCGCTTTTGCTGCATTTGGCGAGGTTCATCGTCACGTTTCCCTCACCTTTGATGCGTATGTTCTTTTCGCCATTGTAGCCGCCGACAACGCCGCTCTTTTTAATCCTGGAACTGCGGACGCACTCGATCATAATGTGTCCCGCTTTCAGCGCTTTCGTATGCGTGTTGTTCGTTTTATTCATAACGACGCCGTCCTTCAGAACGATCGTGACGTTCGAGGGAACGAGGATCGCATTCGTGAGGTTATACGTTCCTTTTTTCAGTGTCAACGTGCCGCCGCCCTTTTTGGACATGTGATCGAGATAGGAGCGGATCGTCAGGTAATGTTTTGTGTATTTGTTATACGCTTTTGATTTTACGTATTTATTCTTATATGGTTTGGAACTTGCCGACAGCGTAAAATTCTTTTTTGCCTCGGCTGGTTTGGCGGCGCAAAAGCAGATCGTCATGCCGCATAGGATCATAAATAGAGTTCGCAAAAGTTTTTTCATAGTCATTCTCCATTCTTATATGTAATGATAAGATAAATCAGAATGCGGCGTTTGAAACTTCGCCGAGCCGCAGTCCTTCGTTCCGCTCAAGTACGGTTTGGATGCTCCACGGGTGGGTAAACAGAAGCAGCGGGTTGTCTTTAAAATCTTTCACCCGTTTGGTATCTGAGGTGACCGACAGGCTGTTTACGTCAATGTCTTCATTTTCGATCCAGCGCACATGCTCGTACGGGAGCTGTTCCATCCGGATCTCTACATTATATTCGTTCTGGAGCCGGTACTGCAGCACTTCAAATTGAAGGACGCCGACAACGCCGACGATGATCTCCTCCATTCCCGTATTAAATTCCTGGAAGATCTGGATGGCGCCTTCGAGGGCAATCTGTGTGATCCCTTTCATAAACTGCTTGCGCTTCATCGTATCGACCTGGCGCACACGGGCAAAATGCTCGGGGGCAAAGGTCGGGATTCCGGCGTAGCATATATTTTTTCCCGCAGTACACAGCGTATCGCCGATCGAAAAAATACCGGGGTCGAAAATACCGATGATGTCTCCGGCGTACGCTTCTTCTACATGCTTGCGCTCCTGTGCCATCATTTGCTGCGGCTGGGCGAGCCGGATCTTTTTCCCGCCCTGGACGTGCATGACTTCCATGCCCGCTGTAAATTTTCCGGAACAGATTCGCATGAAAGCGATTCGGTCGCGGTGTGCTTTATTCATATTTGCCTGTATTTTAAATATGAAAGCGGAGAAGTCATCGGAGAAGGGACTCACCGGCGTGTCTCCCGAGTTTCGCGGGAGAGGGGAGGTCGTCATCGTAAGGAAGTGCTGCAAAAATGTCTCCACGCCAAAGTTTGTGAGCGCCGATCCGAAGAAAACCGGAGAAAGTTTTCCTGCCCTTACTTTTTCCAGGTCAAATTCGTCGCTGGCCCCGTCAAGAAGTTCAATCTCATCGACGAGAATATCGTGGTACTCTTTTGTGATCAGTTCATCAAGGCCGCTGTCGCCGAGCTTCGCGTCTACCGACTCGATCTTGTGCCCGTTGTCGGACTGCAGAAAGCGGGAGATCATTTTGGTATTCCGGTCATAGACGCCTTTGAAATTTTTGCCGGAGCCGATCGGCCAGTTGACCGGACATGTTCGGATGCCGAGTACGTTTTCGATTTCATCAATGAGCTCAAACGGATCCCTTGCCTCGCGGTCCATCTTATTGACAAAGGTGAAAATAGGAATTCCTCGCATAACGCACACTTTGAACAGCTTGATCGTCTGTGCCTCGACGCCTTTGGAGCCGTCAATGACCATGACGGCAGAATCGGCAGCCATCAGCGTGCGGTACGTATCTTCGGAAAAGTCCTGGTGCCCCGGCGTGTCAAGGATGTTAATGCAGTATCCGTCGTAATTGAACTGAAGAACGGAAGAAGTAACGGAAATACCACGTTCTTTCTCTATTTCCATCCAGTCGGATACGGCGTGCTTCGCCGCCTTTCTTCCTTTTACAGAGCCGGCCAGGTTGATGGCTCCGCCGTAGAGGAGAAATTTTTCCGTCAATGTCGTCTTACCGGCATCGGGGTGGGAGATGATCGCGAATGTCCGTCTTTTCTCAATTTCTTTTGAAAAATTGTTTTTTTGTGCTGCATGTTCCATTTTTGACTCCATTTCCGCGCTGCGTTTGAACGCCTTGCGCAAATCTTTTTTATTTCTTCGAAAAAAGCGCCGTAGATACCGACGCTTCTGTCCTCATTCTGACGTATTTGTTCTAAGTGAAAAGAAAAGCTTTGAAAAACGAAACGTCATTCAAAGCTTTTTAGCTGGGCTACAAGGATTCGAACCTTGAAATGCTGGAGTCAGAGTCCAGTGCCTTACCATTTGGCGATAGCCCAATCTCAATCACAAGTGCTATTATACATGAAAAATTTTTAGAATGCAAGCTTTTTTTTCAAAAAAATAAAAAAAACATTTTGTGTCGAAATTTCATGCAAATCGTAAAATTTCTCAGTACAATTATCTTGACATTTATATTGATATTGGATATAATCATAAAAATATAATTTCAGCAGGGGCAATAGTCCCTAAAAGATTTTCCTGAAAAATAAAAAATTTAAAGAGAGGACGAGAGAGATGGGAAAGATTATTGGTGATGGTATTACATTTGACGACGTTTTATTGGTACCAGGATACTCGGAAGTCATACCGAACCAGGTTTGCCTGGAAACTCATCTGACGAAGAATATCAAGTTGAATATTCCGATGATGAGCGCGGGCATGGATACGGTTACGGAATACCGCATGGCGATCGCGATGGCACGCCAGGGAGGTATCGGCATCATACATAAAAATATGACAATTGAGCAGCAGGCAGATGAGGTGGACAAGGTAAAGCGATCGGAAAATGGTGTTATTACAGATCCTTTTTATCTTTCTCCTGAACATTCACTTGCAGATGCCAACAATCTGATGGCAAAATTCCGTATTTCTGGTGTCCCGATCACAGAGGGGAAAAAGCTGGTCGGAATCATTACGAACCGCGATCTGAAATTTGAGACGGATTTTTCAAAGAAGATCAAGGAGAGTATGACATCTGAGGGACTTGTAACGGCGCTGGAAGGTATTACGCTTGAGGAGGCAAAGAAGATCCTTGCGGACGCGAGAAAGGAAAAGCTCCCCATCGTGGATAAGGATGGAAATCTGAGCGGCCTGATCACGATCAAAGACATCGAGAAGCAGATCAAGTATCCTCACTCGGCGAAAGATTCACAGGGACGCCTTTTGTGCGGCGCGGGCGTCGGAGTCACGGCAAATATACTGGAGCGGGTTGATGCGCTGGCAAAAGCAAAAGTGGATGTGATCGTCATCGATACGGCGCACGGACATTCTGCAAATGTCCTGAAGGCGGTGAAAATGGTGAGGGAAGCGTATCCGGATCTCGATATCATCGCGGGAAATGTGGCGACCGGAGAGGCCACAAAGTCTCTTATCGAGGCCGGCGTCAATGCGGTGAAAGTCGGAATCGGGCCGGGATCTATATGTACGACACGCGTAGTTGCAGGTATTGGAGTGCCTCAGGTGACGGCGATCATGGATTGTTACGAGGTGGCGAAGGAATATGGCATTCCGATCATCGCAGACGGCGGGATCAAGTATTCCGGGGATATGACGAAAGCGATCGCGGCCGGAGCCAATGTCTGCATGATGGGAAGTATCTTTGCTGGATGTGATGAGAGCCCGGGAACATTTGAACTGTTCCAGGGAAGAAAATATAAAGTATACCGTGGTATGGGATCGATCGCGGCGATGGAGAACGGAAGCAAAGACCGTTATTTCCAGCAGGATGCCAAAAAACTCGTACCGGAAGGCGTGGAAGGACGCGTGGCTTACAAAGGTACAGTAGAAGATACGGTATTCCAGCTGATCGGCGGGATCCGTTCTGGTATGGGTTACTGCGGCGCGAAAGACATCGAATCGCTAAAAGAAAACGGAAAATTTGTAAAGATTTCTGCGGCAGCGCTCAAAGAAAGCCATCCGCATGATATTCATATAACGAAAGAGGCTCCGAATTACAGTGTGGAATAGAAGCAAACGAATTGTCAGCAGGAAAAGGAAAGGACTGTATACTGTGATCGTCAGTATCGCAGTCCTTCTTCTTATCATACTAAGTATTATGTTCCGAAGTATCAGCGAGAAAAGACAGGAACAGAGGGCAATAGAGGAGGCGCAGGCGCTCATGCCTGCCGGGATACAGGACAATTTTCTGGAACCAAATGAGTTTTCCAGACCGGGTACGGCACTCGGAGAGGTGCACGGGGTCGTCATTCACTATACGGCAAATCCAGGCACTGGAGCAGAGGCGAACCGGAATTATTTTAATAATCTGCCAAAGATCAATAAAAAGAAGGAATCGAAAACCTATGCGAGCAGCCATTTCGTCATCGGGATCGAGGGAGAGATCGTGCAGTGTATCCCGCTAAATGAGATCGCTTATGCGTCCAATGACAGAAATGTCGATACGATATCCATAGAATGCTGCCACAAGCGAAAGAGCGGTAAATTTACCGATGCTACTTACCTATCGCTCGTGCAGCTCACGGCTTATTTGTGTAAAAAATATCAGCTCACGGAAAAGAATGTCATCCGCCACTATGATGTGACGGAAAAGATCTGTCCGAAATACTTTGTAGACCATGAAGATGCGTGGCAGCAATTTTTGGCTGATGTGGCCGCAAAACTTACATAATATACGACCGTCGCATCAGGCGTTATTCGCCTTTGCTTTTTTTGGTTTTGTTTTAAATTTTGAAATGGCGCTGCCGAGATGGTCCGCGCGCTCGACCAGCTGGGAAGAAGCGTCGTTTAGCGAGGTAAGTGCCTCGGACTGTTTGTCAGTGCCGGTGGCAACCGATGTAACGGATGCCAGCGTCTCTTCGAGGATTGCCGAAATGTTTTCCATCGCTTTCAACGTAGATGAGCCGGAAACTTCCATATCCTTTGAACTGCTCTGGATGCTCTCCAGATTCTCCGAAAGTTTTTCGATGCGCAGTTTCAGCTCCTGGAACGATTGCGCGGTATCGGCAACGGCCTCTACCTGTTCTTCCACGATCTCCTCCGCGGACTCCGCTGTTTTTACCGCTTTCTTTGTGGCGACGGTGATCTCGTTTACTATGTCAGAGATTTCACCGGCAGACGTCAGGCACTGGTCGGCCAGTTTACGGATCTGGTTTGCCACGACAGAGAACCCTTTTCCGGCAGAACCAGCTCTTGCGGCCTCTATGGACGCGTTCAGAGAGAGCAGGTTCGTTTCCTGCGCAATGTCATTGATGCTGCTCAGGATCAGGCCGATGTTACGGGAATGAGCGGAGAGCTGGTTGATCGTGAGGATGATGTTCTCCGTGATCTCGGTTGTCGATTTTGTCTTTTCATTTAGATTGTCCATCGTCGTAATACCGGAGGCGATCGCATCCTGCGTGGAGGCGGCGATGCTTCCGATCTCATTTGCGTTTTCATTGACATTATTGATCTTGCCAAACAAACTGTCCATCTCGGTCAGGCAGGCAGTCGCGCTCTCGGTCTGATCCCCGACGCCGGTTTCCACCTCGTGTATCGAAGTCTGGATATCTTTCGTCGTCTGCGAGAACGTAGTGGAAGAGGAGTCCACTTGGCTCAGGGAGACGGTAAGAGCTTCGTATACCGATTCGACTTCCATGATCAGGCCGCGTATATTGGCGAGCATGTCATTACAGCTCCCATACAAAAGCGCGAATTCATCCCGGCGTTTTGTCCGGAATTCGACGGTGAGATCCCCGTGCGAAACTTTGTCAAGCTCGTAGATGGTCGCGTTGATCGACTTGCTAAAGCCTTTCGAAATCAATGTTCCGACGATAATGGCGATGAGACAGGAAACGAGCACGAGTATGATCGTGATGACCCGTATGCTGTTTGCCGAAGCCACGATCAGGGAAGACGGGACGAGACTGCAAAGCATAATGCCGGTCGTGCCGAGCTTTTGATAGGTAAACAGATAGGAACTTCCGTCATACCGCACATAGCTTGAACCGCTTTCCTGCTCGGAATTCAAGGCGTCCTGATAGAATTCCTGACTGGTATAGACCGGTTCGGACACGGCGTCGGAGGCATTGTCGGAGTCGGTGCCATCTTCGGTATCAGTGACAAGCGTCCGTCCTTCGATCGTAAATTCTTCCCCGTTCCCCGTGATCAGTCCGACGTAGCTGCCTTCTCCGAGGTTTAAGTCCCTCAAAATGTTCATGATGGCATCTTTGCGGATGTCAACGATGATCACGGCGTCGCTTGTGGATGAGAGGTCGTGCGCCACGCGGAGCAGATAGTCACTGCTGCTGACGGATAGGATGTTGTCGAGCTCCGGGACAGTTCCGCTCCAGTGATAGCTGGTCGTATTCCCGGTTACCTTTTTTCCGAGTTCGGTTTCAAGAAACGTGCTGTATAACCCGGTCGTACCTGCGTCGATCTTTTTATAATCTTCCGTTGTCACTGCCGTGGCGCGAAGTCTCGGCTGCGAACTGATGATGTTCTGGTTCTCTTTGAAAATAAAAATATTTCCGATAAACTGGTTGGCAGCCACTTTATTGCTGACGGAAGTGTTTAATGTGGCGTAGGCATCCTGCTCGTTATCGCCCGCCTCATCTATGATCTGTTTGGCCTGTTCGTACTCCCGATAGGCGTCAGACATTTCCTTATAAGCTTTGTAATAACCAAGAGACCCCTCTCTCTGCCGGTCCACGTCTGCCTGTGCCTTTTCATACTTTTTCTTTAGCGTATTGGCTGTTTCCAGCTGGGTTTCGTTTGTGCTGAATTCACCCGAGTAATAGTCGCCCAGCTGCGTGTCCAAAAGATACACGTTCATGTCCGATTCAATATTAGAAAATACAAAAGAAAAGTATTCTTTCGCCATATTCATCGTCTGCGTGATGGCAGATTCGTAACTCTCGTTCAGCGCATGGGAAGAGCGGGTGAAGGAGACGATGCCAAGTAAAATGATCATTATGACGGGAATGATGAAACATCCGATCAGTTTCGTCTGAATACAAAACTGCGGAAGGATCTTCACATTTCCGTCCAACAGAGGTTCTTCTTTTTCCTCTCTGCGCGGTATGAATGTGGAGATGGTCTTTGCCATCTTGGTCACGCGTTTTCCGGTACTGGATAATCTGCCAGATATGACCGCGGGCTTGATCCGCTTGGGCCGGATTTTTTTAAGCTTTCCTTTAAAAGCGGGTGTCCGGCTTTTTTTGGGAGCGGCCGGTGTGGGTTCCTGCGCAGCGTCAGATTCTTTTTTGTTTTTAGTCCGTGGCTTCTGACGCAGTTTTTCCAACCATTTGAATTCTTTTTTTGGTTTCTTTTCATCTTTTTTCATCGTACGCCTCATTTCTGCGCACATTGCTCTCAAAAAGAACATGTTTGTTCTAAGAACAAAATGTTCTTTGTGTCCGGTGCGCACAGACACAAATCTGCTTCGGCCATCACCTGTGCGGGGAAGATGCCGCTTGGTATAAGGTTAGATGAGTAAATGTAATTCTTTACCGGATCCTTCGTATTTGCGGGTAACTATACCGGCAGATCCCATCATCCGTTTGGCGGATATGACACTTGCTGTTTCCGAATATTTGTCTTCGAGGTAGATCACTTCCCGGATACCGGACTGGATCAGCGCTTTCGTGCACTCATTGCAGGGGAAGAGCGTGGTGTAGATCCTGGCCCCTTTTAATTTAAATCCAGAGTAATTGAGCAGGGCGTTCAGCTCCGCGTGACATACGTACAAATATTTTGTGTCGAGTGGTTCGCCGCTATTGTTCCACGGATATTCGTCATCACAGCATCCGCAGGGCATTCCGTTATATCCGACAGACAGTATTTTATTGTCAGCGTCGACGATACAGGCCCCCACACGGGTGTGTGGATCCTTGCTCCGCTCGGCTGACAGAAGGGCAATTCCCATAAAATACTGATCCCATGAAAGATAATCGGTATTTTTCATACGTTCCCTCTTTTCTGCGCCGTTGTCCGCGCAATTATGTAACTACGTTAAATTGTACCATTTTTTTGGGTTTTTGTAAACCGTTCTGCAATAAAAAAGGGCGCGCAAAAAGCGCACGCCTTTCGTTCGAAACCGTATAGACTATGACGGATGATCGATACGGTTTACTCGTATGAAACCCGCGAGAAAAACCCCTTAGCGTTTTTCTCAAGCAAGTTTATTTACGGCAACGGTCAGACGGGATATTTTTCTGGCCGCATTGTTTTTATGATAAATTCCCTTCCGGGCAGCCTTGTCGATCGTGGATACTGCCTGTGTCAATGCTTCTTTCGCAGCAACTTTATCATTTGCCGCAACAGCAGCGTCTACTTTTTTGATCGCCGTTTTTACTGTGGAACGGATTGCTTTGTTTCTGTCAGCTCTTTTCTGTGAAACAAGGATTCTTTTCTTTGCAGACTTAATATTTGCCAATTGTAACACCTCCATCTCAAAATTATTGTAAGATACGATGTCTGGTTAAACGGACACGGACATTAACACAAACATACTTAAAATATAATAGTACAAAACGAAGGAGGTGTCAATACATAAAATAAAAAAATTGGGTAAATCTAGTTATTATCTGAAATCGTTTGTTTGGGAGGCTGGAGAGACTATGGCTGAGAAAATTACAGATCTTGCGCTGGAGATCCGGGAGAGTTTTCCGAGAAACAATGTAGAGATCAAAGGCGTCGTGCTGGAAAAACACTTTGACAGGGAAGCGGGGGCACACATTACGACCGTTCACATCAAGGATGAGCGTGGGAGCCGGGCGATGAAAAAACCGAGGGGACGCTATGTGACGATCGAGTCGGACGATATGCCGAAAGACGACGCGGAGAAAGAGAGCCTGCTACTTTGTATCGCGAGGGAGCTGGAAAAAATGGTGGAGGGACTGCGCCAGAAATCGGTCCTGATCGCCGGACTCGGGAACCAGCATGTGACGAGCGATTCCCTCGGCCCGCGGATGGTCGAGTGTATTTTTGTGACGCGCCATTTCAAACGGGAATTTGGGGAACTGTTCATGGAAGAAAATGAATACGGGACCGTGAGCGCCATCGCGCCGGGCGTCATGGCGCAGACCGGAATGGAGGCCGTGGAGATCTTAGAAGGGATCATCGAGAAGACGTCGCCGGACGTCGTGATCGTCGTCGACGCGCTTGCTGCCAGGAGCATGTCGAGGCTGTGCACGACGGTACAGCTCACCGACACCGGCATCAGTCCCGGATCCGGGATCGGCAACCACAGGAGCGCGCTGTCGAGGGAGAGCCTGGGTATTCCGGTGATCGCCATCGGTGTGCCGACCGTCGTGGATGCCAAAACGATCATCAGCGACCACCTGGAGAAAGTGCTCACAAAGCAGGGGTACAACGAAGACGAGATTGACGCGTTCATACGGGAAGTGTTTCAGGATGAGATGGATAACCTGTATGTCACGCCGAAAAATATTGATGAGTCCGTCGCTATTATCGCAAAGGATCTGGCTAAAATACTGAACCACTGCCTGCAGAAAAAAGCAATCGTGTCATAAATAAAAAGAAAGGCGCTATACATGATAATAGGGATCCGTGCGGTCAGGGCGCGGATGATCAGGAGAACATGGGGGGAAGACGGTGAAAAAAGGGTTTTCAAAAATAATGTTGTCGATCGGGGCAATCGCGTTACTCTTTTATCTGGAGTGCATGGATAGCGGTTATAAAAATACCGTTTTGGAACAAATAGGAATCTCTCTGTATGAAAGCGGGCTGCTCGCTTCCAAAATGGAGCAGGGGCCTGTGTTTTTACGGCTGGCGATGGGAAACCAGTTCTTCTTTTCGACGGCCCGGTCGGAGAAACTGGCGAAGAAAAGCCTGATCTACCGCGAGAATCAGAGTGGGACACAGGGAACCGGGGAGCAGCTTGCCGAGGCGGAGAATGAGGCACAGCTGTACAGTTCCGGGGACGCGTCGGCGGTCGCGGGAGAAAACCTCGCCCAGGTGCAGGCGATGGGCGGATCCGGCACGGCGGCCTATGTCAATAAGCTCCGGGAGAGTAAAGATGTCAATTATCTGTGGAACCATTTCTATATTATTGATTCCACAACTTCAGTGAAGAAAAATCTGTTTCCGGTGGAAGAGATGCTAAAGAGGAATATGACATTGAAGCAGAAGCCTGGCAAGAAGCAGATTTTGATCTATCATACGCACGGGGCTTCGGAGGCATTCGCGGACAGCCAGAAGGGGAAGGAATCCGATTCAATCGTAGGAGTGGGAACAGAGCTTGCAAAAGAACTGGAAAAGAACGGGTATGGTGTCTATCATGACAAGACAAAATATGACCAGATCAACGGGACGATCGACCGTAGCAAAGCGTATAATGAGTCGCTGGAAGGCATCGGGCGGGCGATGGCGCAAAATCCGGATATCCAGGTGACGATCGATCTGCACCGGGACTCGGTGGGGAAAAATAAGCAGACGTTCACGATGATTGATGGAAAGCGTACAGCAATCGTTATGTTTTTTAATGGAATGAGCCGATCAAAATCCGGGCCGATCGACTATTTACATAATCCGAATCTTGAGGCGAACCTGTCTTTTAGTTTACAGCTGAAATGCCATGCGATGGAGACATACGAGGGATTTACCAAACCGATTTATCTGAAAGGATACCGTTATAATCTGCATATGGCAGAACGTGCACTTTTGGTAGAATTAGGAAATGAGAATAATACGGTGGAGGAGGCAAAAAATGCAGCGGCTCCACTGGCAAAAGTGATCGCAGATGTTTTGAAAGGAGAAGTAAATGGATTTTAGAACCGCCGTTTGGGATCGTTCCAACTGCCGCCCCGGTGTGTGCCATCGAGCGTTCTGGCTATGACGCACAAGGCGTTTACTTCGTCGTCACTCAGGCATTTGGCATACTGGACAAGCCGGTGGATCTGCGGTGAAAAATAAGTTCTTCGCCTGTCGTTTTTTTCAAAGAGTAATTGACATGGAATTTCCAACTCTGCCGCGATGCGCAGCAGGGTGTCTGCTTTTGGATTGTTTAGTCCGCGCTCGATCTTACCGATAGTTCCTGTTGCGAGTCCGGCCTGATTTGCCAGCTGTTCCTGACTGATTTTTTTTGCTTCGCGAAAGTAGCGGATCTGAAGTCCGATCAGTTTGAAATCTTGAGTATTCACGGCGGGAAGCCTCCTTTTGTAAGTTATGTAATGTAAGTCTTTCGATTTAAGTGTAATCATTGGCCTGTGAGACCACAAGAAACTACAATGGTTTTTTTCCTCGGATAAAAGATAACTGTAGTATTCATGCAAAAAAAAAATGTGCGCGACAGTGCGCGAAACATCGTAAAAAACTGGAGATCAGCCCTATATGGACAAAATATGAACTACTTTTTTCGTCTGGATTCCTGTAAAATAGAAGTAATGGAAACAAAGGAGGAAAAGCAGTATGACGGAACTCGTAAACGGGAGAATAGGAAGGCGGCTGAGAAGGGTGCGGCTCATGCTTGGCATAAAAGTAAAGGATATGGCGGAGAGCCTCGACCTCACCGTCGGGCATTACCGGAAACTGGAGCGCGGGGAGCATGCCATCAACCTGTCGCTTTTGATTCTTTTGCACGGGAAATACGGGATTGACTTGAACTATCTGATCACAGGCAGGGCGAGAGAGGAGGATCTGGCGAGGGATCTCGTATGCGGAAACCCGGAGGAAGTATTTTTTCTGCTGCACCGGCTTTTGGATTCCTGCGAGAGGATTTATATGAGCGATGTGCGGGAGGAGGGCAGGAACGATGGCGAAAAGTATTGTTAGGGAGGCGCTGGATGTATTTGTGTGCGTAGAGGGCCGGATGAACCATGTGAACATGGAGGATATCATCTATGTCGAACACAACAGCCGCACGATATTTCTATATACGGTAAAGGGGATCCTTTATATCCCGTACATACCGCTGAACGAGATCCAGCGTATTCTCGGCGGGGATTATTTATTTCAGTGCCACAAGTCGTATCTCGTGAATCGTATTTATATAGAAAGAATCGATCGAACAGAAAACTGCATCCAGCTGAAAGATTATCTGGGAACCGTAGCGGTCGGGAGGAAATATAAAAAGGGCGTGCTGCAGAAGATGCACTATGTAGGAGGGGAAACGGAAGTTTGACGCCTGTATTTTACAGTTGTTCTTGCCAAAAACATCCATTCGGTATATAATGGACAAAGCTTTTGGAATCAGACAAGGAAGGATAAGGACATGAAAGATATTTTTTTAGTTCGGCATGGCAGGCAGTGTTCGACGCGCTGTAACGTAGACGTCAGTCTCGATCATATCGGACGGCGGCAGACGGCGCTGGCAGCGGAGCGTCTGTGCTGGTATGGAGTGGAAAAACTATATACGAGCGGATTAAAGCGGGCGGTGGAAACCGCTGGGATCATCGGAGAAAAAATCGGACATCCGCCAGTCGTGATCGAAGAATTCCGTGAGATCGATTTTGGAATATTGACCGGAAGAGAAGATACCGAAGTCCGAACAGAATACGCGGACTTTCAGAAAGAACGGGCAGAGCAGACGAGCGATCTGCGCTATCCCGGCGGTGAGAACGGCGCCGATGTCGTGGCAAGGGTCATGCCGCAGGTTGAACAGATCTGCCGGGCTCCGGAGCAGCGGGTAGTGGTCGTGACGCATGGCGGCGTGATCCGAGCGCTGTGCGCTCATTTGCTGCAAACGGATTTGAAACATAAGCTGAAGTTTGCCATTGATCTGGAAAACACGAGTATTACCCAGATCTGTTATGACGAGACGGCAGGACGATTTTTTTTGGAGCGGTTCAATGATTTTGCCCATCTGGAGCAGGAACCAGAACTTTTAAGGAAGAGCTGGAATATATCGTGGCTGCGCATGCAAGAGAGAAATGGAGAATGAAAATGGAACAGGAAATAACAGAACAGGAAAAAACAGAAAAGAAGATAGGGGAGCGGGAAGAGAATAAGATGGGCGTCATGCCGGTCAAAAAGCTGATCATCAGTATGTCACTGCCGATGATGGCGTCAATGCTCGTACAGGCGTTGTACAATATAGTCGATAGCATGTTTGTGTCAAGGATCGGGGAGGACGCGTTGACGGCGGTCTCCCTGGCGTTTCCGCTTCAGACGCTCATGGTGGCTGTGGCGATCGGTACAGGAGTCGGCGTCAATGCGCTGCTCTCAAAGAGCCTTGGTGAGAAAAAGTTCGAGGTGGCGGACAGGGCGGCGAACGCCGGCGTATTTCTCATGCTGGCAAGCTACGTGGTCTTTTGTATTTTCGGAATTTTTGGAACCGAATTCTTTTTCCAGTCCCAGGTGGATCCGTCAAAGGCAAATGCCGGAGCCATCGTGGAGTACGGAACCGGATACTTGCAAGTGTGTATGATCGGATCCATCGGCTTTATGCTGGAAATGATGCTTGAGAGGCTTTTGCAGGCGACCGGAAAAACATTTTATACAATGATCACACAGGGAACGGGGGCGATCCTGAATATCATACTTGATCCGATTTTGATCTTTGGCTATTTTGGTTTGCCCCAACTCGGTATCCGGGGGGCAGCGATCGCTACGGTCATCGGGCAGGTCGTGGCCATGTTTTTAGCGCTTTGGTTTAACGTGAAGAAAAATACGGAGATCAGTCTTTCGATACGGAAAATGCGCCCCCATGCGGAGACGATACGAAAGGTCTACTGGGTTGGCGTGCCGTCTGTGATCATGCAGGCGATCGGTTCTGTCATGACATACGGCATGAATCAGATCCTGTCACCGATCTCGACGACAGCAGTCGCCGTATTTGGTATTTATTTTAAACTGAACAGCTTTATTTTTATGCCGGTGTTCGGCCTGAATAATGGGCTGATCCCTATTATTTCCTATAATTACGGAGCCAGGAAGAAGGAGAGGCTCATCGAGTCAGTGAGGTTTGCCTTGATCATCGCCGTAAGCATTATGATTGTTGGACTCTGCATCTTTTTAACGATTCCGGACAAACTCCTGCTGCTTTTTGACGCTTCGCCCAACATGCTGAAAATTGGAGTGCCGGCGCTGCGTATCATTGGAACGCATTTTATACTGGCCGGAGCTTCTATCGTGTTCATGTCTACCTTCCAGGCATTTGGGGAGGGGTTATTAAGTCTCATGGTATCGGTGTTAAGACAGCTAATCATGATTTTACCGGCTGCATATCTGCTTACAAAATTTTTCGGGCTCGGGGCCGTCTGGTGGGCGTTCCCGATCGCCGAGTCGTTTTCACTGTCACTTAGCGTCTTTTTCTTTGTAAGGCTTTACAGGACTAAGATAAAGATGCTATAATTGCAATAATTATACCCATCGCGTGAGCGAAGAAAATATGCGCACGGAAGTAGTGCAGAAATGAGGAAAAAGAGATGAAATTAGACAAATTAGCAGGAGACAGATTTAAGGAAAAACCGTCCGATTGTGTCATTGACAGCCACGCGCTCATGATCCGTGGCGGTTATATGAAACATATGGCAAATGGGATCTACTCACAGTTTCCGCCGCTGCGGAGGGTAACGGCGAAGATTGAAACTATCATACGGGAAGAGATGGACGCCATTGATGGACAGGAGGTTTTATTCCCGGTGACGCTGCCGGCGAGTTTGTGGGAACAATCAGGCCGTTTTCAAAGTGTGGGGAATGAACTCGTGCGCTTCAAGGACCGGAACCAGTCAAAGATGGTGCTTGGCATGACCCACGAGGAGGCGGCCGTTCATCTCGTACGGGAATACGGAAACAGCTATACAAAATATCCGTTTATGATCTATCAGATCCAGACGAAGTTCCGCGATGAAGCGCGTCCGCGCGCCGGACTCATCCGCGTGAGGGAATTTACGATGAAAGATGCGTATTCGTTTCATACGTCACAGGAGGATCTGGAAGTTTATTATGATAAATGTTATCACGCCTATGAGCGTATTTTCGCGAGGGCTGGTCTTCCGGAAGTGGTAGTCGTACTCTCGGATTCCGGCATGATGGGCGGCAGCATTTCCCATGAATATATGCTTTTGACGCCGGTGGGAGAGGATTCCGTCGTACTGTGCGGCAGTTGTGACTTCCGTGCAAATATGGAAGCGGCGGAGAGTATCGTGGAACAGGACCAGACGCTTTCACAGGCGCCTTTGGAACTCGTCGATACGCCGGAGAAGCATACGATCGAGGAAGTGTGCGATTTCCTGGATCTTCCGGTTGAAAATTCGTGCAAGGCGGTCGTATATCAGAGGAATGACGACGACGGTTATATCGTATTGTTCCTGCGCGGCGATCTCGAGGCAAATGAGACGAAGGTGAAAAACGCGGTCGGCTGTAAAATACATGTGGCTGTCATTACAGAGGAGTGCGGACTTCAGGCGGGTTCGATCGGGCCTTACAAGCTAGAAGGCGACTATACGGTACTCTATGACAAGTCCCTAAAAGGGATCGCCAATCTGTGCTGCGGCGGCAATATCGACGGCAAGCATTACGTCGGCCTGGATATGCAGCGGGATATGGGAGATGTGGAATATGGTGACTATGCGAAAGCGGTAGAGGGCGGAATCTGTCCGTGCTGCGGAAAGAAAGCGCTGCGCGTAGAACGAGGGATAGAAATTGGGAATATATTCCAGCTCGGTACAAAGTATACAAAACCGATGAATATGGAATATCTAGACAAAGACGGCAAAAAGCAGAACCCAGTCATGGGGTGCTATGGCATCGGGGTCGGCCGGCTGGCGGCTTCGGTATGTGAGATGTCGCACGATGAATATGGCCCGATTTGGCCGATCACGATCGCGCCTTGGGAAGTGCATCTGTGCTGTGTGCGCGCCGACGAAGAGGAGTGTCACGCATTTGCCGATCAGTTGTATGGGGAATTATTAAAGAAACGGATCGAAGTGATTTACGACGACCGCAGCGTGCGTGCGGGAGCGATGTTCTCGGATGCCGATTTGCTCGGCGTGCCGGTGCGTGTCGTCGTCAGTCCGAGAAACATGAAAGAAGGCTGTGTGGAAATCGTGACAAGAGATAAGTCGGTCAGCCAGAACGTGAAATTGGATGAGGCCGTTTCCGCGATTGAAGCGCTAATCCGGAAGCTGTATGAGGATGTATATGCAAAGGGAGGCGTAAATGAACTTTAGGGATTATTTGAAGCAGGGTTTTGTCCTGCTCGATGGCGGGACGGGGTCGAATCTCCAGAAACACGGCATGCAGGCCGGTGACTGCCCGGAAACATGGATTTTAGAGCACCCGGATGTGTTTGTGGAACTCCAGAAGGGATACATTGAAGCTGGAAGTGACGTCCTGTATGCGCCAACGTTTACATGCAGCCGCATCAAGCTAGCAGAGTACGGACTAGAAGAGCGGCAGAGAGAACTTATTTTTGACCTGGTCGGACTGACCAAACGGGCGATCCGGGAGAGCCAGACGGAGCGTAAGATTTATATTGCCGGGGACATGACGATGACTGGAGAGCAGTTAGAGCCGATCGGGTCGCTCCCGTTTGAGGAGCTGATTGACGTTTACAAACAACAGGCGGGTTATCTGCATGAAGCCGGGGTCGACCTGTTCGCGGTCGAGACGATGATGAGCCTTCAGGAATGCCGAGGTGCGCTGATCGCCATACGGGAGACGTGCGGGGAAGAGGTGCCAGTACTTGTGACGCTGACATTTCAGGATGATGGCAGGACGCTGTACGGGACAAAGCCCGAGACGGCGGCGATCGTATTAGAAGCGATGGGCGCGGATGTGATCGGGATCAATTGTTCCGCTGGGCCGGATAAGATGTTTGATCTGGTCAGCCGGATGCTCGCCGTTTCTCATATTCCAGTTGCCGTCAAGCCGAATGCCGGTCTGCCGGAACTCGTCAATGGGAACACCGAATACCGCATGGAGCCGGAAGAATTCGCCGAAGCGATGCTGCCGCTGATCGAACAGGGCGTTACGGTAGCCGGCGGCTGCTGCGGCACGAAACCGGCGCATATCCGCGCGCTTTTGGAAGCTGTTTCCGGGAGGCGTCCCGTCTGCCGGAAACAGAAAGAAATACGTGCGCTTACGAACGAGCGGGATTTTGTGATGATCGATCTGGACGGAACGTTTTCTGTCGTGGGAGAGAGGATCAATCCGACCGGAAAAAAAGATCTGCAGGCGGAACTTCGCGAAGGCAAGCTTGATCTGGTGCGTTCTCTGGCGGAAGAACAGGTGGAGCAGGGTGCGAAGGTGTTAGATGTCAATATGGGAATGGACGGCATCGACGAAAAAGAAATGATGCTCCGGGCGGTCGAGGAACTTACGCTGGCAGTAGACGTTCCGCTCAGCATTGATTCGAGTTCTGCCGATGTGGTGGAAGCCGCGCTCCGCATCTATCCCGGGCGTGCGCTGATCAATTCCATCTCGCTGGAGCCGGGAAAAATGGAGCGGCTGATCCCGGCGGCAAAAAAGTATGGAGCGATGTTTATTTTACTTCCGCTTTCCGAAAAGGGCCTGCCGGAAAACCTGGCGGAGAAAAAACAGATCATCGAGACGATCGCAGAGGAGGCAAAACGTCACGGCCTTTCCAAAACAGACATCGTGGCAGACGGCCTCGTGACGACGATCGGGGCGAATAAGACAGCCGCACTCGAGGTACTTGAGACGGTTCGCTACTGCAAAGAGGAGCTCGGGGTGGCGACCATATGCGGACTTTCCAATATATCTTTTGGACTGCCGGAGCGGTCATTTGTGAACAGCGCGTTCCTGACAATGGCGATCATGCAGGGGTTGACGATGGCGATTGCGAACCCGAGCCAGACGCTGTTAGTGAATGCAGCGTTAGCGTCAGACCTTCTTTTGAATAAACAGGAGGCAGACCTGGCTTATATAAACGGAGTCTGCCCAGCAGAAGTTTCAGCTGGCCGTCCGAAACATGACGAAGGCACCAGAACACCTGACGAAGGGGGAGGAGAGGTACATCCACTCTTTACCGCTGTGATCAAGGGAAAGAGCCAGAAGGTGAAAGAACTTGTGAAGCTTGCGCTCGAGCAGGGTGAACAGCCAGCAGCCATCATTGACACGTATCTGATTCCCGCCATCAATCATGTGGGGGAACAGTTTGAGAAGGGGACGTATTTCCTGCCGCAGCTCATCGCCAGCGCGGAGGCGATGGAGACGGCGATCGACGATCTGGAACCGCTCCTGCAAAAGGAGAGAGGCGGCAAAAAACTGGATACGATCGTGATGGCTACCGTGAAAGGCGATATTCATGACATCGGCAAGAATCTAGTGACGCTCATGCTGAAAAATTACGGCTATGACGTGATTGATCTCGGAAAAGATGTGGAGAGCCAGCGGATCCTTGATACGGCGTGTGAAAAGCAGGCGGCCGTGATCGGTTTGTCGGCTCTTATGACGACGACGATGACGGAGATGGAGCATGTCGTGAACATGGCAAAAGAACAGGGGATCACGGCGAAGATCATCGTGGGCGGAGCTGTTGTGACAGAACATTTTGCTCAGGAGATCGGGGCGGATGGCTACTCGCGGGACGCGAGGGAGGCCGTGAAGCTCGTGAACCGTTTGCTGGGAAAATAAGGAGGGCGTTGTCGGAAATGTGTGACAGGATTGATGTGATCATCCCAGTCTATCGCCCGGATCATAAACTCGGGCAGCTGATCGATCGGCTGAACCATCAGACGAAAAAGCCGGAACATGTATGGTTTTTGCAGACGATGGAAGGAACAAAAGAAGATGAACGAGTGGAGCGGCTTTTGGAACAGGCGGATCGCGGCCGTATCATTCCCATAGAAAAACAGGAATTTGACCACGGAGGAACGAGAAACCGCGGCGCTTTTGCTTCGCGGGCCGATCATATCTTGTTTATGACACAAGACGCCGTACCGACGAATGATGTTTTGCTCGAAACGCTCGTCCGGCACATGGAGGAAGATGAGCGCATCGCCGCGGTTTATGCAAGGCAGCTTCCTGGCGATGAGGTGGGAGCGGTTGAGCGGTTTACGAGGACATTTAATTATCCGGCGCAGTCTGCGGTAAAAGATGTAGGAGATCTGGAGCGGCTCGGCATTAAAACGTATTTCTGTTCCAATGTGTGCGCGATGTACCGGCGACGTATTTACGAGGAACTGGGCGGATTTGTGACGCGCACGATATTTAATGAGGATATGATCTTCGCGGCATCTTTGATCCATGCGGGGTATCAGATCGCGTATGCAGCGGACGCGGAAGTGGTACATGCCCATAAATATACGTACCGGCAGCAGTTTACGAGGAATTTTGACATGGCGGTATCCCAGCGGCAGTATCGGCATATTTTTGAGCGTGTGAAGTCGGAATCCGAGGGTATGCGGCTCGTAAAAGAGACGGCCAGGTATCTGATGAGGTCAGGTAAATGGTATCTGCTGCCCGATCTCGTGATGCAGAGCGCGTCTAAGCTGCTCGGTTATAAATTTGGCCTCCGGTATGAAACGCTGCCAGATGGGATCGTAAAAAAAATGAGTATGAATAAACGGTATTGGGAACATGGTGAGGAGCAATGAAAGAGACAGGACAAGCGCGTATCCATATTGTACTGGCTGCCTATAACGGCGCTTCTTATATCCGGGAGCAGCTGGATTCTGTGCTGGCAAACGGGCGGGATGATATATGGATTGAAATATGTGATGACGGATCCACGGACGAAACCGTGCGGATCGCGCGGGAATACGAGGCAAGATATGGATGTATCAGCGTTTATGAAAATAAGGAGAACCTCGGGTATGTGAAAAATTTCATCGAGGGGATCAAGCGAAGCAAAAGTCCGTATATCATGTTGTGTGATCAGGATGATATTTGGGATCCTGATAAGATCGCCCGCACGATGCGAGCGATGGAGCGGTTGGAGCAGAAACACGGAAACAGGGAAAGCGCACCGCTTCTTGTCTTTACGGACGCGATGAATTTTGACAGTGATACTGGTAAACAATTTGGTTCCTTTCATAAAAGCAGCCATTTGGACGTGGCCAAGACGGATCCGGCACACCTTCTCATGGAAAATAAGTGTATCGGATGCACGGTCATGGTCAATGCAGCGGTGCTGCCCTTTTTGGACACGCTGCCAGAGGAGGTGCGCGTGCATGATTGGTGGCTGGCGCTGATCTGCAGCCAGTTCGGAGAAATTTCGTATCTTGCGGAAACTACCTTGCAATATCGCCAGCATCGTGGTAATATGATTGGCGGAAGCAGTTTCTCGCAATACGTGAAAGATCGTATTTCCCATTTAAAAAGACAGAAAGAGTCACTAGAGCAGACATTTGCCCAGGGAGAGGCGTTTTACCGCTTGTTCCGGGATGAACGGGAAGAACAACCAGCAGTGAGGGCGTTTGCCCGCATGGGAAACGCTGGATTCTGGCGCCGGCGATGGTATACCGTCCGTTTTGGATTTTGGAAAAGTGGATGGATGAGAAATATCGCGCTCCTTTTGATCTTATAAAGTAGGTTTGGGGAAGAGTGGGGGGCACAGGAGCAAAGGCATTCGGACTTGAGAGTTGAAGATCCGTAGGAACGGAGGAGAAGATGGCGAAGGCAAAAAAGAAAGCGAAAGGGAAGAAAAGAGTAGTCGGTAAGATTTTACTTGTCGTGGGCATCCTTTTGAGCATGGGTGTGGGAAGTGGGTTGGCGATCACACAGTACAATGTGACTGGTGTGATCCAGATGATGAATTTTGATAACGAGGATTCCTTGGATAAAGTAGATATATCCGAGTATGATACGGTTAGTGATTCAGATATCATAAATATTTTAGTCGTCGGCACGGATAAAAATCCGGACGAGCAGAATAAAACGGGGGCCTCCCGGCGTTCGGATTCGATGATGATCGCCACTTTGGATATGAAACATCAAAAATTAAAAGTAACTTCCCTGATGCGGGATATGTATGTGCCGATCCCTGGCCACGGCAGCCAAAAATTGAATTCCGCCTATGCGCTTGGCGGCGTCCAGCTCCTCTATAAAACGCTGGCAGATAATTTTGGTATAAAGGCGGACGGCTACGCAGAAGTGAATTTTGATGCGTTTGTCGAGGTGATCAATGCGGTGGGAGGCGTGGAAGCGACGCTGACCGAGTCGGAAGCGTTACATTTGAATGATACGAATTATATCAAAAGAAGAAAATACCGGAATGTGAAAGTGGGAAAACAGATACTAAACGGCTATCAGGCGCTCGGATACTGCCGGATCCGGCATGGAAAAAAAATGAGTAACGGCCGTTATCCGGCTGTCCTCACAGCTTCTGGCAAGGGGGACGATTACGGGCGCACAGAGCGCCAGCGTCTCGTGATGCAGGCACTTTTGAAACAGGTAAAAGCGATGTCGCCCAAGGAGTGGATGGATCTTGTGAAGATCATCCTTCCGAACGTGAAAACGGATTTAAAAGAGGATGATATTTATTCTTATATTCTAGCGGTTGTGCAGATGGGGACGATGGAGCTGGATCAGTTCAGCCTTCCGACCGACGACGGGTATTCCAGCCAGATGATTGGGGAACAGCAGTGCCTCGTGCCAGATCTTGTGAAAAATAGAACGGCTTACAAAAACTTTGTATATGAAGAAAAGGGAAAGAAGAAATAGTGCGGGGTGGTTGACAAGTTTGGTCGAAATTGGTACAATTATTTTCGGAAAAGTAAGGAGTGAATGCCATGCGAAAAATGGTACTATCTATATTGATTGATAATACGCCGGGCGCGTTGTCCCGTGTTGTCGGCCTATTCAGCCGGCGGGGGTACAACATTGACAGTCTTACGGTTGGAGAAACCGAAAATCCGGCGGTTTCGCGGATGACGGTAGCTGTGACGGGAGACGGGATCATTCTCGACCAGATCGAGAAACAGATCTCCAAGCTGGAGAATGTGATCCAGGTGCAGGAATTGACCGGTGACGCGTCCGTCTGCCGGGAGCTTATTCTCGTAAAGGTGTCAGCGTCACAGGAGGCCAGGCCGTCCATTAACGCCATCGTGGAAATATTCCGGGCAAAGATCGTAGACGTCGCTTCTGACACGATGATGATTGAGCTGACGGGAAACCAGGCGAAATTGAATGCGTTTACGAAGCTTTTGGACGGGTACGAGATCAAGGAGCTTGTGCGCACGGGAATTACCGGACTGGCGAGAGGTTTTTTGGACGAGCAGGATGTGTGAGGGAGAAGTGCGCCGAAACCGCGCGGCGAAGTCGGTTTTGGAATGACCAGAACAGTAAAACGAACGGAGCTGTATTTCTAAAATGGAAAACCATCCTCCGAACTTTGGAGGGGCTTTATATATTATAATCTAGGAGGAAAAGTAAAATGGCAGACGCAAAGATTTATTATGAAAGTGACTGTAACCTCGGACTTTTGGACGGCAAGACGATTGCTGTCATCGGGTACGGCAGTCAGGGACATGCCCACGCATTGAATGCGAAAGAGAGCGGTTGCAACGTGATCATTGGCTTGTATGAAGGCTCGAAATCATGGGCAAAGGCAGAGTCTCAGGGTTTTGAAGTATATACGGCAGCAGAGGCAGCGAAAAAAGCAGATATTATTATGATCCTGATCAATGATGAGCTTCAGGCAAAAATGTACAAAGAGTCCATCGAGCCAAATCTGGAAGCTGGCAATATGCTGATGTTTGCGCACGGCTTTAACATTCATTTCGGACAGATCGTGCCGCCAAAAGATGTCGATGTGACGATGATCGCTCCAAAAGGGCCGGGACATACGGTTCGCAGCGAGTATCAGGCAGGAAAGGGCGTTCCGTGTCTTGTGGCAGTGGAGCAGGATGCGACGGGAAAGGCGCTTGACATGGCGCTTGCGTATGCGCTTGCGATCGGCGGGGCGAGAGCTGGCGTTCTCGAAACGACGTTCCGTACGGAGACGGAGACGGACCTGTTCGGTGAGCAAGCTGTTCTGTGCGGCGGCGTCTGCGCATTGATGCAGGCAGGTTTTGAGACGCTCTGCGAGGCTGGTTATGACCCGAGAAATGCGTATTTTGAATGTATCCATGAGATGAAGCTGATTGTGGATCTGATCTATCAGAGCGGATTTGCAGGCATGCGCTATTCGATTTCCAATACGGCTGAGTACGGGGACTATGTGACAGGGCCGAAGATCATTACGGAAGATACGAAAAAGGCGATGAAGAAGATTCTGAGCGATATTCAGGATGGTTCGTTTGCCAAAGAGTTCCTTTTAGATATGTCAGAGGCAGGCGGACAGGCTCATTTCCGTGCGATGAGAAAGATGGCTTCCGAGCATCCGTCCGAGGTGATCGGAGAGGATATCCGTAAGCTTTACAGCTGGAATGGCGAAGATAAACTGATCAATAACTAACAACGTGTTTTCAGCCCGGTTGGCAAAGGGACGATATTGTGTTCCTTCACACTGACCGGGCTTTCTTAATAGCGGCTATTTATGAAAAGAGGGGTGTTTGATATGGTTCGTCTTGTCGTAAGCGATGTGGACGGAACTCTGGTAGAAGACGGCGGTTCGGTCGAACTATTTCATCCAGGTTACTATGACGCGATACGGAACTTAAAGGAAAAAGGGATCGTATTTGCCGTGTGCAGCGGAAGACAGTTCGTGAGTCTGGAAAAGATATTTGCTCCGGTGGCGGATATGATCTACTTTGCCGTAGACGGAGGAAGTATGGTGTTTTATCAGGGGGAGTGCCTGTATTCGAAAGTGCTGCCGAAAGAAATCTGCGAGGAGATCATTGACGACGTGCGAAAGATCCCACCATGCGATGTGATGGTAAATGGACGGAAGCGCGCCTATGCTTCTAGTGCCGACTCTGAGATGTACCGCTGGATGGTAAACAGTTATGGTTATGACATTCAGGCAGTAGGTGATCTGAAAAAGAACGTGCGGGATGAGATCGTGAAGGTATCGCTCTATCATCACAATATGGTAGAGGCGCTGACAGATCCGTGGTTCCGCCCCAAATGGGAAGATCGTGTCCGGCTGAATCTGGCCGGCATCCAGTGGCTCGACTGCGTGCCAAAAGATGCAGGAAAAGGAAGCGCTGTGGCATTTATCCAGAAAGAGCTGGGGATCGCGAGAGAGGAAACGATGGCATTTGGAGACAATCAGAACGATATTGATATGTTGAAAAGAGCGGGAAAAAGTTTTGCCGTAGCAAATGCGAGGGAGGAGTTAAAGGCAGTTGCAACGGATATATGCGGATCCTGCGTGGAGAACGGGGTACTAAAGGAATTGATGACATTGTGATTGAAAGGAACCTATGATGGAGAATAGTATTTATGTGTGGCTGCTTGCGGGAATGGTGTGTGTGCTTGTCTGCATTGTGTTCTGTTCGCTCTACATCCGTCTGCGGATGCGGTGCTTGGAGAGAAAAAATGCCAGTTACCAGTCGATCGTAAACCAGTCATTGGAAACATTTGCTCATGCCATTGACGCCAAGGACAAAGATACAAATGGACATTCGATCCGTGTGGCGACATACTCCCGGGAAATAGCTAGTAGAATGGGTTTGAGCGAAGAGGATCAGGAGAAAATATATTATGTGGCGATGCTGCACGACATTGGAAAAATAGGCATTCCCGATTCCATTTTGAAAAAACCGGGGAAATTGACAGATGATGAAGTACAGGTGATCCGCAACCACCCATCAATCGGCGGTGAGATCCTACAGGATTTTACGGCGATCAATGGCATCAGCGAGGGCGCCAGATATCATCATGAGAGATATGATGGAAAAGGCTATAATGAGGGGTTGAAAGGTGAAGAAATCCCATTGTTTGCCCGTATCATCTGTGTGGCGGACTCGTATGATACGATGTCGAGCCGCCGCGTCTATAAAGAGCATCACGACGAACAGTACATATTGAAAGAGCTTGTGGAGTGCAGCGGAAAGCAGTTTGACCCGAACATTGTCCCGTATATGGTAGAGATGATAAAGGATGGGACAGCTCCGTACTGAGCGGAATAAAACAAAACTCCGTGAACCGGCCTGGCGGCCGTCACGGAGTTGACTTTTTTTAAATGTCTAATTCCAGATCTTTTCCAATCTTCAGCATGTTTAATATTTTTATTTTTTCATTTTTGTCATAATATTTCAGCACCCGCGATATTTCCTGTTCCACTACTGTGTCATCGTCGGCGGGGATCAGTTCCGGTATTCCGGCGTTCAGCAGGGAATCAATGGAGATGTGGCAGAGTTTAGAGTAATACATCAGTACGCGCAGATTGATTTTTGTGCGGTTGTTCTCTATATTGCTCACAAAGGCGATCGTACTGCCGAGATCTTTCGCGACTTTTTCCTGTGTGATGCCCTGTTCGTTCCGCAGCTGTTTCATGCGTTTACCAACTTTTTTAAAGTCTACTTTTTCCATTACATCCATAATTTGAGCCTCCTAGTAAAAATCTATATAATCTAGTTTATTATATAGAAGGGTTGAAATCAAGTGAAAATTCTCATAATAATCAAAAAACTTCGGAAAAATTTTCCGTCTACTCCGTGGGAAGCGTTCCCCGGTAATAAAAAACGGCTAATTGTGTCCGGTCGCGCAACCCTAGTTTTTCAAGGATATGGCTCAGGTAATTTCGTACGGTTCCTTCGCTCAAGAACAGTTTTTCAGCTATTTCCCGGTTGTTCAGTCCTTCTGCGACCAGTGAGATGATGGTCTGTTCTTTTTCTGAGATTTCATATCTTTCGAAAATGGCAGTCTCGGACGACTTCGTTATAAGAGTGGGCAGTTTTCCGGTAACCTCATCCCCAAATACGTTCTGCCCCCCCTCGATCGCCAGCAGCGCTGGGACGATGCTGTTGAAGTTCTGTTTGAGAATGTAGCCTTTGGCGCCCATCCGCAGGGCTTTTACGATGTACTCGTCATCGGAAAAAGTCGTCAGGAACAGTATTTTTGCTTCCGGGTGGGTACAAAGGATCTGCGCTCCTGCATCCAGTCCGCTCATACCTTCCATCCGTATATCCATGAGGAGTATATCCGGCTGAAGCGATTCATAAAGTTCGACGGCGGCAGCGCCGCTGTTGCCGATTCCGGCTATCGTTACCTGACCACTTGCTTCCAGGATCGTTTTTAGGGAAATGGAAACAAGCTGGTCGTCGTCAATGATTAAAACTTTCATCTGATCCCCCGTTTCTGTAGTTGATCTTCGCTGTGCGGCTGATCGTTAACAATGGTAATAGTGATCTGAAATCCGTGCTTCGTGTCGATCCGAAGCGTTCCTCCGAGCGACGTCACCCGGTCGCGGATACCGGAAAGTCCGATACCGTCTGATCGGGATGGTTTGGCACAGGGTGTACCATTGTCCCGGATCTGTAGAAGGAAGAATCCGGGGTGTTCCCGTACTGTTACTTTACCGGAGTTGCCATTGCTATGTTTATGTATGTTATTTATGGCTTCTTTTACAATCGAGATAAAGGCGTATTTGATATCCCGGGGCAGTTCATGTTCCACATCGTATTCCAACTGGATCGGAAAGGCTTTGTCCTCGGAAACGACTTCCTGTAGGACATGGTAAAGGTCGATCGATTCGTCGTGGAGGTCATGAACGCTCGTCCGGATGCTCGTCATGGCAGTATTCAATGTATCATTCAGCGTATCTAGAGGTTCCGTTAGAGCAGGATCCTGATTGATTACTTTCAACGCGCCGGTCTGCAGGAGGGAGCGCGTCAGCAGGTGACCCACATTATCATGGATTTCCCTGGCGATACGGTTCCGCTCCGAAAGAGTCGCCGCATGGATTTCATAATTTTGTTTCTGGATGAGCGCCTGGTTCCGCTCTTTTAAATGGATTTCCGCTTCCGTGCTGCGGTCCCTGATCTGATGCAGTTCCCCTACTAGTTCCTGGTTTTTCTTAGCATAGCCGGCCAGCAAGAAAGCGATGATCAAAAGAAATAAAAACGGGCAGGCAATCGTCAGGGAAAGGCCGAATAAAGCGTAAATACATGCCGGAATAACGACTGGCAGTAAAAATTTATGATCCGTGTATTTGGTATCATATAAAAAGAGAGGAAGATAAGACGTAAAATGCGGCAGCGTTACGCTCAAGAGACAAAATAGTATGATACATGCGCCGCTTATGCTGCGCTCGGCAAAATACGTACATAAACAGCTGAGGATCAGGGATATGGTAAAGGCAGAAACTGCCGGGATACCCACACCTATGTAACATACGATATAACTGCCGGACACAAAAAGAAACAGTTTATTGATAAGATCCTGCATGTCGCCCATCCTTTCTTTGACCTTGTCATTGACCCTGTCAACATTTTATTCCAGTATACTTTAAAATCTCAAATTTGACAAATGGCAAATACGAGATGACATTTGTCATATGTAGAAGATGACAATACTCTCTTTTCTTTAAGGATTTTTTCTTATAGAATATTTTTGTAGGAAAACAAGATGGAAAAGGAGGAGACATAGATGGCGGCAGTGATCGAGGTGGAAAACCTGGTGAAGCGGTATAGGGAACTGATAGCGCTTGACCATTTTAATCTAACCATTCAGGAAGGGGAGGTTTTCGGGCTGTTAGGGCCGAATGGGTCGGGGAAGACAACGGCCATCAGCGCCATTCTTTCCCTGCTCAAATACGATAAGGGACAAATACGGGTGTTTGGAAAGGAAATGCGGCCAGATTCGTATGACAGCAAGAGAGAAATTGGCGTTGTACTGCAGAATGTGGCTGTTTTTCAGGAATTAACCGTCTATGAAAACATTGATTATTTTTGCGGTCTTTACATCAGGGATAAGGAAACGAGGCGGAACTATACGGAAGAAGCGATCCGGTTTGTCGGATTGGATGAATTCCGCCGGTTTTATCCGAAAAAGCTTTCGGGAGGCTTATTGCGCAGGCTGAATATTGCCTGTGGCATTGCCCATAAACCAAAACTGATCTTTTTTGATGAGCCTACGGTGGCGGTAGACCCTCAGAGCAGGAATCATATATTAGAGGGGATTTTGGAACTAAATAAGAAGGGAGCGACTATCGTATATACTTCGCATTATATGGAAGAAGTGGAGCAGATCTGCACTCGTATTGCGATTATGGATCGAGGGCAGAACATAGCGATCGGTACGAAAGAGGAATTAAAAAAAATGATCAAGAATACGGAAACGGTCACGGTGGAAGTTTCGGGACTGAATGAAGCGCAGCTCGCTGGTTTTTGCAGGCTGGAAAATGCTTACGAAGCGGTATGTGAGGAGGGGCGTCTCTGCATCCGTTTTTGCGGAGGCGCGCATAACCTCATCCATGTGCTGGAGATGCTTCACTCCGAGGAGATCCCATTTGGCCGGGTGTACACGGAGCTGCCGACATTGAATGACGTATTTCTTGAAATCACGGGAAAAGAACTGAGGGATCCGAGCTGATCGATGTCAGAAGGAAGGAGTGTGTGCGGTGTTTCGACATATATTAAAATACGGGCTGTTATCTCTTCTCCGATCGAAGGAGATCGTGTTTTGGACACTTGTGTTTCCATTTGCCCTTACTACGTTTATGTATTTAGCATTCAATAATCTGTTTGAGGCGACAGAACAGTTCCACAAGATACCGGTAGCTGTCGTACAGGAAGGTGATGACCCGGTGTTTGGCCAGATGATACGATTGGTCGCCACGGAGGGGGAAGATCAGCTTTTAACGGCAAAAGAGGTTTCCCGAGAGGAGGCACAAAAGATGCTGAGGGACGGAGAAGTAAAAGGGATCCTGTACGCCGGGGATGATGTTTCGATCGAGGTGGCGGAATCCGGCATGGATCAGACGGTGCTCCAGATGATCATGGAACAGTTCGTACAGTATAAAAAAACGATCGCAGATGTGGCACAACTGCATCCTGACCAGATCATGCAGGCGGTAACGGCTCTTACTTCACAAATAGAATATGTGGAGGAAAAAGAGTCGTCAAAGGGCAATCAGGATAACATCATCAATTACTTTTACGCTGTGCTGGCGATGGTCTGCCTGTTTTCCAGTTTTGCTGGATGTGATCGGATTTTGAAAATACAGGCGGATATTTCCGCGCTCGGTCAGCGCAGGAATATGATACCAGTCCATAAGATGAAAAGTATTTTGGCAGAACTGGCGGCGTGTGAAATCGTGCAGTACACGATCGTTCTTCTCCTGCTGTTTTATATGAAAGTTGTACTTAAGCTGCAGCTAGGCGACAATGTGCCGCAGATATTACTCCTTCTGTTTCTGGGAACGAGTTTCGGGATCATGATGGGAATCTTTGTCGGCTCGATCCCACGGCTGGGAGAGGGGATGAAGATCGGAATACTTGTAAGTACCGGACTTGCGTTCAGCGCCATGAGCGATCTTATGGTTTCGGGTATCAAGGATAAAGTCGAGCACACGGTGCCGCTTTTCAATGATCTAAACCCGGCGGCGCTCATAACCGATTCGTTTTACGCATTGAACATATATGAAACTAATGAAAGATTTTTTGGAAATATGTGGTATCTCGGGGCGGGTATGGCAGTTCTTATGTTTGCGAGTTATATGATGGTCAGGAGGAGCCGGTATGTCAGTTTATAAAGTGTTTTTTCGTATTTTACATAGGCAGAAGATGCAGGTTTTGATGTATCTGGGTATCTTCTTTGGAGTCGCCGTTGTTATGTCGTCCCAGGGGAAGGAGACACAGAATGGGATGTTTCAGGCGCAGTCCCAAAAGCTGGCCGTTTTTGACGAGGATAATTCGGAACTCAGCCGCGGGATGGCAGCGTATCTGGAGGAGGGAAATGAATGGGTGGAATTGGAGGATGATGCGGAGACGATTCAGGATGAGCTTTATAATCGGAATGTCAACTGTGTCATCCGGATCCCCAAAGGGTATGGGGACTCTATTTTGGGGGGAGACGTTCGCAAACCGCAGATCATGACGATTCCCGGAACGCTTTCTGAACAATTTTTTATCAATAAGGTAAGCCGGTACAGTTTGGTGGCCAGCGCTTTTAGGGCGGGGGGACTGGATTCCCGGCAGGTTGTGGAGCGGACGGCGTCAGTCTGTAAAGAGAAGGTTTCCGTCGTGCTTTCCGAGGGTGGACGGGAGGAACAACATGGGAGTATGTATTATTTCTTTTTGTACTTTCCTTATATCTTTATATCGATTTCCGTAGTCAGCATCGGTTCGATCCTTGTGGTGTTTCATAAAAAGGAAGTCCGGGAACGGAATCTCTGTTCCTGCTATCCGTTGTTACGGACCTATCTGGAACTCTATTCCGGCATGGTCATTGCGGAAATTGTATTTTGCCTCTGTTTTGTCCTCGTTGTGTTTTTGGGAATGAAATGTGATACACGGCTTTTTGGATTTCAGGGAATGCTGTATGGCCTGAATATGTTATGTTTTATGGTTGTAACGCTTGGTATTGTGTTTTTAGTGGGGCAGGTGGTGAAACGGAGTACGGTTTTAAATATGGTATCCAATATCATTAGCCTGGGTATGAGTTTTTTGTGTGGTATTTTTGTACCATTAGAATATCTGGGAGAGGGATTGGTCAGGGCGGCGCATTTCCTGCCGGCCTACTGGTACGTTACATCGGCGGACATGATCGATCGCTATATGCCGGGGCAGGAGCTGGGGGGACTCTTTAGAGGGATGGGGATCCAATTGCTGTTTGGCGCGGCGCTCGTCTGTGTTGGGCTTTCGTATTCAAAGGCAAAGATGTCGATGGGGCAGAGGGAATAGATTTCTTGTGTATTGGAAATACTAGCGGATTCTTCCAAATAAAAAAACTTGAAAAAGCGGGATTTGTAGGTTATAATGTAGGCGGATGCAAAAAAAGGGTTATATGTGTCCGATGCAGGCGAACATTTCAAATATTTTAGTGAAGAGAATGGTAAACAGAACCCTTGCTACAGTGATGGCGGCAGCGCTTACCGTTTCCCTGATCGGGATGCCAGCCGATGCCGATGCAGCTAAAAAGATGAAGCTGTCTAAAAAGTCTGTGACTGTGACAAAGGGAAAAAGTGTAAAGGTTACGATCAAGAATGTGAAGGCGAAAAAAGTGAAAAAACTGACCGTGACGAGCGGTAAGAAAAAAGTCGCTACGGTGAAGAAGTCAGGAAAGACAGCCTTCAAAGTGACAGGAAAGAGCAAAGGAAATGCAACCGTAACTGCTAAAGTGACGGTAAAGGGCAAAAAGAAAGCTACGAAGCTTAAGTTAAAGGTTAAAGTTAAGGATACGAAACCGGTTGCGCCACAAAAGAGCCAGACACCGGCAACACCGGTACCAGGCCAGTCAGCGGCACCTGGTCAGTCATCGGCGCCAGGCCAGTCAGTAGAGCCAGATCAGTCGGCAGTACCAGATCAGTCGGCAAAACCAGATCAGTCAGCAGAGCCAGGTCAGTCAGCAGAGCCAGGTCAGTCTGCAGAGCCAGGTCAGTCTGCAGAGCCAGGTCAGTCTGCGACACCTGATGTGAAGGAGCCGGTAGTCAATGTTGTTTTGCAGGAAGATACGATCAATGCGGAATCACAGACGGCCGCCGAAGTGACTGTCAGTGCCGGTGAGGTTACGGCAGTAGATTGGTCTGTGAAGGATACGGGGGTAGCTTCGATCCAGAAAAAGGCAGACGATGCGAAGAAAGCTACGGTAATTGGCGTGGCAGCAGGTGAGACGAAAGTTATCGCTGCCGTGAAAGTGACCGTAGAGGGTAAGGTATTTGAGGTCACAAAGGAAGCTGATCTCAGAGTTGTGAAAAAAGGCGAGATGATCGTAAAAGCAGAGATCGAATCTGCGCCGTCTGAAATGGCAATCGGAGAAACTGCTGGAATTGCCGTTTCGGTAACGTCAAACAATGGCGCAGTCGAGGCTGGAGATATTAAGAGCGTTACGTGGACCGTGGAAGGTACGGCGGCTACAGTTGAGACGGACGGATTGGAAGCTGTTATTACCGCGAAAGAGCTCGGTGAGGTAACGATTTCCGTAAAAGTAGAGGTAAAATCTGGCGAACAGACCGTATACGACATAGCGGAGTTTACACTTGCGGTTATTCCGGCTACGTATGTGATCGGAAAAGACATTGAACTGGGAGAAAACTGGGAGGCAATTTTCCTGACCGATCTGGCAAAACAGATCAAGGTTAAGAGAACCGACAAAGTAGAAGTGTACTTTTCCTCAAAGGACGGCGGCGATGTGAAACTGGCGCTGTCTCCTTGGAAAGAACTGGATGGTAAGACCGCTCAGAACCTGCAGGAACAGGCGCCTCTCAAGGCAGAGGAAACAGCGGACGGCAAAGCCGTATTTACTGTGAACGAAGGTTTCTTCAGAGGAATCTATTCCGAGATCAATTCGATTGCTGCTACTTGTACGAAAGCGACAGTAGTGACGATTGAAAAGATCGTGGTAACGCCGACGGATGAAGTGGCATATTCCGTTCAGGTACCGGCTGGAGTGGAGATCGGAACGCCAGCGGAGATCCTTGCGGAAGTAGACGAAGGATATACGTTAGAGTGGCAGACGAGTGACGCAGCAGTGGCAACTGTTACAGGTGACAACACAAAGGCAACGGTTACAGGTATCAAAGCGGGTGAGGTTACGATCACGCTCGTTGTAAAAGCAGCGGATGGGAAAGAAGTAGCTAAGAAGGAAATCAAGCTGGGTGTGACGGAAGCGTTCAAAGGCAAGGACATTCCGATTGATCTTGCGACGGTGGAAAAACTTGGTAACGGGACGTTGGATCAGAAGAAAGAGTCTGGTAAGGTGACGTCTATTACGGTTGCGAATGAGGATCAGGGATTGTCAGTGGCTCTTCCTAGTAAACTTGCTTTGGGTGATAAGATCAAAGTTACGGTAAAGGGAAGCTTTTCTAGTGACGCCACAGGATTCCGTCTTTATACGACTCCGGGCAAAAATGTTACAGGTGGTTCCACGAATAACGGACAGGGTATGCTTGGCAATCAGGTAAAAGAGGGCGCGTTTACGTGTGAACTCGAGTTGGAAGCATCATCGGATTGTGCGAATCTCTGCTTCCGCGTTCCGATCGCAGGTGGAAGTACGCCGGTTGATGGACTTACAATTTCCGAAATTACGATCAATTATCTTTGATCAGTGATTTCTGACCCATAAATGGGTGAAAGATAAAAAAGGTGCATTTCAAAAGGTGCATTTCCTTCAGGGGATGCACCTTTTTTCCCCCTTTTTTTCCGACAAAAAAGAAGCACGTACTTGACAGTTCGTGTCTTTTTGCTATATACTAAAAAGGCTATTAAAATTTTGACAGTTATGCCTGTATGTGATGAATGGCAGAATGTGAGGGAACTATGGATTTTCATATTGCATTGATTCCCGGCGATGGCATAGGGCCGGAAATCGTGGCGGAAGCCAGAAAAGTTTTAGATAAGGTAGGAGAGGTCTACGGACACTCTTTTGAATATGAGGAGCTGCTGATGGGCGGATGTTCCATCGACGCTTACGGCGAACCCCTGACCGAGAAGACGCTGGAGCGAGCGAAAAAAAGCGATTCCGTTCTTCTCGGTGCAGTTGGCGGAACGGTGGGAAAGGACAGCTGGTATGACCTGCCGCCTGATAAACGGCCAGAAGCAGGGTTGCTTCGGATCCGCAAAGGGCTTGGCCTGTTTTGTAACCTGAGACCAGCAGTGCTTTTTGATGAGCTGAGCGGTGCGTGTCCGCTCAAAGAGGAACTGACTCAGGGCGGCTTTGATTTTGTCGTCACGAGGGAGCTGACCGGCGGTCTGTATTTCGGTGAGAGACATACGGAAGAGGTCGATGGTGTCCTGCGGGCGACGGACACGCTTACGTATGACGAAAATGAAATACGGCGCATCGCGAAATGGGCGTTTGATGTGGCCGGAAAACGGAATAAAAAGGTTTGCAGCGTCGATAAGGCAAATGTGCTCGATTCTTCCCGTCTGTGGCGAAAAGTCGTGAAAGAAGTGAGCGCGGACTATCCGGATATCGAACTGACCGATATGCTCGTCGATAACTGCGCCATGCAGATCGTAAAAGACCCGAAACAGTTCGATGTCATTTTAACGGAGAATATGTTCGGTGATATTTTATCAGATGAGGCGAGCATGGTTACGGGTTCGATCGGCATGTTAGCTTCTGCCAGCTTAGGCGAGGGCACGCTTGGCATGTATGAACCGAGCCACGGTGCCGCGCCGGATATTGCCGGACAAAATAAAGCGAATCCGATCGCCACGATCCTATCAGCGGCGATGATGTTAAAGTATTCATTGAATCTTGTAAAAGAATCGGATGCCATTGAACGCGCCGTCAAAGAAGTACTTAAAAAAGGATTGCGGACGATCGATATTATGGACGAGGGAAAAAATTGTCTGGGGACGGTAGAGATGGGTGACGCCATCCTAAGGGAAATTGTCTAGAAAGAGAAGCTTGATAAGGGAGATTGTCTAGGAAATGCGCCATATTGCGCAGAAAAGAGGTAAGTTATGAAAAGTGATTCGGTAAAAAAAGGTATGCAGACTGCTCCACAGCGTTCGTTGTTTAACGCTCTGGGCATGACAAAGGAAGAGCTTGACAAACCATTGGTCGGTATCGTCAGTTCTTATAATGAAATTGTGCCGGGACACATGAATCTTGATAAAATGGTAGAGGCAGTAAAACTCGGCGTGGCGATGGCGGGCGGAACGCCTGTCGTATTCCCGGCGATCGCCGTCTGTGACGGGATCGCGATGGGGCATGTCGGAATGAAATATTCCCTCGTCACGAGGGATCTGATCGCGGATTCTACGGAGTGTATGGCGGTGGCACATGCGTTTGACGCGCTTGTGATGGTGCCAAACTGTGATAAAAACGTGCCGGGGCTTCTGATGGCAGCGGCGAGGGTCAATGTACCGACGGTATTTGTGAGCGGCGGCCCGATGCTTGCCGGTCATGTACAGGGAAGAAAAACCAGTCTTTCCAGTATGTTTGAGGCAGTCGGTTCCCATGCGGCGGGAACGATGACGGAAGAGGATGTGGAGGAATTTGTCAGCCACGCCTGCCCGACCTGTGGTTCCTGTTCAGGGATGTATACGGCAAACAGCATGAACTGTCTGACCGAGGCGATCGGAATGGGACTGCAGGGAAATGGAACGATCCCAGCCGTTTACTCCGAGAGGCTGAAGCTGGCGAAGCATGCCGGAATGAAAGTGATGGAACTGTATGAGAAGAACATCCGTCCGAGTGATATCATGACTGAAAAGGCGTTTTTGAATGCGTTGACGGTCGATATGGCGCTTGGGTGTTCCACAAACAGTATGCTTCATCTTCCGGCGATCGCACACGAAGCGGGTGTTGACTTAAATCTGGACCGCGCCAATGAGATGAGTGCAAAGACGCCAAATCTTTGCCACCTGGCGCCGGCAGGGCCGACTTATATGGAAGACCTGAATGAAGCAGGCGGTGTGTACGCCGTGATGAATGAATTGAATAAAAAAGGATTATTATATACCGATCTCATCACCGTGACCGGAAAAACGGTGGGAGAGAATATCGAGGGCTGTGTTAACCGAAATCCGGAAGTGATCCGTCCCGTGGAAAATCCGTACAGCGAGACGGGCGGCATCGCCGTATTAAAAGGAAATCTCGCGCCGGATTCTGCCGTCGTAAAACGTTCCGCCGTCGTGCCGGAAATGATGGTACACGAGGGGCCAGCGAGGGTGTTTGACTGCGAAGAGGACGCGATCGCTGCCATCAAGGACGGCAGCATCGTGGCGGGAGACGTCGTCGTCATCCGGTACGAAGGGCCAAAAGGGGGGCCGGGTATGCGTGAGATGCTGAATCCGACATCGGCGATCGCCGGTATGGGACTCGGTTCTTCGGTCGCACTCATTACGGACGGACGGTTCTCTGGAGCGAGCCGCGGCGCCTCGATCGGCCATGTTTCACCGGAGGCAGCAGTCGGCGGACCGATCGCGCTTGTCGAAGAAGGAGATACGATCCGCATTGATATTCCGGCCAATAAGCTGGAGCTTGCGGTCAGTGACGAAGTTCTTGCAATGCGCCGGAACAACTGGAAGCCGAGAGAACCGAAGATCACGACAGGTTATCTGGCGCGGTATGCGAATATGGTAACGTCTGGAAATACAGGCGCTGTGTTAAAAAATAAATTTTAGCGTGAAAGAATACTGGAAAGAGGTGCATAGTTATGCAATTAAACGGTTCCCAAATCTTGATCGAATGTTTACTGGAGCAAGGGGTGGATACGATATTTGGTTATCCCGGCGGGGCGATTTTAAATGTATATGATGAACTGTATCGGTATCAGGATAGATTGCGCCACATACTGACGTCCCACGAGCAGGGGGCGTCCCATGCGGCAGATGGTTATGCGAGAGCGACAGGGAAGGTTGGAGTCTGTATGGCGACGAGCGGCCCGGGAGCTACCAATCTCGTAACAGGTATCGCGACCGCTTATATGGATTCGGTGCCGATGGTGGCGATCACTTGTAACGTAACGCTTCCGCTTTTAGGAAAGGACAGTTTTCAGGAGGTCGATATATCTGGGGTCACGATGCCGATCACGAAGCACAGTTTTATCGTGAAGGATGTAAATGATCTGGCGTCGGCCATACGCACGGCGTTTAAGATCGCGCAAACTGGGCGGCCCGGGCCGGTGCTGGTCGACATTCCGAAAGATGTCACAGCGGCCGTAACGGAATTTGAACCGAAGACGCCGGAGATCATCCCGCGAAAGACCGATACGATCCGCGAGAGTGACATTGAGGCCGTTGTGCAGGCGATCCGGAATTCCGAGCGCCCGATAATCTTTGTCGGCGGCGGAAATGTGTTGTCTGGCGACAGCGCGGAATTAAAAGAATTTGTCAAGAAGGTAGACGCGCCTGTGACCGATACGCTCATGGGCAAAGGAGCCTTTGACGGTACGGATGAGTACTATATGGGAATGCTCGGCATGCACGGGACGAAGGCGGCGAATCTGAGTGTGACGGAATGTGATCTTCTGATCGCTCTCGGCGTGCGGTTTTCTGACCGCGTTGTCGGAAAGTCTGATAAGTTCGCTTACAATGCGAAAATTGTGCACATCGACATTGACGCGGCAGAGGTCAATAAAAACATACAGGTCGATTATTCGATCATCGGGGATCTGAAGTCCGTTCTTGAGATCTTAAATAAAAAGTTAGAGAACCAGTACCACCGGGCGTGGATCGATAAAGTGCTGGCCAGAAAGGCAGCAATGCCGATGCGCTACCGCGACGATGTGCTGACCGGCCCGTATATCATTGAGAGGATCCACGAGCTGACGGGCGGTGACGCCATTATTTCCACCGACGTCGGGCAGCATCAGATGTGGGCGGCGCAGTATTTTTCCTATCGGAACCCGCGGACGCTTTTGACGTCCGGCGGCATGGGGACGATGGGATACGGGCTTGGCGCCTGTATCGGGGCGAAGGTCGGTATGCCGGATAAGCACGTATTCAATATCGCGGGAGACGGCTGTTTCCGCATGAATATGAATGAGCTTGCGACGGCATCGCGCTACAAGATCCCGATCATCCAGGTGATCTTTGATAATCACGCGCTCGGAATGGTGCGCCAGTGGCAGACATTGTTCTACGGGAAGCGTTATTCCAATACGATATTAGAAGACCAGGTGGATTATGTGAAGGTGTCAGAAGCACTTGGCGCGAAAGCGTATGAGGTGACGAGCCGAGATGAGGTAGACGATGTGATCCGGGAAGCCATGTCATGCGACGGGCCGGTTGTGATCAACTGCGTACTCGATCAGGACGATAAGGTGTGGCCGATGGTAGCGCCGGGAGCGCCGATCGAGGAGTCGTTCGCGGAAGAGGATCTGGTTGATAAAGATAATATTTAGTTGATAAAGGTATTTTATTATATATCATAACAAGGAGGATGTAACAGTGGCCAGAGTGTATAATTTTTCGGCAGGCCCAGCCGTTTTGCCGGAAGAAGTGTTAAAAGAAGCAGCAGAGGAGATGTTGGATTACAGGGGAACAGGTATGTCCGTTATGGAAATGAGCCATCGTTCCAAAGCGTACGATGAGATCATTAAGACCGCAGAAGCTGATCTGCGGGAGCTGATGAACATTCCTGACAATTACAAAGTCCTGTTTTTGCAGGGCGGCGCTTCCCAGCAGTTCGCGATGATCCCGATGAACCTGATGAAAAACGGTGTGGCGGATTATATCGTGACCGGACAGTGGGCAAAAAAAGCGTATGCCGAGGCGTGCAAATACGGGAAGGCGAATAAGATCGCATCTTCTGAGGATCAGACATTTTCGTACATTCCGGACTGTCAGGATCTTCCGATCAGCGAAGACGCAGATTATGTTTATATTTGTGAAAACAATACGATTTATGGGACGAAGTTTAAAACACTTCCGAATACAAAAGGAAAAACACTTGTGGCAGACGTTTCTTCCTGCTTTCTGTCTGAACCGGTTGATGTAGAGAAATATGGCGTCATTTACGGCGGCGTACAGAAAAATATCGGCCCGGCCGGTGTCGTGATCGTCATCATACGCGAGGATCTGATCCCGGATGAAGTCGATGAGAACGTACCGACCATGCTCCAGTACAAGATCCATGCAGATGCGCAGAGTTTGTATAACACGCCGCCGGCATACGGAATTTACATTTGCGGTAAGGTATTCCAGTGGATCAAGAAGATGGGCGGCCTGGCGGAGATGAAGAAGAGGAATGAGGAAAAGGCAAAGATCCTGTATGGCTTTTTGGATTCGAGCAAATTGTTCCGCGGAACCGTTCGGAACGAAGACCGTTCGTTGATGAACGTGCCATTTGTTACAGGAAATGAGGAACTTGATGCGAAATTTGTCAAAGAGGCGAAGGAAGCTGGCTTTGAGAACCTGAAAGGCCATCGCTCGGTAGGCGGCATGCGCGCCAGCATCTACAATGCGATGCCAAAAGAAGGCGTGGAGAAACTCGTGGCCTTTATGAAAGAGTTTGAAGCAAACAATGCGTAATGTAGAAAGAAGGAGAGAATGATGAGCGTTAAAATTAATTGTCTGAATCCGATCGCGGCATGCGGGCTTGACTTGTTTGATGATACGTATGAAATCGTGGAGGATGTAAAGGAGGCGGACGCGGTACTCGTCCGCAGTGCGTCGATGCACGATATGGAACTATCGGAAAACCTGCTTGCCGTGGCGAGAGCCGGTGCGGGCGTGAATAATATCCCGCTTGAAAAATGTGCGGACCAGGGGATCGTCGTATTCAATACGCCGGGCGCCAACGCAAACGGCGTGAAGGAACTTGTCGTAGCGTCGATGCTTCTTGCGACCCGTGATATTGTAGGCGGTATCGAGTGGGTAAAGGAAAATAAAGACGATGCGGATATCGCGAAAGCGGCGGAGAAGGCGAAAAAAGCGTTTGCCGGAAGTGAGATTTCCGGAAAGAAGCTCGGTATCATCGGCTTAGGTGCGATCGGCGTTCTCGTGGCAAATGCGGCAAATCGTCTCGGTATGGACGTGTATGGATGCGATCCGTATCTTTCGGTGGACAACGCGCTGAATATGTCAAGGGATATTACGCTCGTAAAAACATACGATGAGATTTACAGCGAGTGTGATTTTATCACGGTTCATGTGCCGCTTTTGGATTCCACGAAAGGAATGTTTGATAAAGAGGCGTTTGATAAAATGAAAGACGGCGTCGTATTCCTCAATTTTTCGCGGGATACGCTCGTCAATGAAACGGATCTGCGCGCCGCGCTTACGAGCGGGAAGGTGAAGAAGTATGTGGTGGATTTCCCAAATCCGACGACGGCCGACCTTCCGAATACGATCGTAACGCCGCATCTCGGCGCTTCCACACAGGAATCGGAAGATAACTGTGCGAAGATGGCAGTCAAAGAGATCCGCGAGTTCATCGAAAACGGAAATATTAAGAATTCCGTGAACTATCCAAATTGTGACGCCGGCGTGTGCGCGACGGAGGGACGGATCGCTGTGGCACATAAAAATGTGCACTCGATGCTCTCCCAGTTTACGACCGTATTTTCCAAAGAAGGAATCAACATTGAGAATATGGTGAATAAGAGCCGCGGCAACTACGCGTATACGATCTTTGATATATGCAGCGAGGCGACGGACGCGATCGTGAAGGATTTAGAGGGGATCAACGGCGTGATCAAAGTGAGGATCATCAAGTAGGATAAAGTGAAGGCGATCACGGGGGTAATTTTGCTGCGTGATCAGGAGAGTCCAGGCGTGTGTTGCCGCATAAGCGGATTTCGTTTGGCAGAAAAGAGGGAAAAGGATGAAAATAAGAAAGTTAGTAGCAATGGGACTGGCAGCGGTTATGATGATGTCGATGACCGCGTGCGGTGGAAATGACAATGGAGGCAGTTCTACTTCGACCGGCGATTCGGAGAGTGGCGATGGGAAAACCTACAATATCGGTATTTGCCAGCTCGTACAGCACGACGCGCTTGATGCTGCGACAAAAGGATTCAAAGATGCGCTGACCGAAAAACTCGGCGATAAGGTTACCTTTGATGAGCAGAACGCACAGGGAGATTCCCCGACATGTGCGACGATCATCAACTCGTTCGTTTCGGGCGGCACAGACCTGATCCTGGCAAATGCGACGGCGCCCCTGCAGGCAGCGGTTGCGGGAACGACTGATATACCGATCCTCGGAACGTCGGTAACGAATTACGGGACAGCGCTTGATATCAAAGACTGGAAGGGGACGACGGGCATCAATGTATCGGGTACGTCCGATCTGGCGCCGTTAAATGAACAGGCAGCCATGATCAAAGAATTGTTCCCGGATGCGAAAAAAGTCGGATTGTTTTACTGTTCAGCGGAAGCAAACTCTTTGTATCAGGTAGAGACGATCAGGACTTATTTGGAAAAAGACGGTTATACGTGTGAAAATTACTCGTTTGTCGATTCGAATGATATTGCTTCCGTCATTGCCAATGCGTCGAAGAACAGCGACGTCATTTATGTTCCGACCGATAATACGGCGGCGTCTAATACCGAGGTAATCAAAAACACATGCGTTCCGGCTGGGATCCCGGTTATCGTTGGCGAGCAGGGTATGTGTAAGGGCTGCGGCGTGGCTACGCTCTCGATCAGTTATTATGATCTTGGTTACACGACTGGTGAGATGGCATATGATGTCCTCGTAAATGGCAAAGACGTTTCCGAGATGGAAGTAAAATTTGCACCGAAGGTATCGAAGCAGTACAATGAGAGTATTTGCAAGGAGATGAACATTCAGATTCCGGAAGGCTACGAGAAGATTAGTATGGAAGAGGAATAGATGACGCATTTATGCGCGGAATGGAGGATACGTGGATATTTCAGTGTTGTTCTTAGCCATGCCCGGCGCGGTTGCACAGGGACTGATCTGGGGCATTATGGCGATAGGTGTTTATATTACGTATAAAATACTTGATGTGGCGGATCTGACGGTGGACGGCACGATGTGTACCGGCGGCGCCGTGAGTATCATGATGATGTTGAACGGATACAATGTGTGGGTGAGCCTGCTCGTGGCTCTGGCTGCGGGGATGCTAGCCGGACTGGTGACGGGGATCTTTCATACGTTTATGGGAATTCCCGCGATCCTTGCCGGAATCCTCACGCAGCTTGCCCTGTATTCCATCAACTTAAAGATCATGGGGAAGGCAAATCAGGCGATCAGCGTTATGAACTACGATCTGCTTGTGTCACTGCGAAATGTAAAAAATGTTCCGTTTTACCAGAACTCGATTTTAGTAGTGTCGATCTTCTGTATCGTCATCATCGGCGTTTTGTACTGGTTTTTCGGAACGGAGCTGGGCTGTTCGCTCCGGGCAACGGGCTGTAATCCGAATATGAGCCGCGCGCAGGGGATCAATACGAATTTCAATGTCGTACTTGGACTTATGATCTCGAACGGTCTCGTGGCGCTTGCCAGCGCACTTTATTCTCAATATCAGGGATTTGCGGATATTAACATGGGGCGCGGGGCGATCGTGATCGGACTGGCTGCCGTTATTATCGGGAAAGTGGTGTTTGAGAAGCTGTTCCACAATTTTGCGCTGAAGCTTCTGAGTGTCGTGTTCGGAGCCGTGATCTATTATGTGGTGCTCCAGATCGTCATTTGGATCGGTCTGGATACGGATCTGCTGAAACTTCTTTCAGCGATCGTTGTCGCTCTGTTTTTGGCGCTTCCTTACTGGAAGAAGAAATATCTGGTGAAGCCGGTAAAGAGAGGAGTGGTAAACAATGCTGGAAGTAAATAGTATTTACAAGACGTTTAATCCCGGTACGGTAAACGAAAAGCTGGCATTGGACGGTCTCTCTCTCCGGCTGGATCCGGGTGATTTTGTCACGGTCATCGGCGGAAATGGCGCAGGAAAATCCACGCTTCTAAATGCGCTCGCCGGCGTGTGGTATGTCGATCAGGGCAGCATCCGTATCGATGGCGTCGATGTGACAAAAGTGTCAGAACATAAGCGGGCCGCCTATCTGGGCAGGGTATTTCAGGATCCGATGATGGGAACGGCGGCTACGATGGGGATTGATGAGAACCTTGCGCTGGCGGCGAGGCGCGGGAAAAAGCGCGGACTGCGGAGCGGGATTTCGAAAAAAGAAAAAAACGAATTCCGGGAACTTTTGAAAATACTCGATCTGGGACTCGAAGACCGCATCACCTCGAAAGTCGGCCTGTTGTCTGGCGGACAGAGACAGGCGGTAACGCTTTTGATGGCGACGCTCAAGAAGCCAAAGCTTCTTTTGCTCGACGAACACACGGCGGCGCTTGATCCGAAGACGGCAGCAAAGGTGTTGGAGACGACGAATAACATCATTCGCAAAGATAACCTTACGACGCTGATGATCACGCATAATATGAAGGATGCGATCGCTAACGGAAACCGCCTGATCATGATGAATAACGGAAAAGTGATCTTAGATATAGCGGGCGAGGAGAAGAAGAAACTGACCGTTGATGACCTGCTTCATAAATTTGCGGATGTGAGCGGAGAAGATTTCGATAACGATAGGGCATTGCTATGAACTACAGGGAAGCAACGGAATATGTAAAACAGATTCAGGTGGGAGCGAAGATCAAGCCGGGGCTGGAGGTCACGAGGAAGCTGATGCAGCTTCTCGGTGACCCCCAGGCCGGGCTTTCTTTTATCCATGTGGCGGGCACGAACGGAAAAGGCTCGACGGCGGCGTTTATCAGTTCGATGTATGCCGCCGCCGGATGGAAGGTAGGGCGTTTTGTCTCGCCGGCGGTTTTTTCAGAGAGAGAGAGCATCCGGTATGAGCAGGACGGCGAAACAGTCTATGTAACAGAAGAGGAGATGGCGCGGTATCTGACAGCTATTCTTGCGGTGGTCGAGCAGATGAAGAGGTGCGGGGATGGCATTCCAACCGAATTTGAGATCGAGACGGCCGCGGCGTTTTTGGCGTTTGCGGACTGGCAGTGCGACCTTGTCGTGCTCGAGACGGGTATGGGTGGTCTTCTCGATGCGACGAATATCATTACAACGACGGCGTGTGCTGTCATTACGCCGGTTGCGATGGATCATATGAAGTTTTTGGGTGATACGATCGAGCAGATCGCCGCCCAGAAGGCGGGCATCATAAAAGAACATGTGCCGGTCGTCATGTGCCAGCACGATGCGGCGGCGGCCGCTTGTCTATCGGATAAGTGTCGTGAACGCGGCTGTGAGTGGAGTGAGGTCCTGCAAAAGAACATCCGGATCAGAGAGAGCACGCTTTCGGGTACGCGGTTTGATTATAAGCAGTACCGGGATTTGCGGATCTCGATGCCCGGCCTGTATCAGGTGGAAAATGCGTGCCTGGCCATCGAGTGTGCCGAAATGCTACATGCTCCGTCAGCGGGGCATTCTCCGCTGACAGAGGATGAGATCCGACGCGGACTGGCGGGGGCGAGGTGGCGCGGGCGGTTTGAAGTCATAAGCGAGATGCCGTGCGTCGTGGTAGATGGTGCGCACAACCCAGACGGGATGAACGGTTTTTTGCGATCCGTAAATACCTATTTTGAAACAGAAGATAAAGTAGCTGTTATGGGCGTGTTTGCGGACAAAGACTATCACGCGATGGCTAAGATGATCGGACACACCTTTTCCCAGATTTATACGGTAACGCCGCCGTCGGAGCGCGCGCTCGCGGCAGAAGAGCTGGCAAGTGTGTTGAACGCATGTGCGCTGAATGAGGCAGCGAAGGCAGAAAAAGCGGCGGATCGAGCGGTTGCGTGCGGGATGTTATCAGAAGCATTCGACCTGGCAAAACAGCATAGGGATGCGGTCATTTTCATATTTGGATCTCTCTCGTTTTTGAAGGGGGCGTATGATTACTGGGATTAAATGTGAAAAAGGAGTGCGAAAAGAACAAAAATGGAGTGCTTTTCGCACTCTTTTTGGATTTGTTCATTATACCATGAATTGCCCATAGCGTTGAAGTGATTGATCTTTTCCTTTGATGGCATTGTGTTGGAGTTAGTGATGGATCGGCACGGATGCTTAATTATAGGTATAATCATAAGTGCCTTAGTACAAACTATTGTTCCTAGTGAAAAAATATTTAGAAATAAGTATTGTTTTATGGACGACATTGGGAATATATGGTATGATATAAACACAAATGCAGGCAATTATTCAAATAGCAAAAAGGAGGAAGGTATCGTGATAAAGAAAGTTGTTGCAGTGGTATTGGTTTTCGCATTTTTATTGTGTGATTTTAGTATGGTAAATATGAAAGCGGATGCAAAAACGACACAGGCGGTAGGTATTGTAGAAAAAAGAAACGATTATGAGGTGGCCTTTAAAATATCTTCTGAATGGGATGGACATTTTAATGGAGAAATAACGATTCGCAATACGGGAAAAGAGGTAATTCATAACTGGAGTTTGTATTTCAATTCGGATTTTAAAATAGAAAACATATGGAATGCACAAATAATTTACAGTGATGGTGATTGCTATTTCATAGATAACAATGACTGGAATCAGGATATTGAAAAGGGGGCATCACAAAGTTTTGGATTTACGGCTAGTTATGAGGATCGTATAGCAAAGCCTTCTAATTTCCAGATTGTTAATTTTGTATCAGATGTTCAGGAAGACCGGTATGAGATTTCATATAAAGAGAACAGTGACTGGAATTCGGGATTTACAGGAGAGATAACGATAAAGAATATCGGCGAGGAAACGATTGAGGACTGGGAACTGTTTTTTGATTTTGACAGGGACATTACATGGTACTGGAGTGCCGATCTAGTTAAAAAGAAGGAGGGGCAGTACCATATTAGAAATAAAGGGTTTAATTCTAATATTAAAAGTGGAGAATCCTTAACAATTGGTGTCATGGGTGATGGTGGAAAGAAGGGGGACACAATTAAAAATACATTTATGCGGCACATTTCGTTTCAAGATTTTAAACAGGCAGATACAGATGGAGACGGACTCTCTAATTTAACAGAATTAGAAATAGGTTCGGATTATGAAAAGGCGGATACGGACGAAGATGGTCTACCGGATGCTTACGAGTATTGCGAATTGGAAACTTCTCCCGTATTGGCGGATACAGACCACGATGGGATTGCGGATGGAGATGAAGATTTTGATGGAGACAAATTAAGTAATCTCCAGGAGTATAAGTTTGGAACCGATCCTTTTGAAAAGGATACCGATGGAGATGGTTTGAATGATTTTGAAGAAATAAATTCTTATAAAACGGATCCGTTGGAAGAAGATACAGATGGAGATACGTTAAAAGACGGAGACGAAGTGGCGATGGGTTTCAGTCCGTTATTGAAGGACACGGATGGTAACGGGGTGAAGGATCCGGATGAAAAAATGTATCAGACATTAACAGAAAATATGGATGATCCATCTGAGCAGCTGAAAGATGTCAGTGTGTCTTTGAAAACAAATGGATATATTGGCAATGAAGTAATGATTGAAAATATTTACAATGTTGATTTATTGAGTACAGATGTAGAGGGACTGATCGGTGTTCCGATAGAACTTACAAGTAAAGTGGATTTTGATGAGGCAAAAGTGAAGTTCTACTATGATGAAAACAAGTTGAAGGAAACAAAGGAAGAGGATTTAGGGGTGTTATGGTACGATGAGGCCAGTCAATGGTATGAACTACAGGAAAAGGTTGAAATTGATACAGAAAACAATATTGTTACATTGACAACAACCCATTTTTCCAAGTATATGCTTGTGGATCGCAAGATTTGGTTTGAAACATGGTCAAAAGAAATTGATTACAGGGGAAAGTGTGCCTATTTTGATTTTATGTACGCCGTGGACACATCAAAAAGCATGGATATTGATGACAGGTTAAAAACAGCGAAGAAGGCATTATCCTCTTTCGTAAGTGAACAAGCATCAAAAGACAGGGGAGGTCTAGTAAGTTTTGGTGGAACGACAAAACTTATTAGCCAGTTAGATACATCTAAGACGGAATTACAGAAAAAAATAAAAGAGCTGGCAATTGCAGATGAGAATGGGACCGATATAGAAAACGGACTAAAAAAATCAATCTCGGCGTTAAAAGATGGAAAAAATGCAAACAAGGTTATTATTCTTATTAGTGACGGTCAGTTAAAATATGAAGAAGAAGTTGCGGAACGTGCAGTAAAAAAAGGAATTCATATATATACTGTTAATGTTGGAAGTGCAAAGTATAGTGAAAGTTTGAAAAAATATGCTAACGTAACAGGCGGGGAATATTATCATTGTCCCACGACAGCTGACATCGAAGTGGTATTTGCAAAAATCCAAAATGTTTCATTGGATAAGATAGATACGACAGATTCGGATAAAGACGGGGTTTATGATATCTTTGAAAAAAATGGAGTACGCCTGCCAAATGGTAAATTGATAAAGACCAGTACATCTAAGGCAGATACGGATAAAGATGGTCTTACGGATGGTGAAGAGTATGGCTTTGATTACTCGTCTGCTCTTGGACAAATGAAGTATCTGAATAAAACAATCCAAATTGGAAAAGTAAAAAAGGTAAGATACTTTTTGCTGCGCAGTAACCCTAAAGTGAAAGATACGGATCATGATGGATTATCAGATAAATATGATCCCTATCCGTGGCATGGATATTGCGGCGGAAGGGAGCCAGGGAAAGCTACAAACCACAGAAAGCTGACTTTGAAGGATACGTATTATGTGTGTGATAAGTGTGGTTATAAGTTTGAACGCCCGGAGATGCAGGACAAAAATATTTTATCGGTGGAAGATAAGCAGTCAATGTTTTGTTTGGCAGCTATGTTTTCGTACTATGCTGCCTTGCGGACAGAAAAGGGGTACGAAAATTTATGTAGAAATGAAAAGTTATTATTAAATAAAATGATGAAGATTCGTAAAAAAGACCAGTACAAAAATAAGTATGCGTATTCAGATAAAAATGGGGTGTGCAAAGGGGAAAGGTATAAGGTTCAGGGAGCGGTATATATTACGCATAGTAAAGTGACTCTTGGGAGCTTGGGGTGGTATGATGGATTCTATTCTGTGTTGGCAGGAATGGGGATATCTCAATGTTGTAAGCCACTCGGACATCTATGGGATATTATAGTTGCCGGAACAGAATGGGAGGGATATGAAAATATGGATAAGGCTGGTTTTGGTGTAAAGAAAACCATAGGTTTATGTGCGGATTATATTGAAAGAAATGCCAAGGCAAAACCACAAAAATATCTTGCCATAGGTATTTTGAAAACAATTGACGCGATTAATATTGTTTCTGCACTGAAGAATACAACTGTTTGTGTGGGGGATGATATTATTCATGTCTGTATTCAGAGGGGAGTAAAAAATCCGATGAAAGAATCAGAGATCAAGCAAAGCATCGCTGAATTTGTTATGAATGGAACAAATGAGCCATCCTATATCCAATTGGGAAGTGAATACGGTCACGAAGATTATTTAAAATGATCTAGAAGGGAGTTTCGCATGTTCGGTTTTAAGGCAATTGAGTGGTCGAAGTGTCCGTGGTGTGCGGAGAGTGTGGATACAACACAGGCTCAGCAGTATGATGGTAAAACAAAGCTTTATCTTTCGCTTGATGTAGGTATCGTTTTAACAGTCGGAACATATTTCTGTATACTCTTTGTGCTTCGAAGCTTCTCGAAGGGACCACATCTTTATGGGATAGGAGGATGTTCCTGCATAGCCATCCAGTTTGTTTATGTGGTAACATCTCGTTACTATCCATTGTTCAAAAAAGGCGAACGAAAGTGTGCTTCGGAACCTGAACTGGGGAGGGCGTTGATTCGCTGGTACAGCATCCGTCAGGGAGGAATTGGACTGCCGCGGCTCCGTCTGATCAATAACATGATTTTTCCAGTCCGTTTTTTTGCCGCGGATGGTACCCCGATCAGTGAGGTCTTGTATGTTCGGATCCAAAAGCGTTACGGCCTGTTTTGGAAGAAGGCGAGAGTGCGCATGATCGCAGTCCCCGTTCAGGATCAGGGCGGGGAACGGAATATCATATGGTACCGGGCGCAGAAGTTTTTAATTTATAACTATGGGCACGTGATCGGTGAGGGGAACATCGTGCCCGCGGAGCTGAAATGTTAAGGTACAAAAAACGTTTGATTACTGGGTCAGATAGAAATAAGCATTCACCACGTTCGATGTGATGCTTATTTCTTTTTATAAATATTTTCTTTCTTGAAAAGGAATGATGTGATATAATAAAAAAGCGCAGCAATGTAAAAAATAAAACAATTAGAATGAAGAACATGAAAAAGGAGAAAAAGAATGACGATCTTTGATGTGCTTACGATGCTAGGCGGCCTGGCCCTGTTTTTATACGGTATGAATACGATGGGGGAAGGACTGACGAAGATTGCGGGCGGCAGGCTTGAGAGGATTCTCGCAAAACTGACTTCAAATCCGGTGAAAGCAGTATTTTTAGGCATTTTTGTCACGGCCGTGATCCAGTCGTCTTCGGCGACGACCGTTATGGTTGTCGGGTTTGTCAACTCTGGGATCATGAAACTTTCTCAGGCGATCGGTATCATCATGGGAGCGAACGTCGGAACGACGGTGACGGCCTGGATTTTAAGTTTATCCGGGATTGAGAGTGACAGCTTGTTCATGCAGTTTTTAAAACCATCGAATTTCGCTCCAGTTCTCGCGGTGATCGGGATCATTTTTGTGATGTTTTTAAAAAGCCAGAAAAAGAAAGACATCGGTATGATCCTGCTAGGGTTTGCCATATTGATGTTTGGAATGGATACGATGAGCGGGGCGGTGAAACCGCTGGCGGATGTGCCGGAATTTACGAATATCCTGACGATGTTTTCCAATCCGATCCTTGGCATGCTGGCTGGAGCTGTCCTCACGGCGGTCATCCAGAGTTCTTCCGCATCGGTTGGTATTTTGCAGGCGCTCTGCGCTACGGGATCAATCACGTACGGAACGGCATTTCCGATCATCATGGGACAAAATATCGGTACGTGCTGTACGGCGCTGCTTTCTGCGATCGGCGCGAATAAAAATGCGAAACGGGCTTCGCTCGTCCATCTTTATTTTAACCTGTTTGGTACGGCGCTCTTTATGATCGCATTCTATATCCTGCACGCGGTCTTCTATTTTGAATTTGTAGAACAGGCGGCTGGACCGGCCGGTATTGCGGTTATGCACAGTATATTTAACATCGTGGCGACGATCGTTCTCCTGCCGTTTGCCAAAGGACTAGAGCGTCTTGCTTATCAGTCGATCCGTGAGGATGAGAAAGAGCGCGGGCGTCATGAGATCCTCTCGCTGCTCGATGAGCGTTTCTTAGAGCAGCCGGCCTTTGCGGTGGAGAGGTGCCGGCAGGTAGCCGCGGCGATGGCGCAGCTTTCCAAAACGACATTGATCAATGCCGTGTCCCTGGTCGATCATTACGACGAGGAAGTAGCGAAATCAGTTTCCGCTGACGAGGATGAAATCGATCGGTATGAGGATGAACTCGGAAACTATCTAGTGAAACTGAGCGCGAAAAATCTATCGGAAAACGACAGCCGTACGCTGACGATGATCCTTCACTGTATCAGTGATTTTGAACGTATTTCCGACCATGCGGTGAACATCTGGGGGACGGCAAAAAAGAAAAAGGAAAAGAAGATCCGGTTTTCCGATAAGGCGTCTGAAGAGGTGGCTGTATTTTCCGAGGCTGTCACACATATTTTAGATCTTGCGGTAGAGGTGTTTACCAATGAGGATATACATGCGGCAAATGAGATCGAGCCTTTGGAAGAAGTCGTGGACCGCCTGAACAAAAAAGTGAAAAAACGTCATGTCAAACGGCTTCAGAATGGGAAATGTACGATCGAGGCCGGCTTGATCCTCAATGATCTGGCTACGAATTTTGAACGAGTTGCCGACCACTGTTCGAACATCGGCGTGTGTGTCATACAGCTCAGGGAGGATTCGTTTGATCCGCACGGGTATCTCGATACGCTGGACAAAGGGAAAAATACGCCGTTCCATGAAAAATATATGGCGTATAAAAATCAGTATAAATTGCCGTAAGGCGAGCGTGAAAAGCCAGGGAAAAAGTCGTTTACGTTGCACATTTGGAGGATAAGGATGAATAAAACGGTTGTTTTTGATATGGACGGCCTCCTGTTTGATACGGAGGCGCTCGTACTGTCATGCTGGAAGGTGGTCGGGGAGAAATACGGTCTGAACGGCATTGAGGAGGTGTTCCGTTTGTGTATTGGGACGAATTCTTCGGAGACGAGGCAGATCGTCTGCGGAAATTTTGGGGAAGATCTGGATTATGAAAAATTTCGTCAAGAAACGTCATTTGTATTTCGCAGGAAGGTGGACGCAAATGGCATTCCGGTGAAGCGGGGCGCGAGAGAACTTCTCAGTTTTCTGAAAGTGAACGGTTATCAGATGGGACTTGCGACCTCGACACGAAGGAAGACAGCCGAGCAGGAGCTTAAACAGGCTGGGCTCCTCAAATTTTTTCAGGTGATCATCGGCGGCGATATGGTTACCTATAGTAAGCCGCACCCGGAAATATACGTACGCGCCTGCCGCGAACTGGGTGTCGATCCGGCGATGACATTTGCCGTCGAGGACTCGTTTCACGGCGTGCGCTCGGCGCATGCTGCCGGACTGCGGGTTTTTATGATTCCGGATCTTATGGAACCGGACGAAGAGATGGCGGATCTGGCATATGAGATCTATCCGTCACTTATGGGCGTACTCGGGTATTTCCAAAATTTTACCGGCGAAACGATGCCGCACGGATTCAGATATTGACAATTCTTTCAACCCCATGATAAAAGAATAATTGTATTTGTATGGGACAGACTACTACAGGAAAATGTCTTGTGGAGGTCTGCCATGAAAATAGTCAGGGTATTTTTTATCGTCGCTCTCGTTTTTATCGTCTTTCTACCGGGAACGGAGACGAAATCGGGTGATTATGAACATAAGATCATCCATTACGTAGCGCTGGGAGACAGCATTGCGAAAGGATACGGCCTGGATGATGTTGATACGGAATCCTATGTCGGACGGGTAGCGCGTTTTTTGGAACAACAGTATGGCGCGGTGAGACTGACAAATTTGGGGAAAAACGGTTTGCGGAGCGAGCAGCTTTTGGATATACTTACAAATAAAAACAATGACCAGTATGAGAAGTATAGGGAGGAGATCTGCCGGGCGGATCTGATCACACTCTCGATCGGATCGAACGATCTTTTGCAGTATTTGTCGGCAGATATGGATTTTCAGGAGTTTGAGGAACACGGAGACGAGATTTTCACGAAAGCCTGTGAACGGTTTCAGAAGAACATCCCGCAGATCATAGACATGATCCACAGACAGGCGCCTCAGGCACAGCTTTTTGTCAATAATATTTACAATCCGTGCAACGATATTTCATTCGACCTTTCCGAACAGATCGATGAGATGGCGGAAACATATATCGTAAAGATGAATGAAGGGTTCGTATCCGAAGAAGTGCAGAGCGTGTTCCATTCTATGAACAGCGGGGATGTAGAGAAACGGGATGAGGGATATGAACTGGTGGACGTGAAGCAGGCCTTTGAACAGGCGGATGAAAAATTGATCAATATGGTTATTTCATGGAAAGAGATCGATCCTCATCCGAATCGGGAGGGGCATAAAAGGATCGCGGATGAGATCATACCGAAACTGTCGTTACAAAAGTCCCCGTGAGAGGCGGACCGTGTGTATGAAAGATGGAAACGAGGAATGAAAATGAAGATCAAAGGAGCTATTTTTGACCTGGATGGGACGCTGCTGGATTCGATGTGGGTGTGGGATAAGGTCGATACCGATTTTCTCGGCAGCCGGGGATTTGAGGTGCCGCTGGATTATCAGAAAGCGATCGCGGCTATGGGATTCCGGGAGACGGCGAGGTATACGATCGAACGGTTCCGGCTTGAGGAACAGGAAGAAGACATCATTCGCGAATGGAATGACATGGCGGCCAGAACATATCATGAAGAGGTTGCGATCAAGCCGTATGTCAGGGAGCTTCTGGAGCAGTTGAAGCGGGATGGTATCCGGCTCGGCGTGGCGACGGCTTCTTATGCGTCACTGTTTGAAATGTGTTTGAAACGAAATGGGATTTACGATTATTTCCAGGCGTTTACCGAGACGAAAGAGGTTGCGCGGGGCAAAGGATTTCCCGATATATACATAAGAGCAGCCGAAAAGATCGGATGTGTGCCTGAGGAATGTGTCGTATTTGAAGATATCCATCAGGGTATCCTGGCGGCGAAAGAGGGCGGCTTTTATACGGTCGGCGTGTACGAGGACAAATCGGCTTATTCGTGGGCCGATATTGTGCGGGATGCGGACGTTGCCATCCGCGGATTTGAGGAGCTGCTTCTTGACGGAACGCGAAATTTCATGTAAAATGAGGGCAGATTAAGTCAGTAACGAGTAGTAAGCAGTCAGCAGATGATAAAAGGAACGGGGATAAAAGATGGAACGTAAACATGACGTGGAAGTGCTCATAAATGGAAAACGCTATACGATATGCGGGTTTGAGAGTGAAGATTATTTGCAGAAAGTGGCGACATACATAAATGGCAAATACGCTGAGTTTAAACAACAGGATTACTATTACAGCCTCGATCTTGATCTGCGCAACATTCTTCTGGCGATCAACATTGCGGATGATTATTTTAAGCTGAAGAAGGAAATGGAGTCGCTCGTGCGTGACAACGAACGCAAGGATCAGATGGTTTTGGATATGAAGCATGAGGTTTTGGAAGTCCAGAGCAAATCGGACGATGTCGTCAACCGCAAGGCCGAGCTGAAGGGGCAGTTGGATGATGCCGAAAAGAAAATAGTGGAATTGAATGTAAAAAATGAGGATAATACGACTAAGGTCGCATCGCTGGAAGAACAACTGGCGGAGGCGCAGAAACGTATTTCAGACCTGGAGTCTAAGAACAGACGGAAAAAATAATCATGATGAAGAAGATTGAAATTCTTGCGCCGGGCGGGTCAAAGGAAGCGATCTACGCGGCCGTTTACAGCGGTGCTGACGCTGTTTATACCGGGACGGACCGTTTTTCCGCCAGGGCGTTTGCGGACAATCCCACGGTGGAGGAGTTATGCGGTATTTTGGATGTTGCGCATCTCCAAGATAAAAAAATATATCTTACTGTCAATACCCTTCTGACTGAGGACGAGCTGGAGGGTAGTCTTTATGCCCAGATCGCCCCGCTGTATGAAGCGGGGTTAGATGCCGTGATCGTTCAGGATCTCGGCGTAATGGATTTTATCAGGGAGAATTTTCCAGGACTGGACATTCACGCCAGTACCCAGATGACGATCGTATCCGGCGCGGGGGCCGATCAATGGAAACCGTATGGCGTCACAAGGGTCGTGCCAGCGCGGGAATTGTCGATTGATGAAATTGCTTCCATGAGGAAGCAGACCGATCTTGAGCTGGAAGTATTTGTTCATGGAGCGCTCTGTTACTGCTATTCCGGGCAGTGCCAGATGAGCCAGGTGATCGGAGGACGGAGCGGGAACCGGGGCATGTGCGCACAGCCGTGTCGTCTTCCCTATACGGTTAATGGAAGGGATGGGGGGTATATATTAAGTCCCAAAGATATGTGCACACTCGGGCGCGTCGGGGAGTTGATCGAAGCGGGAGCCGATTCGTTTAAGATTGAGGGGCGGATGAAAAAACCGGCCTATGCGGCGTTTACCTCCTATTTATACCGGCTTTACGCCGATGCGTATCTCGCCGGTGTGCCGAAGACAGATGCCGAAGTCAGGCGGGATGTGAGGCGTCTGGCAGACATTTATAACCGGGGTGGTTTTTGCCAGGGGTATCTGTTTGAACCGTCAAAAAAACACATGATCGATACGAGCCGGAACGGGCATTTTGGCGTCTGCGTCGGGGAGGTCGTGAACGTAACGGGCCGCGCGGTCGAGTACCGGCTGACTGAGCGGACACATGCGCAGGATGTACTGGAATTCCGGGATCCGCGGGGACAGGCTGTTTACGAGTATACGGTGAAAGAGGGGGCGGATGTGTCCTCTTTCGTGACAGCGCGCTATCGGAAAGGAAGCGCGCTGCGCGTCGGACAGAAGGTGTACCGGACCAGGAATAATAAGCTGCTGCAGCAGATTTCAGATCTCATCGAAGATGGAAAGAAAAACAGCCAGAGAAAGATCAAGGGATCGTTTACGGCAGAGTGTGGCCGGCCGGTGACGTTTTCGCTTGCGTTCCGGGAGTTCATATGCGAAGTGTCAGGTGCATGTGCCGAGCGGGCAGAGGGCCGGCCGGTCAGCGCGGAGGATATTAAAAAGAGGCTGAACAAGACGGGCAGCAGTGAGTTTGCGTTTGAGACGCTCGACGTGCATGTTCCAGACGGCGTTTTTATTCCGCTGGGGAGCATCGCGGCGCTGCGCCGGGAAGGATTTGAGCGGCTTCGCGCGTGCATCTGTAATGGATTTCATCGGATAAAAGAAGAGCGGACGGAGAAAAAAGGAAACGGGCAGCCGGCAAAGCGTAAGCGTCTCAGTCCCAAGGAGGAGAGTCCGCATGCGGACTTTACGTTGATCCGCGTGACGGATCTCGAGCAGATCCGGGCGGTTCGTTCCTGCGCAGACGTAACGGCGGCCCGCGCGCGATTTCATTTGAAGCTGGATGGATTTGCGCCGGATATGTGGGAACACATAAGTAAGGAGACCGGCGATCTATCATATTACATTTCGCTGCCCGCCGTGCTGCGGGAAAAGAATACCGAACGGTTTTTGACGTGGTGGGAGCGGTATGGAACAGAACTGGCGGCCGGGAACTGCGCGGGCGTGGTCGTTCATTCTATGGATGCGCTGCCCGTTCTTTCGCGGATGTCTGGAACCGGGGACTGGGAGATCCTGGCAGGTGAGGGACTGTATGTGTGGAATCGTCGGACGGAGCGCGTATACCGTGATTTTGGCATCAGCGGGAACATTTACATGGCTTACGGGAGAACGGCTGTTATGATGACCGAGGGCTGTGTGAAGAGGGAACTTGGCGGATGCCGTCTCGCGGAGTGGGATCAGAGCCAGAACACGATCTGCACTCCAAAGAATGATGAATTTTTGGTAGTAAATTACTGTCATTATTGTTACAATGAGATATATGAGAAAATGCCATCCTGGCATGAGCCGTCAGGCAGGCAGCGGCAGGACATCCCGGAGATCGCCTTCTCTTTTGAAGATGCCTCCGAGGTGAGAAAGGTTTTGGGGCAATGGAACTGTTTATCGTAGAAATCGCGCGGTATGTCATCATCCTCATCTTTGGATTGTATACATTTTATTCATTCCGTGCGTTTGTGGGAAAAAATAAGGAGCGGCAAAACCGGGTATTTGCGGTACAGCGGACGTTGACCGTGCTTCTTCATACAGTCATGAGCGCGCTTCTCATCATGGAAAACATGACGTTTTCGTACGTGCTCTTGTGGGCGGCAGAACTTGTTTTCTATTTTGTGTTTATCAAAGTATACCAGGCGTGCTATAAAGGACTTTCCAAACTCGTACTAAATAATATGATGATGTGCATGATGGTCGGGTTTGTTATGCTGGGACGGCTTTCTTCCGACTACGCGGTTCATCAGATCATTCTGGCGGCTGCCGCGATGGTCGTGTGCCTGTTTGTTCCCCTCGTGATCGAAAAATTTACGATCTGGGAGCGTCTCGGATGGCAGTATGCGATCGCCGGTGTTTTGTTTCTTCTTCTCGTCTTTGTTATCGGCGTGGAAAAGTACGGTTCTCGCAACTGGATCCGTCTCGCAGGGATTACCGTCCAGCCCTCCGAATTTGTGAAAATATTTTACGTGTTTTTTATGTCGTCTTTGTTGGCTAAAAGCACCAAATTTAAAAATGTTGCGCTCATTACATGTGCGGCGGCAGTCCATGTCGTTATCCTCGTGGTGGAAAAGGATCTGGGAGCGGCGCTCATTTATTTTATTACCTATATCATGGTGCTTTACGTCGCCACGATGAACGTTGCCTATCTAGGGGCGGGCCTCGCCGGCGGCGCAATCGCTGCGGTTACGGCGTACCGCCTGTTTGCGCATGTGAGAACTCGTGTGTACGCCTGGCAGGACCCATGGGGAACGATCCAAAATGAGGGGTATCAGGTCGCCAGATCGCTGTTCGCCATCGGAACCGGCGGTTTTATCGGTATGGGACTAGGCAAAGGACTCCCTAGCAGCGTCCCCGTCGTCGAGAGTGATTTTATTTTTGCCGCCATTTCGGAAGAACTGGGCGGCGTGTTTGCCATCTGTCTCATCATGGTGTATCTGAGCAGCTACATCATGTTTGTCAATATTGCAATGAAAATGAAAAAACAGTTTTATAAGCTGACCGCATTTGGTCTGAGCGTTGTCTTTATCTTTCAGGTGTTTTTGTGCGTCGGCGGCGTGACGAAATTCATCCCTTCGACTGGCGTGACGCTTCCGCTTATCAGTTATGGCGGAAGTTCGATTATGACAACGATCATTATATTCAGTATCATCCAGGGAATGTATGTGCTGAATGGAAGAGAGGTGGAAGATAATGGGGAAGACGAACAAAGGGGAGGAAGAAAGGAAAGGAAGAAAAAGAATCGAAAGAGGGATACGGAAAAGGCTTGAGAACAGGCAGCGTGACAGGATGGAGGATGGGCCGAAAGCGGAACTCAGGCGGAGCAGACAGATGAACTGGGAAATGGCGACAGTGACCTATCTGTTCATGCTCCTTTTTGTACTGATGGCTGGGTATGTGATCTGGTTTTTGTCCGGTGATACGGATCTTATTTTGAATAATCCGCAAAATAAGCGCCAGGATCTTTTAGCCGAGCGGGTCAAAAAAGGGAGTATCCTTTCTGACCGCGGGAAGGTGCTGGCGGAGACGGTGACGGACGACGACGGTAAGGAGACACGGCGCTATCCGTACAGCGGGCTGTTCGCCCACACGGTCGGCCGCACGTCTCAGGGCAGGACAGGCTTGGAAGCATCCGAGGGTTATACGATGCTCACGACGGCAGTTCATCCGATGACGGGCATCCTCAATGAGTTCAAGGGCGAGAAAAACCCAGGCAATAACGTCGTGACGACTCTGAATGTAAAACTTTCCCAGATCGCGAGCGACGCACTTGGCAGCCACCGCGGGGCGGTCGTCGTGATGGAACCAGAGACCGGCAAGATACTGGCGATGGTGTCAAAGCCGACCTATAATCCGAATACGATCGATTTCATGTGGGAGAAGCTGATCGATGAATCCGAGGACAGCTCACCGCTTTACAACCGGGCGACGCAGGGATTGTACCCGCCCGGCTCCACATTTAAACTGTACACATTATTGGAATATATAAGAGAAAATGAAAATTACGATTCCTTTCAATACACATGCAAAGGAAAGATCGGGAAAGGCAAAGACGCGATCAAGTGCTACGGAAATGAAGTCCACGGCAAGATCGGACTTTCGCGCGCCTTTGCCAAGTCCTGTAACGCTGCTTTTGCCCAGATCGGCGCTGGGCTTGACGCGGCAAAGTGGACGAGCCTCTGCGATTCCTTCTATTATAATAAGCCGCTGCCGATCGACAAGCTGGAGCAAAAGAGCGCGGCGTTCCAGGCGTCAGGGGCGGAAGGAACCGGAGATATCATGCAGATGGCGATCGGACAGGGAACGACGCTGACAACGCCGCTGCAAAATATCCTGCTCGTGGCCGCCGCCGTTAACGGCGGAACCCTGATGAAACCTTATTTCGTAGACCGCATCGAGGACACGTCAGAAAACGAGATCAAACACTTTGATCCCCAACCGGCGGCCACGCCTCTTACCGAACAGGAGGCAAAGCTGTTAAAACGCTATATGAGGGAAACCGTAGAAAGCGGGACCGCTACCGCTCTTGGCTCAACGAACTACCGCGCTGGCGGAAAGACCGGTTCTGCTCAGTTCAAAGAGGGATCCACCAATTCCCATGCGTGGTTTGTCGGCTATGCGCAGAAAGGGGATAAGAGCCTGGCCGTCAGTATCGTGGTGGAAGGAGCTGGGACGGGGAGCGCTTATGCAGTGCCGATCGCGCGGAAGATATTTGATGAGTATATTTGGTGAAGGGGGTGGGTGTAGTATTCGTATTGTGCGAAGGTCTGGCATAGGAATGTTTTGAAATATAAATGAAATACGCTATTTTTTTAGGAACGTTACTGGATTAGAGGAAATTATTGTTAATGTAGATGTATAAGAAATGATAATTATCCAATAATCTTATTACAAAGAGAGTGAGAAAGGAGAAATTTTTTATGAGCGAACAGGATATGACAGACCTGGTGTACATTTGCGATGCCTACGATGCAATAAATACCGCACTATTCGGTGAAAAGTTGACATTAGGATTTCATGAAGGAAATTTCGGTGCACTGAGCAGAGTCTTTGATCTGATCCAAAGAAATGTACCTAAGAACTTACAGTCAGATGATTTTGAAACGATGTACAACATACTAAAAAACACTTCAATCCCCCCAGAAGAACGAGCAAAAATGCTATTATCAAATCACTAAATATCCCCCCACCAAAGAATCAGAGTGAGACCCCCTATCCACCCCCTTCCCTAGTAGAAAAGCAGCAAACTCCCGGCTTCTGTTCCTGTGAGACCCCTGATAAATGCGTCGGTTCTTAGGCTGCGTCGCCTTAGCACCGCTACGCATTTATAAGCGAGAGCGGGGGTTCGAACAGGAACAGAAGCCGGGAGTCTGCGGATCTTCTTCTACATTCACATTACAACAAATTCAACTTCCTCTTCCACATATAATTCGACAAAAAGAACATTGCGACTGACATGCCTAGACTTAAACCGATCGATAGTAAGTAAACTGGCAGCTGTTCGCTCATCAGTTCAGCCTGCATGGTTGCTTCGTTCGTCTCTGCTTCTAACGCGGAAAAGAGATTCATCGACTTGATCATAAACGGGATCAGTGCGATAATGTTTATGATCTGCTGGACGGTGTAAATGGCCGCGTAAAAACCGATCGAAGCGATGACGCGGTGGTCACGCACGAGCTGGCTCAGACTGATGGCGGTGAATATCATCAAAACGTTATTGGCAAAGGCGAAGACCATTGTAAGGATCTGCCAAATGACGGTTTTATTTTCGGAAAAGAAATACCAGAGATCGACCTGGCCTTCCGATATGCATTCGATCAAGATCAGGAAGGATGCGATCCATAAAAGCGAGGTTAGTATCGTCCATAAGAACGTGACGATAAACTTAGCAAGCAGAATGGTTTTTGTATCAGCTGGTACGGTAAACGTAAGGTACGCTTCCCTTGTTGCGGTCGTCCGGTAGAACCGCAGGGAGAGGAAAATGTACGGTGATATGAATACGAAAATATAGCCGATCACGACAATGATAATTCCTAAACCTAGAGCGATCTCGAGAATGGGATTTTGGTAATCCCGCATGACCAGTGAGCTTATGCAGGCAAAGGCAGTGATGACAACGAGCCCGATATAGATGGGCAGGAATGTACGGTATGTGGCTTTGAATTCATGTTTCATTAATTTAGTTAACATTTGAACACCTCCCTGAATAGTGCATCTACGGATTTGTTTTCCTTTTCCCGGATCTCGTCAACGCTCGAGTGGAGACGGACCTGGCCGTCCTGAAGGAAAATGGCTTCGTCGAGTATATTTTCCACGTCCGAGATCAGATGGGTGGAAATGATGACAGTAGAATTTTCACAGTAGTTTCCGACGATCGTATTTAGGATATAATCTCTCGTGGCGGGATCGACGCCGCCGATCGGTTCATCGAGACAGTACAGGTTCGCTTTCCGGCTCATCGCCAGCACGAGCTGAACTTTTTCTAGCGTTCCTTTCGACATGTGTGCGAGTTTCATATCGGTCGAGAGGTTAAGGTTATTTAACATGTAGACCGCTTTTTCGCAATCAAAGTCGTCGAAAAAGTCTGAAAAATACGCGAGCAGTTCTGAGACTTTCATCCATTTCGGAAAATAGTTGCTGTCAGGGAGATAGGAAACATGCTGTTTCGTCATAACACTTGGTTCGTATCCTCCGATCGTGATCTGGCCGCTCGTTGGGACGAGCAGTCCGTTCAGAAGTTTGAGAAACGTTGTTTTCCCACTCCCGTTCGGGCCGAGAAGCCCGACGATCCTGCCGCATTCAAGGGTAAGGTTTACATCCTGAAGGGCAACGCGGCCGCCAAATTTTTTGGACAGTCCTTTTGTTTCTAATATTATCATAAAATAATCCTCCATCTATAAAATGAAATGAATGGTTACGGTGTGTCACAGGAATCCCAGTGCGAGTGGATGAACTCCATCGGTTCGTCACCGGCCATGCCGAGCTGTTTTAGTTCCCGTTTGAGCCGGTCCAGTTTGGAGAGCGCAAGTTCTTCCCGCATGGATTCGATCATGGAAGCGTTTCCTGTAATTCGTCTTCCGTTTGTCCTCTCGGTGATGAGAAGACCTTCCCGTTCCAGTTCGGAGAGGGCCCGCTGCATCGTATTTGGATTTACGTTAGCGGCCAGTGCAAGTTCTCGGACGGAGGGAAATTGCTGGCCCGGTTCGTATTCGCCGGAAAGGATCAATAGCTTTATGTGTTCGATCAGTTGGATATACAGGGGTCTGTCATTTGTCAGTTCCCATAACATGCTTAAACCTCCTTTCTGCAATTATATGATGTATCGCTTGCTTAATGTATTAAGTACCTGATGCAATAATACAGAAAAAGATACCGTTTGTCAATACGAAATTGTTCTGACTTGACAGAAAAAAGTAACATGATATATTTTTGTAATCCGGCTGAAACGAAGAAACCGGAAGAACCCCAAAAGCCGATTGAGGTAAAGAGTGTGCTGGTTGCAGCTAAGAAGCTGACACTGGGCGTCGGGGAGAAAGTTCAGTAAGAGGCGGCCGTTTATCCGAGAAATGCCGCTGACAGGAAACTTACGTATAAGGCGTCCAATGCCAAAGTGAAAGTGAGTCAGAACGGTAAGATCACAGCTAAAAAACAGGGGATCTGTAAGATTACGATTGCTGCTTCCAATGGGAAAAAGGCAGTGGTGAAAGAGACGGTAAAGAAAAAACCGCAGAAGATCACGCTGAATGCCCGGAATAAGACGCTGAAGATTGGAAAGAAGTTTAAGATAAAAGTAAGGCTGCCAAAAGGCACGGCGAGCCAGACACTCACTTACGCATCAAATAAGCGCGCCATTGCCGACGTTTCTCCGGAAGGAAAGGTGACGGCGAAAAAGAAAGGATATGCGGTGATCACAGTTAGGACCGATAACGGCAAAAAAGCATCGCTGAAAATCCATGTGAAATAAATATTTCGGCCTTGAACATGTTCCGGCAGATGGGGGGAATGTACCCGATCTGCCGGATTTTTTGCGTTTGGATGTATGGTTACCGCAAAATATAAGAAAACTTCATAAAATTCGACAATATCCTTCTTTTTTTGCCTTTACTTTTTTAAATGATAGTGCTAAAATGATACCTAGTGAAAATACAATCAATATAAGGAGGAAAAGCCCCTTCTAAGTGAAGATGGCATTTTCCTTCAAAAAACAAGGAGGATTCTATAAAAATGGCTAGAGCGAAACAATCTATGGATGGTAATACAGCGGCTGCTCACGTTGCGTATGCGTATACGGAAGTTGCCGGTATTTATCCAATCACCCCTTCAAGCCCGATGGCTGACACCGTTGATATGTGGTCTGCAGCAGGGTTGAAGAACATTTTCGGAAACACAGTGAAAGTGGTAGAGATGCAGTCGGAGGCTGGTGCAGCCGGAACGGTACATGGTTCTTTGGCGGCTGGAGCGCTGACGACGACCTTTACCGCTTCCCAGGGACTTCTTCTCATGATCCCGAATATGTACAAGATTGCTGCAGAGCAGCTTCCTTGTGTATTTGATGTTTCCGCACGTACGGTATCGACACAGTCGCTCAACATTTTCGGTGATCACAGCGACGTTTATGCGTGTCGTCAGACAGGTTTTGCCATGCTTGCCGAGACAAATCCGCAGGAAGTCATGGATCTTAGCCCGGTTGCCCATCTGGCAGCACTCGAGGGAAAAGTTCCGTTCATCAACTTCTTTGACGGATTCCGTACTTCCCATGAGATTCAGAAGATTGAAAAATGGGATTATGAAGATTTGAAAGAAATGTGTCCGATGGATGCCGTAGAAGCATTCCGTGCCCATGCGTTGAATCCGGAGCACCCGGCGATGCGTGGTTCGCATGAGAACGGCGACGTATTCTTCCAGCACCGCGAGGCATGTAACCCAGTTTACGATGCACTTCCGGCTGTTGTAGAAAAATACATGAAGAAAGTAAATGAGAAGCTGGGAACGGATTACGATCTCTTCAATTATTATGGCGCGCCGGATGCAGACCGTGTCATCATCGCAATGGGATCGATCTGTGACGTGGCAGAAGAAGTGATTGATTATCTGACCGCAAAAGGCGAGAAAGTCGGACTTATCAAAGTTCGCCTGTACCGTCCGTGGTCTTCGGAGCATATTTTAAAAGCCATTCCGAAGACAGCGAAGAAGATTGCTGTTCTTGACCGTACAAAAGAGCCGGGAACACTTGGCGAGCCGCTTTACCTTGATGTGGCAGCTACGCTTCGTGAAGCTGGTATGAATGATGTGATCCTGACTGGCGGCCGTTATGGTCTTGGTTCCAAAGATACACCGCCTTCTTCTGTTTTTGCAATCTACAAAGAACTGGAGAAAGACGCACCAAAAGCACGCTTCACGATCGGTATCGTGGATGACGTGACGAACCTGAGCCTTCCGGAAGTAAAACCGGCTCCGATCACATCGGCAGAAGGTACGGTAGAGTGTAAGTTCTGGGGTCTCGGTGGAGACGGAACCGTAGGAGCGAATAAGAACTCCACAAAGATCATCGGTGACCACACGGATAAATATATTCAGGCATACTTCCAGTATGACTCAAAGAAGACGGGCGGTATTACGATTTCCCATCTTCGTTTCGGTGACAAGCCGATCAAGAGTCCATATTACATCAACCAGGCTGACTTTGTCGCATGCCATAACCCATCTTATGTAGTAAAAGGCTATAAGATGGTGCAGGATGTAAAACCAGGCGGAATTTTCATGATCAACTGCCAGTGGTCGGATGAAGAACTTGACAAGCATATGCCGGCAGAATCGAAAAAATATATTGCGGAAAATAACGTACAGCTTTACACGATCAACGCGATTGACAAAGCAATTGAGATCGGTATGGGCAAACGTACGAATACGATCCTCCAGTCCGCGTTCTTCAAACTGGCAAACATCATGCCGATCGATGAAGCAGTGGATTATATGAAAGCGGCAGCGAAGAAATCCTACTCGAAGAAGGGTGACGCAGTCGTAGAGATGAACTATAAAGCAATTGATGCTGGTGTTGACGCTGTACATAAAGTAGACGTTCCAGCTTCTTGGGCAAATCCGGCACCGGATGCTCCGGCAAAAGAACTTCAGGGCCGTCCGGAAGTAGTGAAGATGGTAAAAGAGCTTCTCGAGCCGATTTCGATCATGGATGGAGACAGCCTTCCGGTATCCGCATTCAAAGATATTGCAGATGGTCAGTTCGAGCTCGGCGCTTCGGCCTATGAGAAACGTGGAACGGCCGTTACTGTACCGGTTTGGGATCCGAATACGTGTATCCAGTGTAACAACTGTGCGTTTGTATGTTCCCATGCGACGATCCGTCCATTCCTTTTAACGGACGACGAAGTAAAAGCAGCGCCTTCGAATATGAAGATTGCGGATATGAAGCCGAAAGCTGGCGAATTCAAGTTCACGATGAGTGTATCCCCGTTAGACTGTATGGGATGCGGCGAGTGTGTAACCGTTTGCCCGAAAGCAGCAGAAGGGGCGATCAAGATGGTACCACAGGAATCGCAGGCAGACGAGCAGCCGGTATTTGATTACCTCGTTGCCAATGTCGGTAAAAAGGACAGCGGAATCGCGGACACGACGCCGAAAGGCTCCCAGTTCAACCAGCCTCTCCTCGAGTTCTCAGGAAGCTGTGCGGGATGTGCGGAGACTTCGTATGCACGCCTGATCACACAGTTGTTTGGTGAGCAGATGTACATTTCCAATGCAACCGGATGTTCTTCCATCTGGGGAGGCCCGGCAGCTACTTCACCGTACACGGTACACAAAGACTCAAAGCAGGGACCGGCATGGTCGAACTCCCTGTTTGAGGACAACGCAGAGCACGGTCTCGGTATGCACATCGGACAAAATGTGATCCGCGAGCAGACGATCGAAAAAGTAAAAGAATTGGCTGCTTCTGACAAGGCTTCGGCTGAGTTGAAAGCTGCTGTTGATAAATTCCTTGAGACAAAGGATGACACGAGAGCGAATACGCCGGATGCCAAAGCACTCATAGCAGAAGTCGAGAAGTGCGCGGCAGCAGGATGTGACCTCTCCAAAGAAATTCTGGATAAGAAACAGTACCTTGCGAAGAAATCCGTTTGGATCTTCGGTGGTGATGGATGGGCTTATGACATCGGTTTCGGTGGTTTGGATCATGTGCTTGCTTCCGGCGAGAACGTAAACGTGATGGTATTTGATACCGAGATGTACTCCAATACGGGTGGTCAGGCTTCGAAAGCTTCCAACATCGGTGAAGTTTGTCAGTTTGCTGCTGCTGGTAAGGAAATCGGCAAGAAGAGCCTGGCAGAAATCGCGATGAGCTACGGATATGTTTATGTGGCACAGATCGCGCTCGGCGCAAATCCGGCACAGGCGGTCAAAGCGATCGCGGAGGCAGAAGCTTATAACGGACCGTCGCTCATTATCGGATATGCTCCTTGTGAACTCCACGGTATCGCAAAGGGCGGCATGAACCACTGCCAGGATGAGATGAAGATGGCTGTAAAAGCTGGTTACTGGAATCTGTTCAGCTTCAACCCGGCGCTGAAAGCAGAAGGAAAGAATCCATTCACGCTGACTTCCAAAGAAGGCGACGGCACATATCAGGATTTCCTGAACAACGAGGCGCGTTATACACGTCTGATCAAGCCGTTCCCGGAAAGAGCGGAGAGACTGTTCAAGGAATCCGAAGAAGCTGCGAAAGCGCGTTACGAGCATTTGCAGAAGCTGGTTGAGCTTTATAAATAAAACAGGTTTAAGATCGCTTCGATTGAAAATCTGATCATATGAAAAGAGTCCTGGTCGGATGCCACATCCGTCTGGGATTCTTCTCATTATATAGGAAAATTTTACCTTGTATCGCGGAGAGAAAAAAATTCATACCTTACTAAGGATAAGGAATAAATGATCCGATATGAATAATGTAGTCTGTCTTTCTAGCGCAATGTGCTGGAACAAGTTAAGGTGCGTTAAAATCATAGCGCATGGAACTGAAAATCAGGATAGAAAGGATTTGATGGAATGAACAAGAGGTTTACATCCATTGTACTTTGTCTGGTATTGTTCATTACGATGTTTGCTTCTCCGTCACAGTCGATGGCGAAGAAAACAAAGGTGAAACTGAACAAAAAGAAAGTGACATTGTATGTGGGAAAAAGCGTCCGTCTGAAAGTGAAGGGGACGAAAAAGAAAGCAAAATGGAAGAGCAGCAGTAAAAAGGTGGCAACCGTTTCTTCCAAAGGAACCGTAAAGGCAAAGAAAAAAGGAAAGGCTAAGATCACGGCAAAGGTTGGAAAAAAGAAACTCGTATGCCGTGTTACGGTCAAAAATAAGAAAAAAACAACATCCACCGTTGTGAACAACGGCGGTCAGCCGGGTGGAGGAAATGGAGACGGTTCGTCTGCCGCGACGCAGCCGCCGGCAAATGGCGGAAATGGGGGTGAGACAAATGTTCCACAGCCTCCGGTTGTGGGAGACAAAACACCCGTACCGGCTACAGAGATCCCGCAGCCGACAGACGATGGAACAGAGACAGCAGTTCCATCCACGGATAAACCAAAGCCGACGGACGCTGGGACAGAGACAGCAGCTCCGGCAACAGATAAACCAAAGCCGACGGACGCTGGAACAGAGACAGCAGTTCCAGCGACCACAAAGCCGACACCTGGTATTGTGGCGACCGAAAGGCCCCAGCCGACACAGGGCGTTGTGATCACGGCGGCACCGGCGACGGAAAAGCCACAGCCGGCTGAATCACAGGCACCGGTTATTATTCCGACGACGGTAAAAGACGCTTCGTTTGAAGAGGGTACGGATGGATTTACCGCACGGGGCAATGCAAGTATTTCAGTAGTAGAGAATGGCTACGGAGAAGGAAACTGCCTGCAGGTATCAAACCGGACGGCGGCTACGGATGGCGTTGTCTATTCGGCCGGAGAAGAAGTGGAGGCTGGAGAGAGTTATACGATCCAGGGATATGTGAAAGCGGCTTCCGGTACGATCAAGTGTATGTACCGCACGGGGGATAACGATGCGGATGTTCACGAACTGGCTTCTGTTTCGGTATCAGGTGAATGGGTTAAATTTATGGGAACCCTTACGGTACCGGAAGGGTTTTCGAAGCTGGATATCTGGTTTGAACTGGATGACGCTGGGGAAACGTTCTTTCTTGATGAAGTAAAGATTTTAAAAATCGTCAACATCAAAGAGGTATTTGATCCGATTTTTGGAAAGACAGGAACGTGTATCAATCCGAACCAGCTCGAGGATCCAGACATACTCGCCTATGTGAAAAAGAACTATTCCAGTCTTTCACTGGAAAACGATATGAAACCGGATTCCGTGCTGCAGACATGGTCCCGCCCTCTGATCAGTACAGAGACAGCGAAAGGGAAGACAGGGGATTATGTCATACCAGATAGCTATAAGGAATCTCAGGTTCCGGAGTTGAATTATCGAACGATCGACAAGGTGATGAAGATCGCGAAGGAGAATGGGCTTAAGATCCGTTACCACGTACTCGTATGGCATGCCCAGACACCGGAATGGTTCTTTAAAGAGGGTTACAGCACAGATGAGAATGCCAAATACGTGTCGCAGGAGACGATGTATGCCCGTATGGAAATGTACATCCGCAGTGTGATCCACCATGTGTATACGCTGGATGGAGGAGCCTACAGGGATGTTGTGTATACATGGGACGTGGTGAACGAGTATTTTGCGAATAATCCGGATAAGAACTGGTCTGCTGTTTTTGGCAACCGAGTGGATGCGGATCACCCGGGATTTGGAAATACGAGGCCGGAGTTCGTGAAGAGGGCGTTTGAGATCGCCTATGACGAGTTGGAAAAACTCGAACTGGAACAATTCATACCGCTGATGTATAATGACTTTAACACATACCAGAGGACAAATGAGATCATCGAACTGATCAACTTTATTAACTCTGGTTCTAAGAAAGTATGTGCCGGCGTTGGTATGCAGAGCCACGTCAGCTCAAGAGGAAACTTTTCTTCGGTGGACAATTACATCAGCACGCTTCAAAGTTTTCTCGAGGAAGGATTCCAAGTGCAGATCACGGAACTGGATGTGGCGAGCTGGGATACAGAGGAAGTAGAGGAAAATGGAACAAAAGTTACTTATCTGAAAGATGAGAATGGAGATAGGCTGCCGAGCCCTCTGCCGCATGAGGAGAAAATGGCAGGTTACGAGGTGCAGGCGCAATATGTCAGTGACCTGACAAAGAGGCTGATCAACCTGCAGCGCGATTACCATTACCAGATCAATGGACTGACATGGTGGGGCATGCACGACGGCGTGTCATGGGTGAAATCCCATGCGCTGATGTTCCAGGGAGAGCAAGAGCAATTGGCAAAACCTCCGTTCGAGGCAAAACCGTCGTACTATGCGTTCATGCAGGCGGCAGAATCTGAATTGAGTAAGCCGGCTCCGACACCGCCGCCGCTGCGCAAATATGATTTTGAAGAGGATCCGTATAAGAGCGAAACGTCTCAGGCAACACATGTCGTAAATGACGACGGCTCGATGACACTGACCTTCAATGGCGGCGGCGCGTATGATTTCTTCCTGCCGCAGAACGAGTGGGGCGGTGTGGATTATAAATCCGTCGTTATCACCTATACGAGCGAGGGCGGCGATCTCAGCCACTCGCTGTTCGATGCAAATGCGGCCGGAATGAGCAATGTGCAGGCTGGCAAACATACGGACTGGGGAAATAAGATTAAAAATACGCAGGGTGCGGAAAAGAAATTGATCTTTAGCGTGGGGGATGACTTTGCGGGCGGATGTATCCGCGGGATCCAGCTTTTTACGCAGAACACAGCGGCTAATGTTACGATCACGATCAAGTCGATGCTGTTCTGCGGCAAGAAAAATCCAACGAAATATGACCTGGATCCGACACTGAACCCGCCGCAGAGACCGACGTTACCGACGCCGGTGCCGACAGAGAAGCCAGTAGTGACAGCGGAGCCGACGGCAGTGCCAACGCCGCCTTCGCAGGTGAAATTTGACTTTTCAAATGAGGACTCTTATCATATCGAGGAACCAAGCAAGGCATCGCACGTCTTAAATGCAGACGGATCGATCACGATCACGTTTCAAGGCGGCGGGGCGTATGATTTCTTCCTGCCGGAACGTTATTGGAACGGCATCGCTTACAAGTCGATCGAGCTTACCTATACGAGCGATGGAGGTAACCTCGGTCATGCGCTGTATGATGGTGATACGGTCGGCTCTAGCGATATAAATAAAGGAAAACATCCCGACTGGTCGCAGAAGATCAAAGCAACAGACGGAGTGGAGAAGAAACTGGTCTTCAATGTAACGGATGAGTGCGTTGGCGGATGTATCCGAGGATTGCAGATCTTTACGCAGAATGCCGAAACTACGATCACGATCAAATCTATGGTATTCCGCGATGTGGTTTCACTTGATGTTTCAAATCTGTCCGGCGGTGAGAAGACGGATAACGGCGTGGTCCTGAATGACATTGAGTAGGTGACGATCCCCCTTCCGAAGCTTGATGACCTGACGAAGGGAACGAAGGTGGAAGTGACCGTCAGCGGAACGCTTTCAGAAAGCTCTGGTGGTTTCCGTATGTGGCTGGCAGATGGAACCAGCACGGCTTCGGATACCGATATTTGTGTGCGCAGTCTCGGTAATACCACTCATAGATGGGTGACTACATGGGGAACGGCAGAGGAAAAATGCTCAATCAAGGAAAACGATGACCGGATGCCAAACCTTCCGCTGGAGGATACGACCGTGCGGCAGATCATCCGGGTGACGACAGGCGGGGAGAAGCTCCGCCTCCGTCTCTCAAACCAGTACGGAGAAAGTGATGTGACGGTGAAATCACTTCATCTGGCGAAACAGGTCAAGGCGGATGCGTCAACGATCGATACAGCGACGGATCAGGTCGTTACAGTGAACGGCACAGAGGAATTTGTCATTCCGAAAGGAAAAGTGATCGTAACAGATCCAGTTGACTTTTCGGTAAATGCCTTGGAAAATATCGCCATCACTTCCTATTTTGGCGCATCGCCGACGAAGAACATAACGGGACACCGCGGCGCGAGAGCGACGACGTACCAAGTATCTGGCAACCATGTGTCAGATGAGACTTTGACCGAGCCGAAGACGACACTTAGCTGGTTTTTCTTAGCAGATGCCTCGATCTGGTCCACGAAGGAAAGCAAGGCTGTCGTCTGCTTTGGAGATTCGATCACGGACGGATATGGAACGGACGCGGATTATCTCGGGAAAAAGCCTGACAGTTATACGAGATGGGTAGATTGTTTTGCGAAGAGGCTTCAGGAGAATGACAAAACGAAACATTTTGCCATGACAACGGCATTAAAGTGTACGGCGCGCCGATCCTTCCGTTTGGAACGAGTGCTTATTACAGTAATGCTTCTGAAGAAGTGCGGACGATGATCAACGACTGGATGCGCTCGACCAATTCGCAGATGGATGGCATCATCGATTTCGAGAGTGCCGTAGCCGATCCAGATAATCCGAAAAATATTTTAGAAGCATATACACATGCGGATGGTCTTCATCCGTATGACGGATATGAGGTAATGGCAAACGCGATCGATCTGACGCTGTTTGAATAGAGAAAATCAAATTAGAAAAACGGCCCTGCTTTTCAAAAAGATGAAGAGCAGGGCCGTTTTGTATCAGGTCAGGAAAGATCATTCTGATCTTGTCCTGCAGATATCAATTTTTGAAATTTTTTCGGGGTATATCCGGTGAATTTTTTAAATGACGTGATAAAGTTTGTATAGTCTTTAAATCCCGCTCCAAAACATGTTTCGGTTACGTTTTTGCCCTGCATGAGCAAGGATTTTGCTTTTGAAAGACGGCACAAGAGAAGATAATGGAATATCGTAGTTCCAGTTTCTTTTTTAAACATATGACACATGTAATATTTATTCAGGAATAAATGCTTGGCCAATTCGTCAAGTGTGATCGGTTCTAGGAGGTGATCTTGTATGTACTGAAGGATGGTCTGTGTGTTGTCCGAATACAGGCAGGGCAATACGGCCGGTCTGCCGTCAAAAAGATGGTTGACAAAAATAAGAAGCTGGAGCAGGTATGTTTCCATCAGTAGTGTATTGCCTGTCAAAGGATAGACCGATGATTGTTTCATATGCGCATATTGCAGTAAAATATATTGAAGCTGGGATTCGTCCAGCAAAACGACATTGTTTGTTCCGGGTTTCCGATTCCGAAAACAAGCGGACAGATTAATCTCAGGTGTTTGGTGCCGTTGGAAAAACGGAGGTGGTATGTGGATGTAGATCCGTTCATACGGTGTCGTCAGACGGTTTACTGCTTTATGGAGTTCCAGGTCGTTGATCACCAAGAGCGTTCCTGCCGTAATCTGATAACAGGAATCTTGGATGAAAAATGATAATTCACCATCTAACAGAACAAAAAGCTCATAAAAATTGTGGATATGGAAATCCGAAACATAGGATGACATCGAAATCAATCGGCTAAAATCAATCTTTTCTGAAAATTCCCTGATCATAATAATCTCCATTCTAATGCGTTTTACGGATATAGTTGCCCCTGCCTTACTATTGAGCGCAATATTTACAAGTTTTTGTACAAAATCAAAAAGGAAGCGGCTCGTATTTAGTGATATTATAAAACTAGGAGAGCAATAATGCAAGTAAAAAATGGCTTGGCGCGGCAGGAGAAAGATGTGGCGGCCGCGCAGGATAAGGAGGAAATGTATGAGAGGAAGGAAGAAGTGCCCATTTTGGGTATTTATGCTGATCGTATCTTTGCCGGTATCTACTTTCGGTATGCTTTGGACAGTGGAATCAGTAAAAGCAGCAACAAAGGCAAAGAAAGTAAGAAGTATCTCCGTTGTCAAGCCGGAAATTTCCAGACTGTCAATGAAGAAGGGCAGCAAATACCGGTTAAAAACAGAGATTCTGCCGAAGGCGGCAAAAAACAAAAAGGTAATATACCGCTCAGGCAAGCCGTCGGTCGTTTCCGTTTCTTCGCAGGGGGTCATGACGGCAAAAAAAGCAGGGACAGCCAGAGTGACAGTCCGCGCGACTGATGGGAGCAAAAAGATGGCACGTATTCAGGTAAAAGTCTTGAAAAAACTGAAAAAGGTTTCAAAAGTGACGTTAAACACCGGGAAGGTGACACTGTATGTCAATGGTACAGGCGGTACAGACGGGAACGCCGGACAGTGTAAGCTGCTGGCAAAAATTTTACCGAAAAGCGCGACCGAAAAGAAGGTGGTATTCCAATCGTCCGACCGTTCCGTGGCTTCCGTGAATCAGAGCGGAACAGTAACGGCGAAGAAGGCGGGGACGGCAAAGATTACCGCCTATGCGGCAGATGGCTGGGGAAAGAAAGCGACCTGCACGGTGACCGTAGAAAAGGGAGCGGCAGCTCAGGCGTCTCAGAAGCCGGCAGCACCTTCCGCGGCGCCGGAGGAAGACGGCGTTTACGTACTGGCGGAGCAGAACCGGGCCGCGCAGATTTTTTTGGATGAGAACGGCGCCGACTATGAGGGACTGAAACGCATCGCGGACTGTGTGGCCGATGATGTGAAGCTGGTCGCTGACGCCGACATGGACGTGGTCACAAAGGCGGAAGAGTTAAAGGGAACGCCGGTGATCGCCGGAAGCATCGGAAACCATGCGCTCATTGATTTTTTGATCTGCGAGGGAAAACTCGACGTATCGGCGATTCAGGGGAAATGGGAGACATATAAGATCGAAGTGGTGGAAAATCCCGTGGCAGGCATCCAGCAGGCGCTCGTTGTCGTGGGAAGCGATAAACGGGGCACGATATACGGCATGTTCCATATTTCCGAACAGATGGGGGTATCCCCCTGGGTGTACTGGGCGGATGTCAACCCGGCCAGACAGCAGACGGTCTCGTTCCGTTATTCGCAGATCGAAACGGTATCCAAAGAACCTTCGGTCAAATACCGCGGCATTTTCCTCAACGATGAGGAGCCGTCGCTGGGAACGTGGGTCAACAATTTCTTTAAAGAAGAAAAGGGCGGAAAATTCAACGAAAAATTTTATGAAAAAGTGTTCCAGCTCATCCTCCGTCTGAAAGGAAATTATCTGTGGCCGGCCATGTGGAATTCCTCGTTTGGCGCGGACGGAAGTGAGAGTGCGGACGCCAGCGCAAAACTGGCGGATACGTACGGCGTTGTCATGGGAACGTCGCATCATGAGCCGATGATGCTGGCGCATCAGGACTGGGTGCGCAATAAGAAAAACTACGGAACCGGGGAATGGGATTTCGTGAAAAACCGGGAGGGATTGATGCAGTTCTTCGAAGAGGGCGCGAAAACCCGCGGCGCATTTGACAATACCGCCACGGTAGGCATGCGCGGGGACGGCGATACGACGATGCTTCCCGAAGGAAGTACACTGAAAGAAAACATCAGCCTTCTCAAAGAGATCATTACCGAGCAGAAAAACATATTAAATCAGCACGGACTGCAGGATAAGCCGAAAATGCTGGCGCTGTACAAGGAGGTAGAAGAGTACTGGCAGGGCGGTGACGGCGTTCCCGGACTGCGGGAGTGGGAAGGACTGGACGATGTGACGATCCTTCTCTCAGAAGACAATTACGGTAATGTGCGCACGCTGCCGACGGAAGCGAACAAAAACCGCGAGAGCGGCTGGGGCATGTATTATCATTTCGACTATAACGGGGCGCCGGCTTCCTACCAGTGGGTGCAGACGATGCAGCTGCAGAAAGTGTGGGAGCAGATGTCGATGGCGTACGACTACGGCATCCGGGACATCTGGATCGTGAATGTCGGCGACTTAAAGCCGATGGAAATGCCGATCTCCTACTTCCTCGATATGGCCTGGGATTTCGACCGCTGGGGAACGTCCCATATCGAGAGCGCCGAGGAATATGAGAAAGCATGGATCGGGCAGCAGTTTGGCAACTACACAGATGAAAAGGGGATCGAGGATATTACGTCCATCGTTTCCCGCTATCTCAAGTTAAACGGCAGTAAGAAGCCGGAGATCGTCACGGACTCTACATATAACCTCACGAATTATAATGAGGCGGCAAGGGTATTGCAAAACGCCGGGGCGATCATTCGGGACGCCGAAAAGTATAAGGAGATCCTGTCGGAAGAAGCGCAGGCGGCCTATTACCAGCTCGTCTATTATCCCGCGGCCGCGTCCGCGAACATCCACCGGATGCAGATTTATACGGGGCTCAATAAAGCGCACGCCAAACAGAAGCGCGCGAGTGCCAATGTTTACGCGGGACTCGTGGAGCAGGCGATTGAATTCGATCAGGAGTTGGAGCGCACCTACAATAAAAATATGCCGGGCGGCGTCGGCGACAAGTGGGACGGTATGATGGCGCAGGCGAGGAACGCGGCGCATGTCGGATATGATACGTGGAAGCCGCAGGGCGCTTATCCGACGCCGAAATATCTGGATGTCCCGGCGGGAAGTAATATGATGGTCGGCGTCGAAGGGGATGCGAATGTGTACACGACGGGAACGGTTTCGCTGCCGGAATTTACGAGCACGAACCAGGAAACGGTGACGATCGATATTACGAATGGCGGCGACACTCCGTTTGGCTATACGCTGACGGCGGATCGGGACTGGATCCGGCTGGACAAGACGGGTGGTGAGGTGAGCGCGCAGGACACGGTCAAAGTGAGCGTAGACTTTTCCAAACTGACTGGAAGCGACAGCGGGACGATCTCGATCAAAGGAAACGGGCAGGAGGTCACTGTGGTGGTCACAGCCGTCGTTGTCGATACGTCCTGGCTCGCTCCGATGACATTTGTGGAAGCGCACGGGTACGTCTCGATCGAGGCCGAGCACTACGCGGACGCAGGAGCCGGAAAAAATGAAGCTCAGTGGAAGAAGATCCCAGGATACGGGCAGGGACTGTCGGCCCTGAAAGTATTTCCGACGACCGAATCCTTCCCGGATGTTTCCGAGGCACCTTATGTGGAGTACAAAGTTATGCTGGCAAACGATGCCGCGTATAAGATGGAAACGTATTTCGCGCCGTCAAATCCGGTCGACGCCGATCATATTTCCATGAAATTCGGGGTGAGCATTGACGGAGGCGAAGTGCAGGTGATCGATACGATCAAATCGTCGTATAACGCGGGTGCCTGGAGCGATTCGATCTGGTCAAACGGCGTGCGCAACAATGTCCATACGGCGAGTGTGGAACTCGGGGAACTGGAATGGGGAACGCATACCATCCGCATTTACGCGCAGGATCCGGCGCTCGTACTGCAGAAGATGGTATTGTATTCGAGCCGGCGGCTGCCGACATCATGCCTCGGGGCGCCGGAGAGTTATTTCGTCGGAGAGAAATCCGTCGGAAAGTAATCCGTCTCCTTTACATAAGCTGGCACTTCTGTTAAAATATTGGTAAGGCTGTAATGTGAACTATTGGTCTTTAAAACATTTATTTTTAGGAGGAAGGTATTATGCGAGCAGTAAAAAGAGCAAGCGGCATCGTTCTCAGCATGGCGATGGCGCTGTCATTACTCGCCCCAGCGGAAAGTATGGCGGCGAAACAACCAAAGATGAGTAAGAGCCGCGCGACCGTGCCGGTGGGGAAAACGATCACCCTGTCACTGAAAAACGCGGCAAAGAAGGCAAAAATCACATGGGGTTCCAAACAGAAAAAGATCGCGAAGGTCGTTCAATCGTCGAAAAAGAAGGCGAAGATCCGAGGGGTGAAAGCCGGAAAGGCAACGATCACGGCGAAGTACAAACTGGGTAAGAAAAAGAAGACACTTACCTGTAAAGTGACAGTACAGGATAAATCTGATAACAAAAAACCAGTCTCTTCTGTGACTCCGAACGGGGCATCATCCGTGCCATCGGCACCATCAGAGCCGTCGGCACCGTCATCGTCCGCACCGGCGGTAACAGAGCCGCCGGCATCCGAAACACCGGCGCAGTCATTCAAATGGGTGACGACGTGGGGAACGGCAGAGGAAAAATGTGATGCGACGAAGGACGCGATGCCGAAACAGGCGCTTCCCGATACGACCGTCCGCGAGATCATCCGTGTGACGACCGGCGGGGACAAGCTGAGGCTGCGCCTTTCTAACCAGTACGGGGACAGCGATGTGGAGATCCGGTCGATGCACTTGGCAAAGCAGGTCAAAGCAGACGAGTCCACGATCGATACGGCTACCGATCAGGCGGTCACGGTAGGAGGCAGTGAGGAGTTTGTCATTCCGGCGGGACAGGTGATCGTGACGGACGAGGTCGCGTTCCCGGTCAATGCGCTCGATAATGTCGCAGTGTCCATCTATTTTGGAGCGGCGCCGGAAAAGAACGTAACGGGCCACCGGGGAGCCAGGGCGACGACATATCAGGTCGAGGGCAATCAGGTTTCCGAGGAGACATTTAAGAGACCGAAAACGACGACGAGCTGGTTCTTCCTGGCAGACGTGTCCATCTGGTCGCCGGCGAAGAGTAAGGCGGTCGTATGTTTCGGCGATTCGATCACGGACGGATACGGAACGGACGCCTCCTACTTAGGGAAAAAACCGGACAGCTATACGAGATGGATCGACTATTTCGCGAAGCGCCTGCAGGCAGATGAGTCAAAGAACCACATTTCCCTGATCAATGAGGGGATCGGCGCCAATTCTATCCTCGGCAGTTATCCGACCGATGCCGGAAAAGACCGTTTTGCCAGGGATCTACTGGAGCATGACGGGGTTGCCTACTGTATCATCCTGTTCGGCGTCAACGACCTGAACAAGCTGCCGGATGCGAGCTTATATGACAAGCTTTTGCCGGAGTACCAGAAAATGGTGAAACTCTGCCACGATAATGGCATTAAAGTATACGGCGCGCCGATTCTTCCATTTGGAACGAGCGATTATTACAGTGAGGGATCCGAGCAGGTGAGGACGATGATCAATAACTGGATGCGCTCGGCGGATTCGCAGATGGATGGCATCATTGACTTTGAGAGCGCGGTGGCCGATCCGGAAAATCCGAAAAATGTGTTGGAAGAATATACGCATGACGATGGCCTGCACCCGTATGACGGATACGAGGCGATGGCAAATGCCATTGACCTGAAGTTGTTTGAGTAAGTAATCTGAGTGAGTAAACAGCAAAATGAGTAAAGGAACGATATGGATCATAAAATAAAGCAGCAATACCGGGAGCCGGACGTAAAAATGGAAGAGAGGACGCAGATCTCTTATCTCATTCAGGAAGATTTCCGGGAAGAGACGGCTTCTGCCAACAACAGATGGGACATACAGGGAACGGCTGTCTGCGTAGATGTTCCCAATGAGGAAAACCGCAGTATGAAGATCTGCGGGGAAAATAGCAGTATCCGCACCGTATTTCCGGCACAGGAAGGAAAGCTGGCCGTGTCGCTATGGGTCAGAATGGAGATCCATAACACGGGCGTCAATGTCCTGACGCTTTATGCCGGCCGGGAATGCGGGGATGCGGATAAGGTCATACAGATGGATACGGAAGGAGCCTATTTCTACGCGTATGACGGAAAGAAGAAACAGAAGCTGTGTCATTTTGAGAGCGATGCCTGGTACAGCGTGTATCTGGTGCTCGATACGAAGTCGCACACCTATTCGCTGTTTGTGGATGGAAAGAGATTGTTGTGGAACGCGGCGTTTATAGCGCCGGCGGATACGATCCATGTGCTGTCGTCCGGCAGTTACGGCGGGGTCCTGTACGTCAACCGGGTTCAGTTGTACGCCCGGCCGGTCCAGTCTGTGGAACAGGCGGTGCCGGATGGCGGAGTTCTTTTGGACGCCAGGGAGATGGGGATCGCGGCGGACGGGACGACCGTGGTGACAGACGAGTTGCAGCGCCTCATCGACCAGGTCGGGCAGTCGGGCGGCGTCGTGTATTTGAAGGACGGTACATATCTGACCGGTATGATCGAGTTAAAACGTAATGTGACGTTGTATATCGAAGAGGATGCGGTCCTGAAAGGGGTGTTGGATCTCGACGCCTATCCGGTGAGGCTGAGCAGCCAGCATCCGAACTGGAATACGATGGTGCAGGGGCCGCAGAAATCGCTGATCTACGCGGATTCACAGGAAAATATCCGCATCATGGGAGGCGGCACGATCGACGGGAGCGGGGATTTCCCGGGAGCTTACGGTTCCGAGAGCCTCCGCGTCTGCGCGGTCTTGCTCGTCGGCTGTCCTCAGGCGCAGCTGTGCGATCTGTATGTGAAAGACGCCGGGATGTGGACGATTCCGGTTGTGGAATGCGACGATCTCTATATACATGACCTGAACCTGTATTCCACCTGGTATCCAAACCGGGACGGCATCGACATTTGTGACTGTTTCCGCGTCCTCATCGAGAACTGCTGTATTCAGGCGGATGACGACGCCATATGCTTTAAGAGCGGAAATGAGAGCGGATGCGACAATGTGCTCGTTCGGAATACCAGTATCGTGAGCACGATGGCGAACGGCATAAAATTTGGAACATACAGCTATGGCGGCTTTACGAACTGTGTCTGTGAGGACTGTATGATCAAGGATACCCGGACGTGCGCCATCGCCGTCCAGTGCGTCGACGGCGGGCGCGTGCGGAATTTGCGTTTTCGCCGGATCACGATACAGAATGTGGAGAGCGTGTTTTTTATCATTATCGCGGACAAGGGCCGGACACCGGACTGGGGAACAAGACGGATCGGCAGCGTGGAAGAGATTACCTTTGAATGGATCGAGGCGGAACGCGTGCGCCGGCCGTACGGCTGTTATCTCGGGGGATACCGGACGCCAGGCGGAGAGGTACATACGATCAGGGACATTTATTTTCACGGTGTCAATGCCATTTACGAGGGGGGCGTCTCCGCCGTCCCGTCCCCGCCGCCGGAATTTGCCGACCAGTACCCGGAATCCAACGTGTTTGGAAATCTGCCGGCTTCTGCCTATTATATCCGGCACGCGGATACGGTTGTTTTTGAGAAGTGCGGGATGACTGTGGCGCTTCCAGACGCCAGGCCGGCTATACAGACGGAGGACGCCGTCAACGTGTCCATAGACGGGCGAGCGGTAAGTTCTTCGATTTCCGAATGATTGTAGTCATATTTTTCCTGTTTCTGCATATAATTACAAGTAATACAGGTTTTTGTACAAGCATCAGGACCTGACTATGCAGAAAAGAGGTATGACTATGGCGAATAACGAAAAGGGAACGATTTCCCGCAAGAAAAAGACAATGGATGGAAATATGGCGGCGGCTCACGTATCGTACGCGTTTACGGAGGCATCTGCTATTTATCCGATCACTCCTTCGTCCCCGATGGCGGATTACACCGATATTTGGGCGAGTGAGGGCTTGAAAAACATATTTGGGCAGTCCGTCGTGATGAGCGAGATGCAGTCAGAGGCCGGAGCGGCCGGCGCGCTCCACGGCGCACTGCAGGCGGGAGCGCTGGCGACAACGTACACAGCGTCACAGGGACTTTTACTCATGGTTCCGAACATGTATAAGATCGCGGGCGAACTGCTGCCGGCAGTGATCCACGTATCGGCGCGCGCGCTGGCGAGCCATGCGCTGTCGATTTTTGGCGACCACACGGATGTGTACGCCTGCCGTGGGACAGGCTTTGCGATGCTGTGCGCGGGAAATGTACAGGAAGTTATGGATTTAGGAGCAGTGGCACACCTTGCCGCGATTGCGGGAAGGGTGCCTTTTTTGCATTTCTTTGACGGATTCCGCACGTCGCATGAGATCCAGAAGATCGAAATATGGGATTATGAGGATTTGAAGGAAATGTGCCCGATGGATGAGGTCCGCGCGTTCCGCGAGAGAGCGTTGAACCCGAACCATCCGGTGCAGAGGGGTACGGCACAGAATCCCGATATCTTTTTCCAGGTGAGGGAGGCGTCAAATCCATATTATGACCGTTTGCCGGCGATCGTGGAAACGTATATGGATATGGTAAATAAAAAGATCGGCACCGATTATAAACTGTTTAATTATTATGGCGCGCCGGATGCGGAGAAAGTCATCGTGGCGATGGGCTCCGTGTGCGATGCGGTAGAGGAAACGATCGATTACCTGACGGCGAAAGGAGAAAAGGTCGGACTCGTGAAAGTGCGCCTGTTCCGTCCGTTCAGCGCGAAGCATCTTCTCTCGGCGCTTCCAGATACCGTCAAACAGATCCAGGTGCTCGACCGCAGCAAAGAGCCGGGCGCGCAGGGAGAGGCGCTGTACCTCGATGTGTCGGCGGCGCTAAAAGACAGTAAGTTTAAAGGGGTGACCGTGTTCGGCGGCCGCTACGGACTCGGTTCGAAGGACACGTATCCGGCGGACATCATGGCCGTGTTTGAGAATACGTCGAAGAACGGATTTACGCTCGGCATCGAGGACGACGTGACGAATCTGTCTCTTCCGAGGACGGAGAGCCCGGAGACGAGCCCGGCTGGCACGACGAGCTGTAAGTTCTGGGGCATGGGCGCCGACGGTACGGTCGGGGCCAATAAGAACTCCATTAAGATCATCGGTGACCACACCGAAAAGTATGTGCAGGCATATTTTGACTACGATTCGAAGAAATCCGGTGGTGTGACGATTTCGCACCTGCGCTTTGGCGACGAGCCGATCAAGTCGTCGTACTTGATCGACAAGGCGGATTTTGTCGCCTGCCACATGCCGGCTTATATATACAAATACGATATGGTACAGGATCTGAAAAAAGGCGGTTCGTTCCTGCTCAACTGTTCGTGGGACAAAGAGGAGCTGGAAAAGAACCTTCCGGGGCAGGTCAAGCGCTATATCGCGGAACAGGGCATTCATTTTTACACGATCGACGGATTCGCGCTCGGGAAGGAGATCGGCCTCGGCGGAAGGATCAATACGATACTGCAGTCCGCGTTTTTCGTTATTTCCGGCATCATTCCGAAAGAAGAAGCGATCCGCTATATGAAAGACGCGGCGACGAAGACGTATTCGAAAAAGGGCGATGACATCGTCGAGATGAACCACAAGGCGATCGAGGCGGGTGCGGAGAAATTTAAAGAAATCGAGATCCCGTCGTCCTGGCAGTCGGCAGAGGACGAGAACCTCACAGATCCGGTGAGCGGAGATAATAAGAAGCTGATCGATTATGTGAATGGCATCCAGAGCAAGATCAATGCGCAGCGGGGGGACGAGCTTCCGGTTTCCGCCTTTACCGATTATGTGGACGGAACGGCGCCGCTCGGCTCGGCGGCTTATGAAAAACGAGGCGTCGGCATCGATATCCCGCGCTGGAACCCGGACGGGTGTATCCAGTGTAATTTCTGTTCCTATGTGTGCCCGCACGCCTGCATCCGGCCGCTCGCGCTCGAGGGCGATACACTTTCGCAGGCACCGGAAGGAACGACAACGAAAATGACGGGCATGGACGATATGACATTTGCCATTACGATCTCGCCGCTCGACTGTACGGGCTGCGGCAACTGTGTCAATGTATGCCCGGGCAACAACCGGAACGACGTGCTGAAGATGATCTCGAAAGAGGAGAGCATGTACCAGCAGAAACTGTTTGACTACGGGGTAAATGTCGAGACGCCGGAGAAGGTATTTGAGAAATTTAAAGTTGATACCGTCAAGGGCAGCCAGTTCAAAAAACCGCTCTTAGAATTCTCGGGCGCGTGCGCGGGCTGCGGGGAGACGCAGTACGCGAAACTGGCTACGCAGTTGTTCGGCGACCGCATGTATATCGCGAACGCGACCGGATGTTCTTCGATCTGGGGCGGTTCGTCGCCGGCGATGCCGTATACGGTCAATCATGACGGGGAGGGGCCGGCCTGGGCAAATTCCCTGTTTGAAGATAACGCGGAGTTTGGTTTCGGTATGGAACTCGGCCAGCGGACGCTCCGGGCCAAAGTAAAGGAAGCGGCAAAAGCGCTGGAACAGGAGACGGACGACGCCGAGCTGAAACAAAAATGCAGCCGGTATCTCGAGACATGGGACGAAGGCTGTGAAAATAAGCAGGCGGTGAAAGAGCTGACCGAATATTTGGAAAAAGGCGGCAGCGTTTCTGGCAGCAGCCATGCCCAGACGATCCTGGAATACAAAGATTTTGCGGCGAAGAAGTCGCAGTGGATCTTCGGCGGTGACGGATGGGCGTACGATATCGGGTACGGCGGCCTCGATCATGTGCTCGCGAGCGGGCAGGACATCAACATCCTCGTGTTTGACACTGAAGTGTATTCAAATACCGGAGGCCAGGCGTCAAAATCGACACCGACCGGAGCAATCGCCCAGTTCGCGGCGGCGGGCAAAGAGGTGAAGAAAAAAGATCTCGCGGCGATCGCCATGAGTTACGGCTATATTTATGTCGCGCAGGTGGCGCAGGGGGCCGATATGGCGCAGACGGTAAAGGCGTTCCAGGAGGCGGAACAGTATCATGGCCCTTCGCTGATCATCGCTTACGCGCCGTGTATCAACCACGGGATCCGGACCGGTATGGGAGACTCGATGGGCGAGGAGAAAAAAGCGGTTGAGGCAGGCTACTGGCACTTGTTCCGCTACAATCCTGACAATGCTGGGAAAGGTGAAAATCCGTTTACGCTCGATTCGAAAAAGCCGACTGGCAATTACCGTGACTTCCTGATGGGCGAGGTGCGGTACAACCGTCTGATGCGCGCCAACCCGGAACGCGCGGAGCGGCTGTTTGACAAATCAGAAAAAGAAGCGAAGGAGAAGTACGATAGACTTGCACAAATGTCGTAAATGGTGTATAACTAAATAAGAAGAAATCAGGGGCAGAAGGGGATATTTGATTTCTGGGCCCGAAAGATCAGGAGGATAAGGAAAATGGAACTTACCAGTATACGGGACCTGTTCCGTAACAAAGAAAAATACGCCGGGAAAGAAGTGACGGCCGGCGGCTGGATACGAAGTATAAGGGATTCGAAAACATTTGGTTTTATCGTCATCAGCGACGGCACGTTTTTTGAGCCGCTGCAGATCGTTTACAGCGATAAACTTGACAATTTCGAAGCGATTTCAAAACTCAATGTAGGAGCGGCGATCATCGTAAAGGGAACGCTGGTGGAGACGCCGGACGCGAAACAGCCGTTTGAGATCCAGGCGGAGAGCGTGACGGTGGAGGGAAACTCCACCAGCGACTACCCGCTCCAGAAAAAACGCCACTCCTTTGAGTATTTGAGGGAAATTTCCCATCTCAGGCCGAGAACGAATACGTTCCAGGCCGTGTTCCGCGTGCGCTCGCTCATTGCCTACGCGATCCACACGTTTTTCCAGGAACGGGATTTCGTGTATGTGCACACGCCGCTCATTACCGGGAGTGACTGCGAAGGGGCAGGGGAGATGTTCCGGGTGACGACGCTTGATATGGACAATGTACCGAAAAACAGCGATGGAACGATTGATTATACGCAGGATTTCTTTGGGAAAGAGACGAATCTGACCGTGAGCGGGCAGCTCAATGGAGAGACATTTGCGCAGGCGTTTAAAAATATTTACACGTTTGGGCCTACGTTCCGCGCGGAAAATTCGAATACGACCAGACACGCGGCGGAGTTTTGGATGATCGAGCCGGAGATCGCGTTTGCGGATCTGAATGATGATATGATGCTGGCCGAACAGATGCTGAAATTTGTGATTCGCTATGTGCTGGAACATGCGCCGGAAGAAATGGATTTCTTCAACCGTTTTGTGGATAAGGGACTGATCGAGCGGCTGAACCATGTGGCGGATTCGGAGTTTGCCCATGTGACGTACACCGAGGCCGTGGAAATCCTTCAGAAGAACAATGACAAGTTCGAGTACAAGGTTTCGTGGGGCGCTGACCTGCAGACCGAGCACGAGAGATATCTGACGGAAGAAGTTTTCAAACGGCCGGTATTTGTGACCGATTATCCGAAAGAAATCAAGGCATTTTACATGAAGATGAACGAAGACGGAAAAACAGTGGCGGCGATGGACTGTCTCGTACCTGGCATCGGGGAGATCATCGGCGGAAGCCAGAGAGAGGATGACTTAGACAAATTGACGGCTCGTATGGACGAGTGCGGCCTGAACAAAGAGGATTACGGGTTTTATCTGGATCTTAGAAAGTACGGTTCGACGAGGCATGCCGGGTTCGGGCTCGGTTTTGAGCGGTGCGTGATGTATCTCACCGGAATGCAGAATATCCGTGATGTCGTGCCGTTCCCGAGAACGGTAAAGAACTGCGAGTTGTAGAAACCATGTGCAAAAAAGAGAGGAAAAGGCTTATGAGCATACAAATACCAGAACAATATCAATCGGCGCTGTCCATCCGGGAGACGGAGGTGGCGATCAAGACGGTGAAAGATTTTTTTGAGCGGACATTAGCGGAAAACCTGAATCTGACGAGGGTTTCGGCCCCGCTGTTCCTGCCGCCGGAAACGGGATTGAACGATGACCTGAACGGGGTCGAGCGTCCGGTTTCCTTTGGCATCCGTGAGCAGGGCGAGAGGAAGGTTGAGATCGTGCATTCGCTGGCGAAGTGGAAACGACATGCCCTCAAGCGCTATGAGTTCCAGCACGGCGAGGGTCTTTATACCGATATGAACGCCATCCGCCGGGACGAGGATACGGATAACATCCATTCAATCTTTGTTGACCAGTGGGATTGGGAGAAGATCATCAGGAAAGAAGAGAGAAATGAGGAAACGCTGAAAAAAGTAGTGAATCAGGTGTACCGTTCTTTGGAAGAGACGGAAGATTATATGTCAAACCTGTATCCGTACATAAAGAAATCACTGCCGCAGGACATTCATTTCATAACGACTTCCGAACTGGAAGAGCGCTATCCCGAAAAAACGCCGAAGGAGAGGGAGTATCTGGCGGTAAAAGAGTACGGCGCCATTTTCCTAATGCAGATCGGGGACAAGCTGCGAAATGGCGAGCCGCATGACGGGCGGGCGCCGGATTACGACGACTGGTCGTTAAACGGGGATATCATCGTTTACTATCCAATTCTTGATATCGCGCTCGAACTGTCTTCGATGGGGATCCGCGTCGACGAAAAGGCGTTGGAGGAGCAGCTTGCCAAGGCGGGCTGTGAGGAGCGGAAAAACCTGCCGTTCCAGAAGGCCGTATTAGAGGGGAAACTCCCGTACACGATCGGCGGCGGGATCGGACAGTCGCGTATTTGTATGTTTTTCCTGAAAAAAGCGCACATCGGCGAGGTGCAGTCCTCGATCTGGACGGATGAGACGATGGAAAGCGCGCAAAAAGCGGGATTGCACATTTTATGATGCCAGGGTCAAAAGGTCAAAATGCTGTTCATGTTTACATGATAAGGCATTTGAACTTGGGACCCGCCAAACATGAGAAAGAAGCGATTTACGCAGTAAATCAGCGGATTTCGAATGTTTGAAGGATTGCGGGAGTTGTGAAACAACGGAGCAATCCGAGGCATCAGTTTATAAACAGACATTTTAGAAGCATGAGGTAAACATATGGATAATTTTACGTTTTATGCACCGACCTATTTTGATTTCGGGAGAAATGCCGAGGAGCATGTGGGAAGCCTGATTCGCCGCTTTGGCGGGAGGAAGGTGCTGCTGCATTACGGCGGCGGTTCGATCAAAAAATCCGGCCTGTATGACAAGGTCGTGAAATGTCTGGACGATGAGGGCATTTCGTACGGGGAACTCGGCGGCGTCAAGCCGAATCCACGCAGCGGCTTAGTTTACGAGGGGATCGAAATGTGCCGCGATGAAGGCTGTGATTTTATTCTCGCAGTCGGCGGCGGCAGTACGATCGATTCAGCGAAGGCGATCGCGGCGGGAAGCTGTTACGATGGAGACTTTTGGGATTTTTATACGAAAAAGGCAGTCATAGAGAAGGCATTGCCGGTCGGCACGATACTCACGATCGCGGCGGCTGGTTCGGAGGGGTCGACGAATACGGTGATCACAAATGAGACGACCGGTGTGAAAACAGGCGCCGGCTCGGATCTGCTGCGCCCGAAGTTCTCGATCTTAAATCCCGAACTGACCTGCACATTACCGCCGTATCAGACGGCCGCGGGCGCCACGGATATCATGATACATATTTGCGAGCGGTATTTTTCGAATACGGAGGAAGTCGAGATCACGGACCGTTTATGCGAGGCGGTGTTAAAGACGATGATCCATGAGACGCCGCGTGTCATCGAGGATCCGCATAACTATGAGGCGCGGGCCAATATTATGTGGGCGGGGATGCTCGCGCACAATAACGTGTGTGGCGTTGGACGGGTACAGGACTGGGCAAGCCATCATATCGAGCATGAGCTTTCTGCGCTGTACGATGTGACGCATGGCGCCGGGCTGGCCGTTATCGCGCCGGCGTGGATGCGGTATGTGCTGCAGATCAATCCGCACAAGCTCGTACAGTTTGCCGAGCGGGTTTGGGATGTTTTGCCGCAGGCAGAGTCAGGCAGCGGCACAGATGAGGAGACGGCTCTTCTCGGGATAGAGAAATTCGAAGCATTTTTGAAATCGATCGGTATGCCACTTTCGTTTGCGGAGATCGGAGCGGATGCGAAAGATATTGACAGGCTGACCGAAAAGCTTTTGGCCGGTAAGGAAACCGAGGGAAATTATGTGAAGCTGAAGGCGGAAGATGTGAAGTGCATTTACCGTTCGGTCTGTGAGGATTGATTATGATGAGGAGAGTGGCGGATGACGGATCAGAATGAATTTATGGCACAGATGCTTGCGCTGGTCGATCTGGCGAAGGCAAATGACAGCAGGATCACGAAGAAAGAAGTCGGCAAATTTTGCCGCGATCTGGAATTGACAGATGCACAGCTGAAACTGGTGTATGATTTTCTCGATGAGCACAATATCGAAGTGGCCGGGCACGTTCGCAAAAAGGCGGGTGCAGGCAGCGGCACTGGCGTCGAAAGCAGCAAAGAGAGCGGGATCGCGCAAAACGGGCCGGATGCTGGGTGGAATACAGAAGATTCAAAGTATCTCTCACTTTACCGGCGAGAACTCCGAGGCTTAAAGGAGGTTTCGGAGGAAGAGAGGGTGGAGCTTTACCGGCGCCTTTGTTCCGGCGATGAGAGCGCCGTGCATCCAGTGATTGAGGCGCATCTGAAGGGCGTCGTCACACTGGCGGGTAAATATAAGAACCGGGGCGTTCCCTTGGAGGATCTGATCCAGGAGGGAAACCTCACGCTGCTTACGACCGTGGATATGTTGTGCGGGAATGACGGGATTTCGGATGTGAAGAAGGAAATAGACCGCGCGGTGCGTTCGAGGATGATCGAGCTGGCAGATGACCGGTTAGAGAGCCGGGGAATGGAACATACGATCGTTACGAAGACGAATCTCATCCATGAGGCCACGAAAGTGCTGGCAGAGGAGTGGGGACGTCTAGCTACGGTGGCAGAACTGGCCGAGTATACGAAAATGACCGAGGAGGAGATCCAGATGTATATTGATCTTTCCCTCGAAGAGATCAAGGTGGGCCGAATGTGAAGAGCGGGGGATTGCAAATTTTCGTTTTCCGCCTTTTCAGGCCGCCTTCTTTTTCCCAGGCCGGAATACCCATTCCCGCTGGATCTGGAAACTGATCGTAAATAGTATGGTGTCTATGATACATTTTCGTATGGTCGAGGAGAAGATGAAGGTCAGCGCCTTGTCCACGAGCAGGGACGAGAGGATGAGCTGGCAGATGCACAGCACGTAATATTTCAGGATGATCGTTACATCCTTTGAATCATTATGGAATACCTGATTTTTATTCAGAGTAAAATTATACAGCGATGAACCGAGCCTGGAAAGGACGCTCCGCAGTAAAATGAGAAGAGACATCTCAATTCCCAAAAAGGAGATCTGGAGTTTGTCACCGATGATGGGGCGCAGGATGAACCCTAACATGTAATAAAGTAATATATCGATGATAAAGCTGGAGAGGGAACTGAGCATAAATGTTAAAAAGACTTTATAGATCCGGATGGAATCAATAAAGGGGTTAAAATGAGAGCTTTCATTATGTTCTAAATAGATCGTCTGTATCGGAAATTCGGTAATGGGGATCTGGTGCTCCCTGGCACAGAGGAGCATGTTCATTTCGTACTCGAAACGTTCTCCTTTCGTCTGTGCAAAATACTGATTGATGAGCTGCCTGGACATGCCTCGCAGTCCGGTTTGGGTGTCGGATACATGGATGCCGCACAAAAGCCGGATGAAATGTTTCGTAAATTTATTGCCAAAGCGGCTGCGCAGCGGAATATTTGGATCATTAAACTGGCGGCAGCCGAGGATCAGGTGGTCGGGGTGTTCCATTACAAGTTTGGCGCATGTGATAATGTCCGATACGACGTGCTGGCCGTCGCAGTCTACCGTAACCGTTCCCGTAATGTCGGGGCGGTTGTCTAATATGTGGTTAAACGCCGTTTTCAGGGCAATGCCTTTCCCCAAATTTACCATATGACGAATGAGACGACAGTGATAGTCCTCCCTGCATGTCTTGAAATATATTCTATTTTCTATTTTACTGCCGTCATCGACAAGGATGATATTTTCAAACCCGGCTTCAATTAGTTCCCGCACGAGCGAAACCATCCGCTCATCGGGATTAAGCGCCGGGATGACAATGGCAATGTCTGTTTTATATGTCCCCATAATATCCTCATTTATATTTTACGCTGATTTTTCCCAACCTCTAACAAACGCGATCGCAATATGTTTGTCGCTTTTCTCACATTTTAGTATAATCGTTTTGGGAAAGAAGGGCAAGCCTTTTTTCGAAGTATGTGGACTATTTTGTATGATAATAGGCCAGTAAAAGTTTCGTTACCTCGGCGTAATTTGGTTCGGCACCGTAATAATCCATATAGGCGTCTGTAAATCCTTTACTCACCGAAGCTACTGTTTCAGAATCAATGAGTTCCGGCATGGCGGAAAGTTCTTTTTTTGTTTCGTCCGTATAGCTGCCGGAGTCATGGTTTACCAGATCGCTGATTTTCAGTGTGGAGACATCTTCCCTATCCTTCACGCTGCCGCGGTAATCGGAATCAATGTAGTCGAGAACGCCAAGATACCCCGCGTATTGGAGCTGCTCGTCGTCACTCCCCACACAGGCGAGGTAGGCGATGAAGTCAGCTTCGTCTTCGTAGATATAGCCCTTTAGATGGGCAAGTTCGTGACATGCCACATGCGGGTAGCGGATGTCGCTGATGTATGTATTGTAATTCGCCTCGAGGGAAAACGGGAAATATACGCCGTCGTAGCCGGCCTGATACATGAAAAAGGAGCCGAGTACTGGTTTGGGAGGCGGATAGTAACCCGAAAGTCTCGGGTAATCTGTCGATAATTTTTGCATGGCTGTTTTGATTTTTTCGTTTATATTTTCGTCTGTCACGACATTACCGTATTCGTCGCGTTTCATTTTGGTTGAAAGGGTATTACATTTCTCTACGATCAAATCTCTGAGTTCCCGGATTTCTTCAAAAGAATATGTCGTTGCTGTTCCGTCGCCTACCACTAATTTACTGCAATTATAAAGGGTGGCGCAGTTGGCCGTCATGATCCAGATGACGAGGAGTACAAAGGCGAGCATACATTTCGAGTACCGGATAACGAATGCGGTAAATGCGCCGGTTTTTTTTATGCGGAACAAAAGAAGGAGGAGTACAAGCACGGTCTGGAGCAGTACGAGTACGCCGAAGACGGCGATCAGTATTTCGCCCGCCGAAAACGGAAGGAGTCCCATGATCCGCCCGTAGGTCTGAAGTCCGAGGGGAAAGAGGTGGTCTGTATAAAAATCACAGAACGATGGGATACGTGACAAGAGGAGGCATAGAAGAACAAAGCAAGAAAAGAAGAGGATGCTTTTCCAATAGAAGGAGAGATGTTTCCATTTTTTGGTTATCATATGTTTCATACCTCCGTATGTATCTGTTTATTTGTATGTTTGTATAGATAAATTATATCATAACGTTTGGAGGAAATAAAGCGGGGAAAGGGGATTACCGTTATTTGGCACGAAAGGAGGAGTGTGAATCAGTAATGACAGTAAGGTTGCTGAAAAAGAAGAAAAGGTGTATACTGTATATGTTTTAGAAATTTTTGTGAGAAGTTTATGGATTTAGGTAAATGATTTAGGAGAACGTGATGAATGATAATAAAGAAGGAAATAAGAGATATTTCCTTGTGGATTATGAAAATGTAAACCGAGATGGATTGAACGGCGTTGAACATCTGTCCGAACGGGATGAGGTGGTCATCTACTACAGTGAGGCTGCAGAAACGCTTTCTTTTGGCCTGCACAAACGTATCAATGAGTCAAAGGCTCACTTTGATTACAGGAAGGTTCAGATGCCGATTAAAAATGCTGTGGACTGCCGGATCCTTTTTGATCTCGAAAAGCTGTTGGCAGTGGACAAAAAAGCAGAATATGTTATCGTGTCAAAAGACTCTGATTTCGACAGTGCGATAGAAATGTTTTCTTCCAACAATTATCATGTTAAGAAAATGTCTAAAATAGGAAAGCGGACTGAGACGATAAAAAAAGCTCCTTCGAAAACAAATCAGCGAGAGGCGCAGATCCGTTCGTTCTTTGGACAGCATTTTAGAGACAAGAAATATAAAAAGCATAAGGATGAGATCATCCAGGCGGTTTTGAAAGCGAAATCCAAACAACAGGTAAACAATAATCTTATGAAAATATACAACGCGGGTAATATCGTTCGAGAGATTTATAAGAAATTAAAACCTCTGATCAAAGATCTGCCAGGGAAGTAAAGGAAACGATGTGCTGTGGCAGATCCGGCAAAAGGGGAAACGTAACATATTTTAATTACTTGACTGGGGGGAACGGACAATGGATCTTTCGATCGCGATCGTGGCATGGAATGAGGAGAAAAATCTTCCGGCGGTTTTGAATGATATACTGGCGCAGGGTTATCCGCATGAAAAGATAGAACTTTTATTGATCGACAGTATGTCGGAGGATGGGACGAAGACAGTCATGGAGTCTTTTGCAAAGAAGCATGAAGCGGAGTTCAGATCGATCCAGGTGATGGAAAATCCGGGAAAGATACTGAGCAGGGGGTGGAACCGCGCCATCAATGCGTTTACGACCGAGGCGCTCGTACGTGTCGACGCGCACAGCAGTATCCCTTCTGATTTTATCGAGAAAAATGTGGCGGCTCTGGAAGCCGGGGAGTATGTGACCGGAGGGGCACGGCCGAATATCGTAGAGGAGGAGTCTCCGTGGCAGAATGTTCTTTTGGCGGCGGAGAGTTCGATGTTTGGCAGCAGCGCGGCGCCATTCCGGAGAGGCGGGGAAAAGACATATGTAAAATCCCTTTTTCACGGGGCGTACCGGCGGGAAGTGTTTGAGAAAGCAGGACGATTCCGTGAAGATCTGGGGCGAACGGAGGACAATGAGTTCAATTATCGTGTACGTCAAAACGGGTTCCGGCTCTGCCTGATGCCGGGTATTATTTCTTATCAGATGATACGGCCGGATCTGGTGAAGATGTGCCAGCAGAAATACGGAAACGGATACTGGATTGGCCTGACGGCAGGCGTCTGTCCAAGGTGTCTTTCCCTTTACCATTTTGTGCCGTTTGGATTTGTACTCGGTATTCTGTTTACGACGATTTTGGCCATGTTTGGTCACCCGTTTTTAGCGGTACTGATGTGGACACTATACTGGCTGTTAGCTGTCGGAATGGCGGTACAGGCCGCTGTCGGGGCGTCTGCTTTGCATAACGGACAACGAAATATCCAGTTTGTACTGCTCCCGTTTCTGTTTTTTCTCCTCCATCTCAGCTACGGGACGGGGACATTGGTGGGACTGGTAAAAATGCCGTTTTGGAGGAGATCACATCATGGGAAAGAAAGCAGGGGATCAGGGAATGAGAAGAGCGGGCGGGGAACCGGAAGAGACGAAAATGAAAGAATATAGCGATCAGGAGTTAAAGGGACTGCAGCGGATCAGTTTGGAAATGGCAGAGGTATTCGTCGAGTTCTGCGAGGAATTCCATTTGCTCTGTTATTTTTGCGGCGGTGGCTGCATTGGGGCGATCCGGCATAAAGGATTTATCCCGTGGGACGACGATCTTGATTTTTTTATGCCAAGGGAGGATTATGAAATATTTGTAAAAAACTGGGATGCCTATGAGCGGGGACGTCGGTATGTATTGTCGGATACGACGAGGGATTATGTCGATCGAAATAATTTTGCGACGCTTCGGGACAGCCAGACGACACAGGTCAAGCCATATCAGAGAGATTTAGATATTCCACACGGGGTCGCGCTCGATGTACTTCCGCTGGACGGTTATCCTGAAGGAAAGTGGCAGCGGAAAATGCAGTGCTTGTGGGCGCTCGTTTATTCGTTATTCCGGGCGCAGACTGTGCCGAAAAAACATGGCGGGCTTATGGCGTTTGGGAGCCGTCTGTTGCTCGGTATATTCCGTGGAAAGGGCGTGCGTTTCCGGATCTGGTCCTTCGCGAAACGTCATATGACAAAGTATCCGATCCGGGAATGCCGATATATCACAGAACTGTGCTCGGGACCTTATTATATGAAAAAGAAATACCGCAGGGAATGGTTTGAAAAGGCAGAGTTTGTCGAGTTTGAGGAGACGAGGATGCCGATACCGGCAGGATATGACGGGTATTTGCGGGAGGCGTTCGGGGATTATATGCAGCTGCCGCCGCCCGAGAAACGAAAGGCACACCATGATTGCGTGCGGCTGGATCTGAAACAGCCTTGTGTTAGGAAATAAGGAAGCGTTCGCAAGACTAGAGCAGTTCGGTCATGATATAAGAATCGTAAGTCAGATGAAATGAATCGTCTAGTTCTCCTTGCCATTTTGTGCTTCGGATAGATAGGCAGTTCGCTGTAACGCAGGGTATTGTTCATCAGATGCCACAATATGACTGCTTTGTACTTGCGGTATGTGCAGATCAAAGAAAGGCATGGTAACAACAGATATTGATGCCTCCATTCTGACTGACCACATGATGCTCATGGCCGCGGAGCTGGGGCTTGGCAGCGTTTGGATCTGCTATTTTAAGCCGGATGTATTGAAGCAGGGGCGGTCTTCCCATGGCAGCTGCAGGTATTGTGTGCTTGGCAGGAAAAAGTACCACTGAACCAGACCGGAAAGCCTTAAAGCAGTTGGTTAGGCGGCAGGGAATTCACTTATAAAAGTTGTAAAGTGGTGATATATAAATGAATTGTTTCAAAAGATAGAAATGCAGAATGGGAAAAGAAAAAAAGATAATATGGATTTTTCAAGATATCCGTTGGATGAGCATTATGTACCGCATTTTTATATAAATGAGTTTGATAACGTTGTTGTAGATTTAGAAAATTTTATTGTTAGATTCAAAGAAATAGGAGAGAATCTGCACACAATCTCCACATATTATTTGTTTGATATATTGGAAGCTAGGGAATAGGCATATAAAAATAGGTTGAATTTATCCTAGAAACTGGATATAATAAAACTATCAAACCGTCAGGAGGGGTGAAAGATGACGATTAACACAAACACATTAGTTTCTATTACCGAAGCTAACCAGAATTTTTCCAAAGTTGCGAGGCTGGTGGATGAACATGGAACAGCAGTGATTCTCAAGAACAATGTACCAAGATATCTTGTGATTGATTTTAGCAAGGCAGAGGATGATACCAGTGCATCCGATGAAGATATATTGAGTGTTTCAAAAAGATTGATTGAACAGAACAGAGAGGCCTATGAGGTACTGGCAAAATGATTAAACTGACAAAGGAACAGATTTTGATGCTTCATTCGGAACTTATCAAAACGACAGGGGGGCAGCGATGGCATTAGAGATATTGGACTACTTGAATCTGCCTTAGAAACACCGTTTCAATCTTATGGTGGGGAAGAATTATATCCGAGCATTCAGGCAAAGGCATCAAGATTATGTTATGGACTGGTAAAGAACCATGCAATGTTGGTGTTTTTATCCGTTTATGGGTATGAACTGGAATATACACAGAAAGAGTTATCAGATATAATACTGGATGTGGCGGCAGATAAAAAGCAGTATGAAGATGTATTGCAATGGCTGTTAGAGCATCAAATATAATTTGACCAATCTCGACCCCACCTGACCAACTTTCCATTTTGACCAATTCAGAGAAAGAAATCACAGGCAGAAAACAGGAAAAAGAAGCTGACCAATCAAAAAGTTGGTCAACCGTAAATTCCACCAAGAAAAAACAACGGAAAAACACCGGCTTTTCAGGAAAGTTACTAGATCAGTTATAAAAGTTCGCAAAACAGATGAAATAGACGCGTTAGCTACGAGCTGCGCATGAGTGAAAAAAAGAAGACAATGAGAGCTTGCTTTCAAGTGATTTGCAAAGCAGATGGATAGAAAAGAGGAAATATGAAGGAACAGGAACAGATTGAACTGAAGAAAGTCCAAAATAAGTGTCTGGAGATCACGCTTGTATTCAAAGAGTTTTGTGATAAACATGGACTATTATTTTATTTCTGCGGCGGCTGCTGCATCGGAGCGCTCCGGAATGGGGGATTCATTCCTTGGGATGACGATATTGACGTTTTCATGCCGCGGGACGATTATGAAACGATGTGCCGTTTGTGGAAAGAAGAGATGGATGAGAGCAAGTACCGGCTGAGCCGGTCGAGCGAGACGGAATTTCTCCGCTCGCAGCTTACGGCGATCACGGACGAGGATACGACTTTTATCAAAGAAAGGCAGCAGGATCTCGATATGGCGCATGGGATCCGACTGGAGGTTCTGCCGCTCGACGGCTGTCCTTCGTCGCGTATAAAGCGAAAAATACAGCTTCTCTGGGGACTGGCTTATCAGATTTATATCAATCAGGAAGCGCCGACCAGTAAGGGGAAACTCTTCTATGGCATCGGTCGTGTCATGCTCGCCCTCGCGCCGGGCTGGCGCAGGCGGTACCAGATGGCGTGTATGTGCGAGAGACATATGTCAAAATATCCCATCCGTGAGTGCGAATATGTGACGGAGTTGTGTGTCAGATACAATTATATGGTAAATGAGTATCCCAAAGAAATATTTGAGTCGGCGGTATATAAGCCATTCGAAGGGTATGAGATGCCGCTGCCGGCTGGATATGAAACGTATTTGAGCATGGTGTTTGGTAATTATATGGAATTGCCGCCAGAAGAACAGCGTGTGCCGTCGCACGATGGTGTGTGTATCGACGTTGATCACAGTTACCGCAAATACCGAGGGAAATATTACCCGAAAGCGAGGGAAACCGATTGATCCGAATGAGGTAAAACGGAAAAACTATGGTGCGCAGGGAAAGAAAAAGGGAGGAATAGATGAAAACGGATCTGTACAAGGCAGGGGTGGTTTCGATTATCATACCTGTTTACAATTCAAAACACAGGCTGGCGCTCTGTCTCGATAGTGTAGCGGCACAGAGTTACCCGAATACTGAAGTGATCATCGTGGATGACTGTTCAACGGATGGAAGCCTGGAACTTTGCAGGGAGTATGAGAAGAAATATTTGAATTTTCATGTTTATACAAAGGGGAATGAAGGCGTATCCGCAGCGAGGAATTATGGGATGCAGAAAGCGTCGGGAGAATATCTCCAGTTTGCGGACAGTGATGATGAGCTTTTACCGGATATGTGCGAGAGGCTCGTGGCGCGTATGGAAGAGGATAGGAGCGATCTTGTCATCTGCGGTTATTACAATGAAAAGGAACAGAGGGAAAATACGTGTCCAGATGGTCTGTTTGAGAGCAGGAAAGAGTGGATTGTGGCATTTCCTTTGCTATTTGCCGGAATGTTCCTGCATGTGCCGTGGAACAAACTTTACAGAAGAGAGTGTGTGGACGCGAGGTTTCCGGCTGATCTGAATAAGGGTGAGGATCTGTTGTTTAACCTTCAGGTGTTTTCCCAGGCAGATAGGATCAGCGTTATGGACAAGTGTTTGTATCGGTATCACAATGTGGAGGAGCAGTCGCTTTCATTCCGGTTCCGAGAGGACGCAATGGAGATTGAAGAGAGATTGTTTTTGTCGGTGATGGATTTTTATACGGAACAGGGAGGCGGTGAGCCGTCCTTTTTATACCGGTTTTATTTGGATGCCGTGAAAAATAAGTTTTATGCGCTGTTAGGGAAATCCGGGTTTGACCGGAAACGATGCTGCGAGGTCATTCGAGAATGGGTGGGGAAGGAGAGCATCCGCCGTTTATACCGACAGCGGGAGATTTTTGGCGGGAAGGACAGGATCCTTTTATTTCTTATGTACCGAAAATGGGTAAAACTGCTATATCGGTACTACGCAGCCAGGGTTTAGAGCGTAAAACTGTGAAGGACTGAAGAGCAAGAAGGAGGCAGCTGTGAAAAAGATCGGTTTTGTGAATTTTGATATGAGCGTCAGGGGAGGGGGGCAGCAGGTTCTCTGTAATATCGCCAATGCACTGGCAGGGGATGAGGCGGACGAGAGGTACGAGGTTTATGTGATCAGCCTGACGCATGAGAAGGGAGTGTGTACGTATTCGCTCGATCCTTGTATCCATTATCATAACATACTGCCGGGCCGGCGGAGGATACGAGAAGTCGTGATGGGGGCGGGAAAGGAATTTCGCGCGTACTGTTTAGAACAGGGTATAGAACTTTTGTTTTATGTGGCTGTCTATGCGGGATTTTGCGGCGGCGTGATCGGCAGAAGGCTGAAGATGCCAAAAATATTTTGCGACCACGGCTCGCTCCTGAGCCAGTGGGACGATAAGGTATCACGCACGCTGCGCCGGTTCGGGAGGAAGTATGCGGACCGGACTGTCGTTCTCACGAAACAGAGTGAGACGGCGTATTATGAAAAGTTCCGCTGTAAGCCGGGGGAGATCATGACGATCTATAACTGGCTTGACGATAACATTCTCAAACATGCTGGTTCCTATGAGGTAGAATCCAAAAAGATACTGACGGCAGGGCGTTTTTCGCCGGAAAAGGGAATGGATCTGTTAGTGGATGTGGCGGTGGCGCTCCGGAAAAAGACGCATGATTTTGTGTGGGAAGTGTATGGCGAGGGGGAAATGTTTGACGGGATCCAGAAGCGGATCCGTGAAGAAGGACTTCAGGAAAATGTGAAGTTGCTAGGACTTACCGATCGGATGGAGACCTGTTACCAAGGGCATTGTATGTATGTGCTTACCTCTTACCGGGAAGGACTTCCGCTCGTCCTGTTAGAAGCGAAAGCAAACCATCTTCCCATCGTTAGTTTTGATATCGTATCGGGGCCGGCTGAGATCATACAGGATGGGATCGACGGCATCCTTGTGCCTCCGTATGATACGGAGAAGATGGCAGAAGAAATTTATGGATTACTCATGGACAAGGGTAGAAGGATTGAGATGTCGCAGCATTGTTCGGATAACCGGGGGGAATTTGCGAAAGAAAAAATCCTCGATCAGTGGAAGGCGCTGATCGAGGAAATGACGGTTTAATGCTGATTGGCATAGCGGATATACCCGATACTGGTAAACAGGAGCATCGTCTCGAGGTTTACCGTAAAGAAAATATCATGGAAACATAACATAAAGGTCAAGACGGCAGCAATGATGGAGGCAAACATCAGATAGCTGTCGGTTATGTTATGTTTCTGCCGGATCCGTTTCAGCGATTCGGATATAGTCAGCAGGAAAAAGGCCGCCATTACGAGAAATCCGGTGATACCCGTCTCGATCAGCAGGGATAGATAGCTGTTGTGCGTGACGTACCGGGTCTGTGCCAAATAGCTGTCCGGATCTTTTTCGGTCACATATGGCAGGGCGCTGCCGATGGAGAAACCGAATATAGGCTTATCTTTGTATAGTGTCAGATAATTTTTCCAGATGGTTGAGCGGTTATTTGTCAGGTTCTCGACATTGACATCTTCGCGTACCATGTCGTCCGTGCTCCGGTCGGGGGCAGCCAGGTAGCCGATCCCCTGTATGGAGAAAAATACAGCAGTGTACACGACGACGGCCGCCGCAAGTGAGACGGCCGTGCGTTTTACCAGACGGCATAGATAGAACCTGCGGTTTTTCCCACCGGACTGGCAGTACTGGTGGTATGTGATCAAAGCGATATAAAATACCAGCGTTCCGATGGCTGATAGATAGATCGTCCTTGAGTTTGACATGATGAGGTAAGCGAGGCTGGCGGCGATACAGACCGCGATATACACTCGGAACCACTTATCCCCCTGCTTCCATTCACGGAGAAGGAGAATGATGAGGAGCAGGGAGGTGAATGCGGCAAAATTCGGATCGGAGAACATTCCGAACAGCCGGCCGTCAACGATTCCCTGGCGGACAAGTCGTCCATCGGGGTGCAGCGTCAGATAATGGATGTTTCCGATGTATTGGCTCAGGGAGGACACGCACGCGATGCTCCAGAAAAAGGAGAGGCAGGCGGTCATTCGTTTGAGCCAGACAGAGATCCTCTCATCCGGCATCATGTATGGCAGGAAATAGAACAGAATCAGCTGTACGACAAACGTCGCCATTCCCATTACATTTCCGACAAACTCGTAGTTCCGGTTCAAGATCGTGGAAATTCCCAGGATCACTAAAAAGACGGCCAGCAGGCAGAGCTGACGGTCGGGACGGATCGTTTTTGCAAGTAAAAAGATATAGCAAAGTGCCAGTAAACCGGCGACGATCACGACTCCTTTATATAGAATATCCTCGAGCGGGCCGGCGCAAACGATCTTTGTCGGCATAAAGCGGGTGGATAAGCTGTATATGGCATAAAAAATAAGGTACCAGCAGGTGATACGGTTGATGGTCTGCTTCATGAGAATCTCCATTCTGCGGGCGTTTTTTAATTTGATGGGAAAGGCCATCTTCTGTGGTTTGCGTTTGTTTTTGGCGCCCGCCACTTCGTAGTATTATACAACAGACTGATTTATTTTTCAACTTTTTTGTGATGGGCATGGTAATGGGAGTTCTTACATTATTGCCTGTGCTGTTTGCAGCATTGTGTTACCTAGACGGTCATAAAAAGAGATAGCATCCTGCCCTGAGAAAGTTGGATGCTATTCTTTGAATTCATTTTAATAAGCGGTGGGCAATCGGAGATTTAATTCCGGCTGCTTCTAATAGTAGATTATACACTAGGGCCGCTTGTTTTGCAAGTGGCTCTTATCGATTTCACTTTTTTCGGCTTGACATCTGAAAATAATCTCGTATACTGAAAAATAGAAGTGTATAGAGGTGTATCCATATGACCAAAATGTAACCAGAATGTATTGTGTGTGGAGGAAAAATTATGCGATGGTTTAGAAAATATATCGAAAGCGGCAGATTATCCATGTTATACCGGGTGCTGCTCGTGATATGGGATGCCGCATGTATCAATCTGTGTTCGTTTGCCGCGCTGTTTGTCCGGTATGAGATGAACTGGGGGCGGTTTATCCGCAGCGGGATCACAGAAGATTATCCGAAAGGCTACATTACGACACTGCAGGAAATGATCCTTGTCAATACGGTCATCACCCTCATTATTTTTATGCTGTTCCGGCTCTATAACAGCATCTGGCGTTATGCCAGCCTGCAGGAAGTACTGAATATCGTTATGGCGTGCGGCCTTTCCACCGTTGTGCATTTCCTTTTGGTGTTTGGGACATACCGGAAACTGCCGCGTTCGTATTTTATCATTTACTGTCTGCTTTTGTTCATTATGACGCTCGGGGTGCGGTTTTCCTACCGGATCGTGCGGCTTTTGTACAGTGAGAACGTGCACGGCGTGGGCATGCGCAATACGATGGTGATCGGTGCCGGGGAGTCCGGGAATATGGTGATCCGGGAACTGAAAATGAGTAAAAAGCTGGACAGTAATATCTGCTGCATCATCGACGATAATAAATCAAAGCAGAATACGTTTATCAATGGTGTGAAGGTGATCGGCGGGCGGGAACAGATTTTAGATGCGGCGCGGTATTATGGGATCAATGAGATCATCGTGGCGATGCCGAGTGCGCCCCAAAAAGAAGTAAAAGATATTCTCGAGATCTGCCAGCAGACGGGAGCGGATCTAAAAATACTGCCGGGAATCTATCAGTTCGTGACCGGGGAGGCGGCCGTGGAAAAACTGCGTCCGGTACAGATTGAGGACCTGCTTGGCAGGGAGCCGGTGGAAACGAACCTGGCTTCGATCGCGGGATATGTAAAAAATAAGGTGATCCTCGTGACAGGGGGCGGGGGATCAATCGGAAGTGAGCTCTGTCGGCAGATCGCGGCCAATAAGCCGAAAATGCTGATTATTTTTGATATATACGAAAATAATGCGTACGATATCCAGCAGGAACTAAAGGTGAAATACCCGCATATGCACCTGGAAGTATTGATCGGCTCGGTGCGAAATACGAGCCGGGTGGATTCTATTTTTGCCAAATACCGACCGGACATCGTCTATCATGCCGCGGCACATAAACATGTGCCGCTCATGGAGGACAGTCCGAATGAGGCCGTGAAGAACAATGTATTTGGGACGTATAAGACCGCGCTGGCAGCAGATAAGTACGGGGTGAGGAAATTTGTTCTCATTTCGACCGACAAGGCGGTCAATCCGACCAATATCATGGGGGCATCGAAACGGATGTGCGAGATGATCGTGCAGGGGCTGAACCGGCATTCGTCGACTGATTTCGTGGCTGTACGGTTTGGTAACGTGCTGGGCAGCAACGGAAGTGTGATCCCGCTGTTTAAAAAGCAGATCGAGGCGGGCGGGCCGGTGACCGTGACGGACAAAAATATCATCCGCTATTTTATGACGATCCAGGAGGCCGTTTCTCTTGTGCTACAGGCGGGCGCTTTTGCGAAGGGCGGCGAGATTTTTGTGCTTGATATGGGAGAACCAGTTAAGATTGACGACTTGGCGCGCAATCTCATCAAGCTGTCTGGTTTTGTACCGGATGAGGAAATCCGGATTGAGTATACCGGGCTGCGACCGGGTGAGAAGCTGTACGAGGAAATGCTCATGGATGAAGAGGGATTGACGGCGACGGAAAACCAGCGGATCCATATCGGCCGTCCGATTGAGTTCGATGAGAACACGTTTTTTGACCGGCTGGAAAAGCTGTATGAGGCGGCCGATCGGGAAAATCCGGATATGAAAGAGCTGGTTGCGCAGTTTGTGTCGACGTATACGATCCAGAAAGAGGACAGGAGGCAGGATAAAAAGGTTTTGGGAGACGCTTTTACCGGCTTTTATGAGTCCAGCAGAAAGACCGATTCGAATTTGGCAAGCAAGCAGGAAAGGAAGTAGTATGAGTCGATCCAGAACGAAAAACAGTATAAAAAATATCAATTATTCCTTTGTGTCCTATTTTATCATCCTGCTTCTGCAGTTTGTGAACCGCACGGTTTTCATTGAGTTTTTGTCGAGCACATATCTCGGATTGAACGGGTTGTTTTCCAACGTTCTCCGTTTTCTGGCACTGACGGAACTGGGGGTCGGCAGCGCCATCAATTACGCGCTGTACCGTCCGCTCGCGGAGGGAGATACGGAGTTTGTCAAATCGATGATGCGGCTGTACCGGAAACTGTATCGTCTGATCGGCTGTACGGTTCTGGCGTTGGGGAGTGTCCTAACGCCGTTTTTGCCGTATCTCATACAGGACATGCCTGGTGACATGCCGTACATTTATCTGTATTATGTGCTGTATGTCGTGGATTCAGGTGTCTCTTATTTCTTTACATATAAGCGCTCCCTGATCATATGCAGTCAGCGGGAGTATATTTCCACGGCTGTGACGACCGTTTCCCGGATCGTGTTATGCGCCGTTCAGGTTGTGGTATTGGCAGTCAGCCGCAGCTTTGCGGCTTATCTCATCACGGGGATCCTCGTGACGGTCGGTGAAAATGTGCTGATTTCCGTAGTGGCAGATCGTCTGTTTCCGTACTTAAAAGAGAAAAACGTTTCGGCGCTGTCTCAACAGGTTTCCGCCGATATAAAGAAAAATGTCTTTGCGATGATGTTTCACAAGATCGGCACGGTGGTCGTATTTTCTACGGATAATCTCATCATATCAAAATTTGCCGGGCTGGTCGCGGTCGGACTGTATTCGAATTATACGCTGGTCGTCGATTCCCTGAACCGCCTGATGACAAAAATGTTCACGGCGATGACGGCAAGTGTCGGGAATCTTGTGTTGTCAGACGATAAGAAGTATGTGGAGTGTGTGATGTACCGGGTGCTGTTTTTGAATTTCTGGCTGCGCGGTTTTTGCGCGACGGCGCTCCTCTGCCTGTTCCAGCCGTTTATTTCACTTTGGATTGGGGATTATTACCGTCTTTCCTCATTTACAGTTCTTGTGATCGCAGTCAATTTCTATATCGGTGGTATGCGTTCGACGGCCAATATTTTTAAAGAGGCTTCCGGCATGTTTTGGTATGACCGGTATAAACCTCTTGTGGAAAGCGTGCTGAATCTTGTACTGTCGGTTTGGTTTGTGAAGCAGTACGGCGTAGCCGGGGTGCTGCTCGGCACGATCGGGAGCACGGTTTTGGTTCCGTTCTGGGTGGAGGCGTATGTGTTGTATAAACATTATTTTGGAAAGGGAATGGGAGGATATATGAGGAGACAGCTTTTGTATGCGGCAGTGACCTGTCTGGCGGGTGGCGTAAGCTTTTTTTTGTGTACATGTGCTTCCGGGAGCGAGGTGACGGCCTTTCTGATACAGGGGGGGATCTGTGCCATCGTGCCAAATGTGATATTTGCCATCGCATTCTGCCGCTCGCAGGAGTTTCGGTATTTTTTGGGGTTTGTGCGGAATATGGTGAAAAGAACCGCATAAATTATTAGGAAACGAGATGTGTGGGGGGAGCCTATGGAAATTTATGTGGTAGAGAGTGGCGATACGGTAGATCGGATTGCGGCAGCGTATTCGGTCAGTGCGGATAGTATCATATGGAATAACCAGCTCGTTGCTCCGTTTGCGCTGGCGGTCGGGCAGGCGCTCTTGATCGGGACATTAGAAGAGGCAGCAGGATTGCAGCCTAGAAATGCAGGGGGGTATGCGTATACGTATATCAGCCCCTGGGTATTGGAACAGACGCTTCCGTTTCTGAATCGTCTGTTTGTTTTTTCGTATGGATTTACAGTGGACGGCGGTATCATCGAACCGCCGCGGGATGATGCGTGGATGATCGAGCTGAGTTTGGAATACGGGACGGTGCCAGTTCTGACACTGACACCGTTCGGGCAGGATGGAAAATTTAATAATAACCTGATCCACCAGGTCGTTACGAACGAAGCGGCTGCCGACCGGCTCCTTAACGGCTTGGCGGCCCTGATGCAGGAAAAGGGGTATGGGGGGATTGATATTGATTTCGAGTATATCCTTTCGGGTGACAGGGATGCGTTTACAGCGTTTGTGAGACGTGCGGCACAGATCATGCATCCGCTCGGATTTTCGGTTTCGGTCGCACTGGCGCCAAAAACGTCGGCGGACCAGAAGGGACTCTTATATGAGGGAAAGGATTATGCGGCGCTCGGGGATGCGGCGGATGAGGTGCTTTTGATGACGTATGAGTGGGGGTATAAAAACGGGCCGCCGATGGCCGTTGCTCCGTTAAATATGGTAAGGCGCGTTCTGGACTACGCGGTAACAGAGATCGAGCCGTCGAAGATCAATATCGGGATCGCCAATTACGGGTATGACTGGTCTCTTCCATTTGTACGGGGAGAGACGGCGGCGCGGACGATCGGCAATATCGAGGCGGTACAGATCGCGATCCGGTATGGGGTCGCGATCGAGTTCGATGAACTGGCCCAGTCCCCTTATTTTTCCTATGTGGATGAGGAGGGGACCGATCATGTCGTCTGGTTTGAGGATGTGCGCAGCCTGGAACAGAAGTACGCTCTCTTGCCGGAATACGGACTGAAGGGGATCGGCGTATGGCAGATCATGCGCTGGTACCGGGCGATGTGGCTCTTATTTGCCGACCGCTGAAGAAGCGGTCGTACTGCCTTTGCGGTCATGGTGGGAACCGCGGTCGTTTACAAATTGGTAACAAATAGGAAACATGTGCGGCATTGACAAAGATGGGGCGATGTGACATAATTTTTCTGAGTCGTTTTTGAAGATGAGAAAATCACAGGGAGGATACGAGGATGTTATCGAAATTAAGTGTTAGAAGGCCCTATACCGTGTTAGTTGCCGTTGTACTGATACTCGTTTTAGGGTTCTTATCATTCCGTAATATGAGTACGGATCTTTTACCGGATATGGAATTTCCGTATGCGATCGTCATGACGACGTATCCGGGCGCCAGTCCGGAGGAGGTGGAATCGGCCGTGACGAAGCCGGTCGAACAGGCGATGGCGAGTATCAGCAACATGAAAGAAGTATCGTCCGTGTCGAACAGCAATGTTTCGGTGGTGATTTTGGAGTTTAATGATAGTACGGACATGAATACGGCTACGATCGATATGAGGGAGAGCCTGGATATGGTATCTTCCCAGTGGGACGATACGATTGGAAGCCCGACCATTATGAAGATCAATCCCGATATGATGCCGATCATGGTGGCGGCGATCGACTTTGAAAATATCGACCGTGTCGAGGTGACGAACCGCGCGAAGACAGATATCATCCCGGACCTCGAGAGTGTGGAAGGCGTGGCGTCTGTTAATACGTCCGGGGAAGTGCAGAAAAAGGTAGAGGTGATCATCCAGCAGGATAAACTGGATAAGATGAATAGAAAAGTGAAGGATGCCGTGGAAGGCAAGCTGGACGATGCGAAGGACAAGATCACAAAGAATAAAAAGAAGATTAAGGATGGAAAAGATTCGCTGAACAAGCAGCAGCAGAAGACGGCCGAGGAACTGGCCAAAGGGGAGTCGAAGCTCGCGAAGTCGTCGGAAAAGATGGAGAAGACGCTGAAAAAGTTAAACAATAGCTTAAAGCAGCTTGAATCGAAGGAGAAGACGCTTCTCGATTCGGAAAAGCAGATGAATGAGGGCACGGCGCAGATCAAAACCCAGAAGGCGACGCTGGAGTCCACCATCAAGACGCTGATGACAGCGAAGAGCGGCCTGGAACAGTTACAGAATGGATTAAAAGGGTTACAGGCGCAGAAGCAGGCGATCGAGGGACAGATCGCTGCCAGCGGGGAGACGTCGGAACTCCGTATGAAGCTGGAGGCGGTGAACGCGCAGATCAGCGTTTTGCAATCGAAATTAAAAGAGCAGGGCATCAAAGAAGAGGAACTTCCCGCAAAACTCGTAGAGGCAGAGCAGGGACTGGCGAAGGCGCAGGCCGGATTGACACAGATCAACGAGCAGGAAGGAAAACTGAAAAAGGGCAGGGAGGAACTGGCGAAAGGAAAGAAACAGATCGCTGCGGCGAAGAAGCAGCTGACGGACGCAAAGGCAAAGCTGGAGAAGGGACAGCTCTCCGTGAAAGAGGCGGCACAGGAGCTCAGTAAGCAGAAAGTACTGGCGGCGATCAAACTCAGCGTGGCGGAGATGGAAGTGTCGAATGGGGAGAGTAAGCTCAATGAGGCGGAGAACACGCTGAAAGATTCGTCGAAGACGACGAAGGAAAATACGAATCTGGAAAATATCATTACGAAAAGTATGGTGGAAGGCATCCTGACGGCGGAAAATTTTGATATGCCGGCGGGATATATTACGGATGACGACGCGTCCTATCTCGTGAAGGTGGGAGAGAAGATCGAATCGGACGAGGACGTGGAAGATCTGATCATATGTGATATGGATCTGGATGGCCTTGACCCGATCCGCCTCTCGGACGTGGCGGATGTAGCAGTCACGGATAATTCCGAAGACATGTACGTGATGGTAAATGGAAATCCGGCGGTGGCGGTTACGATGGAGAAAGCGACTGGATTTTCGACCGGCGATGTGACGGAGCGGCTTGGCGAGCGGTTTCGCGATCTCGAAGAGGAAAATGAAGGGCTTCATGTCAGCATTTTGATGAACCAGGGCGTATATATCGACTTGGTTGTGGATTCGGTTGTCCAGAACCTGTTGATCGGTGGATTGCTCTCGATCGTCATCCTGTTTTTGTTCTTGTGGGATTTACGGCCGACAATCATCGTCGCGTGCTCGATCCCGCTCAGTGTCGTGACGGCGATCGTTCTCATGTATTTCAGCGGCGTGACGCTCAATATCATTTCGCTGTCGGGACTGGCGCTCGGCGTCGGGATGCTCGTCGATAACTCCGTCGTCGTGATCGAGAACGTGTTCCGACTGCGCAACGACGAGGGGTACGGCATCAAAGAGGCCGCCGTCAACGGAGCGAGACAGGTGGCGGGAGCGATCCTGGCATCGACGCTGACGACGATCTGTGTATTTGCGCCCATCATTTTTACCGAGGGAATTACGAGACAGCTGTTTACGGATCTCGGATTGACACTTGCCTACTCGCTGCTTGCCAGCCTGATCGTCAGTCTGACGCTCGTACCAGCGATGTCGCAAGGTATGCTGAAGAAAACGAGGAAGTCGAAAGAAGGCGTGATCGGAAAGGTACAGAATGTATATGCTAGTATGCTTTCCGTCCTGCTGCATAAAAAGGCAATCGTCTTGATCGCTTCGTTTGCGCTGCTGATCGTTTTTGCTGTCCTTTCGGTTTCAAGGGGGACGGCATTTATGCCGGAGATGGAGAGTCCGCAGATGACGCTTACGGTTGCCGCGCCGGAGGATGAAACGGTGTCGGAAGAGCAGCTGCGCGACGTATCGACGGAAATGATGGAGTGGATGAAGGAGATCGACGGGATCGAGACGATCGGTGCCGTATCCGGCGGGGGCGGTGTCATGTCGTCGATGTCCGGCGCCGGGAATGACGCGATCTCGATGTATCTTTTGCTCGATGAGGAGACAGACCGGACGAATGCGGAGATCAAACAGCAGATCGAGAAAAATGTGGAGGAGAAAGGGTATCCGTGCGACGTGACGGTAAACTCTTCCGCGATGGATATGAGCGCGATGTTTGGTTCAGGCATTACGATTGAAATACGCGGAAAAGACTTGGATAAATTGCAGGCTGTGACCGAGGAAGTGATCGGCCGGATCCAGGATGTCGACGGTGTCACTGAGGTGACAAACGGATTAGAGGACGGCAATGAAGAGTTCCGCATCACCGTGAATAAGGCAAAGGCGATGAAGTATTCGCTCACGGTGGCACAGATCTTCCAGCAGGTGAACGCGAAGGTAAAGGAAGCCAGTTCCGCGACGACGATTTCAACCGATACGGACGAATTGAACGTTTACGTCAATGACGAAAAGGATACGTCGCTGACACGCGCCGATCTTCGGAAAATGAAGATCGAATATACGGATACGATGACGCAGAAGAAGAAAAAAGTGAAACTGAGTAAGATTGCCGCATTTGATATGGCGGATTCACCGGATTCCATCAATCGAAAGAAACAGAGCCGGTATATGACGGTGTCGGCTGCGATTGACGACGATCACAACATCGGACTTGTCAGCAACGATATCAAGGATGCGCTCAAAGGTTATGAGGTTCCGGCTGGCTATGTCATGGAATTTACGGGTGAGGATGAGACGATCAACGAGTCTATGGAACAGGTATTCCTCATGTTTATTGTTGCCGTTTTGTTTATGTACCTGATCATGGTGGCGCAGTTCCAGTCGCTTTTGTCGCCGTTTATCATCCTGTTTACGATCCCGCTTGCGTTTACCGGCGGTTTTATGGGACTGTGGGTGTCGGGAAGCGAGGTCAGCGTCATCGCGATGATCGGTTTTGTCATGTTGTCTGGTATTATCGTAAATAACGGAATCGTGCTCGTGGATTATATCAACCAGCTGAGGGAAGACGGCGAGGAAAAATACGCGGCGATCGTGGAAGCGGGAAGGACGAGGCTCCGCCCGATCCTCATGACGGCGCTGACGACGATCCTCGGCCTGATCCCGATGATCGTAAGTTCAGACAGCGGTTCGGATATGGTGCGCCCGATGGCCGTCGTAACGATCGGGGGGCTTGTCTATGGTACGCTCCTCACGCTGTTTGTCGTACCGTGTATCTACGCGATATTGAACCGGAAAAAATATAAGCCAAATAAGGATTGAGTGAGATGAAACAAAGTATGGAACAGGATGCGCCGATCGGTGTTTTTGATTCCGGCCTGGGCGGTCTTACGGTGATGAGGGAGATCATGCGCCAGCTTCCAGAGGAACATTTACTGTATTTCGGGGATACGGCGCGGGTGCCCTATGGGAGCAAGTCGAAGCGCACGGTCTGCCGCTACAGCAGGCAGATTGTGCGGTTCCTGCAGTCGCGTCACGTAAAAGCGATCGTGATTGCCTGCAATACCGCGAGCGCGCTAGCTTTTGATGAAATACGGGATGAGATCGATATTCCGATCATCGGGGTCGTGGAGCCGGGGGCAATGATGGCGGCGGATACGACGAAAACGAATAATATCGGCGTCATTGGAACCGAAAGCACGGTGAAAAGCGGGATATACGATAAATTCCTGCACCGGATCAACCCGGATATTACCGTTGTGAGCAAAGCGTGTCCGCTGTTTGTCCCTTTAGTCGAGGAGGGCTTGTGGGAAGACCGGGTTACGGAAGATATTGCCGGACGTTATCTGCATGAATTAAAAGAATATGAAATAGACGCGCTCGTACTCGGCTGTACCCATTATCCGCTGTTGCGCAGGATCATCGGCCGGGAGATGGGAGAACAGGTGAAACTGGTAAACCCGGCGTATGAGACGGCGAAATCCCTCAAGGTCCTTCTTACGGAACACGATCTGCTCCATCCGTCAGGCATAGATGACAAGGGACCCACATATGATTATTATGTCAGTGACGGTGTGGAAAAATTTATCTCCTTTGCGGGGGATGTTTTGTCCTGCCATGTGGGAAAGGCGGAAGTGGTGAATATTGAATCGTATTAAAAGGAAGGGAAGGGGCCGCGTGTGGAAGATCGTCCTTGCCGCGGCTTTATTTTGTATCGTGCCGGCCGAAACGGGCTGGATCATAAACGGCGCGCGCGCGGATGCCGTCGTGCCTATTGAGGTAGATGCCGAGGAATTCCGCTGTTTTGATATCAAGGCGGATACGCTGAGAGAGATGGAGCGGTTTACAGAGAAGAAGTGCCAGTCGCTGGCGCGGCAGCTTTTGTACGGGAAAAGCAGCGTTCCGTTCTCGTTTTCGCTGCAGCTCGATGAAAAAGTGGTGGATTCGTATGCGGATGCGTTCGCGACGGTGCTGAGTGATGTCGTCTGTTTTCCAGTCGCGTTGGACGGGGTGGGCGGCCAGACGCTTTCGTATGAAAACTCGTGGGGGACGGCGAGAAATTACGGCGGTGACAGAAGGCATGAAGGGGTGGATATCATGACGTCAAATAATGTGGCGGGGTATTTTCCGGCCGTCAGCATTTGTGACGGCGTGGTGGAGAAGATGGGTTGGCTCGAACTGGGCGGATACCGCATCGGTATCCGCAGCGAGCACGGTATGTACGCCTATTACGCCCATTTGGATTCGTACCGGGAAGGCCTGAAGACCGGGGACAGCGTGCGGTCAGGAGAGACGCTCGGGTATTTGGGCAATACGGGTTACGGCAAAGAGGGAACGAAGGGAAAGTTTGACGTGCATCTTCATTTTGGGATGTACATCGACATTGCGGGGGAGGAAACGAGTGTGAATCCCTATGAGATTTTACGGTATTTGGAGGGGCAAGATGAAGCAGTGGAAGGGAACGAAGTGTGAACCGGGTTATATAGAGAAGCAGAAGCGGTTTCAGGCGGTGATGCTTCTCGTATTTGCCGCCATCGGGATCGGTCTGTTCCTGATCGGTTATCTGGCGACGGGAACGAGGGCAAATGTGTTTACGGTGCTCGCTATATTGATGGTGCTTCCCGGGGCGAAGCGGGTGATCGCGCTGGTCGTCATGGTGCCGCGCCGGTCGGTGGAGCAGGGCCGGTATGACCGGATGAAGGAGACGATCTCACCGGATGCGGTGCTTTTGACCGATTATGTGTTTACGTCTTCGGAGAAGATCATGAACCTCGATTTTGTCATTGTCGAGGGGCGCGTGGTGACGGGGATCCGGTCGGTGAATGAGAGAAGGCGCGATGCTGGGATCGGGAAGTATATGAAGGACTATTTGTCAAAGGGGATCGCGGGCGTGGCCGATGGCTACCGTGTGAACATTCTTGATTCGGATGAGGCGTTTTACCGGCAGTATGAGCGGGCTGGCCGGGCGGCGGATACGGCTGTACCAGATGACGCACAGGCTGAGGTAGTGAAGTTTTTGAAGATTTTGGCGGTGTGACGAGGGCGGAAATGAAGGAAATAACGATCGGGAAAAACCAGTGCGGCCAGAGGCTGGACAAGTTTCTGGCAAAAGTGCTGCGGGAGGCTCCGAAAAGCTTCCTCTATAAAATGATGCGAAAAAAGAATATCAAGCTGAATGGAAAGCGGGCGCAGGGCAATGAAAAGTTAAATGAGGGGGATGTCGTGGCGATGTACCTCTCGGAGGAAACGCTTGCAAAGTTTTCCGGCGCCGCTGACGGAAAAGTTCGCTCTTTGGTTGAAAATACCGGCACTCCGCTGGATATCATTTATGAGAATGAGCATATCGCCCTCATCAATAAGCCGGCAGGTTTGTTATCACAGAAAGCAAAGCCGGATGATGTGAGTCTCGTGGAACTGTTTACGCAGTATGCCGGGGCGCGGGAGGAGGGATTTTCCCCGGGGATCTGTAACCGGCTTGACCGGAATACGAGCGGTATCGTCGTGGCGGGAAAGACACTTTTCGGACTGCAGGTCATGTCGCAGATGTTTCGGGACCGGCAGATCAAAAAGTATTATCTGGCGGTCGTGGAAGGTGTGGTGGAGCAGGACTTTACCGCGGAAGGATATTTGCGCAGGGATGAAAAGAGGAACCAGTCACAGTTGTTTGATACGCAGGTACCGGGCAGTTCTTATATTAAAACAGGATATAAGCCGCTGGAGTGCGACGGGACATATACGCTTTTGCGTGTTCAGCTTTTTACCGGGAAGACACATCAGATCCGCAGCCATCTGAGTAGTTTGTCGCATCCGATCGTCGGCGATGTGAAATACGGGGGAGGTGTTTTGGGGCGTGTGCGGCGGCAGCTGTTACATGCGTATGAGATCGCGTTTCCCGAAATGGACGAGCCGTTCCGGGATTTGAGCGGCAGGCGGTTTTTTGCCGCGGTTCCGAACGATTTTTATAAGGTAGGTAATTTTAGTTTTAATTTAGAAGAAAGGATGAGGGAAAATGAAACAGGCAGTGATGCTATTTGCAAAAGGATATGAAGAAGTGGAGGCGTTGATGACCGTCGATCTTCTGCGGCGCGGGGGCGTGGATGTGAAAATGGCGTCGATCACGGAGGAGATGACTGTGTGCGGTTCGCATGGGATCCAGGTGGGGATGGATACGAAACTGGCGGATGTAGAATTGGATCAGGTGGACGCTGTCATCATCCCGGGCGGTAAAGAAGGTACGGACAGGCTCGGTGCGGATGAGGCTGTCTGCCACACGCTGCAACGTGCGTTCGAGGCCGGAAAGGTCGTGGCGGCGATCTGTGCGGCGCCGTCGGTACTCGGGGCGTGCGGGATCTTAGAGGGGAAACGTGCGACGTGTTATCCGGGGTTTGAAGGGAAACTCACGGGAGCCGAATTTGTCGATGAGATGGCCGTGGTGGACGGAAATGTCGTGACGAGCCGGGGACTGGGGACTTCGATGGAGTTTGGGTTTGCGCTTTTGGAGGTTCTCGTTTCGAAGGAGACGGCGGAGAAGGTGAGAGGGGAGATCGTTTTTAAGTACCATTCCTGAGTCTGCAACCCTTTTCACCCAATTATTTTTCCATTTTTCAAAAAACAGACATCAAAATGTGATATTTTTGGTGTCTGTTTTGTTATTATAGTGAAAGGCCTTTCGAAATTCGCCAAGTAAAAAAGAACATGACAACATTAGGAGGTGAGTGGATCGTGTCGGAAGAGGAATATGTGGGCTATGTCATACAATATTCAGATATGGTCTTACGCATTGCCGTAAATTATTGTAAGGAACTGCCGGACGCAGAGGATATGGTGCAGGATGTATTTTTAAAACTGTACGAGTCGCGGAGCCGTTTTGCGGACGAGGAACATGCCAAGCGCTGGCTGATCCGTGTGACGGTAAATCTCTGTAAGAACCACCTGAAATCTGCCTGGCGGCGCCGGACGCAGCTCGTGGAGCATGAGAAGATGGAGTCTGTTTTTGAGCAGGCACCCTGTGGTTGCACGGCAGGGGAGGGAGGGGACGGCGGGGCGGATACTTTATTTGAGGCGGTGGTTTCGCTTCCGGAAAAATACCGCAGTGTGGTGCATCTGTATTACTATGAAGATTATTCAGTAAAGGAGATCGCGCAAATTCTGCAGAGGAAGGAAACGACGATCCAGACCAGACTGATGAGGGCGAGAAAGATGTTGAAGCAGAAGTTGAAAGGAGCGTGGCAGGATGAAGAATGCGAATAAGGATTATTATAAGCGTGTGTATGGTAAGGTCAATGCTTCTGACGAATTAAAAGAAAGGTTGATGGATATGAAAAACATGGAAAACAGGAACAGAAAGAATAAAAGGATGGCGTGGAAGGCAGCCGTGGCGGCGGCCGCTGTTGTGGTGGCGCTGCCGACAGGTATTTTCGCGGCTACGAAGTACTGGGGGATCGGCGATTTTATGTCCGAGTACGGAAAGACGCTTTCACCGGAGGCGAATGAACTGATCGAGACAGACATTGAACAGGTGAAAAAGGACGAAGAAGCGGAGCAGATGCCGGTCGGATTTACCGTGCGCGAGTCGTTGTGCGACAGGGGATCGGTCAGTATCATCGTGGAGGCGAGAGCGAAGGAGCGCGGGAAGTATCTGCTGGTAGGCCCGGATTCCGAGGAAATAGATCCCGTGTCAGATCTTGGCATTAAAAAGGATAAGAGGACGATCGGTCAGTACGCAAAGGACAAGGGGTTGGAAATTATAAATGTTAATTCTGGATTTGACCATCAGGGCGGTTTTTTCCCGGATTCCGCAAGTATTGAATATAAACAGGTTGATGACGATGTGCTTAATCTGTGTATCAAGGCACAACGGGAGAAGGATCAGAAAGATCTTCATGTCATATTGAAGAATACGATACAGACTCCTTGGATCAGAGCCACGGAAGACGACCCGATCGTTTCCACGAATTCCTTTGAGCTGACCGATAAGAGTTCCTCTGACTTGATGGAGTACAAAGCGAAAAAGGCGATGAAGATCAAAGGTACATCTGCGAAAGTGACGAAGATCACTGTAGAAAAAACCGAGGTAGGCAATTATATCAACGTTTATTATACGAATCCGGACGCAGATAAAGAGGATGGGCTCACGTTCCGCATGAAGAACAGCAAGGACTCGGAGGAATGGAATTTTAAGGAAGGCTTTACGGAAAAACTTGAGGATGGGACCTATCGGTGCAGGCTGGACTACGAGAGCGGAAAATTGCCGAAAACATGTGTGTTAGAAGCGTTTGACTGCATGGAGAAGAACGTGTTCGGACAATTTAAAGTTTCACTATCGCGGTAGTTAAAATTTAAAAATACTATTGCATTCAAAATTTTAGTGTGCTATAATGACAAACAATTACGGATCTTCCGTAAAAAAATTACAAGGGGGAACTTTTATATGAAAAGGTTCGCAAAGAAGGCGTTAGCCGGAACTTTGTCATTGGCATTGGTCCTTAGCTTCGGCGTCGTATCCAATCCGGACACGGCATCGGCGGCTAAAGTGAAGGTAAAAAAAGTTACAGTGAACTCACCTTCTGGTAAAACAGCCTATATCGCTAAAGGAAAGAAAGTGAAACTGACAACAACGGTTAAGGTAACTCCGAATAAGAGTGCAAACAAGAAGGTAACGTATAAATCAGCAAATTCCAAAATTGCGAAAGTGAACAGCAAAGGGCAGATCACGGGCGTAAAAGTTGGTAAAACGAAGATTACGGTTACTTCTAAAAAGAACAAAAAGAAAAAAGCTACGATCAAGGTTGTCGTGAAGAACGCGGCAGTATCGAAAGTGAAACTGAATGTGAAAAAGATGACACTTGGCGTAGGAGCAAGAAAGACGCTGAGAGCAACGATTTCTCCTAAAAATGCCAGCAAGACGATCCAGTGGAAAACATCGAACAAAAAGGTGGCTACTGTTTCGGTAAAAGGTGCAGTAAAAGGTAAAAAGGAAGGTACGGCTACGATCACAGCGTTAGCTGCGGACGGTTCCGGCAAAAAAGCGACCTGTAAGGTAACGGTAGGCGCCGGCATCAAAAATGTAGAAGTACCGAACGCAAGCATTGTCCGCGTATCCCTGACGAGCGCGAAGAAGCTTACGGCCGCGAACTTTGTCATTCAGAACAAGAAGGCGTCGAACGGTGTTTATAATACGTCCGAAGGTGTGGAGAGTGTTGTGACGAACGACGGCGGTAAGACATATGATGTCGAGCTTGACAACGAAAGCGGGATTCGCAGTTACTCGTATGTCAATGTGACGATTTCCGCACTGAAAGTGGATAAGTCAAAAGAAGTGTATGTCGGAAATGTTCCGTCCAGTTCGTCCTATGGTGTCGTAAATACAGTGAGCCGCGTGACAGGAAAAGTCGGAGACGGTTTCGAGCAGGACCTGTATTTGGACGATGTGGACAGCACTGGTGTGATTAAATATTCGGTGACAGGACTTCCCGAAGGGTTAAAGGCATATGTAAGTAAAGACGCGACGAGAGTTTCGGTAAAAGGTAAATTTAAGAAAGTAGAAAACGGAACGACTGCCGTGTTGACTGGTGTCGATGAGTTAAACAAGACATTCAAGAAAAATTACGTTTTCTATGTCGGAGACGATAATACGATCGTGGGTAATTTCCTTGGAGATACCGTTCTTGCTTACGATGCGGCAGACGATCCGAATACACCGTTTATCAATGAGGCTTCCGGCCATATCTTTAGCTGGGATGATATTGACGATCTGGGTGACGGCGTGATCGTGGGCGGTTCAGGGTCCTACGAATACGCGGCAACGGGTCTTCCTGCGCAGGTAGAGACCATGACGGCTGAGGGTGTCCTTTACCATAAAACCGATGCCAAGGGTGACTATGAGGCAGTACCAGCTGCTACGTACAATGTAAATGTGACGGTAAAGGATAAGAAAAACCCGAATCTTCAGGTAACATTCCCATTTGCGCTTACGGTCGTAAATGGTGTGACATTGACAGGTACGGTTAAGGATGCTTCCGGTGCTCCGGCGAAAAACATCAACATTGCTGGTAACACGAAGCGTGACATGTATGGAAGATATGACAGGTTCAGTACGTATTCCAGAGCAAATGGTACGTATAAGGTAAGGCTCATCCCGGGCGTATATTCACAAGGCGCCTATTTTGACGGCGGATATGGATATTCGGTGGGCAATAGCTATACCGCAGGTACGGTGACGAAAGATTTCTCCATTCCGCTGTACAAAGTGAATATCTTGCCATCTGTTTTAGGTGGTATCGCATACGATTTGGATGACACGACGTATTTGTACAATGCAAACGGTGTTGCTTCTACGATTAAAGTGGATGAGGATGACTTTAGCCTGTACACATATCTGAAGGCAGGTTTGTACGAATTTTCACCGGCGGCAGACAGTGAAGAAAACATTGTGGAGGCTTATTCGAAAGTTAGTACGCGTCCGAGCGGCTGGACCTATTTGGATGAGGATGATTTCCTTGGTTATTATCAGCTGTCAGGTAAGTTTAATGTAGCAGGAAACGGTTCGGTTCCGATTGAGGCTGCAAAGGTAGAATTTTAATGTAATACAATGTGAGACCAGAAAAGTTCGGGGTTTTTCTCCGGACTTTTCTTTTTTTGTTGCGTTTCTCGGATGTGGCATATATAATAGGCTTATATGTTAAAAAATCGGAGGTAGGAAGATGTCGAGGTTTGTTTGTAAACCATTTAACGGTTTTCACCGGTATGAGGTGGTAGTACCCGGCTCCAAAAGCATGACAAACCGGGCTCTGCTTATGGGAGCATTGGCGGAAGGGAAAACGATCCTGCGGGGCGTTTTGTTCAGTGAGGATTCCCGTGTGTTTATGCAGGCGTTACAGGAAATTGGATTCCAGGTACGTATACAAGAAACAGAAAAAGTGGTGACGATCGAGGGATTTGGCGGCAGGCTTCCGATGGAGGGATCGTGTGCAGGGGAACCAGGTGAAACGGAAGGCCATGAGAGTGGACCGCGGAAGGTGTATGTGGGGAGTGCCGGAACGGCGGCGAGGTTTCTTACGGCATTTCTCGCGCTCTCAGGACAGGAGTTTGTTGTCGAAGCGTCCGAGCAGATGAAGAAGCGTCCGATGGAGCCGCTTTTGCGCGCGCTCGAGATGCTCGGCGCCCGTTTTGAATATTTGGAGAAACCGTATTCGTTTCCGTTCCGGATCTGCGGGAGGGAAGAAAAGAACCCGGACTGCGTGGAATTGAATATCGATGCGAGCAGTCAGTTTTTGAGCGCCCTCCTGCTGTGCGGCGTGATGTGCCGGGAGGGGATCACGATCCATCTGACCGGGAAGAGAAGCGCGCGTGCGTATGTCGGGATCTCCATGGATATGATGGAACAGTTTGGCTGCCGGACCGAGCAGCTGGATGAAGATACATACCGGGTGCTGCCCGGACAGCGGTACAGGGGCGTGGAGTACCAGATCGAGCCGGATGTGTCGGCGGCGTGCTATTTCTACGGTCTTGCGGCAGTGACGGGAGGAGAGGCGAAGGTGAAGCACGTACACCGCGCGACGACACAGGGGGATATCAAGTTTGTAGATGTGTTGGAGAAGATGGGATGTCTGGTCAGGGAGGAAGCGGACGGCATCGTGGTGACTGGGGCCAGGGACCGGAAGCTGATGGGTGCGCATGTCTGTATGAGTGATTTTTCCGATCAGACGATGACACTCGCTGCGCTGGCGCCGTTTGCGGAGGGCGATACGGTGATCGATGGCGTAGGCCATATCCGGGGGCAGGAATCTGACCGCATCCGGGCGATCGTGACTGAGTTGGGACGTATGGGAATCTCGTGTGAGGAGAGGGAGGATGGCCTGACGATCCATCCCGGTAAGATCCGTCCGTCGCTCATTTCGACGTATGACGATCACCGCATGGCGATGGCATTTTCTCTTATCGGCTGCCGGGTAGAGGGCATCGTGATCGACAACCCGGAGTGCTGTAAAAAAACGTTTGAAAATTACTTTGATATATTGACGAATCTGGGTTTAACATCTAAAATAGAGAAAGAAGTGTGAATGAAACTACGGATCCGTAAAAACCTCATCACGTAGTTTCTCGCAAGGCGCCGCCTGCGGTACCTTGCTCGATTCACACAGGAAGAACGCAGGAAGCAGCGTTCTTCACGAATTGTTTGATTGGAAGTGTGAATGAATGGAGGCAGAGGATGAAAAAGTTAGCGGTGATCTTAAAAGAAAAACTGGAGAGTGGATTTGAACAGGCGGGCTATGACGCGAAGTATGGGATGGTATCGGTGTCAAACCGGCCGGATCTGTGCCAGTATCAGTGTAACGGCGCGATGGCGGCGGCAAAACAGTATAAGAAGGCTCCGATCCAGATCGCATCGGACGTGATCGAGCAGTTAAAAGAGGATTCATCTTTTGAGAAGATAGAGGCCGTGGCTCCTGGATTTATTAATATTACGGTGAGCGGCAGCCTGCTTGTCGAGATGGCGGGCAGGATGATGACGGAAGAAAAGTTCGGACTGGAGTGCGCAAAAAAACCGAAAAAGGTTCTGATCGATTACGGCGGCCCGAATGTGGCCAAACCGCTTCATGTTGGACATCTGCGCCCAGCGGTGATCGGGGAGAGTGTCAAGAGGATCCTGCGTTATATGGGCGACGACGTCATAGGCGATGTTCATCTCGGTGACTGGGGCCTGCAGATTGGCCTTGTCCTTACGGAAGTGAAGCATCGGCAGCCGGATCTGCCTTATTTTGATGAAACTTTTACTGGTGACTATCCGGAGGAAGCGCCGTTTACGATCTCTGATCTGGCTGAAATCTATCCACATGCCAGCAGCTATTCCAAAGAACATGAGGAGTATATGCTTGAGGCGCAGCAGATGACAGCAAAGTTTCAGGATGGTGACCGCGGGTGCCGGGCGCTGTGGCATCATATTTTGAATGTGTCGATACCGAATTTAAAGGAAAACTACAGGAAACTCGACGTGGAATTTGATCTCTGGAAAACGGAGAGCGACGTGCAAGATTATATTCCGGATATGATCGAAAAGATGAAAGCGGATGGCGTCGCGCATGAGAGCGAGGGCGCGCTAGTCGTGGATGTGACGGAAGAGAGTGATAAAAAGGAGCTTCCGCCGTGTATCGTCGTTAAGTCAAATGGCGCTACCCTTTACGCGACGACAGATCTTGCTACGATTGTAGAGCGAGAAAAGCTTTTTTCACCGGACGAGATCATCTATGTGACGGATAAGCGGCAGGCGCTTCATTTTACACAGGTGTTCCGCGCGGCAAAGAAGGCGGGACTGACAAAAAAGGAGACGGAATTAGTATTCCTGGGAAATGGAACGATGAACGGAAAAGATGGAAAACCGTTTAAAACGCGGGACGGCGGCGTGCTCCGGCTCCAGCAGCTGCGCGAGGATGTCTGTCAGAAGGTGTTTGAAAAAATGAAAGATAACAGGGATTATGCAGAGGAAGAGGCGAGGGAGATTTCAGAGAAGGTCGGTCTGGCGGCGATCAAGTATGGTGATCTGTCAAATCAGATCGCCAAAGATTATATTTTTGACATGGACCGGTTTACGTCGTTTGAGGGCAATACGGGGCCTTATATCCTGTATACGATCGTCCGCATCAAGTCGCTGCTCGGTAAATATGAAAAAGAGGGTGAACGGCTCGCTGCCAACGGGGATCCAGCGCTTCTAATGCCGCCGGAAAACGGCAGTGAGACTGATCTTTATCTGACGATCGCCAAATACGCGGATACGATGGAAGCGGCTTATGAGGAGAAGGCGCCTCATAAGGTCGCTCAGTTCATTTATGAACTGAGTGACAGCCTGAACCGTTTTTATCATGAAAATAAAATCCTCGGTAATGAGGATGCGGCAAAAAAGCAATCCTATCTACAAATGTTAGTTTTAGTAAAGAACATGTTGGAACAATGTATTGATTTGCTTGGATTTTCGGCACCGGAAAGGATGTGAGTCCATGTTTGTTGGGCGGAAAAAGGAGCTGGCGGAATTAAAGGTAGCCTGCAAAGAGAGCGGAGTTCCTGTGATCGTGCTGTATGGCAGGGAAGGCTTAGGAAAAACAACGCTCGCAAAAGAGTTTGCCAAAGAGAGAAACTGCGTGTACTATTTGGGGCGGGAGCTCTCAAAAGAGGAACAGAAACGTTATTTTCAGGCTGCGCTCAAACAGGTCTCCGCACTTGCGTCCAAAGAGGTCATAACAGAGGATAAAATCTGCTTTATCGTGGATGAGTTTGATGTGATGGAAAAGGCGTACAAAGATTTTTTTGCGGAACTGGATGAGTACGTCACGGATTCGCCGTGGGCGGGCCGCGTGATGCTCCTTCTCGTCAGCTCATCGGTGCAGTGGATCGAAAATCAGATGGTGGACGACATGGGGGCTTTCGCCGCCCGGATCGTGCAGGTCATGAAGCTGAAAGAGTTTACATTTTTGGAAATGGTAAACCGCTTTCCAGGGTGCACGACAGAGGAATGTATTACGATATACAGCATATTGGGCGGCGTGCCGGGGTATCTCGACTTGTGGGATCCCGCAGAGAGTGTGCGGGACAACGTCGTTCGTCTCATGCTCATGCCGGATGGACCGCTCCGAAAAGAGGCCGCCCGATTTCTCAAGACGAGCTTGCGGGAACTTCCTTTTTATAACACGATTTTATCCGTTCTTGCCGAGGATGAGCCAAAATTGAATTATCTTTATAATCGCACTGGGTTCAGTCGCGCGAAAATATCGGTCTATATCAAAAATCTGATACAGATCGATGTGGCGGAAAAGTATTTTTCCTTTGAACCGAAAAAGAAGGAATATGTCATGAAGGGACTATATGGCATTTCTGACCGTTTTCTGCATTTTTGGTATAAATTTATGTTTCCAAACAGCTCGGCGCTGGAGTATGAAGAGGCAGAGCAGTTTTATGAAAATCATATCGAGAATAAACTTTATGGTTTTGTGGAACAGATGTATATCCGGGTATGCAAAGAATTTTTAGTTCTCATGGATCAGTACGGGAAGCTGCCTGGAAAGTTTAAACAGCCTAAGTCATTTTATGGAAAAGAGGGTATGATCCCGATCATTCTGCAAGGTTCGGATGAAAAACTGCTTGTCGCGTTTTGTAAATGGTCGGCGGAGCCGATGACGGGAGCCGATTTTGAGACGCTTTTAAAACGGACGGAACAGCTCGGACAGGAAGTGGACTACTATTATCTTTTTTCCAAAGAAGGATTTGGCAGCGAACTGTCGGCGGCGGTATCCGGTATGGATAATATTGAACTCATAGATCTCGAAAGTTTATAGACACAAAAAGGGGATGAACAGGTATGTATCGAGAGTTGGCAAATTTGATCATGTACGGGAAGGTGCGGGAGGATCCCATTTTGAGAAAATTGGGAGACATTTTCAGGAGAGTATCGGATGAACAGGACGACGGTCATATGGAATCCGATGTGCGGGACATCTATGACCAGGTATACCGGATCCTCGAAACTGCTACCAGATACGGTTTTGATGGTAATCTCTGGCAGTGTTACATCGCCTATCTTCTCGCGTCGGATGAAAACCCGTTTAGTGTCGTGTGTGAAAAGGTAGGAGTCGATCACACAAAGGAGGACCAGGCGAGTGCCAATGAGATCGTAAAACACGATATGAACAGTTTTTACCGGTTGTTTCATTATGATTTTTCACAGATCGAGCAGTTTCTGTCGATCAACTGCTTCTCCCTTCTCACGCACTACCGTTCCATTGCCAAGGATGAGAATACGTATAACAAGAGCGTAAGTGAGAAAGTAAAAGAACTGGCCGCTGAGTTGGCGGAGGCAGCGGACGGCTATGGTTTTTTTGTAATTGTCACTGATTTTTATAAAAAATATGGGGTAGGTAAATTTGGATTAAATAAAGCGTTCCGATTGAACGATACATTGCCGGACATGCAAAGATCGGATGGTCAAACGACGGGTGATCAGCCGGAGGGCGGGACCGCGGGCGGGAACGTGGCTTGCGGAGCTGAACTCGTGCCGATCACGCATACAAGCGATGTATCATTGTCCCATTTGGTCGGTTATGAGATCCAGAAACAGCAGTTGATCGAAAATACGGAAGCGTTCGTCGAGGGGCGAAAAGCAAATAACTGTCTTCTGTTTGGCGACAGCGGAACTGGGAAATCGACCTGTATGAAAGCGATTTTAAATCGGTATTATGACAGGGGACTGCGCATGATCGAGATTTATAAGCACCAGTTCCATCAGCTGTCAAATATCATCGGTCAGATCAAGAACCGGAATTATAAGTTTATCATTTACATGGATGATCTGTCGTTTGAGGAATTCGAGATCGAGTATAAATACTTAAAGGCAGTGATCGAGGGCGGCTTGGAAGTCAAGCCGGACAATGTCCTCATATATGCTACGTCCAACCGGCGACATCTGATCCGTGAGACTTGGAGCGACCGTTCCGATATGTCGAGCGATGAACTGCACCGCTCCGATACGATGCAGGAGAAGCTATCCCTTGTGGCACGGTTTGGCGTGAGCATCAATTTTTCACGTCCGTCCAAAAAAGAGTTTGAGGAGATCGTACTCGGGCTCGCCAAACAAAATCCTGATTTAACACTTTCAAGAGAAGACATCTTGCAGAAGGCGAATGCCTGGAGCGTTCGGAATGGCGGGTATTCCGGACGTGTGGCAGAGCAGTTTATCACACATTTGAAAGGACAGAATTCGTATGTTTGAGAAATTTTTTCCAGATGAAACCGTATCATCCACGTATGAAATTGATTTCGAGAGCTTATATGAAGAAGGTTTCCGGGGAATCCTGTTTGATATTGATAATACGCTGGTGGAGCATGGCATGGATGCGAACAGCCAGGCCGTCGAATTGTTTGGCAGATTGAAAAAGATCGGATTTGAGTGCTGCCTTATTTCGAACAATAAAAAGAAGCGTGTCAGCAGTTTTAATCAACAGATCGGAGCGCATATGGTTTTTGATGCGCATAAACCGAGCCGCAAAAATTATTTTTACGCGATGGAACTGATGGGAACCGATAAGGACAATACGCTGTTTGTGGGAGATCAGCTCTTTACGGATATATGGGGGGCGAAACGAAGCGGGATACGAAATATACTGGTGAAGCCGATCAGTAAGAAAGAAGAAATCCAAATCGTGATCAAACGTGTTTTTGAAAAAATCATTTTATCGGAATACCGCAGTAAGAAAAAGAGAAAGAAAGCGGGTATCGGATGAGAAAGGAAAAGAGGATGGATCAAAGATTCTTTACCGAATTAGAAAAAGAGGTGCTTCAGGCGAAAAAACTCGATGGCGTTCTCGTTACCTCACCGGCCAATATGCGTAAATGCAGTGGTTTCAGGGGAGAGGGACTCGTCTATGTATCCAGGGGCTTAAAACTTGTTTTAACAGATTCGAGATATACGGTCGCTGCTAGAGAAGAGTGCCCTCTGTTTGAGGTAGTCTTATACAAACATAACCTGTATGAGTCATGGATCTCGCTGCTCGTAGAGAGGCTCGGAATCGAGCAGGTCTCACGGCTTTCCATCGGATTTGAGGATGAGTTCATGACCGTGCAGACAGAGCGGACGATTGAGGCGTTGTTTCAGAAATATGAGCTTTCCGGCCTTGCATGGCTACCACTCCATAAACGGCTCGACCGGCTCCGGTGGATCAAGAGCGCGCAGGAGATCCGTGAGATCGAACAGGCAGAACATATCGGCGACCTGGCATTTGCCAAGATCGTGCAAAAACTAGAGGACATATATGGCAGCGGCCAAACGATGACGGAAAAGCAGATTGCGGCATGGATCGAATTCTATATGAAGGAACAGGGTGCGGAAGCTACGAGCTTTGATACCATTGCCGCCAGTGGTATCCACTCCTCGATGCCTCATGCGATCCCCACTGACCGGGCACCAGAAGACGGGGATTTTCTCACGATGGATTTTGGATGTAAAGTCAACGGTTACTGTTCGGATATGACGCGTACGGTCGTGATCGGCCATGCGTCCGTTGAGCAAAAAAACATATATGACATCGTTCTCCGGGCACAGGAAGCGGCCTTGGCGGCCATCCGGCCGGGAATAATGGGATGTGAGGTGGATGAGGCTGCGAGGAAGGTGATTTCCGCTGCCGGTTACGGTCATTGTTTCGGTCATGGACTTGGACACAGTGTCGGCCTGATGATCCACGAGATGCCTTGTTTTTCACCAAAAGATGAAACGGTTTTAGAGCCAGGGATGGTCATTACGGTAGAGCCGGGCATCTATATCGAAGGCGCTTACGGTGTCCGTATCGAAGATCTCGTCGTCGTCACGGAGGATGGCTGCCGGAATCTGACGCATGCGCCGAAAGCTTGGAAAGAAATCGGGAACATAGTATAAAATGGTATGATTTCGTGCATGTTATGTGCAGGGCAGAGTCGTTCGGCACGCAGCACGATACAGTGAAAAAAGCAATAGATGAACGTGTGATAGGTGAACGGAATGGAGTTCGGTAGGAACACTGTTTCGTAAGACTAGGTTCACCTGCGGAAATGAGGAGGATTATGGAACGACCTGGAATTTGTATCCCGATCACCGATGTGACGCGGGATTGTATTATCGGGCGGGCGAGGTCATTCGCTGGTCTGAATGCGGATATGGTGGAGTGGCGGCTGGACTTTTTTGCCGGTTATGAAAAGGAAGTTGTCAGCTTGGCAGAAGAGCTGAGGTGCATATTGGAGGGGAAAAAACTGATCGTCACGCTCCGCACCGTGCAGGAAGGCGGGGAGGAGAATGGCAGCCGTTTTGATTACCGCGCGCTTTTGACGGAATTGGCGGCGAGCGGCGCCCCGCATTTTGTCGACGTGGAGATCCGGCGCGGCCGCGAAACGATGGAAGTGATAAAACGCGCTGCGCAAAGGGCGGGAACAAAGGTGATCGGCTCGTATCATGATTTTGAGAAAACGCCGTCCGGCCAACAGATCGTGTCCATTTTGACGGAGGCGAAAGAACTCGGCGCTCATATCGGGAAACTTGCCTGCATGCCGTCGGTGGAAGAGGAACAGGGCAGGCGTGATGTGGAGACGCTGCTGGCGGCCACTGAGCGGATGAAGACAATATATCCCGATTTTCCGCTTATCACGATGAGTATGGGCGAGATCGGTAAGGACAGCAGGTGCTATGGCGGCCTATATGGTTCGGAGGTGTCGTTTGCGTGCGTCGGAACGGCGTCGGCTCCGGGACAGATGGAGTTAGAAGAACTGAATGGGGTTTTTGACCGCATCTACTGCGGCCACAAGCACATTTCGCTCATCGGTTTTATGGGCGTGGGAAAATCGACCGTTTCACGCGAACTGCACCGCATAACAGGTAAGCCGGAGATCGACACGGATGCGCGCATCGTGCAGAACGAAGGATGCCCGATTTCCCAGATTTTCGAGGAAAAAGGAGAGCCGTACTTTCGCCGGCTCGAGACGGATCTGATCGACGAACTCGGCAGCCTGCCTCCAAGTATCATTTCGTGCGGCGGCGGGATGGCGATGCGGGACCTGAATGTGAAAAAACTGCGTGCGTTAGGGGAGATCGTACTTCTTACGGCAGAGCCGTCAACCATTTATGACAGGGTGAAGAACAGTACGAACCGTCCGCTTCTCAACGGAAACATGAATGTTTCCTATATCGAGGGTCTGATGGAACAGCGTCGGCCCTTTTATGAAAAGGCGGCTACGCTCACGGTTGCGACCGATGGAAGGAGCGTTCAGGAGATCGCGCAGGAAATTGTCTCTAAAATCAATGAAAAGTGAGAAAGGTAACATGTCATATGGAGTTTATGGAACATCTTTTGTCACAGATCGTATCTTGGTCGATCCTGTTATTTGAATTTATTGGAGTCGGCATTCTCATATGGACAGGCTTAAAAGGGTTTCGCTGTTATATCAAAGGAAACCCGGAAACGAAACTGATCCTGGCAAAGGGGATGGCGACCGGACTGGAATTTAAGCTTGGCAGTGAGATCCTGCGTACGGTTGTCGTGCGCGAATGGTTTGAGGTCGGCTTTGTCGCTGGGATCATCGCGATACGGGCTTTTTTGGCTATCCTGATCCGGTGGGAGATCAATCAGGAGGAGAAAAAGGAACAGCAGGAAGATAAAAAGTAAAGTTTACTTCGTAAATTTTACTTGAAAATTCTTCCTAAATATAATAAAATAGTAAATAGGCATGTTATGAACATTTTATTTAGAAAGTAGGAGGAACGGAACATGATTTCAGCAGGTGATTTCAAAAACGGACTGACGATTGAAATTGATGGAACGGTTTATCAGATTATTGAATTTCAGCATGTAAAGCCGGGAAAAGGAGCGGCTTTTGTTCGTACAAAATTGAAAAACGTAGTGGATGGCGGTGTCGTAGAGAAGACATTCCGTCCGACTGAAAAGTATCCGCAGGCACATATTGACAAGAAGGAAATGCAGTTTTTGTATGCGGAAGGCGATATGTATAACTTCATGGACATGGAGACGTATGACCAGATTGCCCTGCCGGACGAATCGATCGGCGACGCTATGAAGTTTGTCAAAGAAAATGATATGGTAAAGATGGTTTCTTATAAAGGGAATATATTCTCCGTGGAGCCGCCGATGTTTGCGGAACTGGAAGTGACGGAAACAGAGCCTGGCGTAAAAGGTGATACAGCGACAAATGTCACGAAGCCAGCGACCGTGGAGACAGGCGCACAGGTAAATGTCCCGATTTTTGTCAATCAGGGAGATGTGATCCAGATCGATACGCGTACGGGTGAGTATCTGAAACGTATTTAATTTTCTTTCAGGCATAGGTAAGTCAGTTTCTAAAGCCGATGGCACCAAGAAAGGCAGACGGTGTTTGTGACGCGTAAGAAGATTAATAAATTTAGAATTTATTTATTCAAGAGGGTCTTTTAAACGACTCTCTTGATTTGGTTTTAGGGTAAAAATATCATGAACTACTACAAGTGGTATTGAAAACCAAATTGATTTCAATCTTTTTTGGAGGAGATGGAATGGCTGTTAATATTATAGGTACAGGGAGCTATGTACCAAAGAATGTGGCAGATAATCAGCTTTTGTCTACGATCGTCGATACGGATGACGAGTGGATCCGACAGCGTACCGGTATCAAAGAGAGGCATCTGTCGAGCGGAAGCAAGGAGGGAACTTCGTTTATGGCGATCGAGGCGGCGAAGGTGGCGCTCGAGCACGCGGATGTTTCGGCAGAAGAGATGGATCTGATCATTGTGGCGACGGCGTCCGCGGATACGTATGTTCCGAGTACGGCCTGTCAGGTGCAGGGGGAACTCGGCGCGATCCGGGCGACCTGTTTTGATCTGAATGCCGCGTGTTCCGGCTTTCTCTTTGCCCTCAATACGGCGGATGCCTATCTGGAGACGGGGATGGCTAAAACAGCGCTGATCATCGGAGCGGAAACACTGTCGCGCGAAGTGGACTGGTCAGACCGCAGCACGTGCATCTTGTTTGGCGATGGGGCCGGAGCTGCCGTTCTTCGGAGAGAAGAAGGAGAAGGCGGAATTCTCGCCAGCGTGACCGGGTCGGATGGGAGCCAGGGAGATGTGCTGACCTGCAAAGGGCGGGGCATCCAGAATCCTTTTTACAAGAGCCGGCGCAAAAAAGATTATATTCAGATGAACGGCCAGTCCGTATTCCGTTTCGCCGTTTCGACGGTGCCGAAGTACATAAAGCGGGTATTGAAAGAAACGGGCCTGGAGCCGGATGACATCAAATACTATATCCTGCATCAGGCAAACCGGAGAATATTGGAATCTATTGCAAAGAGGCTTGGCGTCGATATGGAGAAGATCCCGATGAACCTTGACCATTACGGAAATACTTCGTCCGCGAGTATCCCCATCCTTTTAGATGAGGTGAACCGGAACGATCTTTTGGAACCGGGCGATAAGATCGTGCTGTCCGGGTTCGGCGGCGGCCTGACATGGGGGGCGACGCTGGTCGAGTGGAGATAACGGATGAAACGCCATGTGGTCAGGATGAGTTTGAAGATTGGAATGGTACTAGGAAGAGCGTTATTTGTCGAGTGGAGGTAACGGATGAAACGGGTTTTGATTCAGGGTGCGATAGAGAGTGAAGTGAGTTATTATCTGGAGCAGTCGTGTTTCCGGGACGTTGTTGCGGTAGAAAGAAACGGATTTCTATTTTATGAGGCGCAGACAGATGGTTTGGAAGTGATCGTACAGTTGACGAAGATGGGCATGGTCCATGCGGCGATGGCGACGATGACGGCAATCTATGAGTTCCGGCCGGATATCATCGTGAACCAGGGAACGGCGGGGGCCCAGGTCGAAGCCTTAACGAGCGGCGACCTGGTGATTGGGCAGCGGGTGGTCAATGTGCACTCGATCGAGATGCCGAAGCGCGGGTACGGCGAGGGCATAGCGCCAGTGGACTGGAGAGGGATGGCGACCGAGTACTTAGAGGCGGACAAAGGACTGGTGCACCTGTTTGCGGAAGGCATCGGAGAACACACACGGACAGGAACCGTTATAGCTGGTACACTAGGTAGCGGCGATCTGTTCAGCAAGGAAAAAGACCGAATCATGTGGCTGCACGAAACGTTTGGAAATGTGAGCGAGGACATGGAGTCGTTCGCGGTCTACGCGGCGTGCCGGGAATGCCAGATCCCGTGTGTGTCGATCCGCGTCATTTCAAATAATGAACTGTTGGATGAGGATTATGATAAGGATACGGCGATCGAGTTACAGCGGGTGATCTGGGAAACGCTGATGTCGGCAGCCGGATCGGAATGGTAATGAAATCTTGATTAGAGGAGGTACGGGATGAAAGAGATCAGAGTAGAAATGGGCGCAGATGTACCATTTCACAATAATGTGGATTACTGTGTGGGGACGGGGCGCATGGGACTGGCGCTTCATAAGGAGTATTTAGAGCAGCTGGCTCTCGTGCAGAAGACGATCGGCTTTTCTTATATACGCGGGCACGGCCTGTTTTGTGATGATATGGCGATCTACCATGAGTACGAAGAGGACGGCGCGAGGAAAGCAGAGTACAATTTTACCTATTTAGACCGGGTGTTCGACAGCTATCTGGATTTGGGGATCCGTCCCTTTTTGGAACTCGGTTTCATGCCGGACAAAATGGCTTCCGGCACACAGACCCAGTTTTACTGGAAAGGGAATGTCACGCCGCCGAACGAATATGACAGATGGTGCCATCTCGTTCAGGCGACGCTGCGCCATCTGATGGCGAGATACGGGGAGGACGAGGTTCTTTCCTGGCCGATCGAGGTCTGGAATGAGCCGAACCTCACCGGTTTTTGGGAACACGCGGATATGGAGGAATATTTTAAATTATATGAGCGGACGGCGTACGCGGTAAAAGAAGTACATGAGGATCTTCAGGTGGGCGGGCCGGCGATCTGCGGCGGCAGCGACGAAAAGTGGATGAAAGGCTTCCTGACACATTGTCGGGAAAAGAAACTGCCGCTTGATTTTATCTCGCGTCATCACTATACGATCGAACTGCCAAAGCCGGACGGGCATTACGGGTATACCGAACTGTATAAGTCTGAGTACGCGTTCAGCACGCTGCGGGACTGCCGGAAGATCATAGAGTCATATGAGGAATTTAAGAATCTTCCTTTTTATATTACAGAGTTTAACAGCGCGTACATCCCGAACGCGCCGATACACGATACCAACGAGAATGCGGCCTATCTCGCGCGGATGCTCTCGGAGATCGGCGACTACTGCACGGGTTATTCATACTGGACATTCGGTGACGTGTTTGAAGAGCAGGGCGTTCCATTTACGCCGTTTCACGGAGGGTTTGGACTGGTAGCAAACGGCGGTATTACCAAGCCGACATTTTGGACGTTCGCGTTTTTTAAAAAATTAAAGGGAAGATGTCTGTACCGCGATGAACAGGTCGTCGTTGTGCAGAAGGAAGATGGCACGATCTGCGGCGTGGCGTGGAATCTGTGCCGTGAGACCGGATGTGAAGTATGGGAGTGTAAGCTGTGCCTTCCGGTGGATCAGGAGGAGTACTGCTGTGTCAAAAAGACCGTGGACGAGACGGTGTGCAACCCGCTCAAAGCATGGCATGATCTTGGCGAGCCGGCGAATCCGGGCAGGGAGCAGGTGGAACTGATCAGCGAGGCGGCGAAACCGCTCGTAACGACGGAGCATCTTGTCCCAGCGGATGGTAAGTTGGGTATCACGCTTTCGGCAGGGAAAAACGGGGTCGTGTATTTTGAGATTTCGGAGGCTGTGATCAAGAGCGACCGTGGATTTGTGTACGGGCGTACGGAATGAATTGAAATACTGCTGGAAATGAACTTTACTGTCACAGACATTGCGGATTTGCTTGAAATATCCGTAGAAAAAACAGAAGAGATAGCGGCGGGAATATCAGAGCAGCGCTAATTTTGTATACTCCATTTATCATGCACACCTTTTTCATCTTATAATGGGTGAAAAAGGTGTGCATTTATAGTGTATGACAAAAACGTATGAGAACAGATTTATGTAGAGATGGATGACGGCAGTAAAATAGGCTTTGAGACGTAGACCACGTCAAAGCCGTGTATTTGGGGAAAACAAAGGTGGAGCTGGACTGACCGACCCGTGCAGCCTGACCGTAAAGGTCGCGCCGCCGCCGGGAGTGTCGTTAATTTGAATGCTCCCGCGGTGGGCGGCTATGATCTCCTTTGCGATACAGAGGCCGAGGCCGAAATGTTCTTTTCCCGAGCGGGAGGAATCGATGCGGTAAAAGCGGTCGAAAATATGCTCTTTCTCGCTGTCCGGGATACCGGCTCCGTTATCGGAAACTTGAAAGTCGTAGATACCGTTTTGGAAGCGGAGAGAAAGTTTCACACAACCTCCCGCCGAGCCATAGCTGACTGCATTCGAAAGTAAGATTCCGAGTACCTGTGAAATGCGGTCAGGATCGCAGGTGCAGGCGGGAAGAGGTCCTTCCGGCAGATCAATCCGCAGCGTTATTTCGTGCGCAGCGGCAATCGGTTGGAACGCCTCAAACGCATTTAACAAGATTGTATCAAGATCCACTTCTTTCATATGAAAAGACCATGTGTGATGGTCGGAGCGCGCCAGCGTCAGAAGATCCGTGACAAGGCGTGACATCCGGCGGCTCTCGGTCTCGATCGTATGGAGGAAGTGGTTTTGTTTTTCCGACAGGGAATTCTCTGTCGTCGTATTTTTCAACGGAGTAATTTTTGCCGGAGAAATGTCCGTCGAAGCGTGCTCCGTTGGAAAGTGTTCCGTTGCAGAGTGCTCCGTCGAAGAGTGCTCCGTCGAAGAGTGCTCCGTATTCTGGCTGCACTGGATAGCGGAGAGGCACGATATGATAACGGCGAGCGGCGTCTGCAGCTCGTGGGAGGCCGCAGAGATAAAAGCCGCCTGCTGTTCCTGTGACTTCTGGATCGGCAGCAGCAGCCGTTTCGTGTAATACCATGAGAAGACGGACAGGAGCAGGATGCCGATAAGATTGATACAGAGAAAACGGATGCGGGTCGTCATCAGCTGTCTAGATAAGGCTTCCGTGGAGTACAAAATGACCGCGGTAAGATCGCCGGCGCTCCGCCGGATGCGGACAAGGCAGGCGTAATAGTCCGCCCCTCCCTTTGAGGTGTATGAAAATTCCCTGTGTGGGGAGGAATACGGATTTTCATAAGTGATATCGTGGATCATATCATCCTGCTGCTCCATAATCTCTGCCATCAGGGCCAGAGTGTCTCCCGACAGTGTGATGGACGTATACGAAAGAGGCACGCCGTTGTCGTAAACGGCGATCTGGTATGTTCCATTTTCACTCACTTTCGCCAGCCATTCCTGCGAAATGTTAGTCTGCTGTTCGAAATTAGACACGAGCGTATTCATTTTCCCGGAAAAGGACAAAAAACTGTTCTTTTCCAGCGCCTGTTCTGACATATGCAGGCAGATGACGGACATGACAATCAGAATAAGGGACGCAATACCCGTAAAGAGAAAGGTCAGGTGTTTATGGATTTTATTGTACATCGGGGGTCCTCCAGCTGGTATCCGACGCCGCGCACGGTTTTAATCTTTACCCGGGAGTTTACCCCATCCAGCCGGCGTCTTACAAAATACATGTAATTGTCTAAGTTTCCTTCCTCCACTTCCGCGTCCGGACCCCATACTTTCGTGAGAAGCATCAGGCGCGGCAACGTCTGGGAGTGGTTTTGCAGAAGAAATTCCAAAAGCGCGCCCTCTTTTTTCGAGAGCGTACAGTGGCCGCCCGGGCCGGTCAGGAGATTTTCCGCGCCGGAGTAGGTCAGGTCGCCGTAGCGATAGAGCAGGTCGTCCTGTTTCCAGTTTCTGGGCCGCCGGCTCAGGCAGTGGATCCGCGCCTCCAGTTCCGCAAACGCGAACGGTTTTACGAGGTAATCATCGGCGCCGGCTTCTAACCCCGTCACCTTTTCTTCCAATTCCCCGAGCGCTGTCAGGAAAATGACGGGAGTGCAATCTTTCCCGGCGCGCATTTTCTTTAAAATAGTCAGCCCGTCCGTGTGCGGCAACATCCGGTCCAGTAAGACCAGATCATAAATCTTTTGTTCTAGATAATAAAACGCGTCTTCCCCGTCCTGGCATATATCGACCACATATCCGGCCTCCTGCAGCTGGTAGGAGAGGGAATCGCAAAGTCCCGGGTCGTCTTCGATCAGTAAGATTCGCATGATCATATCCTCCATTCGTTTCCTATTAAAAAGTATAACATACAATTCTTTAAATTATCTCTAAAAATTTTTTTCCCTTTTAGAGGATAGTTAGAGGAACCCGTGTTATATTGTTACCTATGAAGTGCAAAACGCACAGGAAAAAACTCTACACTTATATTAGAAGGGGGAAGAAAAAGATGAGAAAACATAAAAAAAGAAGATCCTGGATGGCGGGCATCCTGGCCCTGATCCTCACGGTCCTGACGGCAGGCTGCGCGGCGCCGGACGGAACGGACGCCGGGTCGCCGGGGAAAAATGGTGACAAAGCGGCGGGCGGCAACGTGGAAAACACGTCGCAGGCGAAGGGAAGATACATTGAGACGCAGCTGGAAACGCCTAAAGACTTTACCGGATCAGGTACGATGCGGCGCCTGTCGGACGGGAGCCTCGTGATCGTGGATACCTACAACGGCACGAAAAGCGTTTCCAAAGATAATGGCAAGTCATGGAAGACAAACGAGATCAAAGAGATGAAGAAACTGCTGAACGGCGTGGAGGCCGAGATCACGAGCGCGGCAGTATCCGCGGACGGCGCCGTCTTTTTTTCCTATATTTTATGGGAAAAGAAAGTAGACGGAAAAACGTATCCGGAAAAGTATGTGTATCAGAAGCCGGATGGGACGACCACGGAATTTGAACTCGGGATCGAAAAATACCACGCCAGTCTGACGAGCAGCATATTTTCCTCAGACGGAAGACTGTTTGCCGCAACGAACTCTTCAAAGGTATATGAGATTGATTACAAGAAAAAAACATGTAAAGAAATTTTTTCTTTGGAGTTAGAGGGAGAAGCTGCGTTTGGCTTTAACGGAGGGAAGCTCCTGGTGACAGATGGCAAAAAGGTTTATTTCTATGATCTGGCGAGCGGTGAGATGAAGGCGGACGACGAGACGCTCAATGATTATGTGGCAAAACAGAGTGAGAAACGGTTCGGTACGGTGATCTGCGGCGCGAAAAATGGAACAGATGACCAGATCGTATACATCGCCGGCTGCGAGGGAATTGCAGGCCATGCCGTCGGCGGTAGCGTCATGGAACGACTGGCGGACGGCGCAATCACCAGTCTGGGGGATCCGTCAAAGCCGCCGGTGGAAATGCTGCAGAACGAGGACGGCTCCTTCCTCATTCTTTACCGGGACGGGGAACTCGATTCCTATGTTTACGATGCGGAGGCGTCGGTCGTGCCGGAACAGCAGATCACGATCTACGGCTTGTATGACAATGAAACGGTGCGGCAGGCGATCAGTATGTTCCGCAAAAAAAGGAAAGAAGTATTTGTCCGGTTTGAAGTCGGCGTGAGCGGTGAGAACGGCGTGACCGAGAGCGACGCCATCAAAAACCTGAATACGAAGCTGCTGGCGGGAGACGGGCCGGATCTTATCCTTTTGGACGGGATGCCGATGGATTCCTACGAGGAAAAAGGAATGCTTGCGGACTGCAGCGATGTCGTGCAGGATTTGGAGGGAAAAGAACATTTGTTTGGCGGTGTTGTGAAAGGTTTTCAGAGCGATCAGGGGCTATTTGCCATCCCGTTCCGCATAAAGATACCATTGCTGATCGGAAAAAGTTCCACGGTTTCGGGCGTAACGGATCTGGCGTCGCTGGCTGATATGGTAGAGAAACAGGCGGGACAGCCCGATGTCACGGAAACGGTGATGGGAACGTATACAGCCGAGGAATTGCTGGAAAAAATGTATCTGTTGTCGGCGGATTCCTGGTTAAACGAAGAAAAAACGATAGACCGGGAAAAGCTAAAGGAATTTCTCACGCAGGCAAAACGTCTGTATGAGGCGGATCAGAAAAATCTGGACTCGGGAGAAAAAAAGCGTCATGAGGAGGGGATCGAGGAGTACAAAAAGTATTACAAGGACGAGAAAAAGGTAACGCAGATTATGCAGAGCGCCTCCCGCGTGTTTGAGCAGCTGAGGAAAACGCAGGTTGTCACCGCCGGTTATCTCACGACGATGATGGATTTTCAGCAAGTCGCGTCGGTGAATCAAAAGATCGGTGGCCAGACCTTCCAGGCGTGGAATGGCCAGTGCGAGAATCTGTTCTGCCCGACCGGGACGGTTGGAATCGCGGCAACGTCTAAAAATACGGAACTGGCGAAGGAATTTGTCCGCGTCCTTCTGGGGAAGGACGTACAGGCAAAGGATCTGTCAGACGGATTCCCAGTGAGCGCGGATGCGTTCAAGGAGTTTACGAAAAATCCTTATCCGGGTTCTTCGATGACGACGAGCGGCGAGGATAAAGACGGAAATTCCGTGCAGCTGGATATATCGTGGCCGGGACAGACAGAGATCGACCAACTGAAAAAGATCATCGAGTCACGGAAGACGCCGGTCATGGCGCAAAGCGAATGGAGGAACGAGGTAGTTTCCATCGGGGCAAAAGCCCTTACCGGAGAAAAAGGGGTTGAGGAAAGTGTGGAAGAGATCGTCCAAAAAATTTCGCTCCATCTGCAGGAGTAATGTGCGGTTTTTGTTTCTGCTGCCGAGTCTGGCGGGCGTGTTCATTTTCGTGCTCCTCCCGTTTGCCGATGTGGGAAAGCGCTCGTTCCAAACGGCCGTGACGCAGCAGTTCTGCGGCGTCGACAATTACCGTACGATCTTTTCAAACCAGGCGTTTTTACTGGCCGTGAAAAATACGCTGCGGTTTGTGGGAATCGGACTGCCGCTGTTAGTCGTATTGTCGCTTCTCCTCTCGCTGGCGATCAACCGGCTGAAATGGGTACAGGGCCTGAAGTCGGTATACCTATTTCCGATGGCGGTGCCGACGGCGACGGTCGTGCTCATATGGAAGATGCTGTTCCACAAAAATGGGCTGATCAATGAAGGGTTCAGCTTGTTCGGGCTGCCGCCCGTGGACTGGCTCGGGACGGGGGCGTCGTTCTGGGTGCTGATCATGAGTTATGTGTGGAAGAACCTCGGCTATACGATCGTACTCTGGCTGGCAGGACTTCACGGCGTTCCCGAGGAATTAAAAGAGGCGGCGAGGACCGACGGGGCCTCCGAACTGAAATGTTTTTTCTACGTGGTACTGCCCGGCCTGAAGCCGGTCCTGTATACGATCACCATATTATCCTTCCTCAATTCCTTTAAAGTGTTCCGGGAAGCGTATCTGGTGGCGGGGGCGTACCCGCAGCAGCAGATGTATCTGCTCCAGCATCTGTTTAACAACTGGTTTACTGATCTGGAGATTGACAAAATGGCTGCTGCTGCCGTCTGCATCACGATCGTATTCGTTTTGTTCGTTCTGGTATTGCAGCATTTGTGGGAAGAAAAGTGAGGTGTGACTGTTGAGGAAATGGTTTGTGACAGTGGTCGTGTTCTGTCTGGCAGCGCTTGTCTGCGCGCCGGTCGTACTCGTACTTTTTGGCTCGCTCAAGAGCGGGAATGAACTAGCGGACAGTCTGCGGCCGGTATTGTCGGGCGCGGAGGGGAGCGGGGGGATCCGTTTTTCATTGTTGCCCTGCTACCCCACGATTTCCCATTTTTCGAAACTGTTGTTTCGGATGCCCGAGTTTTTCACGGTGTTTTGGAATTCGGTGAAGATCGTGTCGCTCGTCATCGCCGGACAGCTGATCGTAGCCGTTCCGGCGGCGTGGGCGTTCGCCGTGTACCGCTTTAAGGGGCGCGGAATATTGTTCACGCTCTATGTAATGCTGATGCTGCTTCCGTTCCAGGTGACGATGCTGCCGTCGTATCTTGTGATGAATGATATGCACCTGATGGATACACAGGCGTCCGTCATACTGCCGGCTGTGTTTTCGACATTTCCCGTGTTTCTTATTTACCGCGGGTTTACATCGGTGCCGAAAGAAATGCTGGAGGCGGCGCGCGTGGACGGCGCCGGGGAGTTCCGGATCTTTTGGAAAGTGGGGATCCCGCTCGGGTCGCCGGGGATTTTGTCCGCTATCATTTTGGGATTTCTGGATGCCTGGAATATGATAGAACAGCCATTAGCTTTCTTAAAGGATAAAACGCTGTGGCCGCTTTCCTTGTATCTGCCGGAGATCGGGCCCGAGCAGGCGGGGACGGCGCTGGCGGCGTCGGTCGTGACGCTGGTCCCGGCGGTGTTTGTGTTCGCGGCGGGGCAGGATTATCTGGAGAAGGGGATTGTGGCGGCGGGGGTGAAAGGGTAGAGGGAGTGGGAAAAGGCGCGGCAGGGGCCCCAGTGGCATTCCCATTCGGGCCCATCACTTTCGTTGATAAATGCGTAGCGGTACTAAGGCCGCATCGTGCGCGGAGGCGCACGATAGACGCAGCCTAAGGACCGACGCATTTATAATGGGCCCGAATGGGAATGCCACTGGGGCCCCTGCCTGGACTTTTGCCACGGGGGGAGTAGGGGTGGGAGAAGGTTTGTTTTTTGGGGGATGAGGATAGAGTGTTTTTTTGAGGGAGAGGGGGTGGTTTTGGTAGGAGGGGGGGGATGGGGTGACGGAGATTTTTGTAGGTGGAGATGGGTTAGTGTTTCGTTTAGTTAGGATTGGAGGTTGATGAGTCGTATGGAGATTGGGAAGAGAAGGAAGAAAGCGGTTCGGGCTTTTTTGGGGTTTTTGGGTGTTATGGGGGTTTGTACGGGGGTGTCGAGGGGGATTTATGCGTATCAGATGCCGCAGGTGGAGACGGGACGGGCGGCGGGGAAGAGTATTTCCCATGAGGTTAGCGTTTCGGGGGTGGTTGAGGCGGCCAGGGAGAGGGACGTCGTTGTGGCGGAAGGTGTGCGGGTGCGGGAGATTTGTGTGAAAGTGGGGGAGAAGGTGGAGAAGGGGAAGGTTTTGATGCGGGTGGATGTTGCGGATCTTGAAGAGTTGACCCAGGATGTGGGAGAGAAGATTAAGTTGGAGGAGGGGAAGATCGCGGCGGCGGATGAGAGTAAGAGAATGGCAGGGCAGAAGGCGCGGGAGGCGAGACAGAGGGCGCAGAGGGAGTTTCGGAATGTGCGGGAGGTGCAGGATCAGGCGGTTTCTGACGCGCGGAGCGCGTATGAACGGGCGAAGGAGAAGTGGGAGGAGTATCCGGCGCGTGCGGATTTTTTGGAGGAGAGAGTAAAGAAGGATGTGGAGTATCAGGTGTATAAGAGGCAGGCGGAGCGGAATGGGGCGACGCAGGAGGACAGGGATACATTTGATATTTACAAGGAGAAGCTTGTTTCGTCTGCGGAGGCGGAGTGGGAAGAGGGAAAGAAGGCGCTCAGAGAGGATCTGGAGCAGAAGAGGGCGGCGCTCTCTACGGCGAAGGCGGATCGGAAGAGTGCGGTTCTGCAGGCAAAACGGGCGGTCGGGGAGGCCGGGGATACGGAACCGGTTGACGAGAGCGCGCAGTTGGAAGGAAAAAATGCGATTGAACAATTGCGGAAGCAGAGGGAAGGGTTTCAAAAGCTGTTGGATAGCAAGGGGAAGGTCGTCAGTGAGACGGACGGTTATGTTACCGAGTGCTGTGTGAAGGCGGGCGACCGGACAGCGGACAGCGCGGCGATCCTTCTGGCGGACGGGTCACGCGGCTGGAATTTCCGCGCGGTGCTCACGGAGGAGCAGACGCAGCTTTTGTCTACCGGGGATACGGTGACGCTCACTTTTCAGAATGGGAAGGTGAAGGAAGAGGACTGTGTCATTTCGGCGATCCGGCCGACGGAGGACGGCACGTATGAAGCTGTTGCCACGGCATCGGGAAAGGATCATTTTTTGGGGGAAACGGGGTCGCTCGAGAGGACGGACAAATCGCGGCAGTTTTCGTGCTGTGTTCCGCTTTCCGCGCTCTATTCAGACAATAACAAGGATTATGTCCTTTTGATGCGGGAAGTGGATACGATTCTGGGGACCGAGTGGAGCGTGGTCAAGAAGGAAGTGACCGTTTTGGATCAAAATGAGAGCGACGCCGCATTGGAGGATGGTTCCCTGCAGGAAGAGGACGAGATCGTCGTATTTGCCAGCAAGGCGGTAGCACCGGGCGATAAAGTCCGGCTGGTGGAATCGGGGGAGGATGCGGATGATGAGGAATGATAGGATGAGGAATAAGAGGATCAATAAGCGGGTGGGAAAAAAGAAAGTAATCGTATTTTTTCTGCTGGCGGTGAGTGTCGTCGTCGGCTTGTGCATCTTTTATGTTATTGCCGGCCGGCCGCATATAGAGAAGGTAAAACTTACGACGCCTGTCGTATATGACAAGAGGCTGCAGCAGTGTATGGGCAAACTGCCCGCGGAAGGGCTGGACGCCGTCGTATGGATCGAACACGAGTCCGAGACTGTGACGAATGCGGAGTATAACCGCTGTACCGAGGTGAGGACGCTGGGAGTCGCCGGGGATGCGTCCATCCTGTTTCCGGGCGCGAACCGGCTCGCGTTTTCGGCGACGGGGTATTGTATTTTGGGGGAAGATACGGCGTGGCGGCTGTTCGGAAGTACGAAAGCGATCGGCAGGAGCGTAGAGATCAGCGGGGAGAGTTACTATGTCGCCGGCATTGAATATCAGGAAAAAGAACTGTGCGTCTATGGACTGACGCCTGGCCGGGATGAGGAGGTGACGGATCTGGCCGTCCGCTCGGAGAGCCGCGCGCAGATGGAAATGGATAAGCGCAGGATGGAGCGGTGGATCGGCGTATAACGTGAAAGGAATCTGGACGTGCAAAATTCGTCGAAAAAGTGAAAAAAAGTGCACGTTGACAGGAACTAAAGCCTATTGTACAGCGAAAATATGTGTTATATAATTTCTCCTGAGGTGAAAAAAACAAACTTGATTACTTAAGGGGATACTTGAGAGGAATTTATGACAGATACAGGAATGAAGTGTTTCATTACACTGGCAAATTATTATGGGATTTATGCGGACGAAGAGCATTTACGGCATGTTTTGTCATTTGGAGAAGGGCAGGTTGGGAATGAAGAGATCCTTCGTATGGCAAAATGATTGAAATTGAAAGCCAAAAGTATCCATGCGGGTGGGATGGAGCTGGGTGCGCTTCCCCTGCCGGCGATCTTACCATTCAGTGATGGGACTTACGGAATACTGATCCGTGCGGGACAAGAGAAGTGCCTTGTACTGAACCCGTTGGAACAGGCGCCCCGAGTCATGGAAGTCAGGGAATTAAAGGAAAGCTGGGGTGGAACCTTACTATTATTTACCCCGAGATTATTTAAAAATCAGAATATCAGATTTGGCATCAAATGGTTTCTGCCTTCTATTTTCAGATTTAAAAAACCCCTATTAGAAGTTTTAACAGCAGCTTTTGTCATGCAGTTATTAGCGGTGATCTCACCGTTGATCACGCAGTCTGTGATAGACAAAGTACTTGTACATCGGAGCATGTCCACACGGGACGTGTTAGCGGTCGGACTTATTATCATTACGGTATTTGAGACCGTTTTGTCTTTGCCCAGGAATTGTGTGTTTGCGCATACGACGTCCCGAATTGATGTGATTTTGAGCTGTAAGGTGTTTCGGCACTTGTTTCATTTGCCGCTTCGCTATTTTGAATCCCATCGAGTGGGAGATACGATTGCCAGGGTAAAGGAATTGGAAACGATCCGGCGTTTTTTAACCGGTCTTCCGATGTCAACGTTACTGGATGCGGTCTTTATCGTAGTGTATTTAGTCTTTATGTTTTTTTACAGTACGAAATTAACACTGCTTACCATAGCTTCGCTGCCTGTCCTGGCTTTGATTTCTATTTTGGCAACCCCCGTTTTAAAAGGACATATTGATGAAAAGTTCAGGTGTGGGGCAGAGTCGCAGTCCTATCTGGTAGAGGCGGTAAATGGTGTCCAGACGATAAAATCCTTTGCGGTGGAACCGATCGTCGGAAAGAAATGGGAGGGGCTTTTGGCAAACTATACGAAAGCGAGTTTCAAGATGACGATGGCAGGAAATACGGCGGGTTCTATCGCGCAAATGGTTCAGAAACTGTTTGACATCGCCATTTTGTATTATGGGGCGTTACTTGTCATCAAAGGAAAGCTGACAGCGGGTCAGCTCGTGGCGTTCCGGATGCTTGCCGGCCGCGTGAGCCAGCCGGTGCTCCGCCTTGTCCAAATGTGGCAGGAATTTCAGCAGGTATCTGTGTCGATCGAGCGGCTGGGCGATATTTTAAATATGAGAGAGGAGCCGGCGATGGATGGAAAGCAGAGCCGGCTTCCATCGGTCAGAGGAAACATTGAATTTGAGAAAGTAAGGTTCCGCTATCAACCCGAGCAGTCCGAAGTGATCCGGGACATGTCGTTTCGTATTCCTGCCGGAAAGGTGATCGGCATTGTGGGAAAAAGCGGTTTTGGAAAGAGTACAATCTCAAAGCTGATCCAACGGATGTATATACCAGAGGGAGGAAAGATCAAGATCGACGGCATGGATATGTAGATGGCAGTTTGAATATACCTTGATCACAAAGAATATATTTTGGAGGAAGAGTATGAAAAATATAAGGATATGTTTGATCCGTATGCTCTGCGCGGTTTTTTTGTTTATGTGCCATACTGGCGGGAGCGTATGTAGGAGCGTCTGTGAAAAAAGTTTGCTGACGGAATAATCGTTTCGAGTGATCAAATAAATACTGGTGCAATTGTTTCAAATAAAGATACCTCCATGTATGATATTCTAGTACAGACTCTTGCATCCTATGATAACAGTGAGGGAATGTTGGAACTGGCTGCATACCACGATCTAACAGATCATGCAGCGACGAATAATGATCTATTATTTGTATCACGCTAAAAAACAAACAGTTTTCCGAAAAATGTCAATTGAGAAAACATCCAGATCGTGCTAAAATCGTTGTGTAAGTACAACATAATGTTCTGACACAACGATGTAACAAAAACCAACACTTGCTATTACCAGCAATCACGCACAAAAATAGTGTTAGCCAATAAATCACGAGGGGATGATCTCTATGAAGACACAGAAACGAAAAAATCTGGCAGCCGTGTCCGTCTGCTTTTTCCTCGCCGCCACCCTGCTATTGCCACAACCCATACAGGCAAAGAAGAAAATGAAACTACGTGACTATCCTACGACTGCCTACAACTGGGGCCTCCGCTTAAACAAAGAGCACAAAAAGCCGGGCGGTTCCGGCCCTGTGGGTTGGAAGCTGCGCGGGGATAATGCCTGGTATGTGGGGAAGCATTCCAAAAAGGATCCGGTCATCTATCTGACATTTGACTGCGGATACGAGGCAGGCTATACAAAAAAGATCCTGAAAATACTGAAAAAAAATAAGGTAAAGGCCATGTTTTTTGTTACAACGCCGTATATCAAAGAAAACCCGGATATCGTGAAAAAGATGAAAAAACAGGGACATTTGGTAGGAAACCACACGAGTACGCATCCGCGGATGGCGAAATTAGGTGTAAAAAAGATCCGCAGAGAGATCAAAGAATGTGAGGATACGATGAAGCAGCTGACCGGATACGAGATGGATCCGTTCCTCCGCCCGCCTGAAGGGAACTTCAGCATACGGAGCGTGAAGACGGCGCAGAGTCTCGGATACGCGACGGTGTTTTGGAGCCTGGCGTATTATGATTACGAAGAGGATGACCAGCCGGGGGCGGATTATGTGAAAAAGAAGTTTGAAACATATCATCACAATGGTATGATCCCGCTCGTCCATGCCTGTTCGAAATCCAATACTGAAGCGCTGGATGACGTGATCGGCGGGATGAAACAAAAGGGGTACCGATTTGGTATGCTGGATGAGTTTATAAAAGCGGATGGGGTGTAGATCACCCCGTCCGCTTTGTGCCTGCTAACAATCCCAGCTGTTCCACGATCCCTGCATTGCCATTGATGGATACCTCGCCGACTGTTTCGCAGATGCGCTCCAGATATTCCAGCTCTTTCAGCTTGTAGAGCGTCTTGTTCTCATCCATCAGCTTGGCTGTGTTCAGCAGGGAGCGGGTCGAAGCCACCTCTTCCCTCCGGGAAATGACATTTGCCTGCGCCTGCTTTTCCGCTACGAGAACGGAATTCATGATGTCCCGGATCTCGCCGGGGAGTATGATATCCTTGATGCCGGCGGTCAGGAAGTTCACGCAGAACATCTCTTCACGTTCTTTCAGAACCGCATAGATCTCGCCGGATATGCGTTCTTTTGCCTCTAAGATTTCGTCGAGTTTATAATTGCCCACGATTTCCCGGATGGCAAGCTGAACGGCGGAATAGAGCTGTCCTTTCAGGTCGGAGACCGTCTTGGCAAACTCTACGGCATCCCGTATTTTATAGAGGCAGGTGACATTCATGCGAATGCCGATCTTATCTCTTGTAAGAATTTCCTGGCCGGCGATGTCTAACTGCGTCTGCCTCATGTCGATGACGCGGCAGGTGACATCGTGGCGGTAATTCCAAAAATGATATATGCCTTTGGAAAGCTGCCGCTGCAACACATTGTCGTAGTACAAAAGCCCCTGCTCCCCCTCGCCGACCGCTGCATCCGTATGCAGGTTTGCCGGAACGAGGGAGAGCATCTGTTTGGAAACGTCTTCCCCGATCTCGGTATCTGTCATGGGAACGATCTTTATTTCATATTTATCGAATACATTCCAGAATGTATACTCTTTCCGTGTCGCGTAAGCGGTCAGTTTTCCGTTCATGTAGATAAAGCCGACCGATCCGTCTGGAATCTCGATATGTACGGTGGATTTCAAAAATGCCGGATCTATCGAAAGAATCTGATAAGGAACTCCTTTATAATCAAGAACACCCTTCATTTCTTCGATCACGACCTGATAGCCGGCCAGAAAGGAAAAATAGTATTTCCCAGACAGGATCATCTTCTGGAAAATCCCGTGTTTTAAAACAAAGCCGGCCTGATTCTCTTTTATTATATACCTCATATGACATTTCCTCCTATCAAATACATTTTTTTACAATACCTATCCCCCTTCTTCGTCCAACACGCTGCGGAATGCCGGTTGAGCAGATGTCCCGAGGGAAGGACAGGATGGGAGGGAAGGGGATTGTCCTCCTTTTCCCACCTGCTGTTCCCTCTGTTCTCTTTGCGGTATCCCCTGCATCCAGGCAGCAGCCGGACTGGCGCGCCCGCATGTTTCCCTGGAAAAGGAACGTCTACGGGAAAACATGACTGGCCGCCGGAAGTCGGGATCAAGGTATGGAAACTGTGCGGAGTCGAACCGCGGACGTTACATGTCCTGCCGAATGGCTTGTGCACTCTACCAAATGAGTATCCGTTTTCACGGGAGGGATTCGAACCCCCAAAAACACAAATGTTTAGCTGCAAAAGGAGTTACCTCTTGAAGCCGGGTGGAAGGGCTGTCAGAAATGACAGTCTCCCTGGTAAAACAATCTATGATATACCTGACAGTAAGCTGCAGGCACCGCCGGGCAGGAAGTGGCTTCCGATGCCCTGACACAATAAATTATTTTTTCATTTCAGGCCGCTGGCGCGGATGTACAGGAAATACGTTAGCCTTTCACCACGCCAACTGTTTTTAATTTGCGGATTGGTGTGACCATATCCCGCTGCTGCTCCATCACTTCATCGATATCTTTGTAGGCAAAGCGGCACTCCTCGGCGACGTCATTTTTTTTCCGCTTTCCTAGAACGACGCCCTGTTCTTTCAGGTCTACGATCACCTGCTCCACGGAAAATGCCTGCTTCGCCCCGGTGCGTGAATAAGTCCTGCCCGCACCGTGTGAGGACGTACAGAATGATTCCTTGTGGCCCTTTCCCTGCACGACGTAGCTAAAGGAGCCCATCGCGCCCGGAATGACGGCCAGTTCGCCCTCTCGGACCCGGGTCGCGCCCTTGCGGTGTACCCAGACATTGGCGTCGTAATGGTTTTCCAGCGCCGCGTAATTGTGGTGGCAGTTGATCTCTTCGCCAAATACCGGCGCGCGGCCGGTGTGTTTTGCCACGGTTTCCTCGATGATGGAGCACGTTTTTTCCAGCATACGGGCGCGGTTTTCAAACGCGTAATCCATCGCCAGGTTCATCCAGTGTATGTAGTGCCGACCCTCGTCGGAGTGAACGGGCAGAAATGCCAGACGATACTCCTCTTTTACCTCGCTGTACCAAGTTTTGTTCAGCGCCCTCGCCTTTTCATGGAAATAGTCGCAGATGGCCTTCCCTAGATGGCGGCTTCCCGAATGGATCATCAGGCAGAGGTATCCGTCCTGATCCTCCTGCAGTTCGATGAAGTGATTGCCGCCTCCGAGACTCCCGACCTGGAAATAGCCGTCGTCGATCAGCGGAATGAGCTGCGGATCCGCGGCGTATTTTTCCAGTTCCTGTTTTGCCCGGTCGAGAACCCCGGACGGCTGTGGAGTTTTATATCGCTCCGTATTCAGCGGGATCGCCCGCATGATACTGCCGATCATTGACTGGATCATCGTTCCGTTTCCGGTCTGTATGTCCCGTATGTCCCCGACGCGGACGTCGGTCGGAATGAAGTCCATGCCGCATCCGATGTCAACCCCTACGGCATTTGGAATGACGACGTCTTTTGTCGCGATCACGCCGCCGATCGGCATCCCCTTTCCCGTATGGGTGTCTGGCATCAGGCAGACCCATTTGTGGAGAAAGGGGAGCTGGGACAGATGATAGGCCTGTTCCAGACAGGATTCCTCCAGCCTGCTCTCATCTTCCAGCCAGATTTTCACCGGAAATTTCGTGTTTTCGTTATACAGTACAAACATATCATCCTCTCCTCTCGTTATGTTCTGGTTCCTCTGTATCGGATGATGCCAGTATATACCATTTCTCTGTTCGTATCATTTCAAAAAAGTTGCGAACTTCATTTACGGTAAAAAAAATGTGTGATATACTAACGGGAAGGAGTGGATGAGCGATGTCTGATTTTCAGGAACTGGTAAAGCGTTTTCCCAAAACGAGGGAATACATCCGGGATTTCTTTGTCTATGGCTTCAAAACGCGGGATGAATTTGACTATAAAAGCCCCCGGACGTACGACAATGAGCGGAGACGGCTCGAGAGCTGGCTCGGCCGCTATGTGAGAAAGGACTACGTATCCGGCGGCTCCAATATTTCCCTCGCCATCGACAGCAATCTTCTCGATACGAACCCGTTGTTCCGGGTGTGGAAGACGAAAAGCTTTACGGATAATGATATTGTGCTGCATTTTCTCATTCTCGATCTTTTGCAGGACGGTGCCGCGAGAAATGTCGAGGAGATCACCGACTGCCTGCTCGACGAGTATGAAGTTCTCTATGACGTCCAGACAATCCGCCGCAAATGCAACGCGTACGCGAAGGAAGGACTTCTGGGTAAGGGAAAGAACGGAAAGACGGTCGTGTACTCTCTGGACCGCGCGCTGGCGGCGTGGCTGAAAGACAATGAAAATGTGAAAGACGCGCTGGCGTTTTATCAGATGGCGGATGTATTCGGGATCGTGGGAAATGAACTGTCTGAGCAGTTTGACACAGGAAACCGCACGTTCCGGGTTAAACACAGCTTTTTTGTACATACATTGGAGGACGAGGTTTTGCTGGCGCTTCTGGACGCGATGGAGCAGAAGCGAAAGGTGCGGCTGGAGATCAGAAGTGTCCGCAGTAGAACCGGAAACACGGCGGTCTGTACGCCGCTGCAGGTGTTTACGAGTACGAGGAGCGGCCGCCGCTTTTTATGTGCCTATGTAAGCCGCAATAAACGGTTTACCTGTTTTCGCCTCGATGCGGTCAAAAGCGTCCATCTGATGGAAGAGTCGGAGCGGTATGACGAATTGCGGGCGAGGCTCGACCGGAACAGGCAGCAGGTGTGGGGTGTCTCGTTTCAGGGCGAGAACGGGCATCGCTCGGATACGCTGACGATGACGCTGCAGATCGCAGAACCGTGGGAGTCGTATATCGTGAACCGCCTCAAAAGCGAGGGACGGGGCGGGACGGTGACAAAGATTGCGGAAGATTTGTACCGCTATGAGACCGAGGTATTTGACTGTAATGAAATGCTGCCCTGGATCCGCACGTTTACCGGCCGGATCGTGGCGTTTGAATGTACGTCAGAATCGGTAGAAAAGCGCTTTTATCAGGATCTTCAGGAGATGTACCGCAAATACCAGATCGAGAATGGGGGAGAGGACGCGTATGGAACTATTTACCGAAATACATAACTGCTATTATCAGGTGCTGCGGCATCTGCTCTGCAGCCAGGACGCCGTCACGATCGAGGATATGTGCGGGCGGATCCGCGAGGAGGGGTTTGAGGAAAGTATGCTCGCGATCATCCCGAAAATCGAGTCGGGCGCCTGGCAGTTGTTTGAGAGAGAGGGCGCGCATTTTCTATCGAAGATCGCCCCTGATTTCCTGACTCCACTCACCGAGCTTGAAAAGCGTTATCTCAAGGCGTTACTGGCAGACCCGCGCATCGGGTTGTTTCTGAGTCGGGAGCAGCGGGAATCACTGGATTCGATGCTGTCGGACGTGACCCCGCTCTGGAAGCAGGAGCATTTTTATTACTATGACCGGTTTGCCGACGGCGATCCCTATGACGATGACACATACCGCACCAATTTCCGCACGCTGCTCACCGCGCAGAAAAACAGGCAGTATGTCGATCTCGACTACACGTCCCCGCGCGGTGCGAGGGTACACCACTACTATGTCCCCGCCCGGCTGGAGTACTCGGTGAAAAACGATAAATTCCGCGTTCTCGCGCTGGAGCGCACAAGACATCGGAACGTAAAACTGGAGATATTAAACGTTGCCCGCATTGATCATGTCACACTGACGGACCAAAAACTATCTGCCGATGTGGACCTGAACGCGGCCATTCGGGGTTCTTATTATAAAGAGCCGCTGCGTCTCCGAATCATCAACAAGCGGAACGCGCTGGAGCGGGCGATGCTGCATTTTGCTAATTATGAAAAGAATACGGTGAAAATAGATGAAGATACTTATGAATGTCTGATCTATTACAATCAGAGCATGGAAACGGAACTATTGATCGAGGTGCTGTCCTTTGGCCCGATGCTTACGGTACTCGGGAATGACAGGTTTTTGAAGAGCTTAAAACAGCGGCTGGAGCGGCAGAAGAAGCTGAGTGACGAGCGAATCGCTCTCCCGATGAAACGGAGCGGATCGCTCTCCCGGAAAAATAATGCGGAATGAGAGGAAATGAGATATGATGAGAGATATATACGTACTGGATCTACACACTCACACGTATGCCAGCGGCCATGCGTACAATACGATGAACGAGATGGCGCTGGCGGCAAAAGAAAAAGGTCTAAAACTCTTAGGTATTACCGACCACGCGCCGGCGATGACTGGTTCCGCGAGCCTGCTGCATTTTCTGAATCTGAAAGTGGCGCGAAGGGAAAAATACGGCCTGCCGCTGCTGCTTGGCACAGAGGTAAATATCGTAGATCATGAAGGAAAGCTGGATTTGCCGGACTCGGTTCTGGCGGAGATGGACGTGGTGATCGCCAGTCTTCATATCCGCTGTATCCAGCCGGGGACCGTCGAGGAAAATACCAATGCCTATCTGGGAGCGATGCGCCATCACCGTGTGCACATCATCGGCCATCCCGATGACGTCCGTTACCCGGTCGATTATGAAAAACTCGTTCGGGCGGCAGGGGAACACGGCGTGATGATCGAACTGAATAATTCGTCGCTGTCACCGAAAAGTTTTCGGAAGAACGCGAAAGAGGCAGATATCCAGATTCTCGAACTGTGCAGGGAATATGAGGTGCCCGTGATCGTGGGGAGCGACGCCCACACCGAGGAGGATATTTTGAATTTTCAGTACGCGGATGCGCTATTGCAGGAGGTGGCATTTCCGGTGGAGCTGATCGCCAATACTTCGGTGGAGAAAGTGAGGGAAATGCTGCACAAAAGGTAGCTGCTAATGCAAATATCCTTATGGAAGAAACTTTTGACATCAATCATAAAAAGATTTATAATAATAAGAATAGAGTCTGTTGATGAGGAGAGAGTCTATGAAAAGGATGCATTTGATAAGGCTGACACGTAGTATACTGGTTTTGCTGCAAGCAGTTCTGCTTGTTCTTATAGTATTGCCCGCTCGCGCCCAGGCAGGGCAGTCACGCGTCGTCCGGGTGGCATTTTTCCCGATGGAAGGGTTTCACATCTATTCGGACGCGGACGGGTATGGCGGAATGGACGTCGCTTATTTAGAAGAGTTGAGCAGTTATACAAATTGGGATATCGAATATGTGGAATGTGACAGTTGGAATGCTGCCCTTGAGAAATTGGAGGCGAGAGAAGTAGACCTGGTGGGATCGGCCCAGTATTCCCCCGAGCGTGCTGAAGTTTACGACTATGCCGCCTTGTCGAGCGGGTATACGTTTGGCTGTCTGTTTGTAGAGGAAGAAAGCGATCTGGCTTATGAAGATTTTACGCGAATGCGGGAAATGACATTTGGTGTCGTGGAAAGTTATATCCGAAAAGCGGAATTTCTTGAATATTTAAAGATGCACGGCATGACCGCGCCGAACCTAAAGTTCTATGATACGACGCAGGAATTAAAGGAAGCGCTTCGCCAGGGGGAAGTCGACGTGGCCGCCCACACGTTTACAGAGGTGGGAAAAGAGCAGTGCCTGGTCGGCAAGTTCGCGTACGCGCCGTGTTATTACATAACGTGGAAGGGGAATGGCCATCTTCTTTCCGAGATCAATCACGGCATAGAGGAAGTAAAGATGAAAAATCCCGCGCTGGAGCAGGAACTCGTATCCCAGTATTACGGCGACCGCCGGGAGAAATTTGCGTCGGATGAGATCCATTTCATCCAGCAGGGAAATACGATACGAGTAGGTTTTTACAAGGATACGAGGCCGTTGGCGTATCTCGATAAAAACGGGGAGTTTGACGGAATTTACATTCAGATCATGAAAGAGGTAGCCGAGCGGAGCGGGATGTCCATTGATTTCTATCCCATGGAACGGAATGTGTACTGGAAAGATCTTCTTGAGAACGGGGAAATTGATTTTTATGTCGGTTCCAATAATGAAAAGCTGTCCCACGATGACAATGTCATGCTTACCAGGTCTTTTATGGCGTATAATGCGGTCATTGTGTCAAAAAATAATTTTATCCTTCCGGATGAGACGGTTACGATGGTGCTTACAAAAGGACGTAGATACTGGGCAGACCGTACCGGCCTGAAAACAGATACGATTTACTGTGAAAGCGCGAAAGACTGTCTGGAGGCGCTGGAAGAGGACAAGGCAGACATTACGCTCCTGAACACGATCGAGTATAATTATCTGTCTAAAAATGAGAGATTTTCAAACCTGATCGAGTGGGAAAACCGCCGCTATCAGTCGGGAACATCGCTGGCGACATTGAGCGAGGTTGATCCGGTCATGTTCAGCGTTATGAATAAGGCGCTCGGCCTCGTCTCCCAGACAGAGCGGGAGGACATTATCAATCAATATATGAACATTTCCTATGAAAGTTACGAATGGCGGGACTATTTTCATCAGTCAAAAGATGTTATTTTCGGGGCCGCTCTTATTATGGTGTTTGTTTTCATTCTCTTTTGCTCCCTGTCCCATTTCCGCCGGAAATCGTATTTGATCCTGGAGAAGAAAAACGGGGAACTGCGGACGGCGATTGATAAAGCGGAGAGGGCCAATCAGGCGAAAACAGAGTTTCTCGCGCACATGTCACACGACATCCGCACGCCGATCAATGGCATTATGGGGATGCTAAGCATTGCCGAGAGCAACACCGAAGACCAGGAAAGGCAGGCGGACTGCCGCAAGAAGATCAAAACATCGGCGCGTCATCTGCTCTCCCTGATCAACGATGTGCTGGACATTAGTAAACTAGAAAGCGGCGACGAAGAACTGACCGACGAGTATTTTCATCTAAAGGAACTTCTTTCAAGTTGTATGGCCGTCGTGGACAGCCAGGCCGCAGAGCGGGACGTGACGATCGTTACGGATTTTGACCGACCGGAACATCTTCCGCACGAGTACTTTTTTGGAAGTCCCCTCCACATCAAACAAATCCTGATCAATATCGCGGGAAACGCAGTAAAATACAATAAGCCGAGCGGACGTGTCACGATCCGGTGCCGGGAACTGTCCGAAGAAAATGGCGTGGCCCGCATTTGCTTTGAGATCGCCGATACGGGAATTGGCATCGGCGAGGAGTACCTGAAACATATTTATGAACCGTTCACCCAGGAGGACAGCGGCGCCAGAACAAATTACCAGGGGAGCGGACTCGGGATGACGATTACGAAAAAGCTCGTAGATAAAATGGGCGGCACGATACAGATCGACAGCAAACCCGGTAAGGGAAGCGTATTCACCGTCGTTTTACCCCTGAAAACAGCCCTCCCGCCCGAAACCGAAGAGAGCGATCCCGCCGCGGATGCCCCCAAAATCGAGGGAAAACGTGCGCTTCTTGTGGAAGACAACGAACTGAACCAGGAAATCGCGCAGTTTATGCTGATGGAGAAGGGCTTAGACGTAACGGTCGCAGTCAACGGAAAAGAAGCGGTGGATCTGTTTCAGGAGTCAGAGCCTTACACATACCAGATCGTCTTTATGGATGTGATGATGCCGGTGATGAACGGGTATGAGGCAACACAGGCGATCCGCGCCCTTGACCGGCCAGACGCGACGGAAGTTCCGATTATAGCGATGACAGCGAATGCGTTCGCGGAAGATGTGAAGGCGGCGCTGGACGCGGGGATGAACGAGCACACGGCGAAACCGATCGAGCCGGAGGTGATCGGGAGGGTGCTGGAGAGGTGGTTGGGGGGAGAGTAAGGTAGAGTAGGATGGGATGAGAGTAATGGGAGAAGTGGATAAAACGCAAGGGGGATGAAGGATGCAGGAGGAACGGAAGGAATGGGTGGAGCGGGGATTGGGGACGGCATTTTTGGATGAAAAGATATCTTCTAATATTCGATATAAGCCACAGTTTATTTCGAATGATCGTGAAAAGGGGAGTAAGGTTTTATCATTTATTGAAAAAGACCTATCTACTTGTGAGAAATTTTATATCAGTGTAGCATTTATAACAATGGGTGGAATCACCCCACTTCTTCAAACGCTGAGAGAGTTAGAAAAGCGGGGAATTGAAGGCTGTATCTTAACAACGAACTATTTGAATTTTAGTGAACCCAAAGCAATCAGAATGCTTTCTATGTTTAAAAATATAACAATAAAAATGTTTATGACAAGTGAGGCAAAAGTAGGATTTCATACGAAAGGATACATTTTTAAACAAGAAGAAATTTATCATATTATTGTCGGAAGTTCTAATATGACATTAAGTGCACTTACAACGAACAGAGAATGGAATACTCGTCTTATTTCTTGTGAAAAAGGAGAGTATGCCAAGGACATTATCTCGGAATTTTTTTATTTATGGGATTCTCCATGTTCAATGGAATTTGAAAAATTTATTGATGTATATGAAAAAGCATATTTAAAAAATAAGTCCTTTCAAAAACGAGATCAATATGCTCAACAAGGGAAAATGGAAACTTTTGAAGAACGTAAGATGAAGCCAAATTCTATGCAAAAAAGCTTTATAGCGAATTTGGACAAATTGCGTAAAGCAGGAGAAAAACGTGCATTGTTAATATCAGCAACTGGGACTGGAAAGACGTATGCTTCAGCGTTTGCCCTTCAAAAAGAGTGCCCAAAGAAGGCATTATTTTTAGTTCATAGGGAGCAAATCGCAAAGCAAGCAATGATAAGTTACAAAAAGGTTTTTGGAGATAAAAAGACGTTTGCACTTCTGTCTGGCAATTCTCAAAAGGAAGAGGTTTATGAGGCAGATTATTTGTTTTCAACTATGAGTATGATGGCAAAATCAGAAATATATCGACATTTTCATCCGAATGAATTTCATACGATCATTATTGATGAAGCACATCGAATCGGGTCCGCAAGTTATCAAAATATAATGAAATATTTTGAACCTGAATTTTGGCTCGGAATGACTGCTTCTCCTGAACGTACGGATGATTTTGACGTATTTGAGGCATTTCATCATAATATTGCATATGAGATCCGTTTGCAGAAAGCGATGGAAGAAGATCTATTGTGTCCATTTCACTATTTCGGTATTACGGACTTTCAAGTGGAAGGTGAGATGGTTAATGATAAGACAGATTTTAATAAATTGACATCGGATGTTCGAGTAGATTATGTGATAGAACAGATGGAGTTTTATGGTTACAGTGGAGACAGAGTAAAAGGGCTCGTTTTTTGCAGCTCAAAAAAAGAAGCAATAGAATTAAGCAGAATGTTTAATGAAAGAAATTATAAAACGATAGCTTTGACGGGAAAGGATTCTCAAGAACAGCGCGAGCAGGCGATCGAACGCTTGGTTTCTGAGAATGAAAAGGACAAGATTGATTATATTTTTACCGTGGATATTTTTAATGAAGGTGTTGATATTCCGGAAATAAATCAGGTTGTCATGCTTCGCCCTACAAAATCGCCTATTGTTTTTGTACAACAGCTTGGTAGAGGACTACGAAAGGCAAAAAATAAAGAATATGTTGTTATTCTAGATTTTATTGGAAACTATGATAATAATTTTATGATTCCAATAGCTCTGTCTGGAGATAGAAGCTATAACAAAGATAATATCCGTCGTTACTTAATGGAAGGCTGTCGTATGCTTCCAGGTGCTTCGACAATTCATTTTGATGAAATATCTAAAAATCGGATATTTCATTCAATCGATCGTTTGAAAGGAATTAAGGCGATCATAAGAAAAGGCTATCATGACTTGAAAAGTCGTCTTGGCCGAGTCCCTCTCTTGATAGATTTTTATAATAATGGAGAAGTGGATCCCTTGGTAATATTGGAGCAATACAAATCATATCCTAATTTTCTGAAACATGTTGATGAAGAAGCGTGTACCGATCAACTATTAGAAAGAGAAGTTTTAGTACTCGAATACTTATCTAAAATAGTTGCGAGGGGAAAGAGGCCACATGAGGCAGAAATTCTGGAAGCAATGATGTATAGAGGTAAGGTTAAAACTTCTATCTTAGCAGAAGAAATGGCAAAAAAATATCATTTGAATGTTACGATGCAAGAGATCGAATCTGCGGTAGATAATTTGCAGGGGAAATTTGTTAGTAGAGAGGATGAATTAGCAAAATATTCTCAAATAGGTTTTATACAAAAAACGCAAGCCGATCAAATACAAAGGCTGGTCTGGTTTTATGATCGCTTAAATCATCCTCTTTTTCATTCATATATGAAAGATTTAATAGATATTTCTAAGGCAAGATTTCAAGATAATTATGCGGAAAAACCACGAGAGGATGAGTTTGTGTTATATGAAAAATATTCTCGTCGAGATGTTTGTCAATTATTAAATGAAAGACGGGATTTGTCATCTACTATGTATGGGATGAAGCGTATTGGTGAAGATGTTTGCATTTTTGTGACATATCATAAACAGGAAACGACCGAGGGAAAAGAGTATTTAGATGGGAAACCAAATTACGCAGATGAATTTGTAAATAATCAAATTTTTATGTGGGATTCTCAGATGGGAAAAGGACCTGATAGTAGTTATATGCGGGAAGTATTGCAAGCAAAACGAAAGAGGCTTTTTGTCAAGAAAAGTGATTCTGAGGGAGCTGATTTTTATTATATGGGATTGTTTGATGTCGTAGAGGCAAAACCGGGTGAAAAAAAGGATAATCACGGAAAAGTACGAACGATTACGAAAGTAATGGCGCGGATGCGGCAAGAGGTTCGGCAAGATTTACTAGAATATTTGCAAGATATAATATAGATTTGGAGTGGTAGAATTGAAAACACTAAAGGTAGTAGCAGCAATTATTGTCCACGAAGGCAAAATCTTGGCCACGCAGAGGGGGTATGGGGAATGGAAAGGTGGTTGGGAATTTCCAGGTGGAAAGATAGAGCCAGGGGAGACACCGGAAATAGCATTAAAACGGGAAATAGAAGAAGAGTTGGATCTAACCGTTGAAGTGGGTGAATTGTTTGACATTGTGGAATATGATTATCCTGAATTTCATTTATCGATGAAATGCTTTTTATGTAAAATAGAAACGGGTCATCTATTCTTAAGAGAACATCAGGCCGCAAAATGGTTGACAAAGGACTTATTGAACACTTTAGATTGGCTTCCAGCGGATGAGGGATTGATAAGTAAGCTGAGTGGAAGTAAGGGGAGATTTTAATTATGATGTCGCGATGTTCGAGTAAATTGTTAGAGGAATTAAAGAGACGAGCGATCTTTTCAGAATATTTACCAGAAAATTTTAATGTAGATTCTGAAGGGTTTGATATTTTTTTAGCTGGAGGAAGCAATAAAGAGAATATAGAACCATATCAGTTTAATATGAGCAGATTTAATAATAGTGGTGATCGCCGCGTAATTAGTATTCCTGAAATATCGGCATATACCGCATTAATTGAATTTTTTAGGCAAAATGAAAGCATATTAGATGATATAATACAGTTATCTCGGTATGATACACATTCATTTTCTAGAATAATAGATGAAAATGAAAATATAATTGTCGATGATGCTTTTTATGGAACTTCAGATTTGGATTTACGTATAAGAAATGATGGGGATGTTAGTCGAGTTTATGAAAAAAATAGACTAACTTTTTTAAATAACATGTATAAAAAAATTGAATATGCTCAAGGTGCTAATGGAATATTACATCTTGATATTTCGGACTTTTATGGGAGTATTTATACGCATTCTTTAACTGCGATAAAGATAGGAGTAGAGAACGCAAAGAATGCTTATCAAAATAATAATAAGAATGAAGTATATCGTTTATATGCCAAATTAGATGAGGTTGTTAGAGGGCTTAATGGAAAAAGAACGAATGGGCTTTTAATTGGACCTTATGTTTCGCGTATTTTGTCTGAGGCAGTATTGGCTAATTTGGATGCAGATTTACTAAAGGAAAAAATAGAGTTTACACGTTATGCAGATGATTATGAAATTATTGTTAGGAATAATGAGGATATTGATACAGTGAAAAGTAAGGTTAATACTGTGTTTGAAAAGTATTATTTTAGATGTAATTCTGAAAAAACACATTATGAAGAATATCCATTTTATATTTTTAATAACTTTGAATTTGCCGTAAAGCAGATATCAAATGATAGTACTATTGATTCGGAGAAAACAATTGAGTTATTTAACCGATTTTTGAAAATGGAAAAGGATGGCGATAAAGGAGCCATCAGATATTTATTAAGAAGACACAAGGACGAATATTCGATAAGTGACAAAAAATTATATTTGGCATACCTGTTGAATCTGTTAACGAATGATGAAAAGGCATTGGGAATGGTTTGTCGGATTATTATAGAGGAATATAAAAATGAAAATATAGAGATGAATGATACTATATATCAGATTATTTTTAAAGAGCTTGAAGCACAAATAAAGAAGAAACATGATTTAGAGGTTGTTTGGCTGGTATATCTCATGAAATATGTAGATTATCCAATGACGAGAGAAGTTTTCTTCATTTTATTATCACAAACTAATGAATTTAGCTAAAATTATTTTGATTTATGAATGGGAAGAATTTATAAACGACTTCTGGGTTGAAAAATGTTGGAAAGAAGCAAAATCATGGATTTTGTTATATAGCTTAGCAGTGAAATATAGTAAAAAACAAGAGGAATTTTATAAAAGGTTAAATATTCAAAAAAGCAGAAATTTTTATCAAAAACTTTTCAAGAATGGTTTTTTGTTTTATAAGAGTACATATAACAAAGTGAGTACTGCTGAAAATGAAACTAAGAAAGGAGTTCCCCCATGCCCAAAGCCATATTCATTGATTTTTACGGAACCGTCGTCCATGAAGACGGAGCCGTCATAGCCGACATAACAGAACAAATCTACAACACCGGAACCGCCCAAACCCGCTCCGACATCGGAACATTCTGGTGGAATGAATTTCAAACCCTGTTCCAGTCCTCCTATGGAGACCATTTCCAACCCCAAAGAGACCTCGAAACCGAGTCTCTCCTCCGCACGCTCGAAAAATTCCAATCCCCGGCGGATGCGGAAACATTAAGTGATCGGATGTTCGCCCACTGGACCCACCCCCCGATCTTCGAAGAATCAAAACAGTTTTTCGAGACATGCCCGCTCCCCATCTATATCGTATCCAATATTGATCGAGACGATATTTTACAAGCCGTCCAGCATCACGGACTAACACCAGCTGGTATCATAACGAGCGAAGATGCAAAAGCATATAAACCGCGAAAGGAAATATTCGAGTTCGCGTTAAAAATCGCCGGTCTATCCCCAAAACAAGTCATACATATCGGGGACTCACTAAGCAGTGATGTAAGCGGTGCTCAGTCATGCGGCATACAAGCTGTGTGGATCAACCGGAGTAAAAGAGCGGTGCCAAACGGTGTTGTTTCAGTCAGCAACTTAATGGATCTTCTAGAATTACACAAAATAAAGACGAAGTAAGAAAACACAAAAAAGCAAAAACGTAAAAAAGTAAAAGCAGGTGATACTATAAAAACAATAAACGGAACCTACACAAGCGCGAAAATATTCACATGCGCCAACCCTGAAAACGAGCTGGACGATTACGCCGCCGCCCAGCTCCAGATGCTCTGCGACAACCCTGTTTCCCAGGGCAGCAAAATCCGCGTCATGCCAGACGTCCACCCTGGAAAAGTCGGCACGATCGGTCTGACGATGACGGTCGGGGAGCGCGTCATGCCGAATATCGTCGGCATTGATATCGGCTGCGGCATGACATTGGCCGAAATGAACGGTAAACGGGTGGAATTTCAAAAACTGGACACGGTAATCCGCGAACGTGTGCCATCCGGTTTTCACATCAGGAGCAGTGTCCACCGTTTTGCGGATTCCTTCAACTTTTCCCGGTTAGCATGTGCGGGAAAGATCCGCAAGGACAAAGCGCTGCACAGCCTCGGCACACTCGGCGGCGGAAATCATTTTATAGAAATTGACAAAGATGACGAAAATCATATGTACGCTGTCGTTCATTCAGGAAGCCGGCATTTAGGAAAAGAAGTGACCGAATACTATTTGTCAGAGGGGCAAAAGCAGCTCAAAGACAAACAGATCGATGTCCCCTATGAACTGACCTGGCTCGAGGGATCCCTAAAAGAAGATTACCTTCACGATCTGGAGATCGTACAGGAATACGCTGCCCTGAACCGTCAGATCATGCTCGAAGAACTGGCAAAGGGAATGAAGTGGAAGTACAAAGATATGTACTCCTGTATCCATAACTATGTCGATGCCTCGTCCGAACAGCCGATACTCCGAAAGGGAGCGATATCCGCAAAAGAGGGGGAAATGGTGATCATCCCGGTCAATATGCGGGACGGGATACTGCTCGGAACCGGCCGCGGAAACGAGGACTGGAACCAGTCCGCCCCACATGGCGCGGGACGGATCTTAAAGAGAGAAGATGTGAAATCGTGCCACACACTGGCAGAATTCAAAAAAGCGATGAAAGGCATCTATTCCCCATCGATCAATAAAGAAACGCTCGACGAGGCGCCATTTGCCTACCGCGGCCTCGAAGAGATCGCGGCGGTGATCGGTGATACGGTCACGATTTCCAAAACAATCCGGCCGGTTTATAATTTCAAGGCGGGCGCACAAGAGAGGTGACTGTTATGATCTTACAGATCAGTTCCGGCCAGGGGCCGGCAGAGTGCGAGTTGGGAGTGGCGCTTCTCTTTGAAGCGTTAAAAAAAGAATATCCAGATCTGGAGCGGTTATCCGATCATCCCGCCAAAGACAGAGGCTGCTATACATCGATCCTTTGTTCTACCGAATGCGATCTGTCGGAACTAGAAGGGAGTGTCCAGTGGATCTGCCAGAGTCCGTTCCGGCCAAATCACAAACGGAAGAATTGGTTTATCGACATCAGTGTGATCCCGGAAGTGGAACGCATCTGTACCGATCAGGAAATCAAGTTTGAGTCGTTCCACAGCCACGGGAAGGGCGGCCAGAATGTAAATAAGGTAGAAACCGGCGTGCGCCTGATCCACATTCCGACGGGGATCACCGTTACATCTACATCCGGGCGCAGCCAGTATATGAATAAAAAAGATGCGATTGCCAAACTGAACGCGATCCTTGCCTCTAAAACGTCCGCAGCGAAGCAGCAGCAAAAAAAGGACGCGTGGCGGGAGCATACAAAAATAGTAAGAGGGAATCCCGTTCGCATGTATGAGGGGCGCAGATTTGTGAGAAAAAGGTGATAACGCGCGTATCAGCCAGTGGTTTCCTCTACATCTGCAGTCCCCTTTGCAAAGGGGATCAACCGAATCGAAAAACAAAACTCCGATTCCTCAAATCTGTATTTCTCGATGAGCCGTGGCCCGCAGCTGTTGGAACCGATGCCATTCTGGGCACGGTCCAGACAGAGAACGCTGTCGCCACATGGCTCTAATTCATAATTGTGCCTTTTCGCGGCAAGTTCTTCCTGCGTATAAATAGAAGCGTTAAAACAGAAGGCGTCTTTGCCGGCGGCCGCCAGTCCTCGAGTGCCGGATTCCAAAATAACATAGCTGCAGTCATGATGGCTACCGTTTTCCTGCGGCCGGATATAGTCCTCGTGCAGATCCGAAATGGCGCTGGTATAGGTTTCGTGGCTTCCCGCGCGGTGCTTGTCGATATAACTTTCACTGGGGCCGATGCCATAATAGGTTACGGTATCCAGTTCGCGGGGAAGGAAAAGCCGGAGTCCGAACCGTGGCAGTTCGGGAAATTCCTTGTCTCGCTTAACGCTGACAGAAATGTCCATTGTCCCGTCTGTCTGAACCGTCCATAACGTTTCCACATCCATGAGTTTTTGCGTTGAGGGGGCACAGAGGGAGGCTGCGCAGTGGATTTTGGCAGCCGTACCGTCGTTTTCACTCGTAATGATATAAGCGCGCGCCGATGCCTGATCGTAATGTGCGCGTCTCCATTCGGCGCTGACCGCTTTATCATTATCAGTCGGGGCGCGCCAAATGTTGAACTGCATCGGCCGCATAAGAAGCTCGTGGCCATCGGCGCTCATTTGCTGTGGCATTCCCGTCCGTTTATCAAACACATAGCAGAAGCGGCTTCCTTTTAGCGTGAGAGAAGTATCATCTTCTGACAGCAGGATAGGAGAGAGACCCTCCAAAGCTTTATGTGACAGTATACTTTGGCAGATCTGGTTTTTATCATCTTCGCCAGAAAGCGGCAGCTCGTCAAATCCCAGCAGGAGATCAGCCGGGACACAGGCGGTTTTGTGTTTCTGACGGTAATACAATTTTAAAAAGGTCATTCCCCGGCAGGGAGCCGCCGGCGAAAACGGAACGATGCCCGTTTTGTGCGGCGCGATGGACGGACAGTCGAGAGGTCCCGATTCGAGGACCGTGCCGTCGCAGTTTATTTCATAGGTAATAGAAACACACTCTTTAACATCTGTAAAATCCCATGTATTTTCCAGTACCAATCTACTGTTTTCCCGGTCAAAACAGACGGCCCGGACAGGGCGGTGCACATTTTTGTATTCCAGCAGCCCCGTGTGTGGCGTGCGGTCAGGGTAGACGAGTCCGTCCATGCAGAAATTACCGTCGTGCACGGTCTCGCCGTGGTCGCCGCCGTAGAAATACATTTCGCTTCCAGCCTCCGTTTTTCCCTTGTAGATACCGTGGTCACACCATTCCCAGACAAATCCGCCGCAGAGGATATCGGACTGGTGGAACAGATGGTAATAGTCCTCGAAATCTCCTGGCCCGTTTCCCATCGAGTGGCAGTACTCACACAAGATCATTGGTTTGTCCGGCTCGCCTTCCAAATATTCTTTGATTTCCTCCAGAGAGGGGTACATCCGGCTGTACAGATCCAGATCTGAAAAATCACATGTTCGTTTTTCATTCCGGTACAAGGCGCTTTCATAATGGGTCAGACGACCCGGATCAAAGGATTTCGTCCAATGCAGCGCCTGCTCGAACGCAGCGCCGAACGCGCTTTCATTTCCCATCGACCAAATGACGACGCACGGGCGGTTTTTGTCCCGGTGGACGCACCGTTTCACGCGGTCGATGATGGATCCGGCAAAGGCGGGATTGTCGGCGATCGGCTCGCTCCACCGTCTGCACCGGTTGTCCCAGGCATCCTCTTCCAGATAAAGGGAGCAGGCGCCGTGTGCCTCGATGTCGGCTTCATCAATGACGAAAAAGCCGTATTCGTCGCAGAGCTGATAGAAGAGGGGCGCGTTTGGGTAGTGGCTCGTGCGGATGGCGTTAAAGTTGTGCTGTTTCATCAGAAACAGGTCAGTTTTCATCTGTTCCAGACTGATCGTAAAACCAGTAACGGGATCGGAGTCGTGCCGGTTCACACCCCGGAATGTAACGGCGGTTCCGTTTACGGTAACGACATTGTTTTCCATCTTGATTTCACGAAATCCGACGCGGTCGGTGATCGTTTCTTGCTCAGTTTGGATGATCAATGTATACAAATAGGGATGTTCCGGATTCCAAAGACAGGGATCCTCGATTGAAAGGCAAACGTTAGCCTCTCCGTAGTTCCCGTATTTGTCCGCACATGGTCCATGGTTCGTGATGACCGAAGCGGGGGCAGATGTTTCTCCTACGCACACCCCTTCTTGATCAAGTAACTTTAACTGGGTTGGAATGTTTTCACCAAAATAGTGGAGCTGTACAGAGACCACAGCATTTCCATTCGTCTCTTCAGACGGGAGCTCTGTGGTGATGAAATAATCGTAGACCCCTTCTTTCGGGCGCGTAAGCAAATACACATCTCGGAAAATACCGCTCATGCGGAACTTATCCTGATCCTCCAGGTAACTGCCGTCACACCATTTTAAAACGAGAACGGCTAATTGGTTCAAACCGTTTTTCAAATAGGACGTGACATCAAATTCACTCGTGGAATGAGACACCTGGCTGTAGCCGACATAATGGCCGTTCAGCCACACGTAAAAACACGAGTCCACGCCCTCAAAATTCAGGAAAGCATGGGGAGCCGCTTCCTTTTTTTCGTAGGAAAAGCAGGTACGGTACGCGCCGCACGGGTTATCCTGCGGGACGTAGGGCGGATCAAACGGAAACGGGTAATTGACATTCGTGTACTGGTGGGAATCGTAGCCGTGATTTTGCCAGACGGACGGAACGGGGATGGTATCAAAATCCGAATCGTCAAACATTTCTTCATAAAAAGGTTGTGTCAGGTCGTAAATGCTGTCATAGTACCGAAAGTGCCAGTCGCCGTTTAAAAGCTGGAACCGGTCGGAATCCTCGCGGTGGTGCACGAGGGAGTCCATTGCAGAAGAAGCTGGGATGTAGTAGGCCCGTTCAGGCGTCGTGTTTTCATGTAACATATGTAAGTCTTCATAGTATCGGGGTATGATCATAGGGATCTCCTTTCCGTAAACGTGGATTGATTATCGCATGTTACCATCTATTCTAACATGGGAATCAGGGGGTGGCAACTGGTTATCACATGTTTTTATGTGTAACGAGATCCCAACCATTCGTGCAGTGAGACGTGCCGTTTGTGTTCTTTTTTTTGTTTTGGGTATCATGTATGCTATACTATAATCGCGGTAGGGCCGAAAGGAAGGAGAAGAGGTTCGGCCTGGATGGAACGGAGAATGCGAAGGAGGATTGTCATGAAGAAAAGGCGGGATTATCATTTGTATGAAAATATAATATATCTGGCGAAGGAAAGCTGGGATTATGACCGGAGGATTTTGATCTTTTCCCTGATCTCGATCGTCACGGGTATCTTTCTTCCGCTGTTCCAGATTTACCTGCCAAAGGCGGCCGTAGATCTCTTCGTGCAGCGCGCAGATCTGCCTCAGATCGCAAAAACACTTGGTTTTGCGGCGGGAGGTTTTCTCGTTTTGCAGGCGGTGAATGGGTATGTTAACGGTGCGAAATATTTTTTGTATAATGACATGCGGAATGTGTTTTTGCAGAAGATTTTCCTTACCTCTGTGGACTGTGAGTATTCGGAGGCAGAAAACCAGAGATCGCTGGAAATGTACCAGCGGGCGATAGATGTGACGAATCAGGGGGACATGGGGGCGACCTCGAAGTTTTACCAGATCGTGCCGGGACTCATCACCAGTGTCTGCTGCTTTTTTCTGTACACGGGGATTTTGTCCTCGCTTCATATCGGAGTCGTTTTACTTTTGTTGTTATCGTCTGTCGCCACATACTGGTTCCAGAAAAAAGAGACGGCCGTGTATGAACGGACGAAAGATCTGTTTGCGAAGATACAGAAAAAACTGCATTACTGTATCAGTTGCGGCTCGTGGGCGGGAAAAGACATTCGTGTTTACCATATGCAGGAGTGGCTAAAAGAGCTGATGGCAAAATGGCAGGGAGAGGGAAATAAGATACGGGGAAAGCGGGGCAGGCAGGAATTTTACACCCACATTATGAACTGTGTGCTCGGGTTTTTACGGGACAGTCTGGCATATGTCTATCTGATCGCGAAGACGCTTCAGGGAGAGATCGGCGCGGGGGATTTTATGCTTTATTTCGGTGCCATCGTCGGTTTTTCTGACTGGATCCAGCAGATGGTAAGGCAGGTCAGCGGACTGAGGACAGCGAATGTGGGGATCAATGATCTGAGGGAATATCTGGAGATTCCGTCAGAAGACCTGAGGAGTGGTGAGGTTAAAATGCCAGACTACTCGGAAGGGGTGGAGATCGTATTTGACCATGTGACGTTTTTTTATGCGGAAAGTACGGTTCCGACGATCCGTGATCTGAGTTTTACCATCCGAAAAGAGGAGCACATCGCTCTTGTAGGATTGAACGGCGCCGGGAAGACGACGCTGATCAAATTGATGATCGGATTTTATAGGCCGACGTCCGGGCACATATGGATCAACGGAGTGGATATGAACCGTCTGGGGAAGCGGGATGTATATGCGCTTTATACCGCGGTATTTCAGGATGTTCTCATTCCGCCGTTTATGCTGGACGAAAATATCGCACTTATGCCCAAGCAGCAGATTGCCAGGGAACGCGTGCAGGAGGTTTTGAAAAAGGCAGGTCTATGGGAGGAGATGGAGCAAAGGAACATTACGCTGGATTCCTATATGACGAAACTTATAACGGATGATGGGATCTTACTGTCCGGGGGACAGCAGCAGAAGATTATGCTGGCAAGGGCATTGTATAAAGAGGCGCCAGTACTTTTGCTGGACGAACCGACCGCGGCGCTCGATCCGCTTGCCGAGAAGGAAATATATGAAAAATATGAGGAGTTCTGCGGGGGGAGGACGGCAGTATTTATTTCGCACCGTCTGGCAAGTACGCAATTTTCAAACCGGATCTTTTTTCTGAAGGAAGGAACGGTTGTGGAAGACGGGACGCATGAGGAACTGATGGAGCGGGGCGGCGAATACGCGAAGTTATATGAGGTGCAGAGTCATTATTACAACGATGGAGCAAAAGAAGGGGGTGAAGACGATGCGTGTTATGAGTAAAGAACTGACGGAGAAGCTGACCCTTCACGAAAAGGTGGAGGTCTGCCGCAGACTGTGGCAGGAGGTGTGGAGGCTGAACCGTCATTTTGTCCCGATGACAGTGCTTTTGCAGATGATGACGATTGCCGGAGGTTATATTGGTATTTATGTGTCTGCTATGGTGTTAAATGGGCTGGCAGAGGGGAGGCCGATTCGTGAACTGGCGTACCGGACGGTGTTCTGGCTGGCGGCTGGGTTTGTGCTAAGTATACTGTCCGGCTGGTTTCGCATGAAATGCCAGCGGATGAAGGAGATGTCATGGGATCAGGTATCCATCCGCAAAAATGGAAAGAGAATGGAGATGGACTGGCCGGATCTGGAAAGTCCATATATGAATGAACTGTACAGCCGGATGCAGGAGGATAATAACTGGGGGAGTGGCATTTACGGGGCGTATATCTGCATGGAGGAGTTCTTTTTCTATCTGTTCAACGCGGCGTTTGCCGTCGGGATGCTGGTTCCTGTCATAAATGGTTTATGGGAGAACCGGAGTGTTATTACTTATGTATATTTCGGGGTACTGGTGGCGGCCATTGTTATGCACGCAATTGGCTCCGGTTATTTCGGGGAAAAACTGAACCGCATCATGCAGAGGTGGCCGAAAAATGAGCCGGAAAAAATAAACCTGATGTGGTATTTTACGTTATTTAATGGCATAACACCAGAAAACCGCAAGGATATAAAACTGTATCGTGCCAAGCCGCTTTTGGAAGAATATATGGTGGAACACGGGAAAGAATTTTTAAAACAAAAAGAAGCAGATATGGCGAGAGAGGGCGGGAAAGAGGAGATGTTTGAAAATGTATCTGGCATCGGGGTGAGCGGGATCTGCTATTTCTTCCTGACGCTCATGGCGGTAGGAGGAAGAGTGCTCGTCGGAGACCTGGTCCGCTATGTCGCCTGTTTTGAACGCCTGACGACATCCATCCAGCAGATCATCAGCAATCTGTCGGGATTTTTACTGGTGGCGCGCAGACAAAGTTCGACCTTTGAATTTCTGGATTCAGAAGGGAAGCTTTACCGGGGGAAACTTCCGGTAGAGAAGCGCAGGGATAATGAGTACGAGATCGAATTTTGCAACGTGTCATTCCGTTATCCGGGCTGCAGTGAGTACGCTCTGCGGAATTTTTCCCTGAAAATGCGGATCGGGGAGAAGATGGCGCTCGTCGGAAAAAATGGTTCTGGAAAGACGACGATGATAAAACTTTTGTGCCGGCTGTACGATCCCACAGAGGGGGAGATCCGTTTGAATGGCGTAGATGTGAGGAAATTTGATTACCGGGAATATATGGAATTGTTTTCGGTCGTATTCCAGGACTTCTCGACATTTGATTTCTCCGTGGCGGAAAATGTCGCGGTCTCTTCGGAATATGACGATGACCAGGTCAGGGACTGCCTGGAACGCGCTGGATTTGGGGAACGTCTGGAAATGCTGGAACAGGGGATCAGCACTTATGTGGGAGAGCAGTATGACGACGGGGTAAAACTATCCGGAGGGGAGAAACAAAAGATCGCGATCGCCCGTGCGCTGTATCGGGATTCTCCCTTTATTTTGCTGGATGAACCTACGGCGGCGCTCGATCCGGTTGCGGAGTTCGAGATCTATTCGGCATTTAACCAGATGGTGGGAACGAAGACGGCCGTTTATATTTCTCACCGCCTGTCCTCCTGCCGTTTCTGTGAGGATATCGTCGTGTTCGACGGCGGGGAGATCGTGCAGAGGGGATCTCATGAAAAACTGATGGAGAAGGAGGATGGCCTGTATCATCAAATGTGGACGGCACAGGCACAGTATTACAGGAAAGAAGAAGCGTAGCGGGCGGTTTGCATCCGGACTGGTTTTCTGATATAATAGCGGTATTATGGTGGACACAGTCAGAATGGAGAACGATTCGGATGCTAAACATTGCTATTGTGGAAGATGAAAGCGCCCATGCGGATCTGCTGGTGCAGTATATCGGGGAATGGTTGGAGAAAAACCATATCCGCTGTCAGTTCCGTAAATTCCCGAATGCTGGAAGCTTTTTATTTGAGTGGGAGGAAAATCGTGTATGGGATGCGTTGTTTCTCGATATTCAGATGCCTGGCATCAATGGGGTGGAGCTTGCCAGACGCATCCGCACGCAGGATCACGGGGTGGCGATCGTATTTACGACAGGGATTACCGACTATTTACAGGAGGGGTATGAGGTGGCGGCGCTCCACTATCTCGTGAAACCGCTGGATAAGCAGAAAGTCGCCATTTGCATGGAGCGGATCGTGGACGGGCGGGAACACGCAGGGGACGAACCGGTCTGCCTGGTGGAGACAGAAGGCGCCTCCATGCGCATCAGAACAAAGGACATAACATATATCGAGGCTTTTTCACATGAGACGGAAGTACATGAGACGGAAGCGGCTTACCGCGTCAGGGAGGGAATTGGCGTCTGGCAGGAACGGCTGTCTGACAGTGGACTATTTGTCCTTTGCCATCGTTCTTATCTGGTGAACCTGCTGCATGTGGCACGGATCGATAAAACGGAAGTCATTTTGGACGGCGGGGAGCGTATCCCGCTCAGCCGGAGGAGCTACAGGGCGGTCCATGAGGCGTTTATCCGCTTCTACAGCAGGAAAAGAGGAGGCATGTGAGAAATGGTGTTTGTATGGGCCTGTCTGGGGATCGTCCTTCTGCCGGTAGTTCTGCTCGGTATCCGGAACATGGTTTCTGCTTTTGTAGACAGGCGGATTTCGGATTATCAGGCCGACCTGATCCGGAAACACTGTGAGGAAGTAGAAAATATGTACCGCCAGGTACGCGGCTGGCGGCATGATTATAAACATCATATCCAGACGATGAAGGCGCACCTTGTACTAGGGCAGTATGGGGAACTGGAGCAGTATCTCGACGAACTGGGCGAGGACCTGACGGCAGTGGATACGGTGGTCAAGACGGGGAATGTCCGTATCGACGCTATTTTAAACAGTAAGCTTGGCGTGGCAAGGTCAAAAGGGATTGACGTGAGCGCGACGGCATTTGTGCCAAAGAAGATGCCGATATCCGAGGTTGACCTGTGTGTCATCATCGGAAACCTGCTGGACAACGCGATCGAGGCGTGTGAGAGGGAGGAGATGGGCGAAAGGCAGTTTATCCGCGTATATATCGACATTTTGAAAGAGCAGCTGTATATTTATGTGTCCAATTCTATGGGCGGAGGGGTGAAAAAACAGGGAAGTTCGTACCTGTCGCTAAAGGCAGGCGAGCATGGATTTGGTTTGATGCGGGTAGATCAGGTGGTGAAGCGTTACAACGGGTATCTGAACAGGCAGCACGAAGAGGGGGTTTTTGTCACGGAGATCATGCTGGGACTTGGCGGTGCGGGAGAGCAGGGTCTTTTGTTGTAGTAAAACAGCCCCCGTCATAACGGCGAGAGCTGTTTTAGACTTTCTTAGATTTAATCTTTTACTGGTGGGGAGTAAGAACCTTCCGTCACCCAATCTGCAGCATCGACTTATATTTCTTGCGTTTTTTCGCTGGAAAGTTCACAGTTACTTTGTGGGCAATGCCGCCCGGTCAATACAAAAAGAACCTGACCTGATCTATTTTTTTGACTTGGCGGATTTGGATTTCGGTTCTGGCAGTTCCTCATACATCGCATGTAAAACGGCTGACAGAAGTTCTGTATGATCGAGGTTATCCATGATGATCATCTGCGTCTTTGAACCCTCGTAGGGATAGTCCCGTTCTGCGTCGGGTAATAAACGCAGGGCAGAGTCCGTCGGTTTCAAATACAGTTGATCGTCGCAGATATTTCCTATGAGTTTTCGTTTGAAATATACGAGATATTCGCCCATCATTTTCCGAGTGGTAATATCCCCTACTTTATTTAATTGTTCCATAATGAATTCGTAAGCCTGTATTGATGTAGCCATGATCGGTTCCTTCTTTCTTTTTTTGTATTTTCTTAATTATAGTATACACGAAAAATAGTAAAAATCAATGTATCATGTGCTGATTTTGGTTAATCGTGAGAGCGGCTTTACATAACGGGATATTTGTAGGAATGTAGTGAGCTTATCCTTTACAGATCGATGGTTCTACGTTATAATATATGAAAACGCTATTGGGAGAGAAATGAAATGGATGGCAATTTATATGAGTTCAAGGCTAGAATCCATCGTGTTCCAAAGAAAGGCGGAGCATATATTGAATTTCCTTATGATATTCGGAAAGAATTCGGCAAGGGAAGAGTGAAAGTCCATGTAACATTTGATGGCATTCCATATGATGGCAGTATCGTAAATATGGGAGTAAAAAATCCGGATGGAAGTATCTGCTATATTATTGGAATGCTAAAATCAATTCGTGAACAGCTAGGGAAGTCGGAAGGGGACGAAGTGGAAGTAACCGTTCGTGAACAGTAAGGGATTGAATTGCAATGAGGATAGGATCTATCGGAAATACTGGAATCTTTATGAGACGCATTTTGTAGAAAAGGATATATAAGTTTGCTATTCACATACAGAGAAACCAGTGCTGATTTGGCAAAAAACGAATCAAAAGTAAAATGGGGGGAGGAAATGCGAATGGACACAATTTGCGGGATTGATTGTATCGGATGCGGTTTTAAAAGCAGCTGTAAAGGATGTACAGAGACACACGGACACCCTTTTGGCGGGGATTGTATTGTTGCCGAGTGTTATAAAACAGGTGGCGAAAACGGTTTTGTCGCATACAGGAATCGCTTGATTGAAGAGTTTAATTCTCTCGGGATTTCGGATATGCCCGCGATAACGACTCTTTGTCAGTTAAGCGGTGCATATGTTAATTTGGAGTATACTCTTCCAAACGGAGAAAAAGTAAAATTGCTTGATGATACAAAAATATATCTCGGTAATCAAGTTGAAAAAGCAGACAGTGATAGGTGCTATGGGCTTGTTGCAGACAACAACTGTTTACTTGTATGCGAATATGGGTGCAATGGTGCAGAGCCAGAAATCATTGTGTACAAAAAGAGATGATCAGACTCCCGTTTGTCGGGAGAAGCGTGGACGGGAGTTTATTTATGTATTTGGTCTTGAGCTGCGTTAGTTATGTTGTACTAGGTCAATATCAACAAACGATGGCTGTTAGACGATTTGAAAGGAGAATAATGTCATGGAGAAAAAATTGAAGATCATAGTGGATAATTGTCCTCAGAATCACAAATGTCCTGCTGTAAATGTCTGCCCGGTAGGTGCGTTAAGCCAAAAGGATTTTGAAGCACCTAAAATAGATGACGACAAATGTATCCGGTGTGGAAAATGTTCAAATTTCTGCCCCAAAAAGGCGTTAGTATTGTAACTTGCAAACGTTAGTTAGAAGGAGGGTCGTCCAATGAGTGATCAACTTTTGATCGATCATATTGATAAAATCCATACGACCGAAATGGGGATCGATAGAATTAAAAGAAATTTGAAATTAGATACAGATGATGTAGTTGAATTTTGTAAACGTTTGATTTTGGATAAAAATTGTCATACGTATCGACAGGGGAAGAATTGGTACTGCGAACTAGACAATATTAGGATTACTGTCAATGCTCACAGCTATACCATGATTACTGCGCATGTAATGAATTAAGAATAAGTTCATGCTTCATTGATGGGGGAAAATGATCGTGAAAGTAGCCATATACGAAACACTCACAGATCCTGCGAGAGAGATCAGAAAAAAAGTTTTCATCGACGAACAGGGGTTTCAGGAGGAATATGATGAGACGGACGAGGCAGCGGTGCATTTTGTCTTATTTGAAGACGAACGATCTCCGATCGCGACCTGCCGTGTCTTTTGGAATCAGGAAATGAACGCTTACACATTGGGCAGACTGGCAGTCATCGCTAAAAGCCGTGGGAAACATATTGGTTCGATCCTGGTTCACGAAGTTGAAAAATATGTAAGATTACGGGGCGGAACCGAGATCGTGCTGCATGCCCAGTGCCGTGCTGTTCCATTTTATGGAAAACTGGGATTTGCGGAATTTGGCAGCGTGCAGGAGGAGGAAGGATGCCCTCATATCTGGATGCGGAAACTTTTGTGAAGTCTTTGACAAAAAACGGGCAGATATGATACACTATGCGTTGATCAGGCGCAGCGGACACAGAGCCGCCGCGTCATAACGACAGTGTTAGTACCGTTCAAAAAAGAAAGGAAACAGAATATGGAATTTAGCAGGGAAAAACTAAAGCAGATCAGAAGATTGATGATCCTGGCTGCTTTTTTGGTTTTGGTGATCCTATATAGTGAGAAGGTCTTTTTGGGGGCCGCTTTTTTGTTTGGCATACTAAAACCGTTTCTTTACGGCGGCGCGATCGCGTTCGTTTTGAACATTCCCATGAGGGCGATCGAGAACATGCTGGGCGGCTGGAGTGGAAAGGCGTCAGATAAACTAAAACGGCCCGTCAGCATGGTGGCCACCCTTGCGTTGATCGCTCTTGTACTCGCCATCGTCGTGGGAGTGGTACTGCCTCAGATGGCACTGACCATTTCCGAGATCGGGAAAAAAATACCGGCCTTTATCCAGAAATGGATGGAGGAATTTGGCGAGCTGACGAGAGAGGATTCGATGCTGGCAGACCAGCTGAACCGGCTTGATCTAAAAGAGATCAATTGGAATGACCTTCTTGAAAATATCATGTATTTTATGAAGAATGGCGCGGGAAATATGCTCGGATCTACGTTTAATGTGGCTGGCAGTATCATATCCGGTGTGGTAAATACGGCGATCGCTTTTGTTTTTGCCCTGTATATACTGGCGCAGAAGGAGAAGCTGGCGAGTCAGGCCGGCCGGCTTCTCAACGCATACCTGCCGGCACGGATCAGGCGAAAGGTAAGGAAGGCTGGTACGTTACTGGATCGTAATTTCAGCAATTTCATTGCCGGACAGTGTCTGGAGGCGTTGATATTAGGAGTGATGTTTGTCGTTTCCATGAGTATATTCCGAATGCCCTACGCATTTACAGTGGGAGCGCTGATCGCGGTTACCTCGTTGATTCCTATTGTGGGTGCCTTTACCGGCTGCGCGGTGGGAACGTTTCTGATCCTGGTAAACGATCCGCTGCAGGCGCTTTGGTTTTTGATCCTGTTCCTTGTGCTCCAGCAGATCGAGGGGAATCTGATCTATCCACGGGTGGTCGGAAATTCAGTCGGTCTACCGTCTATCTGGGTACTGATGGCCGTCAGCATAGGCGGCAGCCTCTTCGGCGTTACGGGAATGCTTGTCTTTATACCATTGATGTCTACGGGGTATGCGCTGATCCGCGAAAATGTGAACCGAAGAGAGGTGCTAGGCGCAAAAGGCGTACACCTATGGAGAAAAAAATGAGAAGAGCCTTGAAGTATACACTCGGATCTTTGATCCTATTTGTCGTATATTTATTTTTAGGAGTATGGTTGTCATACAATAAACAGCCAGACATAAGCCAGGAATACCAATCTTCATTCCGCGCAGCGGATTGCTACGCAGACACTGTATCCATTGACCGCGCCTGCATCATAGAGGATAATGAGGAAGCGCTGAGGGAACGGCTGAAAATGATGGAGCAGGCGGAGGATCGGATCATTCTCTCGACGTTTGAATTCCGGGCAGATGAGAGCGGGAAACGCATGATGGCCGTGCTGCTGCAGGCGGCAAAACGCGGTGTAAAAGTGCGGATCCTGGTAGATGGGATGCCGGCATTGCTGCGGATGGACAGAAACGAATATTTTTACGCGTTAGCATATATGAATCACGTCGAAATAAAAGTGTATAACCGGATCAATGTTCTGATGCCGTGGAAAAGCATGGGCCGGATGCATGATAAATATGTGATCGTGGATGATGATTGTTATCTTTTGGGAGGCAGGAATACATATGACTATTTCCTCGGCGATCACGGGTATAAAAATTATGACAGGGATGTTCTGGTGTACAGCACCGACCCGGAGGACGAACGAAGCTCGATCCATCAGCTGGAGCAATATTTTGAGTCGGTGTGGAATGCGCAGGACTGTTCGCCATTTTATGAAGGCGGAGGTAATGAAAAGATGGGTGAGGCAAAGATCGAATTGGAAGAGCTGTATGAGGAAATGAAGAGAGAAGTTCCGGAGCTGTCGCAGCCCGCAGACTATATGTCCATGACCTGCGAGACGAACCGGATCACGCTGCTATCCAATCCGATCCATGTCTATGCGAAAGAACCGGTCGTATTTTATTCTCTGATCGAAATTATGAAACATGCTGAGGGCGAAATATTTATCCACACGCCATATGTGATCTGTAATGACTGGATGTACGCGTCCTTACAGGAGGTTTGTGACAATAATCCGGCCACCTCGCTCCTGACTAATTCTGCCGCGAATAACGGAAATCCGTTTGGCGCCTCGGACTATCTGATGAATAAAGGCAGGCTGGTGGATACCGGCCTGAACATATATGAGTATGAGGGCGGCGTGTCCTATCACGGAAAAAGTATCTCGGTTGGAAACCGATTGTCCATCATAGGTTCGTTCAATATGGATATGAGAAGTGCCTATCTGGATACGGAACTGATGCTCGTGATTGATAGCGTACGAGTGAATCAGCAGTTAAGAGAACATATGCAGGAATACGAAGCCGCTTCTGCCAAAGTGGTCGATAAGGAACAGTATGAAATTCCCGAAGGAGTCAGGCGGCAGGAGATCAGCGGCAAAGATAAATGGGTGATCGGCGTGCTGAAATTGTTTCATTGGCTGCGCTTTTTGATGTAAGGCCATTTCGGGTCATGCGCCTGGAGGGCAGAGAGACAGGAGGGATCAAATGTAGATCGCGGTCAGTGACGATCGTGTGGAAGACGCCAGCCGATTGGAACGGTTGATCTGTACTTTCAGTCTTTTTTGGGAATAAAATATTGTTTTTTCTAATAGAATAGTAAAAAATTTCCCGGGAAGTTTTTAGAATGAAAGACATTGAAAAAGACAAAGAGAATCTTATCCTTTTTACGAAAGTCGGAGCCATCGTGCTCACGTCACTGCTTCTTTTAGCAACCAGCCTTTATCTCTATCCGCAGACCAGCGCCACGATCAGCTCCCACTTATCCAATAAAGAACTGCCTATTTACTGTGTAGGCACCGAAGAGCCGAAAATCGCGCTTTCGTTTGATGCGGCGTGGGGAAATGAAGATACCGGCAAGATTTTAGAAGTGCTGAAACAGAACGATGTCCGAGTTACATTTTTTATGACAGGCGGTTGGATTGATAAATATCCGGACGATGTGAAAGCAATCGCTGCTGCTGGGCATGATCTCGGGAATCACAGTGAAAACCACAAGCAGATGTCCACGCTCAGTGCCGAGGAATGCAAGACGGAAATATTAACGCCCCACGAAAAAGTCAAACAGCTGACCGGAAAAGAGATGATATTGTTCCGGCCCCCATACGGCGACTATAACGACAATCTGATCCAGGTATGCCGTGAAATCAACTATTTCCCAATCCAATGGGATGTCGATTCTTTGGACTGGAAAGATTACGACGCATCTACCATCATCCGTAAAGTAACGGAGCACAAGCATCTTGGAAACGGATCGATCATTCTATGCCATAACGGGGCCAAACATACGGCAGAAGCGTTAGACACGATGATAAAAACGTTAAAAGAAAAGGGATTTACCCTCGTACCGATCTCTGAGTTGATCTATAAAGAAAATTATACGATGAATCACGAAGGCCGTCAGGAGAAGAAGTAAAAAATGGCAATTGACAAGATCGGATGGATCTGTTATCATAAGAATGACAGTACGGGCTTGTACTGGTTTCGACAGGCCGGCTGAAGATGGAGAAGCTATCCGTGGACTGTGACCACGTTAAAACGCAGAAAAAAATAAACGCTGAAGACAATTTAGCATACGCAGCCTAATGGCTGCTGTCTGACTTAGGGCACCTACACCTTAAGACCCAGGCATCAATGATGTAGGAAACGACGTATATTAAGCTTTGCGTATACGGGCGTATCATGAAGCTACTAAAACCTGCAGGATGTTCATTTTCGTCAGGCGGAGGGAATGTCAAAGAATGAACTATGATAGTAGAAGTACATGGGATTCCGGTTTGGACGCGGGTTCGATTCCCGCCAGGTCCATTAGGGAAAGACCAACGAAAGATCGCATTTATGGGCATTACAGGCATTGGAAAATTGTCAGATTTACTATTTTAGACCGTTCTAAATCGTTTCAAATCAACATGATTGTGGTCAAAAAATAATGCGAAGACAAAATTGGTATGGTATTTTAAGAACTGCGCAAACTTGTAAAAAAATAGGGGATTGTCAGAAAATAGGTAGTTCCAAGCAGAGGCAGGTGTGATTCATGCGAATCATACCTGCCTCTGAAACTTTTACATAAAAAGAGAAAAAAGATGGCTAACGACAACCATCTTCTCTCCGTTACATGTTATAATGTAACGATGAAAAACCATAAATATTAAAACGAATTTTTTGAAATTGGGCAACAGAAAATCAACTTCAGTTTCTTCGAATTGAGTTTACCTCACGACGATCCAGTCTATACCTTGAAAAAAGTGATGGAGGAATTTGATTTGTCTGGCTTGTAATTACGCAAACATGCGTGGAATAAGAGCTGTTGACCGTATTGTGACGCAGATCGCAGAGCAGGAACAGACTGCGTTTGTTTTATAGCTTAAAAATCGGTATTAACCGATAGTCCCTTTTTAGTATGATAAGAGAGGACTTTATGATTGAAGAAAAAATGGTAGTGATAAATCAATTTAGTTGTTGCAGGAAAGACATGGTAACTGTTATAATAAATAACAAAGTTGCTTGTGTGATGACAGAAGCGGAATATAACAGGATGATTGAGAATGAGCGTAAAAATTGCAGAAGTGCAAAGCTAGCGTAAGTATAGCAGGATTATTTCATCTGGTTAAATTGGAGGATATGATAAATGTTAATTGATAATGGAAACAACACTTTTGTGGCTGGTGGATTGGATAGGTCCTTTACCTGAAAAAGTTAAATCAATAGAAGAAACGGATATTGTTAGATTAAAAAGTAAAATGCATCACACTAGAGGTAGTGATACATTGGATCGTGCGTTGATTCATTTAAAAGAACTATCAGAAAAAATTGCTGTTCCTGAAGATAATATTTTCGGGGAACCGATTAAATGGGATGGTACAACAGGTACTGTTTTCTTATGGGAAAATTGGAGAAAATAGGCTTGAAATGATTGATTTATCGGGAGAGGTAGTTATATGAAGAGATTTGAAATATATGATGCAAATAAGAGGTAATAGAATATGAGCTGGAAACAAAGAAAAAGCACCTATCAAACAAGATTATTTTTGCACAGATATAAAAGATATTAATTCGCCGAAGTACGAAGATAATGCGATAAATGCTTTGTTGGAAATGAAGAAAGTTAAGACAGAAATCGAACAGTTAGAGTATTATATACAGTTGAAATAATAGACTTATGGAGGATAGGTATGGCTCTGGAAAATAAATTAGGCATTAATGATTCAGCAGAACTTGCGAGAGTAGAAGAGAAAATAAGTAAGATTAAGGCCATAAGGTTATATGAGAGCAACATTGTGGAAGATTTTGAAGTTGGAAAATTTTCTGGACTTGCTAAAATTCATAATTTTTTGTTTGATGAGTTATATGACTTTGCTGGAAAAATAAGAACAGTAAATATTGCAAAAGGAAACTTTAGATTTGCTCCCGTAATGTATCTGGAGACTGCATTAAAGCATATTGATAATATGCCTCAATCAACATTTGATGAAATAATTCAAAAATATGTGGAAATGAATGTAGCTCATCCTTTTAGGGAGGGGAATGGGAGAAGTACACGCATATGGTTAGATTTGATTCTTAAAAAGGAATTAAAGTTAGTTGTAGACTGGAATACAGTTGACAAAGAAGACTATTTGCTTGCAATGGAAAGAAGCCCAATTAAGGATATAGAAATTAAGGTTTTACTGAAGAACGCATTAACAGATCAGATAGATGATAGGGAAGTATATATGAAAGGTATTGATGTAAGCTATTATTATGAGGGATATAATACCTTTAAGGCTGAAGAATTGTAGAATAAAATCTCAGTTTCATGCGGTAAATGTGGATTTAATCACGAATATTAAAAAATAGTTAAAAAGGGAGAGCGTTGTTTGGAGCTATTTTATCCTTTGCTGCGGTCGTGCTGGCCATTGTCCTCATCGTGACACGTGCAGGGAACCGTGTAGGAGATGTGGGGAGCAGGTCGGAGCAGGAATACAATGTCGAAGAGGGATCCGATACGAGACATAAGTCTTCGGCTGCCGATATCAAATTTATCGCCGGACGCAGCCTGACGAGAGAAAATGGGGAACAGGGGGGATGTTTGAGAGCGGAGAAGAAAATGTAACGTATGAGGAAAAAGATGTGCTGCTCGACGGGACGCATATTGAAGGTGCGGCGGCCCAGACACAGCAGACGGCAGAAGGCAAGGAAGAATATTTGGTTTCCCTCACATTTACGGAGGAGGGGGCGAAAATCTTCTCGCATATCACGAGTGAACTGATCGGAGAGCAGTTATGTATCGTATCTGACGATAAAGTAATATTTGCACCGTTGGTCCAAACCGAAATTACCGGTGGAACTGTGACGATTTCCGGAGATTTTCAGACGGAGAAAGAAGCGTCGCAGGATTTTGCGTCGAATGTAGCAAAGTAGAAAATACGTTTTTGAAAAGGCAGAAAATAATCTCTGTCTTTTCTTTTTTTTTTCACAATTATATGATACAATCGTTTTACAAATAAAAAACAGGAAGGACAATGTGTCATGGGTAAAAGCGAAAAAACAGGAAGTAATCATGGAATCAAGGCGAAAACGGTAGTCATCCTTGCTGCCTGTACACTTGTAGCAGGAATGGTGTTCGGCGGTCTGGGCATGCTGATCTATAAAGAATTGTCGGTTCAATCAGCAGATAAACTGGACGACGGAGAAATTTATGATTTTCAAAAAGCAGGATATATAACATTAGGCGAGTATAAAGGATTGACGGCAGATGTACAGCCGATGGACGAGGATGTTTATTCCGGCATGATCTCCGCGGCGGAGGAGACAGAGATGGAAAATGATGATGTCGTGACGGACGGAGACCTTGTAAATATTGATTTTACCGGAAGTTTAAATGGCGAAGAACTGGAGGATGCTTCCGAGGAGGACGCGTATGTATGGATCGGCAAGGGAGAGTATGTGCCAGACTTTGAAAAAGGGATCGTCGGGATAAAAAAAGGAGAAGAAAAGACGATCGACTGCAAGTTTCCCGCCGATTATGACGATGACAGCCTAGCGGGGAAGACCGTCCAGTTTACCATCAAGGTGCATGAAAAGTTTAGTGATAAGACGGCACAGAAAGCCTCGGAAGGAAAATGCAATACGGTACAGGAATATTTTGAGTACGAAAAGGCATTGCAGTTAGAAGAAAACAGGGACAGCAAAGGTGAACTGGTGTGGGATGAACTCAGGGAAGGCGTAAAAGTAAAATCTGTTCCCGAAAAGATGCTGGCCAGCGCGAGTGAAGACGTCACGAAAATGTATACGAATTTTGCCGAACTTTCCGGCATGGATGTGAATGAGCTGCTGCAGAGTTTTGGAATGGATGAAGACGGGTTGGAAGAGATCGCGAATGAGACGGTTATTGATATAATGATCGCGAAGACCATCGCGTCCAAAGAGGGGATCACGATGGATGACGAGTATTACAAAAATGCGCTCACAGAAATGCTCGGAGAGGAGGAGTCTGATGAGTCTGAGGAAGAGTCGAGAGAAGCAGGGGAAGATACACCGAGGACTCTGGAAGAGATGGAAGAGGAGTATAAAGAAAGTATGGGAAGCCGGCCGCGGGATGAGATGCTAATCGAGCGTGTCAAGGATTTTGTCGGGGAACATGCGAAAGAGGGAACGGCAGAAGAGCTGGCGGATGATGAGGATGAGCTGACGTTCGAATAAAATTAGCGGAAAAGAGAGGAAACCTATGTCAGACAAACAGATCGTAACCCATTACCAATTTGATAATAAGGATGTATACGAACAGGCCGTAATGGAAGAAAAGGTTATTCAGGCCATGCGGAGTAAATGTAATCTGATGGATGGCAAAGTGGCTGGGAAGGTATACGTGAAAGCCGTCGAAGAACATGTTTTCACTACAGTTGTAGGCTATGCGTTTTTGAATGAATTACGCAATACAGCAGTCATCCGGGGGAAGCTCCCCCCGGAACGGCTGCCGGTTATTCCGGTTAAGGGCGGACAGAGTGAAGTGGTCGTGCAGGAGTCCCGCCCGCCTGGGGGGATGCCGTCAGACGGAAACCGTTTTAAGCGGATGTACGAAGGGCAGCGGCTGATCAATAAGAAACTGAAAGTAATCGTGTTTGCGCTCATCGTCATTGTAGCCGCTATCGTTGTGATTGATGTAAAAAGCGAGTACTCGATTTTTACATATTTTACGGATTATCAGGCCAAAATGGAAGAAGAACTTATAAATAAGTACGAAAACTGGGAAACGGAACTGAAAGAGAGGGAGGCTGCGCTGGGGCAGCAGGGTACAGACTGACACGCTTCACAGGCATGGAATGGAGGGATTTTTTTGGAACAGAAAATACTAGTCGTGGACGATGAGCAGAGGATGCGCAAGCTTGTAAAAGATTTCCTCGTGCGGGAGGATTTTCAAGTGCTGGAGGCAGCAGACGGTGAGAGTGCGGTCGATATTTTTTTAAAGGAAAAAAATATCGACCTTGTCATTTTGGACGTGATGATGCCGAAAATGGATGGATGGCAGGTTTGTCGGGAAATCCGGCAGTATTCCAAAGTCCCGATCATCATGCTTACGGCGCGCGGGTCAGAAGACGATGAACTGCGCGGCTTTGAACTTGGTGTCGATGAATACATTTCCAAACCGTTCAGCCCGAAGATTCTTGTGGCGAGGGTACAGGCGATCTTGCGGCGGGCGAATGCGTCTTCTGAAGATATGATCGAATACGGAGGCATTTCACTGAACCGTTCGGCCCACGAAGTAATGATTGACGGGGAAAAGATCGACCTAAGTTTTAAGGAGTTTGAACTTTTGGCGTACTTTATGGAGAATAAGGACATTGCCCTATCCCGCGAACGCATATTGAACCATGTGTGGGACTATGATTACTTTGGCGATGCGAGAACGATCGATACCCATGTAAAGAAGCTCCGAAATAAAATGGGAGAGACATGTGGGAGGTACATTAAGACGATCTGGGGAATGGGATACAAATTTGAGATTTGATGGGGGATCATGATGAAACAGTCGCTTCGGTTACGGCTGGTGTTCCTTTCAGCCGGAATGATCATATTGAGCATTGTCATATGCTGGATCATGAATCTTTTTTTGCTGCCCGGATATTATGAATATTTCAAAAAGAAAACGATGGACAGCGCGTACGGACAGACTGCGGAATTGTTTGCTGCCAATGACTGGGAGTCGCTCTCGGTGGAGCAGAAAAATGAACTTTATGATGAGGTCGATAAGATTAGTCTGAATTCCAGTGTTACCATGTATATTATGGAAGTGAGGGTCAATGTAGAGAGCGGGATGGTAAACAGTATTGATTATCTGTATCCCGGCATGAGCGATCAGATGAAGGAAAAAAATATCGCGCAGTTTAGTAAATATGTGATGTTTAAGCGGCTCGGAAATGTATTTGATGAAAATTATGAAATGATCCAGAAAACGAAAAGCTACGAGCTTTATAAAGTGTATGATGAACGGACGAGTTCAAGCTATATGGAACTGGTCGGCGGACTGAATGGGGATTACTGGATCTATGTGCGTGCCAACTATCAGAGCATACGGGAAAGCGCATCCATTTCAAATGAGTTTCTGGCGTATGCCGGGGTTGCTGTTACGATCCTCTGCGTCCTGATCATGATATTTGTCAGCAACCGCTATACAAAGCCGATCCTGGCGCTGGCAAAACTGGCGCAGAAGATGGAACAGCTCAATTTTGACGTCCGGTACGAAGAAGACAGGAAGGATGAGATCGGCGTGCTGGGCCACAGCATGAACTCCCTGTCGGATAAACTCGAGGAGACGATTTCCGAGTTAAAAACGGCAAATAATGAATTACAACTCGACCTGCAGCGCCGTTCCGAGCAGGAACAAATGCGCCAGGAATTCCTGGCCAATGTGTCTCACGAGTTAAAGACGCCGATTGCCTTGATCCAGGGATATGCCGAGGGACTTCAGGAAAATGTCAATGAAGATGCTGAGAGCCGGGAGTTTTATTGTGAGGTCATCGTGGATGAGGCGGATAAAATGAACCAGATGGTCAAACGGCTTTTGAGCCTGAACCAGCTGGAATTTGGTAATGGGCAGGTGCATCTCGAGCATTTTGATGTTCGGGAGGTTGTAAAGTCGGTACTGGCATCCTCGGATATTTTGTTCCGGCAAAAAGGGATCACGGTGTCATTTGCAGAGACAGATCCGGTTTTTGTATGGGCAGATGAATATATGGCAGAAGAAGTTGTCATGAATTATGTCAGCAATGCGGTCAACCACATCGGCGGTGAGCGCATCATTGAGGTAAAGATACAAAGCAGCGGGGAAAAGGCGAGGATCAGTGTATTTAATACAGGGGAAAAGATTCCAGAAGGGGAAATTGGAAAAATATGGAATAAATTCTATAAGGTGGATAAGGCGCGGACACGTGAGTATGGTGGCAATGGGATCGGATTATCTATCGTTAAGGCGATCATGGACGCCCATAACCAGCAGTACGGAGTGAAAAATTATGACAATGGTGTAGAATTTTGGTTTGAATTAGATGAAAAGGCTGAAAATTGATTGAAGTTTGAATGAGAATGTGTTAAGATAGAGTATATCGGTTAGAAAACGCATATGCGCAAAAGGAGGAAAAAATGTTGAAGAAAAAGGGCATTCTTTTACTTTGCCTGTGCTTGAGCGTGGTTGTGCTCGCTGGATGTGACAGTGGCAGCGAATTGACGGCGGAAGAGCAGGATAAAATTGCGGAGTACTCAGCGGGAATATTGTTACAGCACTATGGAAAATACAGCCGGAGGCTGGTAAAGCAGGAGACGGCAGCGCCGCAGGACACGGAAATGCCGGCCATTGTCACTCCGGTTCCGGTTGAGGATGATAAAGATCCAGTTGACGAAGACGTGATTTCAGAAGACGGGAAACAGGAGGAGAACATAAATGAAGTCTCCCTTAACAACTTGTACCATGTTGCGGGTATGAATGTTGCGTATCGCACATATGCTGTCTGTAAGGAGTATCCGAAAAAAACATCCACGTTCCAGTTGACGGCGAAAAAGGGAAAGAGTCTCGTAGTCGTTCAGTTTGACTTGAAAAATACAGCAAAGAAATCATTGCATGTGGATCTTAGCAAACGGGAGATCGAATATCTGCTGGATGTGGACGGAGTGTCATATAAGCCGACGATCGCGATCCAGAAAAATGGAGGTATGAATTATCTGGATACGAAGTTAAAACCTGGCGGATCAGAAAAAGCAATCCTGGTATTTGAGATTCCCCAAAATTCTTCTAAATTTGGTTCCGCTGTTCTGACAGTAAAAGAGGGTGAAAATGCTTCGACGATCCAGTTGAAAAAGTAATTCCGGGAAAAAGGATGGAGGCTGAGGGATGGAATACAAAGAGAAAAAGAGGAGTTTGTTTTTCGGACTTCCGTTATCATTTACTACATATACGATCACGGAAAATAAGATCAACATAAAAAAGGGGTTGCTCCGAAGGGAGGAGGACGATACACTCCTTTATAAAGTACAGGATGTGAAGCTTGTGCGGGGGATATGGGAACGAATATTTAAGATGGGGACGGTGATCTGTTATTCCAGCGATATAACAGATTCGAAGCTGAGGATCACCCACATTAAGAATAGTTCGGAGATTAAGGAATTTATTCTGCAGACATCGGAAACCGAGAGGAGAAAGATGCGGGCGATCCATACCGTTGGATTGGACGCGCCGGTGGAAGCAGAGTATGGCAGTCAGGAGGATTGGCAGTGATGCCTGAAAAAAGGAGGAGATTAATTTGTCAGTTGAAACAGCGAATGATACAGGGATTTTGTTGGAGAGCGGAACGAACGAACTGGAACTGCTGGAATTTATGGTCGGAAATCAGTACTATGGTATTAATGTAGCGAAGATCAGGGAATTGTGTCCGTTCCAGCCGCCGACGCCGGTACCGAATGCCCATGAATATATCGAGGGGATCTTTATGCCGCGTGATATGCTGATCACGGTGATCGATCTGTGTAAGGCGCTTGGTATGCCGGCACCGCCGAATGAGGAAAACGATATGTACATCATTACGAATTTTAACCGTTTACATACTGCATTTCATGTACAGAAAGTGCTTGGGATACACAGGGTTTCGTGGGAGGATATCGCGAAACCAGATTCGACGATCGCTGCATCGGGGAAAGGCGTAGCGACGGGAATTGCGAAAGTGGATGATAAGATCATTATCGTTCTTGATTTTGAAAAGATCGTGTCAGAGATCAATCCGGAAACCGGATTGAAGCTGTCAGAAGTGGATGCGATGGGTGAGCGCGCTAGACATGACTGTCCGATCCTTCTTGCGGAAGATTCTCCGCTGCTTTTGGAGATGCTGAAAAAGTGCCTGACCCGTGCCGGGTATACACATCTGATACCTACAACGAATGGAAAAGAAGCATGGAATGTGCTGGACCGCCTGATGAAGGACGGAGCTGTGATCGGGGAAGATATCGCGTGTGTGATCACGGATATTGAAATGCCACAGATGGACGGCCACCATTTAGCGAAGCTGATCAAAACAGATGATCGGTTTGAGGGGCTGCCGGTCGTGATCTTTTCCTCACTCGTGAACGATGAGATGAGACGAAAGGGCGAGGCGCTCGGCGTGGATGCGCAGTTGTCTAAACCAGAGATCGGTAAACTCGTCAGACAGCTTGATCTGCTGTTGAATTAATACCGTACCGCCTTTGGAGGCAATTGCCCCAGACGGCAGTTATCGTTCACGGTAATTACAAGAAAGGGTATAGAGGAACAGGGAGGTTGAATAAAAGGGAGGTAAAGGCTTGCTATGGCAAATGAGGGAGAATCCTACTTGGATGAACTTTTAAATACAGTGGCACCGGATTGGGAGGACACGCCGATCAGTCCGGAAAATATGTTGGAAGATTTTGATGAGGATTTGGAAGAAGAAGTATCTTTAGAGGATGCGTTAGCCATTTTAAATGACTTGCCGGATTCGGAAATGCTTTATGGAGATGGGGCAGAAGATGGCGATCAGTGGGATGGCGTGGACGAATTGGCAGGATTATCTGACTTTGGGGATGCCCCAGAGGAAGTAACAGAGTTCGGAGATATGCCGTCAGTGGAAGAGACGCCGGCGATAGAGCCGAAACCGGAGCCGGAAGAGCAGCCTGATGCGGAAGAGGTCCCTGCTTCAGAAGAAACAGGCGGGGAAGAGGTGTCTGATATTCCGCTTGATCTAGATGTGATCATGCCGGAGGACGAATTGTCCGATGAGTTGGATACGTCGGATTCGCCGGAGGTAGATGCGTCTGTACCGGATATACCTGATATGGATATTCCGGTTTTCGATGATGCACCTGTTCCTTCTGAGCCAGAATCCGATTCCAAAGAGCAAACATCCAGTGGCAGCGTAGACGTAGACGATATTTTTCAGGATGCGCTTTCTGCGGTTGGATACAGCGGAAATGACGACGAAGATGACGAGGATTTTCTATCGGTAGATCCGGTAGGAGGATTCATGGAAGAAGGAGCAGAAGGGACAGAAGGAATTTCGACAGTTCCGCCATTGAATCCTTTAGAAGAGGAAAAATTAGAACCAAAAAAGAGGGAGAAAAAGGGCCCTGGCTTTTTTGCGAGAATATTTGGTAATGTCGTAACAGATCAAACGGCAGCGCAAGAGGAACAGGAGCGTCAGGAAGAACAGGCGGCAAAGGAAAAAAAGGCAGCCGAGAAGGAAGAGAAGAAAAAGCAGGCGGAGGCATCAAAAGAAGAGAAGGCCCAGCTTGCGTTAGAAGCGAAAGAGCGGAAAAAGCAGCTAAAAGCGGAGCAGGCGGCAAAGAAGGCTGAGGAAAAAGAAGAGAAGAAACGGCTCAAGGAAGAGCGGAAGGCGGAAGAGGCAGCGCAGGAAGTGGTCGGAAAGATCAATCCGGTCGGGGCAGCGATCGTAGTTATTTTCTTTGCGACGATCGGTATTTTGACCGTGTTTGGCTCCATGATCTTAAATCGGAATACTTCTTTGAAAAATGCGGAGAATTATTTTGCCGCAGGCGAGTATATGAAGGCATATGATGCGATCCGCATGGTAGATGTCGAGGAAGAGAATGATGTACTGTACAGGCGGATCCGTATGTGTACGGAAATGCAGAAAGAAGTAAATTCATATGTCAATTATTCCTCGATGAATATGCGTTTGGAAGCGCTCGATTCGCTTGTCAAAGGGATTCGCTATTACGATCTGAACCGGCCGGATGCGGATTCGCTCGGTATTGCAAATCAGGTCGATCAGCTGGAGGAGCAGCTGGCAGCTGGCCTGAGTGGAGATTTCGGCATAGATACGGACGAGGCAAGGGAACTGCTGAAACTTTCGGATCAGAGTGAGTATACGAGACAGCTGGAGGAAATCGTAAACCGTATGCCTGCCGCATAAGGTGGCGCACGCAAGACAGGAGAACAGACATGATTGCAATCGTTGACTACGATGCCGGAAATATAAAGAGTGTTGAGAAAGCGTTACAGTATTTGGGAGAGAAGCCGGTCATAACGAGAGATGCGGATACCCTTTTACGGGCGGATAAAGTGATCGTACCAGGGGTAGGTGCGTTTGGCGGAGCGATGGAACTGATGAACCGATTTGGACTGCCGGATACGCTGCATGAAATCGTCGAGAGAGAGACGCCAGTCCTGGGAATCTGTCTCGGTCTGCAGTTGTTTTTTGAAAGCAGTGAGGAGGCGGAAGGTGTAAAGGGACTCTCTCTTTTGCCAGGAAAAATCGTTCGGATCCCCAGTCAGGAGGGGTATAAGATCCCGCATATGGGTTGGAACTCGATCCAGGTAAACAAGTCGTCACGGCTTATGAAGGGAATTGAGGACGGCTCCTATGTCTATTTTGTCCACTCCTATTATCTGATGGCAAAACGGCCGGAAGATGTGGCAGCTACGACGGATTATGTCGTTCCGATCCACGCGGCGGCTGAGCGGGGAAATGTGTTTGCGACACAGTTCCATCCGGAGAAGAGCGGCGAAGTGGGCCTTCGTATTTTGAAAAATTTTATTGCGATAGAGAATTGAAAGGATAGGTTTCATAGATGTTTACGAAGAGGATTATCCCGTGTTTGGATATCAATGAGGGAAGAGTGGTGAAAGGGGTCAATTTTGTAAATCTCCGGGATGCGGGAGATCCGGTTTCTGTAGCCGCCGCTTATGATCAGGCGGGGGCTGACGAACTGGTCTTTTTGGACATAACCGCTTCCAGCGATACGCGGGTTATTAAAGTAAATATGGTGAGAAAGGTAGCTGAAACCGTCTTTATTCCGTTTACCGTGGGCGGAGGGATCCGTACGATGGATGATTTCCGCATGATCCTGCGTGAGGGAGCGGATAAGGTATCTGTAAATACTGCAGCGATCCTACATCCGGAACTGGTCTCTGAAGCGGCTGACAAGTTTGGCAGCCAGTGCGTTGTCGTGGCGATTGATGCGAAACGCCGCCATGATGGTGACGGCTGGTCGATTTATAAAAACGGCGGCCGGATCGATATGGGCATCGACGCGGTGGAGTGGGCGATGAAAGCAGAGAAACTCGGTGCTGGTGAGATCCTGCTTACGAGTATGGATTGTGATGGCACAAAGGACGGGTACGATATCGAATTGACAAGGACGATTTCGGAAAATGTATCAATCCCAGTCATTGCCTCCGGCGGTGCGGGAAAGAAGGAACATTTTCTAGATGCGCTGACCGAGGGAAAGGCGGATGCGGTGTTAGCGGCGTCGCTGTTTCATTTTAAGGAACTGGAGATCATAGAACTAAAAAATTATTTGTCGGATCGGGGAATTAGCGTCCGGCTTGCATGATGTGGGAGCATCGTGCTTGTGGATCGACATTTTATAATCTTGTTGGGGCAAAATTTTTTTTGACCCCAACATTTTTGTAAGAGAAATGTACTTTGTAAGAAAATGAAATGATACTATAGTTGGCGAAAAGGAGGAACGGATGGATGGCTGGATTGACAGGACAGTGGGAGCAGGCGCTTTCCGGAGAATTTGCAAAAGAGTATTATAAGGATTTATTTGTATTTATTAAAAAGGAATATAGCAATACTGCCGTGTATCCGCAGGCGGGGGATATTTTCAACGCGTTTCATCTGACGCCGTTTGAAAAGGTTAAGGTCGTGATCATCGGCCAGGATCCGTATCATAATCCGGGACAGGCACATGGTCTTTGTTTTTCGGTAAAACCGGGCGTCGATATTCCACCCTCCCTTGTCAATATTTATCAGGAGCTGCAGGATGATCTGGGATGCCGAAAGCCAAATCATGGATACCTGAATGAATGGGCAGAACAGGGCGTTTTACTTCTAAATACTGTATTGACTGTTCGCGCGCACAAACCGATGTCCCATCGGGGCGTGGGCTGGGAGGAGTTTACCGACGCCGTGATACGGAAGATCAATGAGATCGACCGGCCGGTCGTATTTATCTTGTGGGGTAAACCGGCACAGGAAAAGGCGAAGATGTTGGACAATCCCAACCATCTTATTTTGAAGTCTTCGCATCCGAGTCCTCTTTCCGCGTACCGCGGATTTTTTGGGAGCAGGCCGTTCAGCCAGGCCAATCAGTTTTTGGAAGATCATGGAATAGAACCGGTAAACTGGCAGATTTCAGATATATAAAAATAAGTGCTGGCACGCTTGTCGTAAGTTAGTTCGCGATCAGGGATGTGCAGAAAAGGATTGAAAAATTTTTAAAAGGAGCAGGATGCGATGCAGGAGCAGATGATGAAAGTATTAGAGGAAGTAGGGAAAGTCATAAAAGGGAAGACAGCAGAGAAGAAAATGATCCTGGCTGCCATCTTATCTGGCGGGCATATCCTTCTTGACGACATTCCGGGAGTCGGAAAGACAAGCCTTGCGATGGCATTTTCCAGGGCGATGGCGTTACAGGCGAACCGAATGCAGTTTACTTCCGATGTGCTGCCAAGTGATGTGGTGGGATTTCACCTGATCGAGCCGGACGGGACGAAGGTGTACCAAAGAGGTGTCATCTTATGTCATCTATTTTTGGCAGATGAGATCAACCGGGCGTCTTCGAAAACTCAGTCTGCTCTTTTGCAGGCGATGGAAGAGAGGTGTGTCACGGTAGATGGTGTGACAACGCAGGCGCCGGAGCCGTTTGTCGTGATGGCAACGCAGAATCCAGTCGGTTCGGTCGGTACACAACTTCTTCCGGAATCTCAGGTAGACCGTTTTATGATCTGTCTCTCGCTCGGCTACCCCGCACATGAAGAAGAGGTATTGCTGTTGAAAGAGCGTCAAGGCATCAATCCGCTTGAACTTGTGACGCAGGTTATGACGCGGGAAGAACTATTGGATGTGCAGAACCGGGTGAAACATTTACATCTGGATGAAGATATTTATGATTATATCGTATCGCTTTCGGAGGCGACGCGGACGCATGAGCAGATTTCGCTGGGGATGAGTCCCCGGGGGACGATCGCGCTTATGGAACTTAGCAAGGCAGTTGCTTTTATCCATGAACGAAATTGTGTTTTTCCTGAAGACGTAAGAGAAGCATTTCCATTTGTGGCCAGCCACCGGATCATGCTCACGGCAAGGGCAAAGGTGGAAAAAGTGACGAAAGAAGAGATCATGTCGGCCATTCTAAAAAAAGTAAAGATCAGGTGACGTGGTATGATAATTAAGAATTGGTTCATATATATCGCGGTCATGATCGGTCTTGCTATCTTTGCTATTTTGTATATTAAGCAAAGTGGATTTATCGTTCTTTTTATGGCGGCAGTCGTTCCGCCCCTGTATTCCGTAGTCTTATATGCGGCTGCGAGAAGAAGCGTAAAAGTTTCGTTTTTTCAGAAGATGCAGTCGGTAGAAAAGGGAAAGAAGCTTCCGGTCACCGTTTGTATCGAGAGCCGAGGCACGATCAGCCGGGGATGCGCAGTCGTCTTGTTTCTCAAGGTGAACGACGGGTTGGGAGCCTATTCCAATACCATTAAGAAAAAAATATTTCTGAATTCCGCGCGCGAGGAAATCCTTTTGTTTCTTGACCCAAAGCACTGTGGTTTTTTCGAAGCCAGGGTCGATAAGATCATATGCTATCACGGATTTTCTTTGTTTCGCTTTGTCGCGCGGCCAGAGGCGGTAACTTCTTTTTTTGTGATGCCAAAATACCAGGAGTATCCGATTTCTTTCAAACTGGACGGAGAGGAAAGAGAGGGGGACAGCGACTGCTATTCTTCGGTGAAGGCGGGAAATGACCCGTCAGAATTGTATGATGTACGCTATTATCGCCCTGGTGACAGGCTTAACTGTATCAACTGGAAACTCTCGGCAAAAAAGAAAGAAATGATCGTACAGGACTATGGGTTTCCGATCGCCTGTGATATAGCGGTGCTGATCGATCTTATGAATGAGAGGGATGCGGATACGATAGAACGGGCAATGGAGATCCTGTATTTTACAGCGATGCAGATGGTGATGGCGGGAAAGCTGTTTTATGTAATATGGAAAGACGGACATGAAAAGAAGGTTACGCGCAAGATGGTCCGCGATGAGGAAGAGGTTTCCCAGATGCTCATTGAGGTATTACAGTCCGGCATGACGAAATACGGTGTTCCGCTTGAAGAACTGTACAGCGCCCAGTTTGAAGGGGAGTATTTATTTGGTTGTATGTTTCTCTATGCGGGGAGAAAGCAGATGGAGGACGAGGTCATTCGGGACAGGCTTCGGACGAATGCCATCGAATTTGTACAGGTGCAAAAGGGGGAGGTATGTTGAAACGGATGCAGTTATTGCCGCTCATTTTTCTGCTTTGGTGCGGCGGCATGAGTCTTTCGAGTGGATTGTATTTTGAAGAGATTAATGATGCCCTTTATTTGCTGCCGATCGGCCTCATGATGGGGATATATTATTTGCTGCGAGCCCTGTTCGCGCAAATGGAAAAAAGGGAGTTTTTTAGCTTTGGCGGTTCATTTTTGCTGAACTTATTAAGTTTCTCTGTTCTAAAGAGTATCATCGTCCCCGGATTTTGTTTGATCGCGAATACGTTGTCATACCGGCTAAATATGGCGTACGGTCTTGCGTTGGGGAGCCTGAACCAGAAGGGAACGGGATCTGTTGAACTGGCAGTTTGCCAGATCATCGCGTTTGTGACAGTACTCAGTCTGTATCTGTTTGAAAAACATCTGCCTGTGGCAGTGACGGCGCTGCCTTCGTTTCTTCTGTTCATCACCTCGATCGCTGCGGATGGAGTTCCCTATGAGGCGTGTACGATCGTGTACGGAGCTGCGCTTATTATTTTTCTCGGTATGGGACGGAGAGGAGGAAATGTTTCCCAGTTCCTTCTTTTATCAACCTGTACGGTTGTGACGGCAGTCGTGGTCGCTTCTTCTTTTTCCTGGGCGGATGTAAGTGAGCGGATGTGGGAATACCGTGACCAGATCGTGACGATCGGAGGAGGTGCGGGGCTGTCAGATGACTCCGTGCCCGAAAAAGAAAGACATAGGATCAATTTTGGACAATTTAATAAAGATGCACCACTTTACAACTTTACAAGTGAATTCCCTGCCGCCTAACCAACTGCTTTAAG
>CAJUTR010000003.1:176114-211340 GCA_910589665.1 uncultured Eubacterium sp. | reverse complement strand
AATGATTGAAAATTGAAAAAGCCATGCAAAGGATATGTAAATATATGCGAATCAATCACACAAAAGAAATAGCTTATTATTCGAAAATAATAGAGAGGTATTTGAAAAATGAAATTAGGTTTGGAGGGATTTTTTGGGGAGTGTCCAAATGTCGGAACTTGATTTAAGTGAAATGACAAACCTGACATCCTTTCAGGGCAAAGGATGTCGCATTGGCAAGATCAATCTGCGCGGATCTTCGGCGCTGGAGAAACTGGATGTATCAATGTCAGGGTCACCGTGTAACATGTTATTGGGCGGCTGCACGAAGATCCGGAGTCTGAAATATAGCTTTTCCAATGTGACGATGTCGGACATACATATAGGGGATCTGGCAGATCTGGAATACTTGGATTGTACAAGTACGGGAGTGAAAGTTTTAGATCTGAGTAATAATCATAAATTAAAAGAGGTTCAGGCAAGCCTGAACCAGCTAAGCGATGTGAAATTATCAACACAAGCTTCTTATGAGACATTAAGTTTGATTGAAAATAAGCTTACAAAGCTGGATCTGCGAAAAATTAAAGTTCAGACGGTCCATGCAGATAAAAACAGTCTGAAAAAGATAATGCTTTCGCCAAATACAGCCTACCAAGAGATCAGCCTGTATGGGAACAAACTCGTAAAGCTGGATCTGAGAAAAGTGAAAGTACAGACACTTAAAGCAGAGAAAAACAAACTGAAAGAAATACGGCTTTCGCCCAATGTGTCTTACAAAAGATCAGCCTGGACGATAACCGGCTGACGAAACTGGATCTGCGTAAGATCAAAGCAGGGACGATTTCATGCCGGCGCAATGACCTGAAAAAACTTCTTTTATCCGCGAGGGGGAAATACAATACCATATCGGTAGACCAGAACTTTTTGACAAAACTGGATCTGAGGAACATTAACGTACAAACTGTCACATGCAGGGATAATAGGATACGCTCACTAAAAGTGAGAAAGAATCAGACGATCCAGAAGCTGGACTGCCGCCAAAACAGACTCAAATCGCTGGATGTGCGGCAGTGCAGGAAACTGAAAAAACTACTTTGGTATTCAGGTAGTAGTAAAGGGTTAAAAAAGAGCAAGATCCGAAGGAAATAAATGTAATCCTTAAATTTCTATAAAAATGGTTTTTACTGTTGCAATTTGTACAGATAAGGTGTATAGTTTAGAAAGAGGTGCTGACAGGTGCACCTCTTTTTATGACGTTATATTTATGACTTGTAAGAGGCGGGCCGCTCAGCATTTGATACATTTGCGTTCCGTGAAGGAAAGGGAAGATCTTTTGTTCCTGGTTTTTGATTGGAGAGTAAGATGAACGACTGGAAAAAGAAATTGATCGGAGACAGAAAATTTTATCGGCGGCTGTTTGCTATTGCCGTGCCCATGATGATCCAGATGGGCATTACTAATTTTGCCAGTATGTTAGATAATATCATGGTGGGGCAGATGGGAACGGAGCAGATGACTGGTGTTGCGATCGCGAACCAGCTTATTTTTGTGTACAATCTTCTCGTATTTGGTGCGGTATCAGGGCCGGGCATCTTTACCGCGCAGTTTTATGGACAGCGAAACCACGAGGGGATCCGCCATACCGTGCGGTTTAAGTTGATCTGCTGCGGGATCATTACAATGATCGGTCTGATCGTGATGGGACTTTTTGGAACCGAGCTGATCACGCTCTATCTGAGCCAGGAGGGGGAAGCGGGAAATGCCGCTGGTACTCTGCGCTACGGTTTGGATTATCTGCACATTGTCATGCTGTGTTTTGTTCCATTTGCGGTCATCCAGGTTTACGCCGGGACGCTGAAAGAGACGGGAGAAACGCTGGTGCCGATGAAAGCGGGACTTATTTCGGTACTGGTGAACTTATGTTTAAACTATATACTGATTTATGGAAAGTTTGGCGCTCCGGCGCTCGGTGCCAGCGGCGCTGCCATCGGTACCGTGGTGGCAAGGGTTGTTGAAATGTTTGTCGTCGTTTTGTGGACACACCGCCATCGGGAACGGAACCCGTTTGTAGAGGGGCTTTACCGCGGACTACACATACCGAAGGAACTTGTTGTGAAAATGATCCGCAAGGGCACGCCGCTCTTATTGAACGAAGGGCTGTGGTCTGCCGGTATGGCAATGCTCATGCAGTGCTATTCGGTACGGGGGTTGGACGTTGTGGCGGCGATGAACATATCCAATACGTTAAACAATATGTTCAATGTCGTATTTTTGTCCATCGGTAACAGCGTGGCGATCATCGTCGGCCAGCTTTTGGGGGCGGGGAAGATGAAAGAAGCGAAATACAGTGCGTATAAGATCATTTTCTGTTCGACGACATTGTGTATCGCGATTGCTGCATGCCTGGCCGGGATGTCGTTTGTCTTTCCGGGGGTTTACGAGACGTCAGAGGAGATCCGCAGCCTCGCTTCCCGCTTCATACTCGTTTTGGCGTTGTATATGCCGCTGAACGCGTTTTTACACGCCGCCTATTTTACGATCCGTTCGGGTGGAAAGACGATCATTACCTTTTTGTTTGACTGTGGGTTTATGTGGTGCGTATCAATTCCGTTTGCTTACTGCTTATCGAGATTTACGTCGCTTCCGATCGTACCGCTTTACCTTCTTTGTTCCGGCGTGGACGCCGTGAAGGCGGTGGCGGGATTTGTGCTTCTTGTCAGGGGGAAATGGATGAATAATCTCGTGGAAGAAGGGATGTAAAGTAGGATATATAATATTATGAGCAGAAAAAGCTCTGCTGAGCTTCCCGAGTGAGGCAGAGCTGATCTGATTCGAAATCTTATGGAGGTATATGCTATGAGAACGCCAGATCAAATGTTAAAACTCATATTAGGGATTGCAGAAAAGGATGAAACGATACGGGCTGTCTTAATGACGGGATCACGTGCCAATGAAGACTGCCCAGCTGATGTCTATCAGGATTTTGATATTGTTTACTTTGTCAGGGATGTGAAGCCTTATTGGGATAACATGACATGGATCAAGGAACAATTTGGGATGCCTTCTCTCATGCAGAAACCGGAGAGCATGAAGCTGATCCCGCCGGATCATGACGGCAGCTACATCTATCTGATGATATTTCCTGATGGGAACAGGATTGATCTGCAGATCACCGCGGATCCATATGTAGATGACGGAGAACCTGCCATCGTGCTTTTGGACAAGGACGGCGACTTTCCTAAAATTGAGAAAAAAAAGGATTTCTGGTATGTGAAAAGGCCGGATCATAAAATATTTTCCGATTGTTGCAGCGAGTTTCACTGGTGTCTGAATAATGTTGCGAAAGGCATAGCAAGGGATGAACTTTCTTATGCGATGGAACAGTTGAATCATTATGTGCGTGATATGCTGATCCTTATGCTGACTTGGTATGTCGGCGTCCATCATGACTTTTCGGTTTCGGTCGGGAAGAATGGAAAATATTTTAAAAAGTTTCTTCCAAAGCGTTATTATCAAAGTTTTCTTAAAACGTATCCGGATGCGGACGATGGGCATATGTGGGAAGCTGCGTTTGAAATGCTATCTTTGTTCGGAGAAACGGCGAGAGAAGTGGCAGGGGAATTGTGTTTTGGTTATGATGACGAGCAGGAGAAGGGGATCGAGCAGTATATGGAGCAGGTTAGAAATGGGCTTGAAAAACAGAAGGAAGAGAGTGAGTGATCGTATATGGAAAGGGACACTTCCCTCTTATAAAGTGTCCCTTTTAGTAGTTTTGTCCACTCACATGCGTCCATCGGCCCGTTTTATGCTTCCTCCGGATTGGTATGTAATACAGCAGAGAGCTGTTCCATACCATTTTGCACATTTTTCATGGATTTCAGTATATTTTCCACGCCGGACGCCTGTTCTTCCGTCGAGGCGCTGATCTCGCCTGTAGTCTGTACAGAATTTTGTGATATATCTTCCACCCGCTCCATTGCTTCTGACAAACGTTCTTTGATATCAATGATATTTACCAGTTCTTTTTTCAGCAGATCGGTCACATGGAAGAGATGAGGTATGGTGTCCTGTCTTTTGTAGAAGGGGGTGCACATAATGATTGAATTAGTAAGTGCTAGTACATCGGATGCTTTGGTGATAAATGGTATCTCAAAACGGTCATTCGAAAGTGATGTAGAGATAGGGGCACCTTTCAAGGGAGGTCCACCTGGTTATAAGTCAATACAGTTTCATACAAAGATGGCAAGATCACATCATTTATATAAATTGTTAGCTGATGGGTTGATCATAGGTGCTGCCATTCTTTTTGTGGAGGGAGACAGTCTTACCATAGGAAGGATCTTAATTGGTCCAGAACACTACAGAAAAGGATATGGTGTCTATATGATGCAGGAAATTGAGAGGATGTTTCCTGCTGCAAAAGAAATTTTTCTTGACACCCCTATTTGGAACATTCGCACAAATTCTTTTTATCAAAAGCTGGGATATACCGAATATAAGAGAGATGGAGAGTTTGTATATTATACAAAAAGAATAGCTTGTTTGTAGTAAATTCTTGTATATCAGTAAGCAGCATACAAAATGATATCGTGTACGATCCTCATATCATTGGAATTTACCGAATATTATGAAAGTTTAGGATTTGGATGTCTAATTATAATCTGACAGGAGGAGATACACTTGAAACATGTAGGCACAAAAACAATCGAAACTACACGACTGGTATTGCGCAGACTTGAGCTTACCGATGCGGAAATGATGTTTCGTAATTGGACAGGTGATGATCAAGTTACCCGTTTTTTGCGGTGGGATGCACATAAAGCGATAGATGATACAAAGAATATGATTCAACAATGGATTATATGTTCCGTCATACGGATATTGAACGAATTGAATCATTTAGTGCGGTAGAAAACCCTGCGTCAAGTAAAGTGATGGAAAAGATTGGTATGCACTATGAAGGTCTTTTACAGCATTACTATAAAACGCGAGACGGATTTCAAGATTGTACTTTATACGGAATAATACGAAATAAATGGGAGCAAGCATACTAAGTGAAGTTCATGTTTGTGTATTTTGAGAGGGATCCGAAAGAATAGATCCGATGGGGATATATTATGTGCGATATCAGAAACAGGTTTGCCGTTACATTTGGTAGAAAAAGATAAATGAAAAGAGGTAAAGTCAAATAGGACTCATCTATAGCAACTGCCTGTTGCTTGGCTTACGAAATCATCTATGCTACAATGTATACTGTGAGGTGATGATTATGATGGAAACAAAAAAAATAATATTAGAACTACGAACGAAACATGGATTATCGCAGGATGAGCTTGCCGAAAAACTTTATGTGACCCGTCAAGCCGTATCCCGGTGGGAAACGGGTGAAACAGTGCCAAATACAGAAACCCTGAAACTTCTGTCAAAACTGTTTGACGTTTCGATCAATACACTTCTTGGTTCTCCAAGAAAGCTGGTCTGCCAATGTTGCGGGATGCCGCTGGATGACTCTTCGATCAGCAAAGAGATTGACGGAACATTCAATGAAGAATATTGTAAGTGGTGTTATACGGATGGGGCATTCATTTATACAAGATTGGAACAATTGACAGATTTTCTTGTGGAACATATGTCAAATGAAAAATGGCCGCCAGCGCAAGCGCGAGCGTATTATGAATCACAACTGCCAAAGCTTGACTACTGGAATAAAAGATCAGAACATGATAAAAAAATCAGTAAGGATGAAAAAGAATATAATTAGAACGACATGGAAAAACAGAGGGTAATGATCTATCGGTCGGAACATAAACCATTACCCTAGGCTGTGTATCCTTTCCGCAATTCCTGAACACGACAGGGCAGGGATCAGGACGATGGGAGCGCATTACTCCGAAATGTCGTGCAAAACCTTTTATCAAACGGAGCATCTGTAAGAACCGTTTCATCAAATTTACGGATCATCTCCACGCATTTCGCAATACTTTCGTTAAAGATCCGCTCCAAAACCGGATTGGTTTTCGATGCTGTCCGTTTTGGAATGAGATCCATCATATGACCTTCCAGTTTTTCATAGTATCCGGAGAGGAACATGATGGTCCGGATACACATTCTTCGAACGGATTTCCCCGTAGTAAAAAAACATTTCACGAGTGACATCGATTTCAGTGATTTTTTAATCTTTTTCCTTGATACCTCAAACGACCGATAAATGCCGTGGACGGCGTCTAACGTCTGTTTGTCCCATCGGATGTATTTCCAGGCCGGGTAAAGGAGAGGGTTTTTTCCGGCTTTTTTCAGTAGATACCGGTCAAATTCAATCTCCATGACCAGATGGTTATACCCAGGTTCTTTTGATTTGGGGATGACGAACGTGTGGCTCTCGCTGTCGAGCATAAAATGACAGATAAAGCCTAGTAAATAAGCATATTCGCCGCAATCTTTCCCTTTCTTTCGGATGGTAGGACGGATCTGTTCGAGAAATTCCTCAAATGATTCCCTGTGCTGGGCGTGTCCCAGCTTATTTGTATGGCAGCGGAAAAAAGGGCGGTAGAAAAATAAAAAATCCGGCCCCTGCAGTCCCGCTTTGAACGCTTCTGGATATGATCGGATGATCTTTTTTAAATCTGCCGGTAAGTCCCGGAAGACTTTTGTTCCAAATGAATGGTGTGCGTATAAAGATGGCATACTTCCTCCATTTCTGCGGGAAAATGGAACATAATACTTCCAAAAAAAACAGCTCCCGCGGACGTAAAAAACTTGTTCATTTTATTCTAGTTGTAGTATACTATAATATGGAAAAGTTATTCAAGGCAAAAAAGGAGATTCATAACGATATGGACAAAAAGATAGAGAAAAGTCAAAATATAACGTGGGTAGAGCGGGAAGGCGTGCCGTTTCTGCAATTTCCGTTTCTGCAGGGGTATCCGCTCGCACACGGTTTTTCCACAAAACTTGGCGGTGTGAGCAGCGGAGACTGCTCGACGATGAACCTTAGTTTTACGAGAGGAGATGCGGTATGCGACGTGAGAGAAAACCATCGGCTATTTGCGCGGGCCGTTGGATATGATATATCAGAACTCGTGCTAACGGATCAGGTTCACAGCACGAACATACGGCGAGTCGGCGCCGGGGATTGTGGAGAAGTCTTTTTGGAACACAGAAGCATCCGTGAAACCGATGGTCTGGTTACAAATGAAAAGAATGTTGTTCTGATGACTTTTTTTGCGGACTGTGTGCCACTTCTTTTTTACGATCCAGTGCGTCAGGCTGTTGGAAATGCTCATTCTGGCTGGCGGGGGACGGTACAAAAAATGGGAGAGAAGATGGTGGAGCGCATGGGGAGGGAATTTGGATCAGATCCGGAAGATCTGCGCGCGGTCATCGGCCCTTCGATCTGCCAGGCGTGTTATGAAGTCGATGAGGCAGTCATTCGGGAATTTGATCTGGCGTTTGATGAAAAATACTGGGATGATATATATGAAAAAAAGGAAAACGGACACTACCAGCTCGATCTGTGGCAGGCAAACCGGATCGTTTTAGAAGAGGCGGGCCTGCGGCCGGAGCATATATGCGTGAGCGGCGTTTGCACGTACGAGAATCCAAAACAGCTTTTCTCCCACCGTTTTACGAATGGCCGGAGAGGAAATTTGTGCGCGGTCATCGGACTTCGTTAGAGAGAAGTTTTATACGTCATGCTGCATGGTAGGAGCAGCAGAACGCAAAACGGCTTCAGACGTCAGATACGGCAAAGAAAAAGCGGTTACGGAAGCGATTGAAGGAAGAGGAATGGCAGACGAAGAAGAAATCGACGAAGGGAAGATTGCAATGAACAGAAGAAACTATCAACGGGAGCTAGACGACATACTATCCGGTATATCGCAGACAGGAACGGAGCAGACATTATTCCTTCACTGCTGCTGCGCGCCGTGCAGCAGCTACGTACTCGAATACCTGTCCGGTTATTTCCGTTTGATCCTACTCTTTTACAACCCCAATATTACCGAGGAGAAAGAGTATGTAAAGAGGAAGGCCGAACTCAAGCGTCTCGTCAGAGAAAAGCCGTTTCCCGGCCCGATCGAGTTTGCTGATGCCGATTACGAAGACAAGCTGTTCTTTCAAAAGACAAAGGGGTTAGAGCAGGAACCGGAGTGCGGCAGGCGTTGTTTTATCTGTTATGAGATGCGGCTTCGGAAGACGGCAGAAATGGCGGTAAAAGCGGGCGCGCAGTTTTTTTGCACGACATTATCGATCAGCCCGCATAAAAACGCAGACAAGCTGATGGAGATCGGGGAATCGCTCGCAACCGAATATGGCGTTTCCTATCTTCCGTCAGACTTTAAAAAGAAAAACGGCTATAAGAGAAGCATAGAATTGTCAAGGGAATATAATCTGTACCGCCAGAATTACTGCGGCTGTATTTATTCCCGCCAAGCAGCGAGCCAATCGCGAGTTCGCTCACATTTGCCGACTGCCGCGAGGTGTTTGCCCCTAGGAAAGAAGCAGAGCGGGTTCATAGATGGGAGGCAGGACAATGAAGCAGAACAGCATCATAGATGGGAGGAAGGACAATGAAGCAGAACAGCATCATAGATGGGAGGAAGGACAATGAAGCGGAATGGGATGATCTGCATGCTCTGTATGTGTATCGTTATGCTGGCCGGTTGCAGCGGAACGAATAATCAGCAGTCAGACCGGACAGAAACGAACGGGGCAGGAGAAAAAGAGATCAAACAGACGGCGGAAATTTTCGCGATGAATACGATCATGAATCTTACGGTATACGGGGAAGAAGCTTCGCAGCTGCTAAAAGAAGCGAGGGCGCTGATCCAGACATACGAAGATCGGTTTTCCGTCAACGTGGAGACGAGTGATGTGGCGAAATTGAACCGGGCTGGCGGGCAGCCGGTCCAGGTATCAGAGGAAACGTATGATCTCATCCAAAAAAGTATGGCAATATCAGAACAGACCGGCGGCATTTTTGATATTTCGATCTATCCGCTCGTGCGGGCATGGGGATTTACAGAAGAAGAGTACCGTATCCCATCGGAAGAAGAGCGGCAGCAAATAGCAGGCATCGTAGATTACCGAAAAATTAAGTTAGCGGAAGATCATACGGTTATCATGCCGGAGAAGATGCAGATCGACCTCGGTGGTATAGCCAAAGGGTATGTTTCAGATAAGCTGATGGAGCTGTTTCGGGATCAGGGAGCGGAAGCGGCCGTTGTGTCCCTCGGCGGAAACGTGCAGACGTACGGGGAAAAGCCGGACGGAACACCATTTACGGTGGGGATCACCAATCCTGACGATGGTGAGAGCATGCTCGGAACGATCGAAGTGGGACAAACGGCGGTCATTACGTCCGGTTCTTACCAGCGCTATTTTGAGAGGGACGGCGTCCGTTACCATCATATTATGGATAAAAAAACCGGAGCGCCCGCAGAAAGTGATCTAACAAGTGTGACCGTTTTGTGCGAACACGGAGAGATGGCCGACAGTATCGCTACGGCAATGTTTGTCATGGGAAAAGATCGGGCGATCGCCTTTGACCGGGAACATCACGATATTTCATGTATTCTGATCGACAAAAGTGGCGGCATATGGACTTCCGAGGGGATTCAACTAAAATTAATCAAATCTTAATGTTCCTTCAATGTCCGTTTAATGGATCAACGGTATGATTACAAAAAACGAAAGGAAGGATACGATTATGGATGATTTAGAAAAAGTAGAACGCCTGCGGGAGCGGGCAGATGTCAGTTATGAAGAGGCGAAAAAGGCGCTTGACGAGTGCGGCGGCAATATGCTGGACGCGATGGTTTACTTGGAGCAGCAGGGCAAGGTGAAAAAGCCGGGGAAAACAAGTTATACGACGCAGTATGAGGAGCCGAAAGATTTCGAAGATGTGGGAAGGGAAAAGAAAAACAGTGGGTTCCGGGATGCGTGCAACCGCTTTTTCAACTGGTGTGGAAAGGTGATCCAAAAAGGGAACCAGACGTATTTCCGTGTGGACCGGAATGAGGAAAATATCATTCGTGTGCCGGTGACCGTTTTTGTTCTCCTCACCATCCTGTTCTTCTGGATCCTCTTTTGGGTGTTAGTGGCGGGGCTGTTTTTGGGATGCCGCTACTCGTTTGAGGGAGTAGATGAGGTTACTGTCGATGTAAACAAAGCGATGGACCGCGCGGCAGAGGCAGCAGGATCCATCAAAAAAGAGTTTACGGAAAAAGACAAGGAATAATTGTCTGGCGTGGAAGGTATCGCATCGTAGAAAGGAAAGGAAGCAGCAAATGGCGGAACGGATTTTAATTGTCGAAGATGAGGAAAAGATCGCCCGGTTTGTGGAACTGGAGTTAAAGCACGAAGGTTATGCCGTGGATAAGGTGACGAACGGGAGAGATGGCCTTTCTGCCGCGCAGAGTGGAACTTATGACCTGATGCTTCTTGATATCATGCTCCCGGAACTGAGCGGGTTTGAGGTGCTGCGCCGTCTGCGCCGGTCGTCCGGCCTTCCCGTCATTTTACTGACCGCGCGTGACGCGGTCATGGATAAAGTGGCGGGACTGGACGGCGGGGCCGATGACTACATCACGAAACCGTTTGCGATCGAGGAACTGTTGGCGAGGATTCGCCTCGTGCTGAAGAAATCGGCAGGACAGCAGGAATGGAGAGACGACACCGGCAAGGAGACCAGCGTGGAGGAAAAAAAGCTTACGTTTGGCGAACTGACGCTCGATGAGAGGCGGTATGAGGTCGTGTGTGGCGGGGAGAAGATCTCCCTGACAAACCGGGAATTCGAGCTGCTAAAAATCCTTTTGGAAAATAAAAACATTGTTTTGACAAGGGATACGCTTCTTGAACGGGTGTGTGGTTATGACTATGCCGGCGAAACGAATGTGATCGATGTGTATATCCGCTATCTGCGCAGTAAGATTGACGAACGGTTTGATATGAAAATGATCCAGACGGTGCGCGGAGTAGGGTATGTGATCCGCGAAGGAGATACGTAATATGAATGAAAACAATGAAAAAAAAGCAGGAACCAGAACGTCATCTATCGCGCGAAGGATCAACCGGAGTTTTGTATTCCGGCAGTTCTTTTCGTATCTCAGTATGGATGTTTACCTTTCGGTAATGACGGTTGTGAGCTGGTGTATCTGCATGGAGATCAACCATTTCGGGGATTTTGTGTGGAACAGGGGATTTCGGTCATGGCAGTGGAACAAAGCGGATGATGTGATCTTTTATATGGTGGAGGATGGAAACGGCAGCACAGTCCGATTTGACAGTACGTTATTCGTCATTTTTTTTCTGACCTGCCTGTCGATCATCGTTATCGCGCAGATCCTTTCCCTTCTGCGCGATATGTTATTTGGAGCAAAAAAAGTAAGAGAGCAGCTGCTTCCGTTAAATGAACTGGCGAAAAAAGCAGAGAAGCTGAGCAGTATCGCCTTTGACGAGAGCAAATTCCACCGGCTGGAGGATGCGATCTCTAATGTGAACCCGGGGAGCGGAGAGGAGCATCTGGACATCGGCGACAAGGAGTTAAAGGGACTTGAACTGGCGGTGAACAACCTGATCGACCGGATGCGGGAATCATTCCGCCAACAGTCCCGTTTTGTATCGGACGCCTCCCATGAGCTGCGGACGCCGATCTCCGTGATCCAGGGTTATGTCAATATGCTGGACCGGTGGGGAAAGGAAGATGAGACGGTGCTGGCGGAAGGGATTGAGGCGATCAAGCACGAGTCCGAACACATGTCGTCTCTTGTTGAACAGTTACTTTTTCTCGCCCGTTCGGATAGCGGGCGCCAGAAACTCGTGTCAGAGAAGATCTCCCTGAATGAGCTGATGAACGAAGTGTACGAAGAATCGGTGATGATCGACTCAGACCATGTGTATACGTTTCAGGAACCAGCCTCTCATGACCCAGAGCAGGTTTTCATTTTGGGCGATCCGACGATGCTAAAACAGACGATGCGCATTTTAGCGGACAACGCGAGGAAATATACGAAAAAAAATGACGAGATCATGTTTGCCGTCGGCGTACAGGGAGAGGAGAGTTTCTTTTCGGTGCAGGATACGGGGATTGGTATGATCGAACAGGATATTTCCCATATTTTTGAGCGGTTTTACCGCTCGGATGAAGTGAGGAACGGCAGCATTGGAGGTTCCGGACTCGGACTTTCGATCGCCAAATGGATCGTGGATAAGCACCGGGGGCATTTTGAAATCCTCTCCCGAGAAGGACTGGGCACGAGGATCATCGTCTGGCTGCCGTCTCCCGACTAGTGCAATGTACTCGTAGTACATTATGCTCAATCGTTTGATACGTTCGCAGAAACGGAAACCTTACAACATCTGTAAGTGGTTTTTCAATCCTCCTGCTGATATACTGGTGCTCATAGGGAATATCCCTATGGGAATATGGGGCTGTCGGGAAATGACAGCCCCAATCCTGATACAATTCAGAAAGGAAGGAGTAACCTGTTATGAATACACAAAAAGAACTGTTACAGGTGGAGAGCCTGACCAAAACGTATGGAAGGGGCGAAAATAAAACGGAAGCGCTGAAAGGCATTTCCTTTCGTGTGCTGGAGGGGGAATTTTTAGGCATTATGGGCGCCAGCGGTTCCGGAAAAACGACGCTGTTGAACTGTATCGCGACGATGCGGAAGCCGACATCGGGAAAGATCGTTCTGCACGGGGCGGATCTATCCGGTTTCCGCGGCGGTGAGCTCGCGGACTACCGCGGAAAGGAGATTGGATTTCTGTTTCAGGAATTTGAGCTGCTCGATAACCTGACAGCGAGGGAAAACATCATTCTTCCGCTGTCGCTGCACGGCGTTCCGGCAGAAAGAGCGGGAGCGGATATGAAAGAGATCGCGGCGATGCTCGATATTACCGATGTGTTGGAGAAATTCCCATCCCAGATGTCCGGCGGTCAAAAACAGCGTGTGGCGGCGGCCAGGGCGCTGATCTCCGACCCGAGCCTCGTGCTCGCGGATGAGCCGACCGGGGCCCTTGACTCCAGAAATTCCAAAATTCTGATGGATAAATTAGCTGCGATCAATCGTGAGCAGGGGAAAACGATCATGATGGTGACACATGACGCCAGTGCGGCCAGTTACTGTTCGAGGATCCTGTTTATCCAGGATGGAACGATCTTCCATGAACTGCGGAGGAACAGGCAGAATGAAACGAACGCCGGCTTTTACGAGCGCATTGCGGCTGTGATGGCGCAGATGGGAGGTGGCAGCGAGCATGTTCTTTAAACAGGTACGGCGAAACGCCGCAAAAAACCGCAAGGGAAACGGATTGTTTTTCGGCTCCCTGGTGACGGCCATCATCGCGTTTTACACGCTGCTTTCCCTGGGGGAACTGGATGTCATGCACTTTCTTTCCACGATCGAGAGCGATGCCGTACAAAAACTTATGGCTTTGCTGCCGCTCGTGTATGTGGTATCTTTGTTTTTTGTATTTTTCCTCGTGTACTTTGCCTGCCGTTATCAGATCGATAGCCGCAGGCGGGAACTCGGCATGTATCTCATGCTTGGGATGAAACGGGGGCGCCTGTTTTTGCTGCTGTTTTGTGAAACGCTGTGGAGCAGTGTGGTCTCGCTGATGATCGGTCTTCCGGCGTCGCTGTTTGTGACGGAAGGGATCAGTCTTGCCACCGCCAGGATCGTAGGACTCGGGATTCTCGGACACCGCTTTTCCTTTTCACCAGGTGCCATTTGCTGGACGGTGTGCGGGTTTGTCCTCGTACAGCTTTTATCGATGTTCATCCTCTGTATCGGCATCGCCAAAAAGGAACCGGCGGAATTTTTCCAGGCCGGTGATGTAAAGAAACAGGTGGTGGCCTCCGGTTTCCGAAGCACGCTATGTTTTGCAGCAGGTCTTGGATTTCTTTTGTATGCCTATGGTCTAGGCATGTTCCGCCTTCATTCCCTGCGTATTACTGTCGTACTTTCCGTATTTGTGTTCGGAATTTCCGGTACATTTCTTTTGTATCGCGGTCTCGGAGGCATGTTCGGACTGTGGATCCGCGCGAAAAGCAAACATGCGGCAGGACTGCAGATTTTTACGGCAAGGCAGGTACAGGAAAATGTACTGTCCCAGCATCGGTCGCTGGCAATTTCCTCACTTCTGCTGCTGATGGCACTGGCGTGTATTTCGTATGGCATATCGATGGGATTTGGGCGGTCCTCCAATGAAAGAAGCGTGGATATCTCGCTGTTTGGGACAGAAGAGCAGGTGGATGCCGTACTGGAACAGGACGGTGTGCGGGAAATGGTGCAGGACAGTTTTCCCATGTACTTGTCCATGATAAAGCACAGGGATCTCTGCGAGGGGGACAAAAAGGTTGATATATCCAGACTGGCAGACGCGCTTGCAACGCTTAAAAAATCAGGTATGCGCACGTTCGAACAATCGGATCTGATCGAAAATATCATCGAAAACTTCCACATCGAATACGTGATCGCACAGAGTTCATATAATCATTTGCTGCGAAGTATGGGCAAGGAGGAACTCCAGATTTCCGACGGACAGGCGGCCGTCTATACATCAATGGGAAATGACGGGGATTTCGGTCTGATCTGGCAGGAGGTGCTTGAGGGTAACGTGTCCATCAGCATAGACGGAGAGGCGTATGAACTCCTGCCGGATCTTTGTATGGATAATGTCGTGGCAGACCGGGCAATCACATTATATCTCGCGCTGATCGTACCGGATGACCTGTACCGGGAGCTGGCAGTTGAACCAGAAGCGTATTGCTGGAATGTCAGGCTTTCCGACCGGGTTGTGGAAGATGTCGGACTGATGCGGGCCATTCAGGATATGGAAGGGCTGCTCGACCAGACGGAAGGTCTAACGGCAAAAGATCCGACGGAGAATCCGGCAGTAAATTCGATGGGGATTGAATACGACAGCTATTTGGGCGGCATTGGCCGTAATCTGTTTTACACGGTGGCGGCAAGTTATCTAACGATCTACCTCGGCGTGCTGTTCTGGCTCATCGCCAACACGGTCATCGGGGTGAAATATCTGATCGGACAGCGGGAGACGAAACACCGCTACGAGACGCTTTCGATGCTGGGGGCACATACGTCGTCCATGTGTGTTTCGGTAAACCGTCAGATCCGGTTCTATTTTTCGCTCGTGCTCGTTACCGCCATCGTCAGCAGCGCCGCGGCCATTTACTCGATGTTTACAAGCTTTACCAGATTGCCGGTCGGCGTGTCCGTTGGAAAGGTAGCCCTGCTCGCGGTACTGGGGCTGGTGATTTTTGCGGGACTGGAAATTCTTTATATCAGTATCGTACGACGGATGGCAGACCGCGAAATCCGTATGCTTCAGACGACAAAGGAATGATCCGGATCACAGACAGGGGGTGACAGGTTGGACAGGATCGTTATCGTGGAAGATGACATGTATCTGCGGGAAGAATTGATTACGACGTTCCGGCGGGCCGGATATGACGCTGCCGCGCCGGATTCGTTTGAACAGGTGGAGGACGGGATCGCGTCGTTTAGTCCGAAGCTTGTCGTACTGGATGTAAACCTGCCGGGAACGTCCGGGTACGAAATTTGTAAAAAACTAAAGAAGAGGGGTTCGTTCCCTATTTTGATACTGACGGCAAGAGATACGCTGTCGGACGAGTTGACGGCGCTGGGACTGGGGGCGGATGATTTCCTCACAAAGCCATGCCACCCCGACCGTCTGCTCGCCAGGGCGGAGCGTTTATTGAAAACGTATCATAAGATTCGCAATATCGTCCAGGCCGGCGTACTTGTCCTGGATACCGATACACATAAACTGGTTTGCGGCGACAAGGTTCTGATCCTTCCAGAAACCGAGGGAAAGATCATGAGATGCCTGATGGAGCGCTATCCGGAACTTGTCAGCAAACATGAGTTGTTTTCTGCCGTGTGGGGGACCGAGCAGTTTGTGGATGAAAATATCCTCCAGGTCAATATGAGCCGGCTCCGGAAAAGCTTATCGGCAGCCAGCATCGATCAGGTCGTGCGCAATGTGAGGGGAAAGGGATATTTGTTAGAGGTGGAATGTCTATGAATCAGAGGGGTAAGCAGGTGATCCGACGGTCGTGGCACTGGATCGTATTATTTTTATGTACGGACATTATATTTATTTTTGTTACGTGGATCGTGCGCCGGGAAGCGGTTCCATCGATATCCCTGTTTCTTGTTCTTTTTACGGTATTGATGCTGATCGCTGGGTGGTGGGCGGAGTGGCGGCGTCAAAAAAAAGACGAAGCCGTGTTACTCCGTTTTCTAGATGCGCCTGGTGAAAAAACAAGAGCCGATGTCCTGACGCGATTTGGAGACAGCCTGCCGGCCAAGGAACTGTGCGCGCGCCTTTTGTCCCTGTTATGCCAGATCAATGAACAAACGGTGGATCTGTCCGGGTACCGGGAATACATCGAGACGTGGGTGCATGAAGTAAAAACGCCCCTGTCACTTTCTGCGCTTGTACTCGGAAACCACCAAGGTGAGATGTCGCCCTACGTATACGACCGGTTTCAATATATCTGGCACCGGCTCAATGAGGACGTGGAACGGATCCTTTACTATGCCCGTCTGCAGACAGGGAATACCGACATTAAATATACCGCGTTCCGGCTTGATGACTGTGTCCGCGACGTATTGGAAGAGTACCGGCCATTTATGGAGGAAAAAAAGATTTCACTGAACGCTGGGTTGGAGCAGGCACAAGTCGTTTCTGACCGTAAGATCGTTTCCTTTATTTTATCGCAGTTTATGAGTAATGCGGTAAAATATGCAGACAGCAGAGAGGGGAGCATATCCGTTTCCATAACCCGGAGCGGGGAGAAGATTAAAATATGTATTTACAATAATGGCGACGGCATACAGCCGGAAGACGCCCCGTTCGTATTTGATAAAGGCTTTACGGGGAATTATCAGGGGCAGTCAAACGCAACCGGGATGGGATTATACCTCGCTAAAAAATATGCGCAAAGGCTTTGTGCGGATGTTGGTCTGGATGAAGGGATCCCCTATGATAAGGGATTTGGCGTGTCGTTAGTTTTTTTGTTGTAAGGGCTATTTATATAAATTATATCATGGAGTTTTTGCGTTTCATCTAGATCAGATGTGGACTTAGATACAACGGCGTGGTATACTGCTAGTGTTGTTGTGAATATACAAGTTGATGACGCAGATATAACGTCAAACTTCGATTACCCAAATGGATAACTTCCCATTTGGGTAGGAGTTAGGCAGCGCAGAAAAACGGTTTTTTTAGGCATAGAGAGAAAATGGAGAATAAAATTTATGGTGGTATATAGAGCTTTATATGCAGAGGAAATTTGCCGGGAATTGTTCAAGGATTTTATCCGACATCAAATTGTTACAAAATGCTGGCGTAAAGAAAATGGCAAATGGATGATCAAAGATGCACCTTTTATTGATGATTGGACAGAAAAGGATTATCAAATTCTGATTTCTTGCTTAAAAAATACGATTCGTTCTAATGGCTTTGTGTATGCTGCTTTTTATGACGGAAAATTGAAAGGTTTTGTTTCAGTGGAGCCAGAAATATTTGGTGATGAACAGGGGTATTGCGACTTGTCCAGTATCCATATCTCAGAAGATATGAGAAATAAGGGGATTGGCAGAACGCTTTTTCTAGCGGCCAAGGAATGGGCGAAACAGAAAGGGGCTAAAAAGCTTTACATATCGGCACACTCAGCCGTTGAGAGCCAAGCCTTTTACAAATCAATGGGTTGTGTTGAGGCAGAAGTTTATAATCAAAAACATGTTGAAGATGAACCGTATGATTGTCAATTAGAATGCCGTCTTTAGGCGGCAGGATTTGCTTTATCTGCAAAAGGATCTATAACTTCTTGTTTGTGAAGGAAATGAATTTTGGAAGAAGGTGGTTATATGTTGCCAACAGTAGAAGAAACGAAAAATGAATTAAAAATTGCAGGACGATTAAATCCCGGACCTTGGATCGAACACTCTTTAAATGCAGGGATTGCGGCAAGAAATATCGCACAGAAAGTGTCGGGGATGGATGAGAACAAGGCGTACATAGTGGGAATGCTTCATGATATTGGACGCAGGGTTGGCATTGTAAATATTCCTAAGCATGTATACGAGGGATATAAGTATGCGATGGATAGGGGGTGGGATGAAGTTGCAAGAGTCTGTATGACACACTCTTATCCTCTTATGAAAGATGAATTTGATTATAATCCGCAGACAGAGGAAGAAAAGGCAATAAAAGACTTTATGATCAATTGTCAGGCGGATGATTATGATAGATTGATTCAGATATGTGATGCGCTGGCAACAGATTACGGATTTGTGATTTTGGAAAAACGTTTTGTGGATGTAACTCGTAGATATGGAATTATGGAAAACTACATAAAAGGCTGGGATATTACTTTTAAAAATAAAGAATATTTTGAAGAGCAAATGGGATGTTCCATTTATCATGTATTACCTGATATTGGAAGAACAACATTATTGTCTCCTCCTCCATGGAAGCCTACGTATGGAAATAATGGAAGTGTAAAGAATTGACTATGGAGGATAACGACATGATATGGAAGAACAGTTATCCTGTTTGAACAGGAGGGCAAAACGGCATTTTGGCCCACGAGTGCACATGTGAGCATTTAAGGTGAAAACGAGAAAAATAATACGTCTGTATCCGTAAGACAAAGAGACGCAGCGTTTGATAAACGGGACATGGGAGAAATGAGTCTTGAACAAGTCGTCAAATTTTTGTTATAATGTCTTCAAAGTATAAAATCTGAGGTATAAATGTTGAACCATAAAGTGATAATTGTAGAAGATGACATGTTATTAAATAAAGCATTGTGCAAAGCATTTGCGAACGCCAGATATGAAGTGGCGGGAGCGGCTTCCATCCGAGAAGCAGAACGTGACCTAGAACATGGTGCGTCTCTCATGGTGATCGACGTCGGACTTCCGGACGGGGACGGGTTTACCCTTTGCCGAAAGGTGCGCGAACGCGGGGACATTCCCGTCATATTCCTGACGGCGCGTGACGAGGAGGAGGACATGCTCCGCGGCTTCGACTGCGGAGCGGACGATTATCTTGTAAAGCCATTTTCCATAGCGGTACTGCTGAAACATGCGCAGGCAGTTTTACGCAGGTCGGGAGATGAGGATGCGGGGGTATTCTGTTATGAGGAGTTGACGATTGATTTTGAGCGCAAACGGGTGATGAGCCGTGGAGCGGCGATCAATCTAACACCGAAGGAATACCGCTTGCTTGAACTGCTAGCTAGGAACCGGAAAAGGGTGATCACAAAACAGATGATGCTTGAGCAGCTTTGGGATGGTCAAGGTTCTTTCGTGGAGGAGAATACCGTGAATGTCACATTATCCCGTCTGCGGAAAAAAATCGAGCCTGACCCGGCAGATCCGATCTATATAAAAAATGTTTTTGGAGTTGGATATACGTTTGGAGATTGAGTATGTTTCAGAGAAAGAAAGAATGGGAGGCGTTTTCCCAGATGTTGGATCAGCTGTTAAATGGGACAGATCTGCATGTCTCTTTGGAATATCAGGACAAGCTACCATCAAAAATCCGGTATCAGCTGGTACGGCTTTCAGAGAAAATACAAGGGAGCGAACATCAATTAAAAAGAGAGCGCGATCAGATCCGTGAACTGATCGCTGATATAGCGCATCAGATGCGAAATCCGCTGGCAAATATCGAGAGTTATCTGGAGCTTTTAGGCACTGTCAGGTGTGAGGCGGAGGGACAGGAGTATTTGGAAGCGTTAAAAAAGACGTCATCTCAGCTGCATTTTCTGACAGAAAGTTTTATCAAGATGGCAAGGCTTGAGAACCGGATCATACAGATCAAGCCGGATTCTTCCCTGCTCTCCCAAACAATCCTGCACAGTATTTTTCAGGTGAAAAAAGCGGCGGATGAGAAGAGGATCGTCATTGACCTGTCGATGGATGAGACATTGGAAATTTCTCACGATGCCAACTGGCTGGGGGAGGCCATTTATAACATGTTGGAAAACAGCGTAAAATATTCGCCGCCGCATTCGGTAATCCGAGTGTCTGCTGCCCAAAATGAAATGTATACGAAAATTTCTGTCTCGGACAGCGGTATTGGCATTATGGAGGGAGAGGAAGGGCGGATATTTCAGAGATTTTACAGGGGAAAGAGAACAGATGGACAGCCGGGGTTCGGGTTGGGACTTTATCTCGCAAGGGAAATTGTTTTGCTGCACGGAGGGTTTCTAAAAGCAAGGAGGAACACGCCGGGACTCGAGATTTCTATGTTCCTTCCTTAGCAATATCCTGAAAATGAAAAAATGTAAGTAGATTGTAAGTACTTCCTGTTAAAATGAAATTACAAAAGAAAAAGACAGGAGGGATCAAAATGAATGTATTAGAAACGAGAGGATTAAAAAAAATCTATCAGATTCCGTCGGGTGAGGTGCGCGCACTGGACGGAATTTCTATTTCGATAGAAGACGGCGCGTTTGTCTCCATTACGGGATCGTCCGGAAGTGGTAAGACGACGCTTCTTAATATGCTGGGGTGTCTCGATGATCCTACAGAGGGTGACGTGATCGTCCGGGGCGAGGATGTCGGTAAATTGAAAAACGATGAGCGGACCATTTTCCGAAGAAGAAATATCGGGTTCGTGTTTCAGAATTATAATCTCGTTCCCGTGCTGAATGTGTATGAAAACATCGTGCTGCCGCTGCAGCTGGACGGGAGGGAGGTCGATGAGACGTTTTTTTACAATATCATCGACACGCTGAAGCTGCGCGAAAAGCTGGACAGTATGCCGCATATGCTTTCCGGCGGACAGCAACAGAGAGTGGCGATTGCAAGGGCATTGTCCACAAAACCGGCCGTAATCCTCGCCGATGAGCCAACCGGGAATCTGGACTCGGTAACGGGGACGGAAGTCGTAGGCCTGATGAAATCAAGCGCCGCCAAGTTCCATCAGACGATCGTGATCGTGACGCATAATGAGGAGATCGCCCAGATGACGGACCGCATCATCCGCATTGAAGATGGCAGGGTAAGGGGTAGGCAGTATGAAGAATAACAATAAAAAAGTAATCGCGCACCTGGCGAAAAAGCAGTATGACGCGGAAAAAAAGCGCTACTTGATCCTGACCGGGGCGGTTGCGTTCGCGGTTATGACGCTGTTTTGCGTGTTCAGTTTTGCCGCCGGGAAGATCGAAACCGATATGCTGCGCGAGGCGAGGATGTGCGGTGTCGTATCGAATACATCGCTCGAGCGCGCGACCGAGGAACAATACGAACAGATCAAAAAACTTCCGTATATCAAAGATGTCGGACGATGTGTGAGATTTGGAGACACACTGGGTACAAGGTGCACGGTCATTGACGGTACAGCCTGGGAACAGATCAAGAAACCGGCGTTTACAGACATTCATGGGAATTATCCACAGGAAAAAACAGAGGTGATGCTTCCCATGCGTGCCCTGAAAGCGGTAGGGATCACAGATCCACAGGTGGGGATGGAACTGTCACTTCCGATCAGCTTTTTTAACGAAAAGAACGGAGAGGGAGACTATGATTTCGTCCTGTCCGGATATTATACCGAGTATATTGCCACCGCCTTTTATGGACTGCCGGATACGTATTTTTCGCAGGCGTTTTTGGATTCTCTTGACGATGGGCAGCTGGATCTGACGCTGTATATGAGACAAAATGACCGGATCGATGGGAGAACGGTCGAGAATGATCTGTATCAGGATATAGAAATGCGAGATGTAAGCCAGCAGTTCCTGGGATTTGACACGGCGGAAAATGTGGCGTTTTTTACGCTGGCGGGAGGGTTTGATACCGTATTGATACTGGCGTTTGTTATTTTAGCCAGTGCAGGGCTTCTGATCTACAACGTACTTCATATTTCCTTTGACCGCAATATTCGCGAATACGGACTTTTAAAGACGATCGGCACGACGGGGAAACAGCTTTGGGGCATTGTGTTCTGCCAGTTGAGGACGATTGTTTTTTGGGGGAGTCTGGTCGGCGCTTTGGCGGGCGTATTGATCGCGGTCATGGTAATGCCGCTCCTATTGTCCAAAATGTATCTTTACCGGTTTGGCAGCGCGGCTGGAATGATCACGTTCCGTCCGCTTCTTCTGGCCGTATCCGTCCTGTTTAGCGCTATCGTTACATGGGTCAGTTCCGCGCTTGCCATCCGGCGCACCGTTAAACTGACGCCGATCGAGGCTGTCACCTATCGGGAAAAGGCAGCCGGCAGCACGCATAGGAAAAGTATGGCGGGGAAAGTCTCCTTGCCGCAGATGGCTTGGCTAAATATCATGCGTTTTAAGAAGCGGTTTTTCATCAGCGCGGCCTGTCTTAGCATGGGGTTGATCGTTTCGCTTGGTGTCGTGATGATTTCTAGGGGATCCGACACAAGGAATGAGATCGAATATGATCACCCGGATGTTCGTGTTACTACAAAGATATCCGCAGATATGTATGAGGAATTTAATCCGCACCTATTGTTTCCTGATACACTCCGGGATCACATACAGGCGCTTTTTGGCATTGAGAACAGCTTTGTCGCGCGGGGCGGCTTTGCAGAGGTGTTAGTGGAGGAAAAAGCACTCGATTTGATCCGGGAAGATTTGGAAACCGAGATCCATTTTTACCGCACGCCCTGTACGATCCAGATCATGAGTGATCAATACCTGGATCAGTTAAAGGCGTTTGCAGACGAACAGGGGCTGTATCTGGATGTGGATGCGGTGATCCGTGGCGAGGGAGTGATCCTGCTGCATGACCATCTGCTTTCCCATGCCCAGATCGAGATGAGTAAAGATACGGTTGGCATGACGTTAGGAATTTATGGTGCCGGGAATGAGAAAAGAGATGTGCGTTTTTGCGGTTATTTGGATCTTCAGCAGGAAAATCTGCCGGAAATCTACTATACATGGATGGGAAATGATAGTGCATATTTTCTGATAAGCGAAAAGGGATTTCAAAATATAAAGATAATGGAACAGAATTTTTTTATCGAACTTCAAGCCGAATCCGGCAGCAGGGTTTCTCTGGGCCGGGAGGTGGAGAAGATCGTAGAAGAGTATAATAGGCAGTATGGACCTGACGAATATGGGAATGAGGATTATCGCTCGCTTGAGTTAATGCTAAAGATCGATATCCTGCAGGAAATGAGCGATTATATCGTCTCGAACCAGCTGGTACTCGGGGTACTGTGTGCCATCCTTCTTTTCATGGGCATTGTCAATTATATGGATGTCACGATCACTGGCCTGGCGGTGAGAAAGAAGGAATTTGCCGTGATGGAAAGTATCGGGCTGACGAGAATACAGCTGAGGAACATGCTGATCTTAGAAGGTATTTTCTTTAGCCTGATCATTACCGTATTGACGGGTATAGCCGGGGGAGGGATTTTCTTTCTGATCGGAAAGGTGATGCGGGAGAAGATGGCATATTTTGTCGTTCAATATCCGGTTGTGGAGTTTGCCGTCTGCGCCGCCGCATTATTCCTGTCGTGCATCGCGATCGTACTTATTTTGTACCGCAGGTACGGGGAGGAGAGTATCTCTTTGAGGCTGCGGATTTATGCGGATTAAGGGGGATGCAGCATGAAGAATAACAATAAAAAAGCAATCGCGCACCTGGCGAAGAAGCAGTATGACGCGGACAAAAAGCGCCACATGATCCTGATGGGAGCCGTCGCGTTTGCCGTTATGGCACTGTTTTGTGTGTTCAGTTTTGCTGCCGGGAAGTCCGAGACCGATATGCTGCGTGAGGCAAGGAAGCGGGGTGTGGTATCGAACACAAGGCTCGAGAGGGCGACGGAGGAACAGTATGAACAAATACAGGAACTTTCATATATCAAGGATGTCGGAAGATGTGTTTGGTTTGGTGTCATGTCGGAAGCCAGATGCGCGGTCATTGATGATGTCACCTGGGAAAAGATCAAAAAGTCGGCTTTTACAGATATTCATGGGAATTATCCACGAGGGAAGAGGGAGGTCATGCTTCCCGTGAGGGCCTTGGAAGTGGTAGGTATTACAGATCCACAAGTGGGCATGAAATTATCATTCCCTGTCGGTTTTTGGATGAGAGTAACGAAGTGGAAGTATTCGATTTCGTCCTTTCCGGATATTATACGGAGTATATTGCCACCGCCCAGTATGGTCGGCCGGATGCGTATTTTTCGCAGTCATTTCTAGATTCCGTTCCGGGAAAAGAGGAACTGGATCTGACGCTGTATCTGAGACAGGATGACCGGTTAAAGGGTATCACGGTCAAGCAAAGACTTTATCAGGATATTGAGATGCGCGACACAAGCCAGAAGTTTTTTGTGTCTGACACGGCTGGATGGCAGGCGATGTTTGTGCTGGCAGGTGGAGTTGATACGATATTGATACTGGCGGTCGTTATTTTAACGAGTGTGGGGCTGCTGATCTATAATGTTCTCCACATTTCTTTTGAGCGGAGTATCCGCGAATACGGACTTTTGAAAACGCTTGGTACAACGAGGAGACAGATTTGCAGCATTGTCTACTGGCAGATGAGAAGGATCGTCCTGCGGGGAAGTGTAATCGGTGCCCTGATGGGGGTGGTGATCGCGCTCGTAGTCATACCAGTATTATTGTCCAAAATGTATCTCCATCGATTTGGAAGCGCGTCAGGGATGATTACCTTCCGTCCGATCCTGCTGGCAGTATCTTTCCTCTTCTGCGGCGTAGTAGCGTACTTTAGTTCTGCTCTTGCCATCCGCCGTACTGTGAAATTGACGCCAATCGAGGCAGTCACTTATATGGATCAGGCGGCGAGTGGAGATGGGTGGAAAGATGTGACAAAAGTGAACCGGAAGCAGAAGTTTTTGCTCACACACATGGCTTGGCGAAGCATCATGCGTTTTAAAAGACGTTATTTTGTGAGCGCGGCCTGCCTTAGCTTGGGACTGATCGCATCGCTTGCCGTAGTCATGATTTCCAGGGGGCAGACACGAGCAATCAGATTGAATATGAGCATCCGGATATTTACGTGGGCACGCTTTTTACAGCTGAAGAGTGTCAGGAGTTTAATCGGCATATCCTTTTTCCAAATGAAATCCTGGATCAAATCCTGGCTCTTCCCGGTATTGAGAACAGCAATATTTCGAGGGGCGGTTTTGGGGAAATTTTGGTAGATGAGCCGGTATTCGATCCCATTCGGGACAATCTGGAAACAGATTTTTATTTTTACCGCTCTCCCTGCACGATCCAGATTTTGAGCGATGAATATCTGACCCAATTAAAGGCGATTGCAAAAGAACAGGAGTTGTATCTGGATGTGGAAACGGTGATAGATGGCGATGGTATGATTTTGCTGCACGATCATCTGCTTTCCCCTGCGCAGATAGAGATGAGCAAAGATACCGTTGGCATGCCACTGAAGATTTATGATCTTGTGTACGGACAACAAGCAAGGCATATGCGTTTTTGCGGATATTTGGACTTGCAGCTGGAAAAGCTGGCGGATTTCCATTACACATGGATGAGTTATGATTTCGTTTACTTATTGACCAGTGAAAAAGGGTTTCAAAAGTTACAGATTGAAGAACAAAATTTTTGCGTGTCCCTGAAAGCACAATCTGGCAGCAGGCTTGATTTGGGGCGCGAAGTAAATAAAATCGTGGAAAAATATAACGAGCAATATAAACCGGATCCATACGGCAATGAAGATCTTCGCTCACTTAGTATAGTACTTAAAAATGATATTTTGCAGGAAATGAGCGATTATATTAATTCGAACCGGATGGTGATGGGAGCTTTGTGCGTGATCCTGCTCCTTATGGGTATTGTCAATTATGTGGATGTTACCATCACAGGACTGACAGTCAGGACGAGAGAGTTTGCGGTAATGGAGAGCATCGGACTTACGAGGAAACAGCTTAAAAACATGCTGCTTCTGGAAGGCGTTTTTTACAGCCTCATCATAACTGCGCTGACAGCAGGTTTGGGTGGCGGGATTTTCTTTCTGACAGGCAGGGGGATGCAGGAGAGGATGGAATATTTCGTCGTTCAATATCCAGTTTTGGAGTTTACTGCCTGTGTTGCTGCATTATTCTTACTATGTATCGGGATCGTACTTGTTTTATATCGGGGATATGGAGATGAGAGTATTTCTTTGAGGGTGCAGAGGAATAACTAGTGATTTAAGAGGGCTGTTTTCCGACAGCCCCCTTTACGTAAGTTACATGATTTATTATTTTTCTTCCTCACACTGTGCCAGTTTCATCGCGCGTACTTTTGTGGAAAGTCCGAACAGGTTGATGAATCCTTCGGCATCGTGGTGGTCGTAGAGATCTCCGGTCGTAAACGAAGCAATGCTCTCATTGTACAGGGAATACGGCGATGTCGTGCCCGCTTTGATGATATTTCCCTTGTAAAGCTTGAACTTCACTTCGCCGGTCACGTATTTCTGCGTGGACTCGATAAATGCCTGAACAGCTTCACGCAGAGGACTGAACCATTTTCCTTCATATACGATCTGTGCGAGCCGGTTTCCCATGTCGATCTTCTGATCATACGTATCCCGGTCGAGGATCAGTTCTTCTAGCTGCTGGTGCGCCTCGTACAGGATCGTTCCGCCCGGTGTCTCATAAACGCCGCGGGATTTCATGCCGACCACACGGTTCTCCACGATATCCACAATACCGATGCCGTGTTTTCCGCCGAGCTGGTTCAGTTCGCGGATGATGTCCGAAACTTTCATTTCTTTTCCATTGACGGATTTCGGCACACCTTTTTCAAATGTCATCGTGACATACTCACCTTCTTCCGGCGCATGTTCCGGTGTGGTGCCGAGTACGAGAAGATGTTCAAAGTTTGGTTCATTAGCTGGGTCCTCTAGTTCCAGGCCCTCGTGGCTGATGTGCCAAAGGTTCCGGTCGCGGCTGTAACTCGAATCCGCGGAGAACGGAAGATCGATGCCGTGCGCTTTGCAGTACTCGATTTCGGATTCACGGGAATCCATCGTCCACTTGTCGCTCCGCCATGCGGCAATGATCTTCAGGTCAGGAGCAAGCGCTTTGATACCAAGTTCAAATCGGATTTGATCATTACCTTTGCCGGTCGCCCCGTGGCAGATCGCTGTAGCGCCTTCTTTCCGGGCAATCTCCACAAGACGTTTTGCGATGACCGGACGGGCCATCGATGTCCCAAGCAGATATTTGTTCTCATATACAGCATGTCCCTGTACGCAGGGAACAATGTATTCGTCACAAAATTCGTCAATGACGTCCTCTATGTAAAGTTTGGAAGCGCCACACGACTTTGCCCGCTCTTCCAGGCCGTCCAGTTCTTCCTCCTGTCCGCAGTCGATGCAGACACAGATTACTTCGTAGTCAAAGTTTTCCTTCAGCCACGGGATGATGGCAGTCGTATCCAGGCCGCCGGAGTAAGCAAGTACTACTTTTTCTTTCATGTTAAAACCTCCATTTTATAAAATTATAGTTCGTCTCATCAGGAAGGCAAATATGGTTTCGCCTTTCACATCTCTTAATATACAACAAAAATGAATATTATGCAAGAGACTTTTTAAATTTATACTTGCGTTCTATTTCAAGGGGGTGTATAATAAGAGAAGTCTTGAATATATTGCATAAAATTACAATTTATACATTAAAATATTCATTTGTGCACGGGAGGAAAATAATCATGATAAAAGTAGGCATTATCGGATCTACTGGCTATGCCGGACAAGAATTAGTGAGACTGCTTCTGCAGCATAAGGAAGCGCAGATCATCTGGTATGGTTCCAAAAGCTATGTCGGAAAAGAATTCAGTTCCGTATTTGGTAATATGTTCCAGATTGTGGAAAATCTTTGTAAGACAGATGATCTTCACACGCTCTGCCGGGAGGCGGACGTCATTTTTACCGCGACACCGCAGGGGTATCTAGCGTCGGTACTAGAAGAAGAAATGTTAAGCCATTGTAAGGTGATTGATCTAAGCGCGGACTTTCGTATCAAGGATGTCGATGTGTACGAGAAATGGTATGGCATCCACCATGAGAGCAGGCAGTTTATCGAAGAAGCTGTGTACGGACTTTGTGAGGTGAACCGCGAACAGATCAAGGGCGCGCGCCTGATCGCCAATCCGGGATGCTATCCGACCTGTTCTACGCTGGCTGTTTATCCGATGGTGAAGAACCACTATATTGAAACAAGATCACTTATTCTAGATGCGAAGTCTGGAACGAGCGGGGCCGGAAGAGGGGCAAAGGTGCCAAATCTGTATTGTGAAGTCAATGAAAATATAAAGGCATACGGGGTGACAAGCCACCGCCACACGCCAGAAATCGAAGAACAACTTTCGTATGCGGCCGGTGAGCTAGTCGTTCTGAACTTCACGCCGCATCTTGTCCCGATGAACCGCGGTATCCTCATTACGGCTTATGCGGATCTAAAACCTGGAGTGACACCGGAAATGGTGCGCGACGCTTACATCGAATGTTACCGGGATGAATATTTTGTCCGCGTGCTGGAAGAGGGGATGTGTCCGGAGACGCGATGGGTAGAAGGCAGTAATTTTGTCGATGTATGTCCCAAAGTGGATACACGCACAGGCCGGGTGATCATGATGGGCGCGATGGATAACATCACAAAAGGCGCTGCCGGGCAGGCGGTACAGAATATGAATATCCTGTTCGGGCTGGATGAGACGGAAGGGCTCCGGCTCGTGCCTGTATTTCCATAAAAATCGTGTTCTTGGGGAAGCAGAAGGAACGTGAAGTTGAAATTTCTATGGATGATCAGAAAAGAAGAGTAAAGGAGAAATATATGAAACTCATAGACGGAGGTGTTACAGCCGCTAAAGGATTTGAGGCGGCTGGAGCGGAGGCAGGTATCAAATATAGAAACAGGAAAGATATGGCGCTCGTGTTTACGAAAGAACCGGCGGTAGCAGCAGGTACGTTTACTACAAATGTAGTGAAGGCGGCTCCTGTGCTTTGGGATCAGAAGATCCTTGCGAAAGGAGAGCCAGTTCATGCAGTGGTGCTGAACAGCGGCATTGCGAATGCGTGTACGGGTGAGGAAGGAAATGAGCATAACAGGCAGATGGCGGCGGCTGTCGCAGAAACATGTTCGGTCGGTGTAGAAGAGGTTCTTACAGCGTCGACCGGCGTGATCGGGATGCAGCTTTGTCTGGAACCGATAAAAAAGGGAGCTGTTTTGTTAAAAGATGCGCTTTCGCATTCGAGGGAGGGAGCGAAAGCGGCAGCAGAAGCGATCATGACGACGGATACCGTTTCGAAAGAATGTGCGGTTCGGTTTGAAATAGAGGGAAGAGAAGTATCGGTCGGCGGCATGTCAAAGGGTTCAGGTATGATCCATCCGAATATGGCGACGATGTTAAGCGTTATTACAACCGATGCAAACATTAGTCATGAACTGCTTCAGGAAATGCTGAGCAATGTCGTGAGCGATACGTTCAATATGATCTCCGTCGACAGGGATACGTCGACAAACGACACCTGTCTCGTTTTAGCAAACGGCATGTCAGGTGCAGAAGAGATAAAGAGTGGAACGGATGCGTGCGAAATGTTTAAGAAGGCGCTATTTACGGTAGCCTGTGAACTGGCCAAACAGATGGCTGCGGATGGCGAGGGCTGTACAAAGCTTTTGGAAGTGACAGTGGAACACGCACATACGAAAGAAGAGGCAAAGCTTCTAAGTAAGTCCGTGATCACATCAAATCTGGTCAAAACGGCTGTGTTCGGAAGTGATGCGAACTGGGGCAGGATCTTATGCGCGCTGGGCTATGCGAGCGTCGATTTTAACCCAGAAGTGGTAGACTTGACGTTAAGCGCCAAGGGAAGAGAGAGCCTCATACTCGTGAAAGACGGCGTAGCGACGGACTATAGCGAAGATTTGGCAACAGAGCTTTTAGCACAACAATATGTAACGGTCGTGTGTGATATGAAACAGGGAGAGGGAGAGGCGACGGCGTGGGGGTGTGACCTGACTTATGATTATGTGAAGATCAATGGGGATTATCGCAGCTAATTATTTTTTCATCTCCGGGGAATGGTTGTCATGTAAGAAAGGATTGGATGAAATGGATGGAATGGCACAATTAAGTCTTGATTTTCATGAAAATTTAGAAAAAGAAAAAATAGGAAAAGAAGATTTTGAAATTGGTGCGTTTGACTTTGATGCTGTCGTACAAAAGGATTGTAATATAGAAAGAGTGTGTAATCAGAATTCACTTGTAATGTTAAGTGATTGTCTGACTGCGTTGAAACATATAAAGAAGAAGAGCATACATTTGATTTTTGCAGATGCTCCGTATAATATTGGAAAAGATTTTGGAAACAACAAAGATAAGTGGGAAGATGAAGATCGTTACATCGAATGGTGTAAACAATGGATTGATGAATGCCTGCGTGTTTTAAGGGATGACGGAACTATGTATTTTATGACAGCCACACAGTACATGCCATATCTTGATGTTTATGTATCTGAAACATATAATGTATTGTGCAGAATCGTATGGACATACGATAGTTCAGGCGTCCAGTCAAAAAAGATGTATGGATCTTTGTACGAACCTATTTTGATGATCAATAAAGGTAAAAAAGATCGCATTACATTTAATTATGAAGAAATCATGGTAGAGGCAAAAACTGGGGCAAAACGTAAGTTGATTGACTACAGAAAAAATCCCCCTCAGCCTTATAATACCAAAAAAGTTCCTGGAAATGTATGGGATTTCAGCCGGGTCAGATTCAAAATGAAAGAATATGAAAACCACCCAACACAAAAACCAGAAGCGTTACTGGAGCGAATCATAAAAGCGTCTTCTAACAAAGGAGATGTTGTGTTGGATCCTTTTTCAGGATCCTTCACTACATCTGCAGTTGCAACGAGATTGGGAAGAAATGCAATCGGAATTGACATGAATCGGGAATACTTTGAAATAGGGATACGAAGAACAGGTATTGCTCACACATATAAAGGAAAATCTCTGGTCAAAGAGAAAAAAAGAAAAACTAATGCGAAGTCAAAATATGTAAGGGAGTGAAATGTTTGAAAATATCTGAAAGTTTTATTAAAGAAATTATGATAAAAGAGTTTCCGTTAAACTACCAGATCATATATGACAAAAGTTTGTTGTTACAGTATCTGGATAAAAAAATGAAAGCCGTTCATGGAAATAGTAAATCCAGAAGAAGTTTAGCGAATATTTACGCGATCTATGCTATTTTACATTTTTATATAAGTGATTTCTTTGAAGATAAAGAAGCATATAGGGCGTTTACTGGATATGATTATACGAAACTATTTCAATTTTACAGAAGTTTATATGGAGGGAGCAAGCTGCAGAATCATGCTTTGAATTCCAGGGTAAACGGAGAGTTTAGAAATAAATTTCCGAATGTTGAAAACGAATTGATCATTATTAATAACGGAAAATATTTATTACATATTGATTATTTATATGTTGATGATGTGGATATAAGTAAAACAGCATGTGAAATTATTGAAAAATACATTGAATTATTGGTGTATAAAGACCATGCGCTGATCTTAATATTGGAAGAACTACAGCAATCACATAATTATATCCAAAAAAGAGAGAACATAGAAGAATTGCTCACAGAAGATTCGGAGGCGAGGATTTTTGAGATCATAAGTTATGCTATACTGAAAAATCACTATAAAAATGTCAAAGTCTTTTTTGGATATTCATGTGATGAAATTAAAGAAGAGTTTTTACAATTATATAAAACAGGTAGAACAAATGCAAATGATGGTGGTATTGATTTTGTTATGCGCCCAGTAGGGAGATTTTTCCAAGTGACGGAAGTAGATCATTATGATAAATATTTACTTGATATCGATAAGGTTATGCACTTTCCAATTACATTTGTCATAAAAACAGATAAAGACAAGGATGTAGTTTTAAATGAAGTGAGAAAATATATTACGATTCGAGCGAATGGAATGAAAGTTATGGAAGAACGCTATTACAAAGCAATCGAAGAAATCATTACTATCAATGAATTAAAAGAATGGCTAGACGATATAAGTGATGCAGATGTGGATCGTATCATCCGTGATATTGATATTTTTTACAGGTTAGAAATGAATATGGAACTAGATTATTAAAAATAAAAAGAAAGGACAGGCTAATGATGGATAAGAATATGAATGATGTGCTGAACAAAGCGGAGACGCTGATCGAGGCCCTTCCGTACATACGGGATTTCAGTGACAAGAGGGTGATCGTAAAATACGGGGGAAGCGCGATGCTGGATGAAAAACTGCAGCAGAGCGTCATTAAAGACGTTGCGCTCCTAAAACTCGTCGGTATGAAGCCGATCATCGTACACGGCGGCGGGAAGGAGATCAGTAAGTGGGTCAAACTCATGGGAAAAGAACCGGAGTTTGTCGAGGGATTACGGGTCACGGACGAGGATACGATGGAAGTGGCGGAAATGGTGCTGAACAAGGTGAATAAGCATCTCGTCCAAATGATGGAGAAGCTGGGCGTGCGCGCGGCGGGGATCAGCGGAAAGGACGGAGGCACGATCCTTTGCGACAAAAAGATCGTAAATGGAAAGGACATCGGATATGTCGGAGAAGTACGTGAAGTCCATCCTGATCTGATCGATACGCTCCTTGAGAATGATTTTGTACCGATCATCGCCCCCATCGGACTGGGAGATGATTTTCAATCGTATAATATCAATGCGGACGACGCGGCCTGTGCGATCGCAAAATCAATGAAAGCAGAGAAACTTGTTTTTATGACGGATATTGAAGGCGTATGCCGAGATGCTAACGACCCTTCGACCCTTTTATCCGTCTTGACGCTTGAGGAGGCAAACCGGATGATCGATGAGGGATTTGTCGGCGGCGGCATGCTCCCGAAACTGCGAAACTGCATTGATGCCGTGGAAGGCGGTGTAGGCCGTGTGCATATCCTGGACGGGCGGCTCGAGCACTGCCTCCTTCTCGAATTCTATACGAAAAAGGGAATTGGAACGGCATTTATCGGCAATGAAAATAGTTTGTACCAGTATGAGACGGAAGGAAATGTCTAAGCAGCGAATGGAGGAAAAAATGCAGGAAATCATAAACGAATCCGAGTCTTATCTGATCCATTCCTACAACCGCTATCCGGTTGTGCTGGATCACGGGGATGGTGTTTACCTATATGACACGGAAGGTAAGAAATATATTGACTTTGGCAGCGGGATTGCCGTCTGTGCCTTTGGATACAGTGACGAAGAATTCAAACAGGCGTTGAAAGACCAGATCGATAAGGTCATTCACGTTTCCAATTACTTTTATTCCGAGCCGCTCCGGGACGCGGCAAGAGGACTTGCGCGCATTACGGGAATGGAGCAGGTTTTCATGGCGAACAGCGGCACCGAGGCAAATGAGGGGGCGCTGAAGCTGGCGCGCAAATATGCGTTGATGAAAGGTTATACAGACCGGTCTGAGATCATTTCGATGGAAAAGGGATTTCACGGGCGGAGTATGGGCGCCCTGTCAGTGACGGGCACGAAAAAGTACCGGGAGGCGTATGAACCGCTTATTTCCGGTGTAAGTTTCGCAGATTACAACGATTTAAAAAGTGTGGAGGAGAAGATCACGGACCGGACGTATGCCATCATCGTCGAGGCGGTACAGGGAGAGGGCGGCGTATTTCCGGCAGAAAAACAATTCCTTCAGGGAATCCGCGACCTTTGTACCAAACATGATATGATGATGATCTGCGATGAAGTCCAGTGCGGCATGGGTCGTACGGGTGCGATGTTTGCCTATGAACATTACGGCATAAAACCGGATATCGTCACGATGGCAAAAGGGATCGGAAGCGGGATCCCAGTAGGCGCGATCGCAACGACGAAAGAGATCGGCAAAGCATTTGTGCCCGGAGACCACGGAACGACATTTGGCGGCAATCCCCTTGCCTGTACTGCCGTCGCCAAATCAATCGAACTTATGGAAAAACGGAATCTGTTAGAACATGTGAAAGAAACGGGGGATTACCTCGAACAGAAATTGCACGAACTCGTTGATTCCTGTCCTGTCGCAAAGGAAGTGCGGGGGCTCGGACTGCTCCGCGGTCTTGTATGCGACGCCCCGATCGGTGAAATATGCAGCCAGGCGCTGGAACAGGGACTCATCGTACTAAGTGCAGGGGCGGATGTGATCCGTTTTGTGCCGCCGCTCATTATTGAAAAGTCACATGTAGACGAGATGATCGCTATATTGGAACCCGTATTACGCCGTTTTTCAAATGGTGCGCACTAAAGATCTGGATTCTTTTTCGATCGGCGGTACATATTGGGGGACACCGCAAAATGCTGTTTGAACTGACGGCTGAAATGCTCGGTATTTGAGTATCCGCACTGTTCCGCAATACGGTAAACAGGGATATCCGTATGTTCCAGTTTTTCCTTTGCGAGGAGAAGGCGGTTTTGGATCACGTCGTCCATACAAGTGATGCCAAACCGCTTTTGATAAATCTTTTGCAGGTGTCTCGGACAGATGTGAAGCTGTTTTGCCATTTCCGGGACACTCCAGGGAGAAGCTGGGTTGTTTTGGATGTTCATGTGTAATTGTAATAATTCCAATTCCCTGAAATCGTCCGCGTCGCTGGACAGCGATTCGTGCAGTTTCGAAAACAGTAATTGAAACAGAGCCTGGATGGACGACTCTTTGTATTTATTGTTGAAAAAATTTTCGCACGCCAGCAGATGGAGAAGCTGTTTGATAAACATGTAGTCTCTCGTCTGAAACGGCGTTTCCAGCGGAATATTTCCTTTGCAGATAAATGGCTCGTCCGTGTAAAACCGTGTCCAGTCATCGCTGTAGATTTTCTTTTCTGCCGCGCCATACTGGATGAGTGAGTGCGGCGGGTATAAGATGGCGGCATGCGCGGGCATGACAATTCTCTTTCCATCAATTACAAAATATGTCTGGATATGGGTTTGTACGAACAGCCACCAGTCGTGTTCCCGATCCATATCACATTCAAATCCTACCGGATGGGACGTGTCTGTCTGAACGAAAATAATATCTATCATATTCAATTCTCTTTTCTGTCAGTTGATGTTTGAGCGGGTCTGAATACGCTGCAATATTTATAGTCAGGCCCTTTTTTCATGTTACTGTTCTTAGTATACCGGAACAGTGAAAAAAAAACAACAAAAAAGTCACAATATATCA
>CAJUTR010000003.1:102145-176104 GCA_910589665.1 uncultured Eubacterium sp. | reverse complement strand
AACGCTACCCAATTTGTCATAGTAAAAATGAGATAATACAACTAGAATGAAAGTTAGGTACATAGATGATCGGCATAGAATAAATCATGGCAATCCTTGGTGAGGGATGCTTTGGATTGAAGAAAAAAGTTGCGCGGAACTTACACATGAATGAAAAGGAGGAGAGAGATGAATCAAAACGTGGGACGGATCTTTACGGTTTACTTTATCATATCGGCCATGCTGCTTGTTGTATGTTCGCCGGGTACGGTTTCAGAGGCAGCAAAAAAGAATGCAAAAAACGCATCCATCAAACAGAAGAAACTTACGGTAACGGTCGGTAAGCCAAAAAAGATCACGATCAAAAACAAGAAAAAGAACCGGAAATATACATACACCTCCAATAAAAAGAGGATCGCCACCGTCACAAAGAAAGGCGTGATCCAGGGAAAAAGACAGGGAAAAGCAGTGATTACCGTAAAAGAGGTAACGGCTGCGAAAAAAAAGAAAAAAACGAGAATGGTCGGAAAGGTTTCGGTAACAGTGAAAAAGTTTATATGTCGGATACCACCGGGGTCGGTAAAATCGCCGTCTCCTTCGGGGGCGCCTTCTGTGTCCGGTGAAACGGCAGCTCCCCCGGTGACACAGACCGAGGAACCTGTCGAAAACGGAACAAAGATATACGTGTCGGCACAGGGAAGCGACAGCGGCGATGGCTCCAGATCCCATCCGTTTCAAAGCATCTCACGTGCAAAGGAAGCCGTTCGGTCGATGGACAAGAATTCGGGGGATATCATCGTTGAAATAGCAGATGGCTTTTATCCCGTTACCGATACGATCGTTTTTACAGAAGAGGACTCCGGTACGGAGCAAGGTACGGTGATCTACCGCGCCGCCGAGGGCGCGAAGCCAGTCATAAGCGGCGGGAAAAAGCTGGAAACGTCCTGGGAAAAAGCGGATGAGGTAGACTGGCTTTCGGACGGCCTGACCGCGTATAAAACACCGCTCACGCGTTCGGAAAAGCTCCGCGCCATTTATGTCAACGGCGAACGTGCTTCTATGACGACGAAATCCGGAAAACCTTCCCGCGCTGTGGGAAGTTATAAAGTAGAAAAAGATCAAGCGGAATGGGCGTGGGCGCCGAGTACGACGACGATCTATACAGGGGCAGAATTCCCTGCGTCTTTTGGACTGTCTTCCGATACAAGAAACCCGCAGAACATTGAACTGGAATCCGGTTCCACCTGGGCAAAGCAGCTCGTCTGTGCCGAATCCCTTTCTCTTACAGCGGAAGGAAATACCGAGGTGACGCTGCAGATGCCGTACGGGGCCCTCGCGCAGAACCTGGGTTGGGGAACGGCGTACAGTCCAGAACGGACGAAGGTAAACGACGTATCCAATGTGTTTGAATGGCTGGGATCACCTGGCGAGTTTTATTTTGACGAGGCGGGCAGCATGCTCTATTACATCCCGAGAGAGAGAGAAGATTTAGGGCAGGCAGAAGTTGTCATTCCAGAGACGGATACGATCCTTGACCTGAGCGGGGATGCAAAAAATGCGAAGCAAGTGCAGCATATCACGTTTGATGGACTGAGTTTTGCATATACGGACTGGAATCTGTATGAGCTCGAGGGATCTCATGGGTATGCGTCGGTGCAGGGGTCTATTGTACTGACGAAGTTCGGCCTAGTCAACCAGCACGATGATATCTACCGTTCCTATGATGTGCCGCCGGCCGCCGTTCATGTCACGTCTGGGAAAAACATCCGGTTCCTCAATGGGGAGATCCGTCATACCGGATATTTAGGTATTCATTTGGAAAATGATGTACAAGACTGTGAGGTGACCGGAAATTATATTGCAAAGACGGGCGGTGCGGGAATCGTTGTCGGACATCCGCAGCACGTATATGAAAACGATACGGACATCCATAAAGTGAAGGCGGCGAACGCGGCAGGACCGGAAAAGGAAAAATTCCGTGACGGCACCGAATCGGTTCCGAAAGAGATCACGATCACGAACAATTATCTGTTTGAAAATTGTTATTTTTTCCCGGGAAACTCGCCGATCACAACGTTTTTTACCAACCGTTTGCAGGTGCTCCACAATTTTGTCTATAAGTGTTCCTACAGCGGAATGAGCATCGGCTGGGGCTGGTGCAATTTTGACGGGGAGAACGGAAGTGATTCCCAATTGCCAGGCGTACCAACTGACACGTCGAAAAACAATCACGTCAACTATAACCGCGTAGAAGAAATCTGCTCCCTGTTACAGGATGCGGGCGGTATTTATACCCTTGGCAGACAGGGGAATGACGACTGGACAGAATACTCCGAGATGAGTTTTAACTATATCAATGCCAAACGGAAACCGCAGGTCGCGAACGGCAGTAAGATGATCAATGGCTTTCACCCAGATGAGGGGAGTGCCTATATCAAATTTGACAGCAATGTAGTGACAAACATTATCCGTAATGTCTATGAACTAAATGACTGGCGAAGAAAACACGACATGATCGTGACAAATGGGTTTTCCAATACCGATCGTTCCGAGACGACAGCGCCAAACTGTACGCTTGAGCAATACGTAAACGAGCAGTACATATGGCCTCTCAAAGGGTATGAAACGGTACTGTATTCGGGGTTGGAAGACAAATACGTCCATATGGTAGGAAAAGACGTCATACCAGATACCGATTACGAATTGGCATCCAATGTACGGCTTGCGGCGGGGCAAAAACTTCCGAGACGAGGACTGTTAGCAAGCGAGGATGAAGTATGGCTCGCCAAAGAAGGAACGGAAGTGTTCTCTGAGGGGGCAGCGATGACAAAAGCAGCCGGCCATGAGAAAACGATGGATATTCCACAGGAACCAGGAGAATACAAACTCTACATCCGCTACGCAGATGGATCGGTGTCCGATGCGTCTACATTCACGCTGTATGTTGGGGAAAGTACAAACGCCGCAAATGTTTCGGAAGGCGGGAATTATAACGTATCTAAACTGCGCCCGCTTACATTGGAACTAACGGAAGATACACATACGTTTACGTTAAATGGCAAAGCGGTTTCGAACGGATCTGTGATCAATACGGCAGGTGTCTGGACGCTGCAGGCGACAGAAACAGCGACGAAAAAACAGATCAAGATTACGTTTTCCACGACTGTTACGGAAGCAAACCAGCTGCTAGAGGACAACATAAAAACGGCAGGCGGGGGAACCATCACCTTTTCCCATGTGTTATCTGATGCCGCAAAGACAATATGGCTGGCGCCATCCGGATTATCTGCTTTTGATGCGGCAGACCCGACGATGTCGAAAGCAGCGGGAAACAGTAGTTCCATGAAAGCTCCTGTTCAGCCAGGAGAATACATTTTAACAGTAGTTGGCCCAAATGGGGAGATTTTGAGCCAATCTGACGCGAAAGTAACGGTAGGTTCCTAAATGCCTAACGTTATCAAAGCGGTAGCAGGGATGGACCGCTTATAAAAAAAGAAAGGAAGAATGAAAATGAAGAAAAAAACAGGTGTAAAAGCTCTTGTAGGATTATTGACCCTGTGTTCCGGAATCATGGTTTCTAATATTCCGGCTCAGGCAGATAATCCGGTCGTACAGAATATCTACACGGCGGATCCGGCGCCGATGGCATCTGGGGATACGTTGTATCTCTATACGTCGCACGATGAGGATGAGCTGGTAGGAAATTTCTATACGATGAATGACTGGAAATGTTATTCGACAAAGGACATGGTTAACTGGACGGATCTTGGAACGGTCATGAGTTACGATTCGTTTACATGGGCAGATACGAAAGACCCGAGAGCATGGGCGCCCCAGTGTGTGGAGCGGAACGGCAAATTTTATTTATATGTACCGATCCATAAGCAGGGCGGCGGTATGGTGATCGGCGTCGGTGTCAGCGATAAACCGGAAGGTCCGTTTGTTGACGCCATCGGAAAGCCGCTCGTCGATGACGGCACATGGAATAACATTGACCCGACCGTATATATCGACGATGACGGTCAGGCGTACTTATATTTTGGAAATCCGAGTCTCCGCTATGTGCAGCTGAATGAGGATATGATTTCCTATGACGAAAGTATCGGTAAAAAGGGAATTGTCAGCATAGACATGACCGAGGAAGCGTTCGGGCCAAAAGCACAGAATGACCGGAAGTGCGCCTATGGAGAAGGCCCCTGGTTTTACAAACGCGGCGACCTGTACTATATGGTTTACGCGGCATTTATGAAGTCCGGCCAGGAGAGTTTAGCCTATTCGACCAGCCAGTGGCCGACCGGGCCGTGGGAATTTAAAGGAGAGTTCATGGCCCCGCAGGGACTGGGAAGTTCGCCGGCCTGCTATACCAATCATCCGGGCGTGGTGGATTTCCAGGGACATTCCTATATGTTCTACCATAGCCAGCCGTTAGCTGGAGGAGGCGCTTACCACCGTTCCGTGTGCGTAGAGGAATTTACTTATAACGAGGACGGTTCGATCCCAGAACTTAAAATGTCAGTAGAAGGCCCGGATGCGATCGGTACACTGAATCCGTTTAACCGGACAGAGGCAGAAACATTTGCCTGGGGTACCGCTGTGGAAACAGAAATGAACAAACAGGGCGGCGTATCGGTCTGTGACATCAAAGATGGAAGCAGCTTAAAAGTAGAAAATGTTGATTTTGGTGATAAAGAAGCCATCCGTTTCCATGCGTCTGTTGCCTCAGATAGCGAAAACGCCGCTATCGAAGTCCGTTTGGATTCTGAAGATGGTGAAAAGATTGGTACGATCCAGGTTCCGAATACGGGAAGCAAAGAAAAATATGAGACGTGTACCATAGATATAACACCGACGACCGGTGTACATGATCTTTATTTCCTCTTTACTGGAAGCGGGGAAGAGGAGCTGTTTAAGTTTGATTACTGGCAGTTTGAAAAAGAACCGGAGCCAGAACCGACCGTAACACCGGCACCGCCGCAGACACCAGCGCCGCCGGCAGTTGTGACACCAGCCCCGGCTCCGACCGTAACGCCGCCAGCACAACCGAAAAACGAAAAGATCATGGTAGCAAAGACGAAAGGACTTTCTGTGAAAAAACAGAAGGGCAAGAAAGCAAAAGTTTCGTGGAAAGCGGTAAAAAATGCGGACGGTTATCAGGTCGTATATGCCACGGATAAGAAAATGAAAAAAGGTGTTAAGAAATCCAGCACGAAAAAGACGTCATACACGATCAAGAAATTGAAAAGGGGCAAAAAATACTTTGTAAAAGTGCGGGCTTACCAAAAAGACCAGGCTGGCAAAAAAGTATATGGAAGCTATAGTTCGGTAAAGAAATTTAACGGATAAGGAGTTTTCAATGAAACCAGAACTGTTCGTTTATACGCGCACCCCAAACGACAGCTTCTGTCCCCCGGAATACGGAAACAGCATACATATTGCTGTTTCCGTACAAGGTGGAACAGCTGTACCGTTAAATCAAAACGAGGGGATCTTATATGCCGAGGCAGAAATCAGCCGGGAGAACCAGATCCTAGGAAAGAGTCTTGCGGAACCGGTCGTAATTTCACTGAGAGACGGAGATGGATCAGAAGTGGAGTATGCGATCGTCGCCAAGAGGATCAGCCATGACGGGATGGAAGAATGCAGAGAAGCTTCGGAACGGCTTTTATGGCTGACGAAAGATTTTATCTCGTTTGAGGAATGCGGCGTGGTTGATGTAACACATCACCCACGCCTCCGTGTGATTCCGATAGAGGAATTATGTCTAGACGGGGAAGAAGAGTTTCCCTATCCATTTCCCGACGTTTCTTCCTGCAGCCGTATCGAGATTGAAACCAGACTTTATGAAACCATTATGCGGTATTACCTGCCCACGCAGGACGAACATACCAGATGTTTCGATGAGTGGCCCGCGGATTCTTTTCCGCTTGCTTCTGGTTTTGCCGATCCGGTTATTTTTTTATGGAATGAGAAGTATTATTATATTGCTACAAACGATAATACGGGCGATGTCGGTTTTCTTGTACGCGAGGCCGACCGCGTACGGGATCTATTCCTTCCTGATACGCCACAACATCTGATTCTTGACAAAAATATAGAAAAAGGATTGATCCAGACCTTTTGGGCACCGGAATTCCATGTGATCGGAGGACGCGTATATCTGTTGTTTGCTGTTAGCGGGCATACGTTTGATCCACAGTGCCATATGATGCGGTTAAAAGAACATGGATCGATCCTCCGTGCGGATGACTGGGAAGATCCGGTGCGCGTCAGAAAAAAAGATGGGACCTTTCTCGGTGAAAAAGGGATTACGCTGGATATGACACATTTTAGCAATGCTGGGAATTCTTACCTTGTCTGGTCTTATCGCGAACACTGTATGTCGGAGGGAGATACCGGTTCCATGCTTTACATCGCGTCAACCGACCCTGCCCAGCCGTGGCGTCTGACAAGCGACCCGGTTCTTTTGTCGCGCCCGCTATACGGATGGGAAAATGTCGCAGGTACGATCAATAATGAGGGACCTTATCCACTCGTAACGGGTGACCGTATTTACTTGACGTATTCGGGCGGATCTGCCTGTAACTGGACGTATGCCATTGGATTATTGAGCATCGGGCGGGACGAGGATCCGCTGGATACGGCGCGTTGGAAAAAGAATCCGTATCCGGTACTTTCGACAGCGGATCTGGATGGCATTTACGGCCCCGGACACAATTCTTTTTTTCAGGATAAAATCGGGGATACTTACATCGTCTATCACGGTGAAGTAACTGCCTATGATTCTCCGCGGAGTACGATGCTCCACCGCATTCATTTCAAGGAAAATGGGGAGCCGGATTTTCAGGTCTGCTAGTTAAGTACAAAATCATGTTTTGTCGAGGAATTTTATAAAAGAAAGACTACCAAAGAAGGCATTTATTTCTTGCGTTCATTTCTTATCTATGCTATAATAAAACTATCACATACTAAAAGGAGGGTATAAATGAGTACTTACAAAACTAGATTGGGTAGAAATATTGCCGTACTAATGGCAGCTGCCCTTGTTTTTACGGGTTTGCCGGGAACGGAAGCCCAAGCCGCTAAAAAGGCTAAATTATCAGCCAAAAAGCTGACAGTTACGGTTGGTAAGAAAAAAACAATCAAAATCAAAAATAAAGCAAAGAAAGCTAAATATAAGTTCAAATCAAAAAAAGCTTCTATTGCTAAAGTCAGCAGCAAAGGTGTTGTAACTGGTAAGAAAAAAGGAAGTACTAAGATTACGGTTACAGAAAAAAAGGGGAAGAAAACACGTAAACTTGGTACCGTTACGGTTACGGTAAAGCCTGTTAAGAAGCCTGCTGTAACAAAGGCACCGACACCGCCGGCAGTTGTACCATCTGCAAATCCAAACCAGCCTTCAAAGGCACCAGATGTTCCGGCAGCTTCTCAGCCGTCAACACAACAGCCGACAAAGGCACCGACACTGCCTCCGACGGATAAGCCGTCGAAGCCGCCAACACCGCCACCGACGGAAAAACCGACTCCGACACCGGATCTATATACTCCGTCACCGGGAGGCGGATGGGTGAAACTTGATCTGTCTAGCTGGAGTGGTGGAGAAGGCAATTATTTTGAAACAGGAAATCAGTTCCTTCTAGACGATACAGAATTAGAGACCGTTCCGCTTCCGGAAACACCGGCGATCGATCAGATTGGTCAGAAAGTGGAAATTCTCATTCGTGGGTCGCTTGCAGAGCAGTCGAGCGGTTTCCGTTTCTGGCTGGCAAATGCTACTGGTGCAACAATTTCACAGCAGTACTACTTCACAGAAAGTTCAGTAGGTATTGGTACGGAGGCTGGAAATGAAGACCTGTACCAGTTAGGAAAGCCGTTCCACCTTCAGGCTACGTTAGAGCATACGAATCATGACGGTTCTGAAGATACACTTGCGACCACGCTCCTGCTGAAAGGACCTTCTTACGGAACTTATCTGGAAGGAGTTACGATCACAGGTATTTGGATCCGTTACGGCGACAAGATTGGTTCAACGACGGAAGATCCTGGTGCATCGAATCCAGGTGTAGACACACCTGTTATAGAAACGCCCGGTTCGGGTACATCTACTGGAGAGGAATCAGATGTTGCGCTGACAGTCGCTAATTCTTATCCGGCAGGACCATTGTTTGATGCAGACTGGAATAGTTCTAACAAGGGATTTGAAAACAGTAATGGTAGTATTACATTCTACACAACTGCAAAATATTCAGGTGGTGGTTTGAATTTTTATCTGAATCCAGATAAGAGCCATTTCGATTACACAAAATATTCTAAGATTCGTATTAAGTTATCTGGGAAAGAAACGGATCCAGATGCGCTTGGATTGTATTTAGGATTGATTTGTGATGGAAAGAAAACTCCACCGTGGGGTGGAGATCCGGTTGCGGCTGCGATTGATGGAAAAGCTCTCAATGTACCTTCTAAAGAAGGAGAGACGCCAGGTGCGTATCCGTCAATGACAGGTGGAGATTCGGATAATGTATACGAAATGGATTTGTCGACAGTAACCATTCCTCAAGACACAGACTTAGGTGCTGATTGTGGTATCATTGCTTTGCAGATTAAGTACAATGGTCATCAGAAAGACGAATCGGTACAGTCTACTGTAACAGTCAAATCAATTGAATTGATTGAAAAATAAGTATGTGACTTTGTTTTTGCAAGAACCAGTTACTTCTCTTAATTAAGAAGTAGCTGGTTTTCTTTACCAGTTTTTAGCTTCTGCGCCAATGTGACAGATCCGACTGTAATATGTCACATTAAACTATAAAAAAAATCAGTCCCAGCATGTATAATAAACGTAGAAAGATACAAAAAATCAGGAGTTAAAGGAGGAGTCAGCTTATGCGACGAAATAGGATATGTATCCTGTCTGTACTTGCGTTTCTGTTTGGCATTCTTTTATTTCTGCCGGCAGATCATGCGATGGCAAACAGCGATTCTGTAACCATTTCACCAAACGCATCCCATGCGACAGTAACGGTCACGATCACCGACGCGAGTCTAGGCGGAAAGGAAATTTCCGTCGTCTGTTATGAACCTGGTAAAACAGGTGCGGTAAATGATCTAACAGCAAACAAAAATGCCATTGTATATGTAAATCAGTATACAGGAAGCACAACGACATCTTTTTCCTTTCCGATCCGCAAGCAGTTGATCAAGGGAGAGTATACACTTGTGATCACATCGGAAAAAGAACAGATCGTTAAAACATTCCAAATGTTAACCGACGCGGCTGCGCCACCTTCCGGAACCATACAGACACCAAAGCCAGCATCACCGGAACAAAAAAATACCGTGAGGAAAAAAGCGCTAAAAGCGCCAGCTGGCGTAAAAGCGAAAGCAAAAGGCAAAAAGAAGATTCAGGTAACGTGGAAGAAAGTGTCGAAAGCAAAGGGATATATCATCGGCACAGCAACGAAAAAAAACGGAACATATAAAACAAAGCTGACCGTAAAAGGCGGTTCAAAGAAAAAAGCCACGTTAAAGAAAATGAAGAGCGGCAAGGTATATTATGTTAAGGTGAAGGCATACAAGCTGTCTGGGAAAAAGAAAATTGCCGGAAAGTGGTCAAAAGCCGTAAAGGTCAAAGTCCGCTGACGTGTGGTCATCCAGCGGTGAAAAAAGACTGGAAGGGCAAGAAGATGAAGAAAGGTGCGAGATGATATGAAACGGATTAAAAAATTGTTATGGGGGAGTGCGATTATGGTAAGTGCATCGCTGGCGGCGGCCGCCTTTGTTTCCATGCCGAAGTCCCATGCGGAGACAACCGAATGGAAGTACGGGATCGGTGAGGCGCTTGGCTTTCATGAGAACACCTACGCAACGATAGAAAAGGGAACAAAAAAAGAATCCTGGCGTGAGGGGTCCGTATCGGCAAACGGAGAGATTGCGTTTATCGAGAGCTGTGATCCAGACGAGGACGTATTTATCTTTAACAATACGAAGATCGTTACGGATGGAACAGATTTCTATGAAACACCTGTGATTAGTGATATTTTGGAACAACAGCGCAAAGGCGCTGTCAACCGATCTGGGCAGAATGATTTTCCGTGGATCAATGCGGTAAACAAATTTGCTACGGATTCGTATGGGGCTTCGTGGGGGACGACATGGTCGAGACCGTACCAGCCAGCCAGTCAGTTCCGTATTAAAAATAATCATTTTACCGAAGAAAATAAAGAAATGTACAACCGTTACACGAATTATGAGACGGGTGAAGTCGGAGCACAGTGGAAGGATAAGGATGGCAATGAATGGAACAGACGCTCGTTTGCTTCGCGCAGTGATGAAGTCATTGTTACATATATTGAAGCTCCGGATCATGGAGAGCTGGATCTTACACTCAGTATCGATCATATGGTAGAGATGAGAAATCAGGGCACCGTAAATCCTCGTCCGGATTCCGATTACATCGTAACACAGGATGCGAACGGATATGCCATCGGCATGGTAGGAAAATATGCAGATCAGAACCGGAAAGGAAATAAGAACCGCGAAAAGGTATTATTTGCGAACGGCGGATGGGGAACGGCGATGCGTATCGTTACAGACGGGAATATCGACTATAGTGCCGATACGAGAACAATTGATAAATCAAATGGATTTGGCACGGGGCGCATTATTGATGCCAATGATCCGAAAATTGCGATCACTGGAACGAAATCGGTAATGCTCATCTCAAAGGTTGACCGGCAGGACGATGGCTGTAACAGCACCGAGGACGTAAAAGAGAAGCTGTATGACCGCCTCTTGCGTGACATTGACGCCGTTATCGCAAAATATAACGTAACAAGCAATGAGGAATCGTACCGGGCGTTATTGGATCCACATGTGAGCATACATGGCGGGATGTTTGATAACGTTCGGATCGAGTTGTGTGAGACAGAAGAGGAAAAGGCAGATCGTCTGCTGACGAATACCGAGTTGATCGCCAAACAAAATAGCGATAAAACCGTGGTCAACAAGGCGTTTTTAGAGAGGATCTACAACAATGGCCGCTTTGGCCTCATCTGTGCAAGCGGATACCATACGACTCGTCTGGGAGCGATCTGGAACGGCGCGTGGAATCCGGACTGGAGCGGGGACTTTACGCTGGATGCGAACACGAACCTTCAGGTTTCTGGTATGAATACTGGTAATATGGAAGGCGCCGGTGACGGGTACATCAACTTTATCGTCCGTATGGTAGCGGACTGGGAAACGGATGCGAACCATATTTACGGCATGACCGATGCGATCAAAGCGCCGCCGCGCGTGGATGGTACTGGGCAGGCGGGCAGCTACCATTTCCTGAGCGGATACCCGCACATTTATGTAAACGGCATTACGGATTGGCTCATACTGCCGATGTTTGAGTACTGGCAGTGTTATGGAGATCAGGAGATTCCGCTCGGCAAAGATATTGACCTCGACCGGAACCGGCACGTACTCGACTGGTCCGACGCCGATGTGGAGCGGATCCGCAGCACGGGAAAAATGAAGCTCGTGGAAGATATTCTGTATCCGATGTTAGATAAGACGATGAATTTCTGGCTTCAGTATGTCGATGAGCGCTATTATACGGACGGAGCGGGAACGATCCACCTGGATGATGGAACCACGCTGTCTGAAGCGATCGCAGCAGGAGATACGGAAGCAAAGTATTTGTTTTCACCTGGATATTCGCCGGAGAACTCACCGGCTGGCAGCGCAGATAATTCCATATATGCACTGACATATAATACGACGATGGATATTTCCGCCTCCCGCGACACGTTATTTATGGCAAGGGCCATCTTAAAGGAAGCAGGACCGATGGATGCCACGGGAAAACTGGAAAAATGGGCTGATTTTGAAAGCAAGATCCCGAACTACCTCTATGCGGATTCTGGGGAATTGAAGGAATGGGCAACCGAAAATCTCGGTGAAAAACACCAGCACAGGCACGTCAGCCACGCTTATCCAGCATGGCCCGGCTATGAAACGCAAACCGATGATACATTGCGTGAGGGAATATTAGAAGCGATGGCCCAGCGTTCTGCCGCCTACGGCGGAAAAGAAGCATCCGAGTCCCACGGTCCGACGCATAAGGCGCTCGTGGCAGCGCGTTTGAAAGATCCTGACAGCCTGAACTCGGTACTTCTTTACCTGATGACAAATAACTATCAGTACAGTTCTATGATGACGTCACATAACGATAACCATTCGTCCACATATTGTACCGACTCGGCATTTGGTATCATGGGGGCTGTCAATGAATCGCTTCTGTACTCGAATACAGGAGAGATCGAAATACTACCAGCTCTTTTAGATTCCGTCGGAGCGGGCAGTATTACGGGACTGATGGCGCGGTGTCGGGCAGAGGTAAATAAGATCACATGGAATATGGATGAAAAACGTGCGTCGGTAACGATCACGTCAGATCGGGACAATAACGAGATCGCCTTGTCGTGTGCCCCATCCTGGAGCAGTGCATCGGTGGGAGGAAGCAAACAGGCCATTCATTACAATCAGCAGAACAAAGCGTACATCGCCCTTGATCTTGACAAAAATGAAACCATAACCGTGGACTTTGTGCTCGGTGACCGGATCCAAATTTCTACTTCGGCGGATACGCAGCAGCGTATTTATGCAGGGAGTGAGATACCGTTTACAGCAAAAGTTCATTCCCTTTCAGGAAACACATCAGATGTCAGCTGGCATGTCGTAAATGCCATCGATAACCTGCCATTTGAGGGTGCTTCCATATCGGACAAAGGTGTACTGACCGTAAATGAGAGCGCGAAGGGAAAGATGTTGAAAGTATATGCGTCATCCAAAGACGGTGCCGTTTCTTCGAATAAGATCATGTTACATGTTTCTGCGAAAGCATCGGCTTCTGCGGACGGAGAAGAGCCATTTATGGCTTACGCAGGACTGTCGGATGGACAACTGGATTTTTGCTTTTCAAACAATGGCCAGAAGAGGAAATTGCGTGCTGTCTGGGCGGCTTACGACGGGTCTGGCAGCATGGCGGGCATGGCTGAGAAGAGGGTTGAAGTGGATGCGAACGGATATGTCCATGTAACGATCCCAGCAGAATGGAATACGGAAACCTATCCGTCGTCCTTAATGTTGTGGGACGCCGATACACTTGTACCGGTAATACCGAGGATGGAAGTTAAAAAATAGCGGTAAAATAGCGGTAATGGAGTCATATACGGAGATAGCGTGGAGAGGATCGCACAGAAAAAAAGTCACTATATAGCCCGTATATAGTGACTTTTTTGAACATAAATAGTAGGACGTATCTTATAAAATAATAACATTTGCACATTCAATATCACCGGTCAGATCATATACTTTTCCAGATTCCAGTCCAACAACGACCGGCCGCAGAACAGAATTTTTATTATTTTTTACAACACGCGCTTCTTCACCGTTACTGAGTTTGACAGTGGTGTCAACCGGATAGAGTATCACGCTGGAAAGAAATGTCTTCATCGCTTTCAGATCAAGTTCTTCTGTCATGGACATGATCATTTCTACTGCGGTGCGCTGGGAAAATGATTTCTTGTATGGCCGCTCTGTCACGAGCGCGTCATATACATCTGTGACAGAAAGTATTTTCGCATAAGGGCAGATTTTATCCGCGGTAAAACCAAATGGGTATCCTTTTCCGTTCATTTTTTCGTGGTGCTGCAGCACGGCTAGCGAGATCATGCCGGAAAATTCTTTTTTCGTTCTTAATATATCGTAACCGAGAACAGAATGCTGCTTCATAACGGCAAATTCTTCATCGTCCAGCTTGCCCGGCTTATTTAAAATCTCCAAAGGGATTTTTGATTTTCCCATGTCATGAAGAAGTCCGGCAATCCCGATCTTGTACACATCTTCCTGCGAAAGTCCCTGATTTCTGGCGATGATCATCGACAACGTAGCCACATCCACGCTGTGTTTAAACGTATATTCATCACTTGTTTTAAGGGCACTGATGTCCACGGCAAGAGCGTCGTTATCATTGATCGCCTTCATCAGATCGTTTGTAATTTTTGTCGACGTGTCAGTAAACTGCTGGGAATCCGAATTGTTATAGAGATACTGGATTCCTTCCGATACACGTTTTTTTACACTTTCCGTAAGCTTTACTTTTGCAGCGTCCTTCGTACGATATTTTTCTATCGTTTTCTTTACCATTGGTGAGATTGGTTTCTCTTTTTTTTCAGATTCCGGATCTTCTTCACCTTCGCAGATGTAAACCCCCGTAACACCTCGTTTTTTCAAACCATCTATGAGATACTTGTCCAATCGTGTGCCACGGGCAACCAGAGTCCGGTCGAGCCGGTCTTTGATCACCTGATCAATCTTCATTCCTTCACGAAGGGAACTGGTACGTACATAAAAGCGTTTAACCATTTTTCCTCTCATTCCGCCGCAAAAGCGGCAACTATGATGTTATTATATTTCCCGCCTGCTATACCCCATAAAAATATTATCTTAATATATTATATCGGCAGAAATACCCAATTTCTAAAGAGAACGGCTGCTATTCATTCCGTAACCGAACAGCCGATGCCGCACGTCTTTTCCGATCGTCTCCAAGAGCGGCGTAATGTTTTCTCGTCGTATTCACATCATTATGGCCGAGCACTTCGGCGACCAGGTAAATATCTCCTGTTTCCTGGTAGAGCGATGTTCCATATGTGCTGCGGAGTTTATGTGGCGTGATATGTTTGATCGTCGTCACCTGTTTTGCACAGTCGGTCACAAGATTTTCCACAGACTGAACACAGATCCTCCGGCGCTGGGCAGAGAGGAAGAGTGCGTGTTCATGTCCTTCTTTTGTTATAATGCCGCTGCGAACCTGCATATATCGGGATAGTGCTTCAGCGACTTCGTCGCCAAAATATACGAAATCTTCTTTGCCGCCTTTCCGTATGATCTTGATCCGGTTATTTTTAAAATCAATATCCTCTAAATCCAATCCGACGCATTCGGAAACACGGATCCCGGTTCCGAGCAGAAGAGTAAAGAGAGCTAGATTGCGCTCCTTATTTTTTTCGAAATACACTTTCTTCATCCCGGACATCTGTTCGCCGCCATGTTCAACATAATCAAGTAACTCGGCAACCTCGTCGTAATCCAGGCGGGTAATTTCTTTTTTATGTAATTTGGGCATGTCCACGATCAGCGTCGGGTTACTTTGGATCCGTTCACGTTTGTAATAATAAGCAAAAAAACTCCGCAGCGCGGCAAGTTTCCGATGAAGTCCCTGTTCGGTATTGGTATGCAGTTTTCCGTCTACATCGGTATATAATTTCAGGTATTCCAAATATTCTTCAATGTCTACCGGCTGAAGCCGTTCCAGATCATCCAGTCGGATATCCGTGATTTCTTTCTCTTTGAATAAAGGGTTCGCCGTGATCAAATAACGGAAAAAGATCCTCACATCATAAACGTACGAAATCCTTGTTTTCGCAGAGGTATTTGGCTCAATGGCACGAAAATAGTCTTTGGCAAAGCCAGGCATCGTGGCGAGCACCTCACGCAGTTTTAACGTATTTGCTCGCGTGTTTTCTTCGTGATAAGTCGTTTTCTGATCCATTTATAAATCCTCCTAATATATCTAGTATAGCATATCTGGCTTCTTTTGTAAATATCTTTTTGAAAAACTGGGGTTTGTCCAAGAGAGTGATTGGCTAGTATAGATGCTGCCCCTTCATGATCATACCATATATATCGAAAGAAGTTGCTTCCTTATATAATAACTGAAATAAAAAAACGGCACACCTTGCCGTTTTTTTATATTAGTCTGCTGGATCATTTGAACGCTTCTTACCGGTTATCATCTACAACTTTTTGTAACTCTAAAATCTCATCTGACGACAATTTCCGTCCATCAAAGTATTCATGAATAAAACTGGTCAAAGAACTGTTATACAAATTTTTGATCAGGACGGTTGTCTCAATTTCCTGAACTCGTTTTTTAGAGATTGCCGCCCGGCACAAAAAACCTGGATCTTCCCTTGTGATCGCACCTTTGTCAATCAGTCGCTTGATGTAGGTGTATGTAGTATTTTTTTCCCATCCAATGTATTCCTTTATGATTTTGGCAATATCTTTCGCAGCAAGAACTTTATTGCTCCACAGGAGTTCCATGACATTTAATTCACCTTCATGCAGACGGATTTCCTTTCCTTTCAGCTGGCCCATTTCTTTCTAAAACCTCCTCGCATACATAGTTTTCTTCTTTAGTAGAATTCAACAAACCCCGTTCTTCCTCCGTAGTAAACAGACCCCCGACAACATCCCTCATTGCAAAGCAAGGCGTACCATTGTTCTACTATCGTATCCCTTTCGTTCTACTGGCCGATGAGGGGAAATTACCTATATTCTACTACAGAAGAAACGCGAAGTCAATGATAAATTCAAATAAATTTTGAAATATTTTGAAAATAATTTTTCATTTTTAGCCTACTATTTATAACCGGTTTATCCCAGCGTTTTTAGCAGTTTTTCAAAGTATTCGGGCATCGGTGCGTGAAACTCCATGTATTCGTCACTTGTAGGATGAACAAAGCCAAGAGTCTCAGCGTGTAGTGTTTGCCCCTGTAATTGTTTGAATCTTACATTGTCTGGGCCGTACACGGCATCCCCGAGAAGAGGATGACCGATGTGAGCCATGTGTACCCGGATCTGGTGCGTGCGCCCTGTCTCCAGCCGACATTCGATATAATTGAATTTGTGGTTCAGATGGTCTAGGACACGGTAATGGGTGACAGCTCTTTTTCCGGTTTCTGTCATCACTTTTCGCTTTTTCCGCTCTACGGGATGTCTGCCGATCGGCTTATCGATCGTTCCCTCCTCCTCGGAAAAATTGTTGTACACAATGGCGCGGTACGTTCTGTTTATCGTGTGCGCCCGAAATTGTTGGGACAGAACGAGATGCGCGTTGTCATTTTTGCATACGACGAGAGAACCGGTCGTATCTTTGTCGATCCGGTGGACGATACCAGGACGCAGGACGCCATTGATACCGGATAGATGAGTTCCACAGTGATACATGACGGCGTTGACAAGGGTGTCCGAATAATGTCCGTTTGCGGGATGTACAACAAGGCCTTTGGGCTTGTTTATAACTAATAGATCGGCATCTTCGTATAAAATGTCCAACGGGATATTTTGAGGTTCGATTTCGAGCGATTTGGGGACTGGCAGGCGAATACAGATCTCGTCGCCAAAAGAAACGGGATACTTCGTTTTTTTTCCAAAGTTCCCGTTTACACTTACGCAGTTTTCTTCTTTTATTAACTTTTGAATATAGGTGCGGGACAAACTCATGCACTTTGCAGCGATCACCTGATCCAGCCGCTTGCCTGCATCGCACTCTTCTATCTGTAATGTGATAATTTGTTCCATCATTTCCTCCACTACTTATGCTGTACAGTTTCTTCTTTTTCCTGTGCCTGTACCACAACATCCAAATCTTTGTATCGGAACAGGATACAGTATAAGATCAGCACGGCGGATATACATACAAAACAATCTGCAAAATTAAAGACCGGAAAATCGATCAGCGAAACATATATGAAGTCAATGACATAATGATTCATGATACGATCGATCAGATTTCCCAATGCTCCTGCTGCTAACAGAACAAGGCAAAACCGCAGGAAACGAAACTGATTCCCTTTGGAAAGCCGGTAAAAAACAAAGGCGATCACGATCAATACGATAGCCGTGACAGTTATGAGAATCCATGTCCGGTTCTGCATCATTCCCCAGGCAGCGCCTTTGTTTTCTAAATAGTGAAGTTCTAAAACCTCCGGAATCAACTCTATATCGGAATCACGGAGAAAATGGAGGGCTGCTCTCTTCCCGGCCTGGTCGATGAAAACAAGGAAAACAAACAGGATAGCAAATATAAGGTTTGTTTTACTGCCCCTATGAAGTTCATGTGTGTTGTCAGATCTGTTACGTTCCATGAGTTACCTCTAAAAGTCGTCGTCAATGGATCCTAAAAATTCAAATGGATCATCGGATTTTTGATTGCCCCTGTTATTGATATTCAGATCCTGGAGCAGGGCGTCCAGTGTCGGCACTGTTTCTGGTTCTTTCGCCGTCGGATTTAATTTGATCGGCTCTTTCGCCCGCTCTTCATTTGCCGCAAGCTCATCTTCAAAAATGGCGTCGAGCGGTTCAACTGTTTTTGCCTGTATGGGTTCGATAAATGTCGCATCAATTGGCTGTGCATGCTTGACGTTCACCGTATCGATCCGGTTATCTTCTTTGACATGGGAAACAGCGTGTTCTGGCAGTTGGTTTTCGACCGGTTCGAAAACTGCCTCCTGTACTGGCGTATCCTCAAAGGTCCGAACTGGAATATGCGTAATGCCCTCTTCTTCTATCACTCTGTCATTGGAAATCATATCCTCCGACATCGGATCATTTACGATCATTTCGATCGGCTGCCCTGTTTTTGGGAACGATGATTCTGTAACAGCCGCTTGTTCAAATGACTGGATGGTATCAAGCGTCGTTCTCAGATCGATCGTATCAGCCCGCAGGATCTCTTCCGTCGTTGGTTTTTTTGAAGCCGCCAGTTCCTGTGAAACGGCCTGAGCTTCTGGTTCGACTTCCAGCACTGGTTCCGGATCTGGTATGGGATCTGGTATGGGATCTGGTTTCGGCACGAATTCCGCTTCTTTTTGTTTTACGGACGAATTCGGTGCCTGACCGTATTCGTCCGGAGCGGCAATGTCAAATTCGTCCCCCTCTACCAGTTCGAGCTGGGCACTCGCCGCTTCGATCAAACGAGTTTTATACTGGTTAAACTGCTGTACTAGATGAACACACTTTCCTTTGATTATGTTATATTCACCTTCCGCGTTCCGAAGGATCTCATCTGCCCGTTTATTGGCATCCTTTTCAATGGCCTCCGCTTTTAACAGAGCGGCGTCCTTCGTTTCTTTTGATGTCTTTTCTGCTAAGATCAGCGCCTTTTGCAGCGTAGTCTCAATGGAGCGGTAATATTGTACGCCATCGCTGAGCTTTTTTACCTTTTGGTTCAATTCCCCTTTTTCAGCTTCCAGCTTTTTGATCTGATCCAAAAGTTCCCTGTAATTTTCATAAACCAGCTCTAAATAGCTGTCCATCTCGTCTTTATCGTATTTCTTTCTTTTTGCCTCTACCTTTTTTCGCTGCAATTCTATCAAAGATAACATATACAGTTTCCTCCTTACTCGTCTTTTTGCCAGGAACGAAAGTGGATGAACCGATATTCCGTCCCCAACGCCATTACATGGGATCGCTAAAATTCCCTGCTGATCGTCGGCATCGTCGCCGTCCCGTCACCAAGTGACAGAGAATCCCCACTAATATCAACATTTTCAGGTGTAAAGATAAAAATGTATTTGGAAATCTGATGATATTTTCCGTTTATAGCATAGATACATCCAGAAATAAAATCCATAATGCGCTGGGCGTCATCCGGGTCAAATCCCTCTAAATTCACGACAACCGGTTTCGATTCTAAAAGTGTGTTGCAGATTTCCTGTGAATCCTCAAATGAAGTCGGCTGTACGATCTTTACTTCCATCATCGAACGGTTTAACGAGACGACTTTCGGCTTGGAGTTGTTTAAAAAGCCGTTTTTTGATTTTACGGAGTCTTCTGGTATCTCCCTTGCAGCAGATGTTTTTCGCGGAACAGAAGTTTTTTTGACAGAAGGCACTTCCTCTTCATCGTACTCGTCATATTCATAATCCTCATATTCATCGTCAATTCCATCTAATTTAAAAAAGTTCAAAAGTGAATTTAATCCCATGATCTTAACCCTTTCCTAACTGTATTAACGAAAGCCTTACCCTTTATTTTATTTAGCATAGTGCCTGCTTCCGAATATGCCGGTACCTACCCTTACAAACGTAGCCCCCTCTTCAATTGCAATCTCATAATCACCTGTCATTCCCATGGAAAGTTCCGTCATACTAATATTATCAATGTTTTTGCTGTTTATGTCAACTAGTAATTTTCGTAAATTACGAAAATGTATGCGGTTATCCTCTGGATCTTCCACATATGGGGCAATCGTCATAAGCCCGCGCACTTTTATATGACTCAATTTAGCGGTTTCACGGATAACGGTCTCGGCCTCTTCTGGCATCAGGCCATATTTTGTTTCCTCTCTAGCAATATTTACCTCCATCAGTACTTCTGCCATTTTACCGATCGCTTCATATTCTTTCTGGATCTGTTCCGCTAGACGGAGAGAGTCAACCGAGTGGATCATCGAAACGTTTCCGGCGATCTGTCTCACTTTATTCCGTTGTAAATGACCGATCATATGCCAGTTGATATCATCCGGAAGTAATGGCTTCTTTTTTATGATCTCCTGCACTTTATTTTCACCGAATGTGCGTATACCGGCGGTCATTGCTTCTTCCATCATTTCGACCGGTTTTGTTTTACTCACGGCAATTAGGGTCACTTCTTCACGATTCCTGCCGCAGCGCTCACAGGCGCGCGTGATGTTTTGTTCTACTATTTCTAAATGTTCTGTTACCATCCTGTCTTCCCTCCATTTATTGATCCACAAAGTCATTTTCATTTATTTTGTCTGGATTCACTATGATATGATCGAAATTTGAGATCCCCCCTCTCGTATCCGAGGAAATGATCGTATATTCATTATTTTCATATATCTTTTCAATTTTCTTAAACTGGCAGTAGCCGGTATTTGCGCAATAGACGCCATCAACAGCAAGTACATCCCGGAGTGTATAGGGACTGTCGTCCGCTGGATCCTTGATCACATCTCCGGGTTTTAGTACGGACGGATCCACACAGTATTTTCCCTCAGAGACAGAACAGTTTTTTAAGGAAGTAAATACTTCTTTACTGCCGCCCTCTTCGTCGTATAAGACTTTGATCACGCCTTTTTCCTCTCCGTTTCCGCCGACTTCCGTCAAGTTTTCCGGGACAAGTGTCAGTTCTTTTGTCAGGATGGAGGAATTTGGGATCTTAAAACCGCTTGCCGCATTCAGGTTCAATTCGATGTCAAGAAACCGGTCGCTCAAATACCGTTCCATAAATCGTGAGGTCGAAAGGACAGCAAACGAATAGCCGCCGTGTTCTTCGAGCGACAGGCTGACCGGAAAAGAGACATTGTCTTTTTTTACCGTTATCTTCAGTGTCGAAGATTCTTTTATTTTTTCGTACAAACTGTCAGAGACCGGAATGACAATGTTCCATTCCTCATTCGTAACTAGTTTGTACACCGGCGTCCCCGCCTCGATCTTTTCAGAAGAGCGGATCAGTGTCCGGCCGACCTCCGAGCCCTGTTCAAAAAAATCAGCGGTGACATCGTCCGCCTTTGTACCCTCATAGCCGTCGATACAGTACGAAATGATGCCGGATGACTTAGCGCGTGCCCGGATAAAATCACCTTTTATGTCTTTTTCCGACATCCTTTTTTTCAGATCGCTGTACAGATTATTGCGGCTTTGCTCAAAAATAGAATTTTCTATACTATAATGAAAATCCCTGACTTTATAAAAAGCGGCGGGATTATAGTTGACATAATAATCCTGGATGACTTCACGCAGTTTTGTAATATCGCTCGCAGTCGTAGCAGAACCAGTTTCCACCTCATTGAGCAGTTCATTGACAGCCCCCGTACTGTCGATCGTGTAAATGACTTCATTTTTTCCAACTTTGCTCTGATCGGCATGATAGAAATTTACATAGCCGCTCTCATCTGCCGCCACTACAGTTTCCTCCCGGGTAATGAATCCTGTGATGGTGCTGTCGTCGGCGATACTCGTCTCATTTACTTCATAAATACTGATGTGCTCCTTGCTGAAATAATTCCACGCAACCACTGCGACATAGACAATGATAATACATAAGATCATCGTGGCAACTTTGGGCCGAAATGGTTTTTTATATTGGATAATCTTTCTATTTTCCAAAAACGATCATTCCTTTCCTTCGGAGCGAACGCTGATGAGCGAACACTCAAGAGCGGACACTTAGGAGCGGACGAGTTCGCGCCAGTCCAGATCGCCCCGCTCAAGCGCTTTGATCAGCAGTTCCGCAGATGCTACATTTGTTGCTAACGGAATGTTGTGGACGTCACACAGTTGAAACACGGTAGTAACTTCCGGTTCATGTGATTTTTTCGTCAGAGGATCCCGCAAAAAGATAACGAGGTCTATTTCATTGCTCTCGATCTGAGCGCCCAACTGTTTTTCGCCCCCCAAATGACCGGCCAGATACTTGTGGATGTTTAAGTTTGTCACCTCTTCTACGAGCCTGCCCGTCGTTTCCGTTGCATAAATCTCATGTTTGCTCAGGATCCCCCGGTACGCGATACAAAAATTCTGCATCAGTATTTTTTTGGAATCATGAGCAATTATCCCTATATTCATACTCTTCTCCATTCTATTTCATAGTTAAGCTGTCCACATAACTGCTGTTGCTCCCGCGATTCGGTTGCAATCCGATATTGATGAGGATCCCGATGGCCATCGAACTGCTCATCATCGAAGACAATCCATTGCTCAAAAACGGAAGCGGAAGTCCTGTATTTGGCAGGATCGATGTCGCTACCCCGATGTTAAAAAAGATCTGGAAACAGAACATGGAACCGATCCCGATCGCGATCATCATCCCCATATAATCTTTGGCTCGTTTTGCAGCAAGAAAACATTTTATGATAATGACAGACAGCAGTGCCAAAATGACCATACAGCCGATAAATCCAAATTCCTCACTGATCGGCGTCCAGATGAAATCACTCTCGATGACGCCGACCGAGTTGTAATTCCTGCTCTCCGCCGCCTCTTCCAACAGTCTTTTTCCATATAATTTGCCTGAGGCGATGGATAAAACCGAGTTATTCTGCTGGTACATCGTGCCGAGTGCCTGTGTCTCCGGATTCAGCCAGCCGGTGATCCGCCGGAGCTGGTATTTATCCAAAAGAAGCTGGTTTGGCTGGAAGATATACCAGACCAAAAAGCCGCTGACCGGCACGAGAACCGCGATCACCGGCCCTATTATCTTTCTGCCGATCCCGGAAGAAAGGAGCATCATGCCAAGTACTACGATGATGACCACACTTGAGGACAGATCAGACTGTACGAGGATGAAACCGGTTGGTAAAAACGCGATCAGACACGCGAGAAAAAATGTCTGGAACGTCTGCAGCTTTTCCCTTCGATAGACAAAAAAGGCAGCCAGTGACAGGATTACAACGATCTTACAAATTTCAGACGGCTGTAAATTGAAGACTTTGAAATCAAGCCAACGGTACGAATCGGTGTTCAGAGTCGTACCGAGCGGTGAAAACCGCGTACAGGCAACTAAGATGGTCGTAACAATATAAAGCAGTGGGACATACGTACAAATGGTATGATAATCAATGAGTGAAAACAGGACAATGATAAACAGACCCGCTGCAACAGTAAAAATCTGACGTTTCAACGAGCCGATATGATGATTCTGTACATTCAATATGGATAAAATATAGGAACTGATCAGAGATAACGCCAGCACGACGATCACGAGCGCGATATCGTAGTTCCGCCAGTTATATCTCTTTGATGTTAACCAAATACGTGCTTTTTCTTTTATTTTATTTCCCATAATATTTTCACTTACCAATCACTTATTTTGACTGTTTCATGCTGACGATCGGAATATTCGCATAAAGGGCGGGTACCGAACCGTTATTACCTTCTGATTCTGTCTGCTCTATTTTGATATCCAGACCGTCCTGATCGATCTCCACGTACTTCGAAAGTACGCGGATGATGTCGTTTTTAATTTGTTCCATCAACTCAGGCGAACAGTTCGCGCGATCTGAAACGAGTACGAGTTTCAAGCGGTCTTTGGCGACATTTCCCGACGATTTTCTTCGAAAAAAATCTGAAATTCCCATAGTGGTGATATCCCCTTTTCTAATTGTTTTTAAATTTGTGCTTAATCTTAGAGAAAAATCCGCTGTTTTTTGTCAGATCCAAAAAAGGAACCTCTTCTCCCTTGATCCGTTTACATATATTTTCAAATGCTTGTCCAGCCATTGTTTTCGTGCCAACGAGCGGTTCCCCCTGATTGGTCGATACGACGATGCTTTCGTCGTCTGGCACGATACCGAGCAAATCAATAGCTAGGATTTCCACAACATCATCACTGGACATCATATCGCCCCGTTTCACCATATCGGCGCGCAGACGGTTGACAACGAGTTCCACCTTTTTCACGTCATTTGCGTTCAAAAGGCCGATGATCCGGTCTGCATCACGGACAGCGGATACTTCCGGCGTCGTAACGACGAGCGCGCGGTTTGCCCCGGCGATCGCGTTTTGGAATCCCTGTTCTATACCGGCCGGACAATCCAGCAATATGTAATCAAACTCTTCTTTTAATTCTTCGGTCAGCTTTGCCATCTGCTCTGGTGAAACTGCCGACTTATCCCGTGTCTGGGCAGAGGGGAGCAGATAGAGGTTCGGATACCGCTTGTCCTTGATCAATGCCTGTTTGATCCTGCAGTTTCCTTCTATTACATCGACAAGATTGTATACGATACGATTTTCGAGTCCCATTACTACATCGAGGTTGCGGAGTCCGATATCCGTATCGATCAGCACTACTTTTTTTCCTTCCTTTGCTAATCCGGTGCCTACGTTTGCCGTCGTAGTTGTTTTTCCTACACCACCTTTTCCGGAGGTGATAACAATTACTTCACTCATGTTGTTTTACCTATCCTTTCCTTCTTGCAAATCTTATTCATTGTACCATACAATACAATATTTTTAAAGAGAAATATCTTTTAGGACATTGCGGTCCAAAGGTTCAATATAGATATTTCCATCTTGTGAAAACGCTATTTTTGTTTCTGCTTCCACTTTCTTTTTTTCATCCGGGCTCCTGGCGATCACGTCGCCGATCCGGATCTGATTCGGACTCATGTGGAGCGCCACAACAAAGGAATTGCTCCTTCCGGAGGCACCGGCATACACATTGCCCAGTAATTTTCCTAAAATGACGACATTACCCGCCGACACGACCTGCGCGCCAGCATTGACGTCTCCTAAAATGACAATGCTCGTATCAAACTCGAGAACCTGGCCAGAACGGAGCGTTCCCTTGTAAAACTGCCCCGTGTTCGTATTCATGGCCATCAGTTTCTCTTCCAGTGTCTTACTAAAATACGCTTCCCGCTCCGCGTTGTCATCAATGACACAGACGACATCGAGATCGGAATTTTCAGTGATGCAATCTACCAGTTTGAGCTGGTCGTCATCGTTTAATGTTCTGCCTTCAAAAGAAAGGGCGATCTGGGCATTGCCCAAAAATCCGGCGGATGATCTGAATTTTTCTCTCACTTTTTCCATCAGTTCCGAAAACGAAAGTTCATCGCTTAAATGAACGATGATACCGGATTTCGTTCCCTTAATGACTACAGGGTTCTTCATACTTCTCCTCATTTCTGCAAAGTGAATCCTCTTCACTTTTTGCTTCTATATTGCGCCTGCGGTCAGTCAGCAAAGCCGCCCGATGTTCCGGCTGTACTAGTCGCCGTATTTTTCAAAAGTTTCTTTCTCGACGACTCATCAAAATAGTATTTGTATATATTGCTGGCTAACAGCGCCGCGTTGCTCGAAGTAAACGCATTTGGTATGACAACGGTTACCGCGATCTCCGGTGACTCATACGGCGCATAAGATACAAACAGGGCATGGTTTGGCTCGTTTTTACTGATCTGAGCCGTACCGGTCTTTCCTGCCACCTTCACAGGAACATCCTGGAAGATCGATTTCAGGCTGCTGCTTTCATTGACCACCATATACATTCCTTTTTGAATGGCATCTAACGTACTGCTCTGGATGTCCAGTTTGTTTCTTATTTTTGCTTTATTTGTTTTTTGCTTGTCTTTTACCACGTCTTTTATGCTGTCTACGAGTGTAAGGTCAAAGCAGGTTCCGCCGTTCGCGATCGTAGATACATATCTGGCGATCTGTACCGGTGTGTAACTGTTATTGCCCTGGCCGATCGAAGACCTCACGGCATCTCCGTCGGAAACAGTCGGTTCCGCTTCTGTCAGTTCTATACCAGATGTATTTGTAAATCCATAGATATCAGCATACTTTTTCAGCTTCTTTAATCCCCGTTCATGGTTGATCACACCGCCTGCCTGTCCGCTCAGAAGATATCCCATCTCATAAAAGAAATAGTTGCAGGAGTGCTGGATCGCCTGTGATACATTGATCGTTCCGTGGCTGTACTTGCTCCAGCATTTCGGCGGATTCGGTGGATCCTTATCAAATACGATACGGTCGGTCACCGTGGAGTACGGATTGATCACGCCCTCTTCCAGCGCCGCGGTGGCAACTACCATTTTATAAGTAGAACCCGGAGCGGTCTTCTGCTGTGTCGCACGGTTTAACAACGGAGAAGCTGAGTTTACGTTTATTTTGGAAAAATATTCGGTATCGACCGAGTTGGCAAACTTATTGTTATCATAACTTGGATAGGATACGAGTGCTTTCACTTTTCCTGTTTTGGGTTCGGTAATGACAACGGATGCCGCGCACGGCGTCAACCCCAGTTCTCCGGGAGCGATTTCCAGTGATCTGATCATTGATTTCAGAAAATTGAACGGAGATATGCTCCCCGAACGAAGTTTTGAAATCTGTGTTTTGTTCTTTTTTAAATACCCCTGCTCATACAATAACAGGCACACTTCCCTGCCGCTGATGGTGTCATTATAGATCAGCGTATGATAAACCTTTTTATCGAACGAAAGATCGTCTGTCAGGGATTCGAAAATATAGTCGTACATTTTTTTATATATTTCTTCCGTGCTGTAATAATCTTCTCCGACATCAAGTGCGCTCAGATCGATCCAGTTATTGGAGATCGCATAGACGAGAAATTTGCTCAGGCTCACTTTCCCATCTGCATAATCATTATAAACGCGGTCAGACTTATCCATTTTGTCGGAAGAAATGATTTCCTCCTGGCGGAGCATCGTATAAATATGATCCAGATATTCATTCATTGTATCCGAGAGATCTTTCCCCGGCGTGCTGTAATTATATTTCAAATATTGTTTCAGTGTACGGAGCGTGGAATTCTTTGCCGAAGTAAATTTTTCAAATATATCCTTCTCCAGAGAAGATGCTTCCGGAGCGGAAAATTTTGAGATGTCCACAAGTCCGTTTTCAACGATCGCACAGTATACGTCATAAATAGGAATCCGGATGTCATCTGCCTTTTTTCCTTTTGATCCAGCGCTTTTACTGTTATTAAGTTTTGAAATCAATACACCGGCGATCGCTTTTTCTGTCAGTTTATACGCGGCTTTCTGCAGATCTGAATCAATCGTCAGATAAATGTCGCTGCCGGCTACGGCGTCCACATGATCTTTTGTTTCCACGATGCGGGAGCTATTATCTATGACAAGCGTATCACTGCCTTTCTTTCCGCGCAGCTGCTCCTCGTACGTATTTTCGATTCCTGTCTTACCGATCTGATCTGCAGCCGTATAGGTCTTGTCATCTTTTTCTTTTCTAGCGGCCAGCGATTCAGAAGAGATCAACCCGGTGTAGCCGATGATGTGTGAGAAGAACTTACTGTCGTTGTAGACCCGTTTGGCATCTTCACTCACTTCCACTCCGGTCAGATCCGCTGAATTTTCCTTTATGGCAGCGACTGTTTCCGCCGAAACGTCGGAACTGATCGTAACCGGCTCGTATTTCTGATACGTTTTCATCATGAGCGCGTACCGGATCGCCATGATCTTTATGGCCGTCGCGTCATCGTAATCAGGCTCTTTTTTTTCTTTCTCTTCGTCTGTTTTTTCCTCCCCGGTCAGCGGGTCAAAAAAATGGATTTCATTTGTTTTTGTCGAAGTGCGGATATAGCGGAAACATTCCTCGGCGGACATGTTCTTCTGCTCTTCCGTCAGCAGATCGACGGATTTCAAATAATAGATCTCACGTTTAAAACGCAGTTGGGCATTTTTGTCTACATTAAATTTAAACTTGCCTTTTTTCGTGATTTCGATTGGAAATTCTACCGAAACTTTATCACCGTGTTTTTCAATGAGAGATATGGCTTTTAAGATCACCTCGTTGAGCGCTTTGTTCGTATCTAGTTCCCCGGTATCCTCAATGGTGATCGCATAGCTTTGTTCGTTAGTCGCAAGAAGGTTTCCTTTGCAGTCAAAAATCTTTCCGCGGGAACTTTTTTGTGTTTTCACTTTTTCATTTTTAATGGTCGCCTTTTCATCGTACGTCTCCCCCTGTACGATCTGCAGATAAAACAGACGTCCGACCAGGATGCTGAACAAAATGACATACACGACAAGAAGTGAGATAATGCGCGATCTAACAAGCGTTTTCAAATGGTCCCAAATAGCAGAAATCAATGCTGCGCCTCCTCTCTTTTTTTCATCAGGTAATTTTCAAGCATGTTAAGAAGCCGGAATACAACAACTGCCAGAAGCATAGTATATATCATCTCGGGGAGGATCACGGTAAGGAAGTAAAACTGAAAATCAAGCCGCCCCCGGACGAGAAACTCCGTCACATAATAGTAAATACTATAGGCAAAGTCACTGATGCCGACAAGCACACAGGGAAGTATGTAATTATCCGTAAAATATATCTTTTGGCTGTGTCCGCAGAGGAAACCGATCGTCATTAATCCGAATGCGTAAAGTCCGATCACCGTCCCGTACATCATATCCGAAAGAAGTCCGCAAAAGAAACCGATCAGCAGACCGGAAGTCCTTCCCCTCATATAGGCATAGCACACGACTAAGATCAGCATGATGTTCGGCGCCACATCAGCCAGCTTCAGAGACTGAAAGGTCGTTGTCCATATTATAAAAGCAAGCACGATAATGATAATCGTTGATAGTCTTCGTTTAATCATACTTCTTGATATCCTCATTTTCCGATGAATCCTTTAACGTCGTAATGACAAGAACAGATTCTAGTTTATCAAAAGATACGACAGGTGTCAGTTGTGCCGATTTCGACAATCCATCGGATTCGTCCTTGATATTCGAAACATATCCGACGAGCAGGCCGGGAAGAAATTTGTCACTGATACGCGACGTGACGACCGAGTCCCCATCTTTTGCCTCCGTCGAATTGCTGATCATCGTAATGTCGATGTATCCTTTATAGATACTCTGCATGTTCCCCTTCACCATACATGTCTCCCCCGTGCTGTCAAACATGGCGCTGACATTACTTTTATCATCAATGATCCCCCGCACTTTCGCGTAGTGCCTCCCTGCCTCCGAAACGATCCCTACCAGACCGTCACCGGCAATGACATTCATATCCACATCCACGCCGTCGTCTTTTCCTTTGTCGATCGTAAACAGACGGAACCAGTTGTTCCCGTCCCGCCCGATGACCGTGGCGGCTACTTTCGGATAATCCGGGTACTGTTTATCCAGTTCATACAGCTCCCGGAAATTATCGAGATTGCTATTTTCATTGGCAAGGATCTTATTGTCATAGTTCAGGGCATCGATCTTTTCTTTCAGGCTTTTATTTTCCTCCAGCAGTTTCTCTTTTGAATCCAGCAGATCCATCTTATCCGAAAGATATTTCCCGACCCGGTTGATCCCGCCCTGCATCGGTGAGACCAGATCTCCCACGGTTGATTTAAAACCAGCAAACTGTTTCGAAAATTTGAAACTCAGCACAACGAGCAGCGCACAGATGATACTCAGGAAAATATACATGTATTTCGGATGAAACGACGGCCCTCTTTTCCGTTTATTTTTCATATCAAACAGGCTCCAATCCAATCACTATTCATTTTATAACGCCAGTTTCGCCAGTTCCGGATCCTCGATCACCGCGCCAAGACCCATGACGACCGTGCTCTCCGGCTCTTCACACAAATTTACTTTTAATCCAAGTTCCTCATAGATGAATTTGCCAAGATCCTTGATCCGGCTGGAGCCGCCTGTGAGATACAGACCGGATTTATAAATATCGGATGAGATTTCCGGCGGCGTGCGCTCCAAGATGATCTTAACGGAGTCCACGATGTTCTGGAACAGTTCTGCCAGGGCGTCGTGTATGATCGAACCGGTCACGGTGATCTCGCTCGGAAGCCCGGTGACAAGATTCCGTCCGCATATATCAAGAGAATCCTCTGTCACATACGCAGAGGCAATATTTTTCTTGATCAGTTCGGCGCTCTTCTCGCCGATCACAAAATTCATATCTTTTTTGATCTTTTGGATGATCGCCTCATCAAAGCGGTTTCCACCGACTGGGATCAGTCGGCTCAATACGATGCCGCCCAAAGACAATACGGAGATCTCCGCTGTATTTGCGCCGATATCGACGACGAGCGTTCCCGTCGATTTTGTAATATCGAGGTTCATGCCAAGCGCGTCTGCGATCGGTTTTTCCACGACGTGTATCTTCTTTGACTTGAGATTTGTATTAGCGATCAGATCAAAATAAGCCCTCTTTTCTACTTCTGTTATATCGGTCGGTACGGCGATGAAATACTCCGCCCCCTTAAACCGTTTCTTGCCATTTAATTCCGTAAAAAAGTAATCGATCATCGACTGCATATTGCCGATATCGGCAATGACTCCATTCTTGATGGGATACGACACGTCGAGATGTTCCGGCGCCTTCTCATACATTTCAAACGCCTCGTCCCCCACGGCAAATACATGGTTTTTTTTATAGATTGCTATGACGCTCTTTTGATGTAAGATCACGCCTTCCCCGTTTTTATAAATTTTGATCGAGCTTGTACCAAAATCAATTCCTATTGCTTTTCCCGGCATTTTGTTCATCCTCTCTATCTTTTCTATTAAATGTGTCCTCGCTCTCGAAGGCTGACATACTGACAATCACCAAGTATAATATGATCCAGCAGTTGTATACCGATCAACTCGCCGGCCTCTTTGACCCGTTCGGTCAAAGAAAGATCCGCCTGGCTGGGCGTACAATCCCCGCTGGGGTGATTATGTATCAGTATGAAGCAGGAGGCATCGTATTGTAGTGCTTTTTTCAGAATTTCCCTCGGATTTGCGACACAGGAAGAGATCGAACCGACAAATAGTATCTCGTACCGAATCAGCCGGCACCGGTTGTCCAAAAAAGCAACAACTGTAGATTCCGTCGTTTTCGTGCGCATTTCTTCCATAAAAAATCCTGCCACCGTCTCTGGTGAGTTAAATGGCTCGCGCTCCGGTATGCGCTGTTTTGTCATGCGGTTTGATATTTCTGCCGCGCATAAAAGCTGTGCGGCTTTTACCCTTCCGATCCCATCAATATGCTTTAGTTCCTGATCGGAAAGATAATGCAGACCGATCAGTCCTTTGTGTACCGGATGATGATTTAAAATTTCCCTGGCAAGTTCGACGCTGTTTTTATTCCTGGTGCCGTTTTTGATAAGAACGGCTACCAGTTCTGCGTCGGACAAACACGAAACCCCATATTTTTCGATTTTTTCATAAGGTCGTTCCGATATAGGAAGATCCTTCATCGTATTATAATTCTGTCTCATACGTTTCCCTAACCCTGCCAACGCCAATCATACATGACTATTCTACCATAATTTTTCATAAAAGTATAGAAATAACAAAAGTTTTTTTAGATAGTTTTCGTCTTTTTCTCGCGCAAATCGACTAAATTCTCATCTACGAGACGCTGCAGCGACATCAGGATCCCGTATTTCCCGTGCTGCCACGTTAGACCGCCCTGAAAGTAGACGCTGTAGGGCGGCTCGATCGGGGCATCGGCGCTGAGTTCGATGGACGACCCCTGAATGAAGTTACCCGCCGCCATGATGACGTCACTGTGATAGCCCGGCATCGCATACGGCTCCGGCGCCACGTAGCTGTCTACCGGAGAACCGGCCTGGATACCGCGGCAGAAAGCGATGACCTTTTCCGGGGAACCGAGCGCTACGGCCTGGATGATATCATTGCGTTCTTCCTCACCTGACGGACTTGTCTCGAATCCAAGCCCTTCGTACAGATTGGCAGCAAACACAGCGCATTTGAGCGCGCTTGCCACGACTGTAGGCGCAAAATATAATCCCTGATAAAAAGATGGATTGATACTGAGAGAGGCGCCGACTTCTTTTGCCAGTCCCGGCGCTGTCAGGCGGCTGGCAGCGAACTCTACAAGTTCCCGCTTCCCGGCCAGATAACCGCCCATGGGAGCGATACCGCCGCCCAGATTTTTGATAAGGGAACCAACGACCAGATCGGCGCCCACTTCGGTCGGCTCGATCAGATCGACAAATTCCCCATAACAGTTATCTACCATACATATGACATCCGGCTTACAGGTTTTTATAAAGGAGATCAATTCACCGATCTGTTTGACCGATAAGGTTTTGCGCATGGCGTACCCTTTTGAGCGCTGGATCGTCACAAGTTTTGTCCTCTCGTTGACAGCCTGCCGGATGTTCTCCCGGTCAAAGCTGCTGTCCTCTTTCAGATCCACCTGCGCATACGTAATACCGAATTCGCGCAGGCATCCGGGTTCTTTTTTGCCATTGATACCAATGATCCCCTCCAGCGTATCATAAGGCTTCCCAACCGGGGAAAGAAGTTCGTCCCCCGGTCGGAGGATCGAGGAGAGGGCGATCGTAAGCGCGTGCGTGCCGCATGTGATCTGCGATCGCACAAGCGCGTCTTCGCATTGGAATAGATCGGCATACACTTTTTCCAGCGTGTCCCGCCCGTCGTCATTATAACCATACCCCGTGCTGCCATGCAAGTGCTCGGCGCTGACGCGGTTGTTATGAAACGCCCGCAGTACTTTAAGCTGATTGTACTGCGCGACCTCATCGATTTGATGAAATCGAGGTTCCAGTTTGTGGCAGATGGCGTTTCCATAATCGAGTACCGCCCGGCTGATCCCGCAGCTTTCATACATCGTATATAAATGTTCCCTGTCTATCATAAATCCAGTTTCCTTTCTGCTAATTGAAGTAGTTCGCGGAGCAGGGCGTCGTCGTTTTCAAAGTCATCTTTTTGGATAAAGGTTACGTCCCTCACCCGTCGGAACCATGTAAGCTGCCGCTTCGCAAAATGTCTTGTATCCTGTTTCAGCTGTTCGATGGCTTCTTCTTTTGTTACGCTTCCCTCAAAATAAGGAAACAATTCTTTATAGCCGATCGCCTGCATGGACACCATGTCTTTTGTATAGCCCTTTGCTAGGAGCATTTCCGTTTCCTCAAATAATCCGTTACGGACCATCTGATCGACTCTTTTATTGATCCTCTCATATAGTTTCTGCCGATCCATCGTGAGGACGAGATACAAAAAATGATATGGCGACTGTTTTTCCCGCTGTTCTCTGTTATGGACGGAAATCGGCACGCCATTGTCATGAAAATATTCGAGCGCGCGGATGACGCGCTTTCTATTATGGGGATGGATGGAGCGTGCGGAATCCTCATCGACAGCGCGCAGCATGTCGTGAAGGTATCCGGCCCCCTTCTCTTCTGAAATTTCTGTTAGTTCACGCCGATAGGCATGGTCGGCCGGCTCGTCACAAAAATCAATATCATATAAAAGCGCCTGGATATAAAAACCGGTGCCTCCTGTGACGATGGGAATGTTGCCGCGCTCATAAATCTGTTCCATACTGGCCTGCGCCATTTTTTTAAACTCATATACGTGGAATGGGGTGTCCGGCGTGATCTCATCTATGAGATGGTGCGGCACGCCCTCCATCTCATCCGGCATGATCTTCGCCGTTCCCACATCCATATACTTGTAGATCTGCATCGAATCCGCAGAGACGATCTCGCCTCCAACTGCCTTTGCCAGCTGGATCGAAACAGCTGTTTTCCCGACCGCCGTCGGGCCGGTAAGTATAATAAGTGGTCTTTTCATATCTTATACGATCCTTTTAAATTTCTTCTCAAATTCCTGTTTCGACATGGAAACCGTCGTCGGCCGGCCATGCGGGCAGTGATACGGCTCTTTCGCCTGTAACATTTGCTTGAATAGAGTCTCGGCCTCCGCAAAGGAAAGGGTATGGTTTCCTTTTACTGCCGCCTTGCAGGCGATCGACGCACAGCGGTCCGTGATGGAGCCGTATCTGGATGCCATCGGGTTTTCCAGCAGTTCATCTAGAATGCTGTAAAATAGCTGTCTGGATGCCAGGTGTAGAAAATGGGAAGGAACTGCTTTGATGGCGTATTCATCCCCGCCAAAATCGTCGATTTCAAATCCTAATTTCGCAAATGTTTCCCAATAGGTCTGAAGCACTTCTTTTTCTTTGTGCGTCAGTGTTAAAACGATCGGCGTCAGCAGATTCTGACTGTAAACATGGTTTGTGTCCAATTCATGGATCAGCTGTTCATACAATACTTTTTCGTGGGCAGCATGCTGATCGATGATCAGCAGTTCATTCTTCCACTCCACAAGCCAGTACGTGTCAAACACCTGTCCGATCAGCCGGAATGACACCGAATCGTCTTCTTTCAGTAATTCGCCCTGCGGCATCGTCTGCTGTTCGTATTGCTGGATGGGATGTACTTTTGCTGGCTCCGGATGTTTTCTCTGCTCGATCATTGGTTTTTGATCCACAGACCAGAGAGCAGATGACGCCTGTTCCTGTCTGGTTTGTTCGTTCTCTGCCTGTTCCTGCCTGATCCGTGCTGTCTCAAATGGTTCGGGTGAATTTGGCCGCGGTATTTGCTTCTTTTCCTCTTTTTTGGCTTTCGCTGTTCGTTCCGATCCATCCGAAAGTGTCACGTTCGGTATAAGGACAGCCTGTTTGAGTACCTCATGCAGTCCAGTCTCTAACAGGCCATAGACATCTTCCTGGTTCGTAAAGCGGACTTCCATCTTTGACGGATGGACATTAACGTCGAGAAGGGAGCTGTCTATGTCTAAAAATAATGTGGTAAATGGAAACCGGTTTGTCATGGTAAATCCGCTGTAGGCGCTTTCGATCGCCTTTTGTACGACTGGGCTTTTGATATATCTTCCATTGATGTAATAGTTCATAAAAGAGCGGGTGCCGCGGGAAAGCTCCGGTTTTCCAATAAATCCAGACACCTTCATCCCCTGTTTTTCGATGTCGATGGGAAGGAGCGCTTTTGTAATGTCCGCGCCAAACTGGTTATAAATATTATCTTTTACATTTCCGTTCCCCGAAGTCTGGATTTTTGTCCTGCCGTCCCAAATAAATTTGAAGCGGATTTCAGGATGAGATAAGATGAAGTGAACCACGACGTCATTGACATAATTTCCTTCTGTCGTTTTTGTTTTCAGAAATTTCCCTCTCGCCGGCGTATTATAAAATAAATTCCGCACGATAAACGTCGTACCATCGGGACAGCCGATCTCCTCCTTCGCCATTTCAGTCCCACCCTGTATCTCATAGCGTGAACCGAGAATGGCTCCGGCCTCTTTTGTAATGAGTTCTACCTGAGAAACGGCGGCAATGCTTGAAAGAGCCTCGCCCCGGAAACCGAGGCTCTTGACTCGCAGTAAGTCCTCGATGCCTGTGATCTTACTCGTCGCATGCCGCTCAAATGCCAGCGGGATCTCCTCATGGCGGATGCCGCATCCGTTATCTGTAATACGGATGAACCGGATCCCGCCTTCCTTGATTTCCACCGTCACCGCGGTTGCCCCGGAATCAATCGCATTTTCCACCAATTCTTTCACCACGGCAGCCGGCCGCTCAATGACCTCTCCGGCCGCGATCTGGTTTATCGTATTCTGATCTAAAACCTGAATCATCATTTCTTACCATTTATCTTTCAACTTATTTTGCCATTTATATACAAGATTCATTGCATCCATCGGCGTGACATGGGACAGGTCGATATCGCGCAACTCAAAAAGGATGTCCTCATAGCGAAACGACGTGACGGCGTCAAAAATAGAGAGCTGCTCCATCTCCTCTTTTACAGGCGCCGATCCGGCGTGTACCGATAAGGTGTTCGCCGATCCATTGTATGCCGCATCGGCAGCAGACGGATCAGACAGTATCATAGGGTTGATGCTGCCATTCTCTAATTCTCTCGCGATCTCATGCGCCCGTTCCAGCACGTTGTCTGGGACACCGGCAAGTTTCGCGACCTGAATGCCGTAGCTTTTATCGGCGCCGCCTTTGACGATCTTCCGGAGAAATACGATGTCTTCCCCATCCTCCTTTACGGCGATACAGTAGTTTTGCACTCCCTCCAGTTTCCCTTCCAGTTCGGTCAGCTCATGATAGTGCGTGGCAAATAATGTTTTCGCACCGATATTTTTTTTATTCACGATATGTTCGACAACAGCCCAGGCAATGCTCAAGCCGTCAAACGTAGATGTTCCCCTACCGATCTCATCCAAGATGATCAGGCTTTTTTTCGAGGCGTTGTGCAGGATATTTGCCACTTCGGTCATTTCCACCATAAATGTACTCTGGCCGCTGGCCAGGTCATCGGACGCTCCCACGCGCGTAAAAATGCGGTCGACAATAGAAATATCAGCGGATGCCGCAGGGACAAAGCTTCCGAGCTGCGCCATCAGGACGATCAGGGCAGTCTGCCGCATATAAGTAGATTTTCCAGCCATGTTCGGCCCGGTTATGATAACGAGGCGATGCGAATCTTCATCCAAAAACGTATCATTGGAAATAAACATTTCATGATCGATCATCTGCTCGATCACAGGATGCCGTCCGTCTTTGATCGTCAGTTTACCACTGTCATTCAGCTCCGGCCGCACATATTGGTTTTTCTCCGCCACATAAGCGAGGGAGGCGACCATATCCAGCGAGGCGATTGCCCGCGCTGTCCTCTGAATCCGGTCAATTTGTGTAAAAATATGGTCCCGCACATGACAGAATAGTTCGTATTCCAGATGATACAGCTTCTCTTCTGCTCCCAGCACCGTATCTTCCAGTTCCTTTAACCGTACGGTCGTGTACCGCTCTGCGTTTGTCAGCGTTTGCTTGCGCATCCAGCTATCCGGCACCAGATGTTTATATGAATTTGTCACCTCGAGGTAGTAACCGAATACCCGGTTGAACTTAATCTTTAAGTTCTTAATACCCGTCTTTTCCCTTTCCTCACTTTCCAGAGAGGCGAGCCATGTTTTTCCGTCGGATTTGGCGGCGCGCAGCTGATCGACCCGTTCGTCATACCCTTCCCGGATGATCCCGCCATCGTGGAGCGCGATCGGCGGTTCGTCCTGAACAGCGCTCGAAATGAGGGAACAAATATCCTCCAAAGGATCTATTTCTTCACTGAGTTCCTGAAAAAAACGACTGTCAAAATTTTGGCATAAAAATAAGAGGTGCGGCAGCATATCAAGGGAACTGCGCAGCGCGATCAGATCTCTCGGATTTGCCGATTTATAACTGATCTTACTGAGCAGTCGCTCCAAATCATAGATGGGGTTCAGATACTCGCGCATCTCTTCCCTCGTGATCATATTCTGGTTCAATTCCTCGATCGCGTCGTGGCGCTTTACGATCTCATCCCGGTCAATGAGCGGCTGTTCCAAGCTGTTCCGAAGCTTTCTTGCCCCCATCGCCGTCTTTGTCTTGTCAAGTACCCAGAGAAGCGAACCCCTCTTCTGTTTTTCTCGTAGTGTTTCCACCAGTTCCAGATTTCTCCTCGTATTGCGGTCCAATAACATGTATTTCCCTGTCTGGTACGGAACAAGCGATAACATGTGTGACAGGGAATTTTTTTGCGTTTCCAGCAAATATTCCATAACCGCACCGGCAGCCGTGATACCGGCGGAGTAATCCCCCAATCCCATCCCGTCGAGCGTTGCCACGGAAAAATGGCGGCAGAGTGTTTTTTTACAGAGTTCTTCGTCAAAATAGTGCGGAGCCAGCGAAGAAATGGAAATGCCAAGCCGCCCAGTCAGCTCTTCGATTTCAAGTCCATTTATGTAAAAGGAATCGTTGCATATGATTTCCGAAGGATTGAACTTATTGATCTCGTCCAACAGCTTCCCGAGGGAATCGACCTCAGTCAATAGAAATTCCCCAGTCGTTACGTCCGCAACTGCCAGACCAAACAGGTCGTCTGTGGAGACGATCCCCATCAGGTAGTTATTCTGGCTCTCGTCAAGCGATGTCAGATTGCAGTTCGTACCAGGGGTAACCACGCGGATCACCTCACGTTTCACAAGCCCCTTTGCCTGTTTCGGATCTTCCACCTGTTCGCAGATCGCCACTTTATATCCTTTGGATACCAAACGGGTAATATAACCTTCCGCAGAATGAAAGGGGACACCACACATGGGTGCCCTTTCTTTTAATCCACAGCTTTTTCCAGTAAGCGTAAGTTCAAGTTCTTTTGAGACGCATTTAGCATCTTCAAAAAACATTTCATAAAAATCGCCCAATCGGTAAAATAAGATGCAGTCGTTATATTCATTTTTAGTTTCCAAATATTTTTGCATCATTGGTGTCAACTGTTCTCCCATTCATCTCCTCCATTCGTAAACAGTATGTATTCGCTCTATTCAGAAACTTCTGACTGATCCGGCTCCTTTGTGGGCTCCGGCTCCTTTGTCGGATCCGGCGCTTTCGTCGGATCCGGCGCCTTTGTCGGCTCTGGCACTTTTGTCGGATCCGGCGCCTTTGTCGGATCCGGTGCTTTCGTCGGATCGTTATCCGTTTCATCCATCTCATCTGGTTTTTCAGTCTTTTTCGGTTTCTTTGTTACTTTTGGTTTTTTTGTCTGCTTTGGTTTGGACGTTTGTTTCGGTTTCACCGTAGATGCCGGTTTCGGCGTTGTTACCGATGGTTCAGCCGGTTCGTCCGCCGGTCTTCTCGTACTCAGGTAGATCGTACTTACATATCCTTCGCTTCCATTAAATTTAACGTGTGTCCATTCTTTATCAAATTTAACGATCGTCACCCGATCTCCTGGCTGGAGTTTCCCGATCACCGGCGCTGTGAGCGCGGGTTCTTTACGAAGATTGACAACTGCAGTCGCATAAGCGGTTTCGGCCGTTTTCAAATCCTCATCCTCTTCATCCTCCTCATTCATAAAATCTTCTTCATTGTGATTGATGATCGCCGATTCATATGGCCGCTTTGTCTCTTCAGGCTCATCTGCCTCAAAGGCAGGTTCCGATACGAGAACCGGGGAATCATCTGTGACCTCATCGGTTTCCACCGTATCATTGCTTGCCGCAAGATATACCCCGCCGACTTTAAAAACGGCAACGATCAGAAAAATGGAAATAAGGCCTGTCCAAATCCCTACTATAAATTCAAATCTAAATTTTTTATCATGTTTTAATTTTTCACCAAATTTTTGTTGTTTCCCTTCGCTCATTTGTTTCTCTCTCCTTATTAAAATTAACCAAAACGCTTTCTCATCTATTATAACTTTATAACGCGATTTTGTCTACCATAAAAATCAAATTTCTTAATGTTCGCTTCTGAGTTCTAACAAAAGCATTTGCATTGTATCGTGTTTTTATACGTGTTCGCAGTGGGGAATTTAAAAAATCAGAACAAACGTTTGACATCCAGCAAGAAATGTGCTATAGTGATAGTACCAACACATATACTAGGAGGGAACACATATGGGCAATGGTCGCATTTCAGCCAAACAAAGTGAAATATTAGAGTATATAAAAGAGCAGATCCTATCGAAGGGATATCCGCCCGCCGTCCGTGAGATTTGTCAGGCCGTTCACCTGAAATCCACGTCTTCGGTCCATTCGCATCTGGAAACATTGGAAAAAAACGGTTATATCCGCAGGGATCCCACGAAACCCCGCGCGATTGAGATCGTAGACGACAGCTTTAACCTGACCCGGAAAGAGATGCGGAATATTCCGATCATCGGCACCGTTGCCGCAGGACAGCCGATATTCGCGGAACAAAACATCAGCGGATATTTTCCTCTTCTCGCGGATGAACTTCCTGCAGGTGACCTGTTTATTTTAAATGTCCGCGGTGAGAGTATGATCAATATCGGTATCTACGAGGGGGACAAGGTGATCGTACAACAGACCCCGACTGCCAGGAATGGAGATATCGTCGTTGCCCTTATCGATGACTCCGCCACAGTAAAAACTTATTACAAAGAAGGGGAACGTTTTCGCCTGCAGCCGGAAAATGATACGATGGAACCTATTTATGCCGATCATGTCGTTATTCTCGGCGTAGTGATCGGTTTGTTCCGATTGATGAAATAAGCCAGCTTTTATCTCCATCTGCGGAATCACAAAGCGGCTCTCCGGCAGATTTTTATGCGCCGGAAAACCGCTTTTCGCAATTACAAATATCTAAACGATGCAGTTCGTTTGGTCAGTTACCCGACAGGGATTCCGGTTCCACGCTTACCCCATCCCGCCAGATCCGTTCCAGATCATAAAACAGCCGGTCTTCCGGTGAAAAGATATGCACGATGATGTCGCCATAATCCATTAGGATCCAGGTGGAATTTCGATTTCCCTCCTTTTGCTTGATCGGGATGCCATTTTGCTGCATTTTCATTTCAACATTGTCCGATAATGCCATGATCTGCGTATTACTGTTTCCGTTTGCTATGATGAGATAATCGGCGATGACCGATATTTCATCAATCTGAATGATCCGTATATCTTTTCCCAATTTTTCATCCAGCGCGTCATAAGCAACTTTCGCCATTTCCTTTGCATTCAGCATGTTCGCTCTCCTCTCTATAATACTCATATGTTTCCAACGTCAGCGGGTCCAGTTCTAACTCGTGCGTCTGCTGTAAATAGCCTATACAGCACTCTAACGCCATCCGGAGTGCCTCATTGATATCGATATAGCACATGTTTCTGATTTCTGTCAGTGTATGCGGCTGGCATTCCATCTTTCTGCCAGGTTCCATAAAATCAGCTAAATAAATGATTTTTTCCAAAAGTCCCATACCGGGCCGACCCGTCGTGTGATAACGGATGGCAGACAGGATTTCCTCGTTTTCAACTCCGTACCGGGTTTTGGCAAAGTGTGCGCCTAATTTTCCGTGAATGAGCACTGTATTTTTCCGTTCCACCTCCGAGAGCGGAATCTGTTCCTGCTCACATAATTCCACCCCTTCTTCCCCGGTAAGATACTTCGCGCAGTCATGCAGTAGTCCTGCCAGATACGCTTCTTTCGGATTCCCATGATGAACAGCAGCAAGATTGGCAGCCGTCGCCGCTACACCGAGTGTGTGGAGGAAACGCTTTGGTTTCAGATTGGCGTCTAAATAGCGGATTACTTCCTGTTCGGACGGAGTGTGCAAAAACAGGGGATCCAAACATCCGTACAATTGGTTGGTGCGAATATATCGTTCGACACAAGTTGGTACGTAACCTGATATGGAACTGTGATCGGCCAGTTTGTTACGGATCATTTCGGAAGATATGGATATGGGAGGCATTTTGATTTCTGATATCTCAGCCCCGTAGTTTTTCTCATAACGAGTCTTAAGTTTTCGAATCTGTCTTCCATCGGTTTCGTCCCGGTTCGCCGCTAAAATACGGCAGTTTTTAAATATATACGCCGGCTCATACCACATCTCCATGGAAGCTAGGGAATCTCCGCCCACGATAAAATAGAATTTATCTTTTGGATATAACTGTTTGAGTGCCGAAAGCGTATCTTTTGTATATGTCGTACCTTCTCTTTCCAGTTCCATATCTGAAAAAAGAAAAGCATGGTTGCCCTGTATCGCATGCTGGATCATACGTTTTCGGTGTTCATCCGATACAATGGTCTTTTTTTTCTTATGAGGCGGATTCTTCGAAGGTATAAATAACACCTTTTTTAATCGAAACTGCCGTCTGGCTTCTTCTGCCATGATCAAATGTACATTGTGTATCGGATTAAATGTCCCTCCCATTATCCCGATTCGAGCCATGATCTCCCTCTTTTCGTAATGATAGATTCGCAACAAATTATTGAAAAACGATTTGGATTCCTCTTTTAATTTCTTTTAGGGGATGCTGCCCTTTGATCCGAGGATAATATCTTATGATCCTTCGATTCCCTGTAAAGGACGATTTTTTTTCCGATCACCTGAACCACCTGGGAACGCGTCCTCTCTGCTATGATTTCCGCGATTCCTCTCGGATCGTCGAAACAATTTTTCAGTACATGAAGTTTAATCAGCTCCCTGGCTTCCAACGCTTCATCCACCGCTTTCGTCAATTCCGGTGTGATAGATGCTTTTCCAATCTGGATCACCGGATCCAGTTTCATGGCAAGTCCTTTTAAATAGGCTCTCTGTTTACTTGTCATCTTTTCCTCCATTCGCGCACGACTTTTGCGCCTATTGAACTAAAGTATCACTTAACGGTAATAATCAAAACTCCATCCATAAATCTGCACCGTATCACCGTCTTCTATCCCAAGTTCCTCCAATTCATCCAGTATCCCGTTATTTTTCATAAATTTCTGGAAAAATTCAAATCCCTTTTCTGAGTCAAGATTCGTATATCCAAGCATGCGTTCCACTCTGGGACCTTCAATCTTAAATACACCTTCCTCCTCTTTCCAGACAGAATACGGTTCATTCTGAAAGTCAGGTTCCTGGATCAGATACTCTTTTTCAAACATTACCTTTTCTTCTTTTAGTTCGTCGAGCATTCCTTTCACATGATATAAGAGTTTTTTGACTCCCTTACCTGTGACAGCCGATATCGGGAACACCCGGATCCCCTGTGGTTCAAACTCCTCCTGAAGCAGCGTAACGACCGTTTCTTCCTCGTCACCATAGAAACAATCGGTTTTATTTGCCGCGATCACCTGGGGGCGTGACGCCACTTCCTCGCTGTATGCCCGTAGTTCCTCGTTTATGACCCGGATATCCTGGATGGGGTCGCGCCCTTCGGTCGACGCGGCATCCACCATATGGATCATCACCCTTGTCCGCTCAATATGTTTTAAAAATTGATGACCGAGTCCGATCCCCTCCGAAGCTCCTTCGATTAGTCCGGGGATATCCGCAATGACAAAGCCATCCGTCCCGTCCAGGTCAACGACACCGAGATTGGGGTTCAAAGTCGTAAAATGGTAGTTGGCGATTTTAGGCCGCGCATTTGTGACACGCGACAAAAATGTGGATTTCCCGACGTTTGGAAATCCCACCAATCCCACATCGGCAATGGTTTTTAGCTCAAGTATCACTTCGAGTTCCATCGCCGGTTTGCCCGGCTGTGCATACTTTGGGACCTGCATGGTAGGCGTGGCATAATGCTGGTTTCCTTTCCCGCCCCGGCCTCCTTTTAAAATGACCTCACGCTTATTTTCATACGACATATCCGTGATGACCTGTCCCGAATTTGCCTCTCGGATGATCGTGCCCGCCGGCACCTTTACAATAAGATCATTTCCATCTTTACCGTGGCATCGCTTTTTCCCGCCCGGTTCCCCGTCACCGGCACAATATTTCCGTATATGCCGAAATTCATTTAATGTATTGAGGCCCGGATCGACTTCAAAAATCAGGTCGCCGCCGCGACCACCGTCGCCGCCGTCCGGCCCGCCCGCCGGCACATAAAGTTCACGGCGGAAGCTCACATGCCCGTCGCCGCCTTTTCCTGACCGAATATAAATTTTCGCCTGATCTGCAAACATGTTTCCTCGCATTCTGCCGCATCCCGGCGGCTTTATCAAATACTCAAAGGGCTGTCAAAAACTTTGACAGCCCTCATATCACCTTACTTTATTTGGCTTCTACTGGATACACACTAGCCTGTTTTTTGTCTCTTCCTTTTCTCTCAAAACGAAGAACTCCATCTACCAAAGCATATAATGTATCATCGCCGCCTTTTCCAACATTCGTGCCCGGATGGATCTTTGTACCGCGCTGTCTGTAAAGAATGTTGCCGGCTAATACGAACTGTCCGTCTGCTCTTTTCGCGCCTAATCTCTTCGACTCGGAATCACGTCCATTTTTGGAAGACCCCATTCCCTTTTTATGGGCAAAAAACTGAAGGTTCATTTTCAACATGTCATTTTCCTCCTAACAATCGATTAATGTAACGTAACATATTTGCTGCCATATGTGTCCTGAATCCCTTGCACACCTAAGAACATGGAACGCAAAAGCAGGTTTGCCTTGTCGTCCAGCGGCTCTTTGCAGGAAAAATCAATGATTCCATCCGTTTCATTTTGGATCAAATCAAACCGTGTTTTAGAAAACTGCTCAATCGAATTGATACAATTGAACACCAATACCGAAATACCTGCACAGACAACGTCTGTTCCGCATGGGGAAAACCCGGCATGACCGGACACATAAAACCCGATTATGTCACCACTTTCCGATTTCTTCACATCAATTTGTATCATAAGACACACCCTCTTTTTTACGAGTGATCAACAACTGATCTTATCGATCTTAACCTGGGTAAATGGCTGCCTGTGCCCATTTTTCTTATGGTAGCCGGTTTTTCTTTTATATCTGTAAACAATAACTTTTTTCGCTTTTCCCTCAGCTACAACAGTTGCTGTCACAGATGCTCCTGCTACGGTCGGAGTACCAACCTTTGTTTCGCCGTCACTGACAACGAGAACCTGATCGAACGTAACCGTCTCTCCCGCTTCAACACCAAGCTTTTCTACTTTGATCACGTCGCCTTCTTCTACCTTATACTGTTTACCACCGGTTGCTATAATCGCGTACATATAGCACCTCCTAATTCATTTACTCGCCAACTGTGGTGTCCGCTCTCCTGAAAAGTGCAAAAGGGCAGAACTATACCTCGTTGTGCGGCATACTACTATAATATATCATGGGTCAAAACGATTGTCAATCTCTTTTTTTACTGTTTCTTTATCTTTCTTTATCTCTTTTACTACCCTTGTGTTACCCGCCCTGCGGTTTTACTCACCCTTTTTTCATGCTGGCAGACTTAGGCAGGCCTTTTTTCTGAAACATTTTTTTATATCGTTTATACTGTCCCGAAGGCACCTTTACGATCGCTTTCTTATGAATACCGGTCCATACGCCCGTGCCTGATTTTTTTATATTTGAGGCATGGATCCGAACATTTTTCAGTTTACTGCAGTTTTGAAAAGCCTTTGCCCCGATCGCAGTCACCCATTTTCCGATCGAAACCTGTTTTAATTTTTTATTGTTTCGAAATGCTTTCGCCGCGATACTGGTCACCTTATAGGTCTGCCCGCGATAGGAAACAGCCGCCGGAACAGTAACATTCGTAATATTTTTACCGACCGCCTTTTGAACTTCTGCTTTTTTAGTTCCAGTAATCTTATACTGAAGCTTACCGCTCTGAAATACCGTTCCTTTTTTTTGTTCGTTTTCCATTCCCGGATCAGGTGTTTTCTGCAATGGGACGGACGGCGCAGGCGCAGTACCAGTACCAGCTGGAGGCGTTGAGACTGGTTCTTGCTTTTTCTCTTTTACGACTACAGTTAATGTGACCTGTTTATTTTGTGGAAGGATTTCATACTCTTCTTCCATATTCAGGATCGGCGCACCGTCAGATCCAAAATGAACAATTCGCAAAAAGGCATCCCGCTGGAACGCATTTCCGTTGCCCGGCCTTCCATGAAAGACATTGATCAGGCTGCCATCTTCATCGGTTACATACGAATTATGGCCCGGTCCATGATAGGAATCCTCACCCCGGGAAGACAGTCCGGTTAAGATTGGATAGTTTGTTTTCTTCCAGGAGTCTGCCTGAAGAAAATCCACATCTTCGGACAGAGCGATCTGTGTCATACCAACACAATACGATTCGTCAGTTGCGCCACCCGAATAGGTCAGATACAGCACGTTATCTCTTAGGATGACAAACGGCCCCTCTGTCACAGGTGTTTTATTATTTCTCTCCCAACTGTATTCACAGGATACGATCTTAACCGGATCACTGATCAGCTGTCCCGGATTTTCCGCCGTCGTTTCTCCGATCCAAAGATCAGCGGTTCCCCCATTTTTACTAAAATTTCTCTGTGACCAAACGACGTAGTGCCTGTCGTTGTAAGAGAAATGCGTCATATCGAGCGTGATCCCTCCGTAATAGGTACTCAGAACCTTCCCATCCTTATCGAGATACCGTTGAGGCGTTTCCCAGTCCGCATATAGCGTTGGATCTCCACCCTCTTTTAACTTCATGATCATCGCCTGTACGTCAAACCCAGTGCCGATATTTGTCGCAAAAAACATATACAAGTTACCCTGTATCACATGAAGTTCTGGTGCCCAGTGATTACTCTTGGAAACGATGCCTGCCTCTGCCGCTTTCGCTTCGTCGTACACGAGATGTTCTTCCGATTCATTTAGTCCGGTCACGGTATCGGATTCGCGGATATACAGACCAGTATTACCCGATTCATTCGTCGCGATAAAATAGTATCTTCCTTGATAGAACACGACATTGGGATCCGCCCGTCCGGCGATAAATGGATAGTTCCCGGCTTCCGAAATGCGGTCTGAGAGCTGCCGGATCGTACCGGACACCTCATATGTTCCTTCACGGTTAAAGTCTATTTTTTCCAGATCACTAACGTTCCATACCACACTCTTTTCAGCTTTGGATCCGTCCGAATAGTTCGCGTTCACTTTAATTCCAGATAAATCGACTGCCTGACCTGGTTCCGTTTCAATAAACGCATCGTCAACTGTCGTATTTGAGACACGGCCTAATTTGTTTTGGATCCATTTTGCCTCTTGTGCGGTTAGCGCGATCACATTACTCTCTATCGCATATGGGATACCAGAATCAATCGGCTCCGTTTTGATCGGTTCCGCTTCTTCTTTCGCCTCAACGGTTTCAAAATCCGTTGTCCGGTTCGCATAACTGATCCCCGTATCTTCGCTCGTCCACGTAATCAGATAGCGGCCGGACGCTTCCTCATAGACACAGGCCGGATCCCGGATATAATCCTCTTCACTTAACGTTACCCTCTTCACTTCTTCGTACGAAACAAGATCGTTGGAAGTAAAGAATAAAACCTCTCCTCTGTTGTCTCCCTTTTCCTCGCCTTCATCTGCTCGGATAGCTAACACACCGAATCCGCCCTCTTTCATTCGAAATAAATAGGGCTGTTTTATTACTTTTGTTTTGCTGCCATCATTTTTGGCAAATAAGACGCCGGTATTATCATTCAGCGCTTCAAAGTTTCTCCCATCAGCACTATACGCTAAGTGCATACTGTCAGTCGTTGCGGACTGGTACATGCCATGTAATTTACCATTTCTTTTGATGCTGTCATCTTTTTCTCTCGTGTAACATAACAGATATCCACCCGGTTCCTGCGCCAGATCAGAAACACAGGGTACGCCTGACGGATCAGCTGCTATCGTCTTGGCAGATACACGGTCTGCCGGCAAAATACCTATCACGAAGGCTGCTGTTAACATCCATGCGATACATTTTTTTAATATGTTATTCATGATCGTGTAAACCTCCTTTTGTTAGTGCACCTATCTGTTGCTACATATATTTTACTACATGGAGCGCTTACAGACCATGATGTATCGTACATAAATTTTGATCTATTTTTTACTACTATTCTGAACGATTCAAGCTTGCGTGTTCGGCGCGCTGCCTGTAATCGAATGGACGCCATAATAATCAGCTAGTACTTGATTGATCCAAAAAGAGGGGTCTGTCTGAATATCCGAAAGTCCGGTCAGGGCATCGTGATGTGAACGCAGCGGGTATTTATGAGTTATGACCGGCGTAATAATATCCATATTTCCCTGTGCTTTTTGTTCTAAAATATAATGTTCCCGTTCTTTTGTCTGTACAGTAATTTCATAACTGGAAATCATCGTATCCAGCATGGAAACAAACGTTATAAAAAATAAGCCGGCAGTAAATAAGATCATTCCCTTTTTAATGTTCCCAGCCAACTCTGATTTCAAATGGGCAAAAATGATCCCATTCGCACAAACCATATAAATACAAACGATAAACCATGTGCGTTCAGGCGACGTAGGCGCTGCCAGCATACAATACGCAGAAAAAACGGCTGAAACAGTAAAAATACCTGCCTGTAATCCTGACTTTTTATAACAAATCCTCTTATGCCTGCTTTCATAAAACAAGACAAGAAGAAGGATACATAAAATACCAACAAATGTGACCCAGTAATAATTGATAACAAAAAATTTAAAAAGCAGGGACAGGCTTTCGCTTGCCTGTAAACGTTCCTGATTCCCTGGAGCAAAGACGAGAAAACCGAAACCGATCAAACTTCCCACATATCCGCAAAGGATCGGGAGCCGGATCTTTATCTTCAAATAAAAGTGATAATAGACTAAGTAAGACGTTAGAATAACGATCATACCCGCACTGCTGTTTTCTATTCCACATCCTGCAACTATGCCGAGAAGGAATGTGAAAATTCCCCAAAAAGGGTGTTGTACTGTCATTTCATGCGAATAGCTATATTTCCGATACAGATAAATCATTCCTAAGATAGGGATGTTTGTCCACAGATAATTGGCGGAACCACACATCCAAAACATGACCTGACCGTAATCAGGGACACACATCCAAAGCATAATATGGATTGCGATATATAAGATCAAACTATGAGAATGATTTCCTTTACAGATACCATAGATCAATGCCGTTACTGCAAAATATGCCAAGGTATTCAGAACATCAAACAAAAAGGCAGGAAGACAGGCGAATATTGCCGTGAACAGTGAGGCGGCAAAACGGCCGCCCCAATTTTGATAGGATTGTAATGCCGTGTTTATGATATTTCCAGAAGACATTGTCCCTTCGGATAGGAACGGCGGAAGATTTCCGTAATCATCTGCTATATAAGGAGTTAGAACATTCATGGCTAGGAAGCTCAGTGCTAGAACACTCACGGTCGCAATCCATGCCGTACGTCTCGTTAAAAGCCTATTCATACGATTCACCTTTCTCTCGCCTAAATCTCCTGCATCCATTTCCACAACTCTCCTGTTAACAAACCGCTACCGCCCTGTCGGATACGTTTCGAAAAGCTGGTTGATCGTATCATAGATCACTTTCGCAGAATTCTTTTGGAACGTCTGACTCGTAAGTTTACTGTAATCAGAACTTCCTGAGAGGAATCCAAGTTCGATGAGTACTGCTGGTACGGTATTTCGCTTAATTACATAAAACCCTGCGGATTTTACACCGCGATTGTTCATGCCCAAATTGGACACGAGATTATTTTTAAACATCGTTGCCATACTTTTGCTCGTAATTCCAGAAAAGCGTGCACTGTTATTACTTGGTGAATAATATACCTCGGTTCCGTTGGCGCTGGAATTGCTCGCTGAATTCATATGAAGACTGATAAACAGGTCGGCGCCTACTTTACTTGCAAACGCCGCCCGGTTTGCAAGCGTGATAAAAACATCCGACGTACGAGTCCAGTATACTTTCGTATCCGGGGCATTTGATGAAAAATAATCCTTCATAAGCGTATATATGATCTTAAAATTTAAATCTTTCTCTTTCGTTCCTTTATGAGAAGCGCCGTTATCATAACCACCATGCCCGGCGTCCAGCACGACGATATTCTTATAAATTTCGCGGGGATTTCCCACTGTCACAACAAACGAATCTGGTTTGTTATAAATCTTATAGCCTTGAAGTTTCGTTGTTTTAACGGTAATCACTGTATTTCCGTCTGCTCCAAGTTCATAGGAAACATCGCTGATCACATCGCTGCTGACAATGATCGGATTCGCATTGAGAAAATCAATGTGGTTCCCCCGGATAAACAGCTTAAATGTATTACTTTGATACAAGTCCTGATTTGTCACATCGGTGATCGTCAATCCCGACGGCTTCATGATCTTCAGAGCATCTTTACCGGTAAACTGGCTCATGATATTGAGAATAAGTGTACCATCCTGTGAAGAAAAGGCAAAATCGGTCGAATTTAACCCGGTCATCTGGAACACTACATTGCCAGAACCATCCTCTACCACTTCAAATTTGTCTAAGATATTTACAAATTTGGAGAAAGAAAACTTATCCATACAATATTGGGAAGCTGCCGGAATGGTAACCGTAACTACCTGTCCGTCTCGAACGACGGAAGCCTGACTCATGATCGCTGCGTCAGAACCCTTAAACGTAAACGAAATGCAGTTCATATCCCGATTATATACGGCTTTTGCCTCTGTAATATAGTTTGTAATGCCATCTGGAGCCGGGGCATTCTCCGCCTTCCAATCAAAATAAACGACATCATGGATACTGACTACTGATTTTGTCTTATTCCATTCATACGAATATCCCAAATATTTACAAACTGTTTTTGCCGGTACGCACAATACGTTCTTGTTTTTATCCTTTCTCTTGATCATATACATTGGTGTAGAAAGCGTTTTCGTAACTCCGTTTACCTTACAGGAGTTCTGGTTCATCTGAAGTTCCACTGTCGCACGGGTTGCTTCATTTTTCAACGTGAGCGTTTCCAATCCTGCGTCATATGAATATTCGATCCCTACGATCTTTTTAAATGTTTCCTCCGCCGGAATGTATACCGTACTGCCCAGTTTGATGACCGGCATGGAAGAAAGGGTGTTTTCCTTGTCGTTGTATGAAATCTTTCCGATTACCGAAGATTTTTTGATCGTATCGTTATATTCAAGGAGCATGGCATCCGTGATCGTGATCGTGGAACTGGAAGCTTTATAGTTAAAACCAAACTGATCACAGAGAAACTTTGTGGGCACGAGTATCTTTGTCTGTTTCTTTTTTACATATTTTACTTTCACCGGCGCGGTCGGAAGCTTACGTTTTACTCCATTTACATAAGCGGTCTTGCTGCCGAGAGTCATCGTAACCTTCATGCCGTTTTTTGTCATAGTGAGTTTTTTTGAAGAGGATTTGTATTTCACTTTTACCTTCAGGCCTTTTTTAAAAACATCTACATACGGCACCATCCTCGTCCCTTTGATCGTGAGGCCCTTGAATTTTTTATTTAACACCTTCTTTGTCCCATATCTCACGGTAGACTGTGTCTTCCGGTAATTGGAAGTTTTACCGTTCATCTTGATCTTCAGGGAAGCCGCGCGGGAATCCGCCGGCATAAAAAGAACCAAACCGATCAAAAACAAAATACCAATCGTCAAACGCTTACCAAACCTGTTTCCTGATGTATCCATCGTACACTCGCCCCTTATCTAAAATTATTATGTCGTTATGTCTATCCTTGATGCCTCGGATCGCGCCGTTGTTTCACAACTCCCGCACTCTTTCAAAACACTCGAAGTCTGCGGATCTACTGCGTAAAGCATGTACGGCATTTTGACCTTTTAACCCTGACATCGTATCCTGTTAACAGTTGGAATTTTATCAACAAATTTTGACATAAATATGTCGGCTTCTCACATTTGGATCCGTAAATTAGAACAAAGGATCCGTTTCACATCGCGACAGCCTCAGAAATCGGGGATCGTATCGACAGATTGTGAAAAACGATCCACGTTTTGTTCGGGCAGAATGATCTGGTTTTCATTACGAAATTAACGATGTTTCGGTAAGAGGATATAGTTTCCCGCATCAATCCGCGAGGAAGTAATATCGTTCAATGATACAATTTCGTCTACATACGCCCGGATCTGCGCATTTGTCGGATCCTTCATATTTGCCTCCGCGATCGACCACACAGAATCCCCGTGGCAGATCAGGACGGATTCATAGCCGATCACCTCATCCACACCCTCTTCTGCTCCTTCTGCGCTAATACCAGACAGAACAAACATAGCACTCACCAAAAGCAGAATAAATAGTAGAACGCATCTTTTCCGTACATAAGGAAATAGAGAGGAAACACGTTCCTGGTAACAGATTTTTTTCATGACAGCAGCCCCCTTCGCCAAACGATATTCGAACAAATGATGCAAACATATGATGCAAACATTTGTTTCTTCTATCTTACTATGCGAACGGGTGTTTGTCAATTGTTTTTTATATCTTTCCGATCATATATTGGTATAAATCCGTACCGTAGCTGGAATAGTGCGGTTTTCCGTAAAGCATACGAAAAGTACGATCTCCATTTTCTTTTCGTTCCGCCACGAGGAACTCACAGTCAGAACGCTGTTCTCCATAAACTCTTTTCGCAAACTCATGAAGATGCGTTACCATCATGACCTCTATTTTTTTCTGATACAGCGGCATTATGATATCATAAGCGATCTGAGATCCTTCCTTTTCTGTCGTGCTGGCGAAGGATTCATTTAGCAGCAAAAGGCTGTCTTGGGAAATCTGGGAAATAATGCCGCTCATACGTTTCAATTCCTCTTCCAGCCTTCCTCTCGATAGCATCGCATCCTCTTTTCTCGTAAAATGCGTATGGATTCTGGAATACAGACCGGAACAAAATGTAGCAGCCGGTACAGGCATACCGCACTGCATCAGAACCTGTGCAATGCCGAAACTTCGTAAAAACGTTGATTTTCCTCCCTGATTTGCCCCTGTGACCACAGTCAGGACAGCGCTGCTCTCTAGTGAATTTGGGACGGGCCGAACTTGAACATAAAGCGCCAGTGACAATTCATACAGATCTTCTATTTGCTTTTTTGTCTCACCTTTCCGGCATTCGCCGTAACAAAACGGCAGGGAGAGTTCATTCATGCGCGTCTGCAGCGTATTGACGCCTTTATAAAAACTGATCTCCCGCCCGTAATCGCGCCAGAACAAAATAAGATCCTCTAGGAATGGTTCATAAATTTTCATAAGTTCTGTCATATGTTGGTTTATAAATGTATGAAGGTCGCGCTGCAACGACTCATCTTCCACAAGGATCGTATCTTTTTTGATGACCTTGTAATAAAATTTGAGAAGTTTCCTCGACGTATTCGTTACATTCGTCGCTTTATAGCTCCGGCAGCTCTGCAGGCGGCTCCGTGTCAGCTTCAGTCCGCCGCTGATGCGGATAGAAAACATTCCCTCACCGCCTGTCGTATAAAACAAAAGCTGTTTATGGAATGCTTCAAACTCGGTCAGGGGATATGTTGACAAACGCTTGTAAAACCCGATCAGACCTTGTGATTCCAGATCCCCCTCGCCTTCGCCAGCGGCTTTTAGTTCCTGCAGCAGTGAAAGGGATTCCTCGATAAAATGAAAGGCGGTGATGACAGACCCTGCCCCGGCCGACGACCGGCTTCGGTTCTGCTCCCGCTCTTTTTTATACTGTTCTGCCAGCCGGCATCCCTGACGGCCGATCGTGTACATAGAATCTAAAAGACTCCGCCGGTCGCAAAACTCCCGGATGATGTCGTATCGGTATCGGATTTCGGTTGGCTCACATAACGGCACCATCATAACGCTCCGGATCTGCTCCATTAAGAACGCATCGTCCTGTGCCATTGTTTTTAGCACGATATTTAGATTAAGATCTTTGTACATATCCTGAAAGGAAGGATATGCCATCTCGTTTGAAAGGTTCCTGTCCATATACAGTAAAAATGAATTCATGGATCCTCCTCTCCGACTCCGATCAGGTCTGATAGCCGCTCTGTCACCTGCTCGAAACCTAGCCCGTATTTTTTCACGATATGGCCCGAATAACCGAGTCCCTGCGCCTTCATCGGTATGATCTGAAACGTCCTCACGGAAGCGTCTTTTTCATCCACCTGGGCAACCATGCTCTGGATCCCTTCCTGCGCTGTCTCATCGGCCAGTTCCTGAATATGGGTGACGTAGATCCCGAGACAGCCGTGACGGATAAAATGAGCCATCACCTTTTTTGCCATGATTTCCGCGTCATAAGTCGTCGCTGTTGTAAACAGCTCATTCAGTATGACAAAACTGTTTCTGGCGTAGAGGTTCATCATCGGTTTCAAACGCTGCAGTTCCTCTTTTAATTTGCCCGCGCCGGTCTCCACACTCTCTTCCACCTCAAAATGAGTGAGGATGCGCTCAAAAAACCGCGCCCTCATCGACCGGCAGGGCGCTTTTAGGCCCATAACCATAAAATAAATACATTGTCCGACTGCTCTCGCCAGCGTCGTTTTCCCCCCCTGGTTTGGCCCCGTGATCACGAGGAAGGATTTCCCCTCCTGATATGAAATATCATTGGGCACGACCGGGTTGCCGGAAAAACGGTTTTTCCATGCCAATGCGAGATCATACGCCCCCATGATTTCCACACTCCCGTCCTTTTCAGTTTTGGGCGCATGAAGCTGGTATCCCGCCGCGCGAAGCTGATCTTCAAATTCATAAAAGCTGAGAAAAAAAGTGACCTCGTTTTTTAACCGCACAAAGCAGTCCCCCTCCAGCGAAAAAGAAACCGAAGCAAATTCCTTCAGCATGACAAAAACGGACGGTCGGCTTTTCTTTAATATCTCTACGATCCGGTTCTCCAGTGGAGATGTTTCCAGCGGGGCGGGAAACAGGTTCGTAACATATCCAGGCTCTCGCTCCCACGCTTCTTCTGTCTCGACATCAAATGCGCGGATAAACTGTTTCAGCTCCACAGCGATACTTTTGTCATCCGCCGGATCTTCTTCATCCTCAACCACACTGATCTCTTTTTCCCGGATCAAAAGTGTCAGCTGCAACTGTTCCATTTCAGAAAACGAAGCGTGTACGGTATGACGCAATTGCTCAAATGCGGTATCGCCAAATTTTTCTTCCAACAGACGCCGGCATGTCAGTAATCCTTCGGAAACAAGTTCAGCTTCATTCAGTGTATTGCGCAAAAGTTCTAACGCTTCAAAATAATTCTGACAAGTAAGCAGCAGATAACTTCCCTTCTTCAACTCATCCTCCGCCTGCTGGTAAAACCGGAAACATTTCTCGCATGTCAATAGCCGGTTGGTATATTTTTTTAATCCGCTCAGCATATTCTCGTTTTGTTCGAGGTCACGGTATATGTCCTGCCGATACCGGACGATATCCAGCGAATCCGGTATCGTGTAAAAATATTTTCGGATATCAAATTCCATATATTTTGAGACGATAGCACGAAAAATCCCTTCTAGCTGCAAATCTTCGAAAAATACGGGCGGCGTACTCCGATAAGATGGACTCCCATCCGGAAATAATAAACTAAAACGATCTTCTCTCATATTTCCTCCCCATGCACAAGAAACAAAAACGGCCTGACATCTGTACAGACCGTTTTTGTTTCTATTTTGTCAGGCTTCTTCGCTTTCCTCTATCCTCGCTGCATCTTCTGCTGTACTCAGCTTTGCATGTTCTATATCTGCCATTTCTTCCTCTTCTTCCGAATTGATCTTTATGGCGGAGGTAGATAATTCTTCAATCGCAACGCTGAGCGGCTTTGGATACGTTCCGTCCACAAGAGGCTGGGACCCGTCGATCAGTTGCCTTGCCCGTTTCGCCGTGGCAAGTACGATGGAATATCTACTGTTTACGACCGGATGTTCTCCCGGCTCAACATCACTGTTTACGACATTCATTAAGTCATTGTAAGATGGGTGTAACATGATCAATCTCCTTTCAAGATGCAAACATATATTTCAGCATTAAAAAATCCCTTATAGTAACATTCGTTAAGGAATTCCAAATGTATTCAATGGCCAAATACGCAGGATCACATGTCCCGCGATATTTTCCTTTTTGACAGGCCCAACCTCCGGTTCCCGGCTGTCTTTACTTACCTGCCTGTTATCTCCGAGAACAAAATACTCATCTTCGCCAAGCGTGATCGGTTCCTCCGCGATCCCGGCAGTATCCATCACGCCGTTTTTGGCATACTCGTCGGGAATGACCTCATTATTTATATATACCTCATTCCCTTTGATCTGTATCGTTTCGCCCGGTAATCCATAAACCCGTTTCACATAATATTCTTCTTCCTTTTCTTCTTTCGCCTGCGCCCGTCCGTGCGGATAAAATACGATAATATCATACCGGTCGGGGTCGCTGAAACGGTACGATACTTTCTCGACCAAAAGGCTCTCTCCCGTATGAAGCGTATCCTGCATGGAACTGCCATTCACTACCGTTCTCTGGATTACGTGTTCCGGCACCCAGAACACGCATAAAAGAATCATGATAACGTAAATGGATCCTTCTATGATATAGCTGATCGGAGAGCGTTTTTTCTTCTTTTTCTTTTCATCGACCTGATTTAAGGAACTTTGTCCGAATTCTTCCTCGCTCATTTTTCCCCTCATTTCTATTTTATTTACACACGATCCTCCCCTACGGCGTCCCGAATTTGCTGAGTGGTAATAGGCGAAGACACACATGTCCCGCAATATTTTCCGCTTTGATCGGCCCAAGATCGGGATCCCGGCTGTCTAAACTCACTTTCCGGTTATCGCCGAGCACAAAATACTCGTCATCCGCGAGTGTAAGCGGTTCCTCGGCAATCCCTGGATCATCCATCACATTTTTCGCATATTCATCCGCAATGACTTCTCCATTGATATATATATCATTATCAATGATCTGTACCGTTTCCCCCGGAAGACCATAAATACGCTTTACGTAATATTCATCTACCTCTCTCCCCTGCGGATAAAAAACGATAATATCATAGCGCGCCGGGTCGCTGAAACGGTACGAAACTTTTTCAACCAGAAGGCTCTCTCCCGAATGAAGCGTATTTTCCATAGACTCCCCGTTTACCACCGTTCTCTGTACGACATACTCCGGCACCCAAAAAATACAGGCGAAGATCAAGACGATATAAATGGCAAATTCGATGGCATAACTGAGCGGCGTACGTTTTTTCTTTTCTTTTCCTTTTTTATCCGCACTATTTTCTTCTAAAAGAGTTTCCTCTGCTCGTTCCGTTTCCTCCGTGCCTTCCATCGTGTCCTCACTCATGTCTTTACTCTCCCTTCCTTGATGCAAACGTACCAATCTCATGTTCCATTTTTTCTATAAGATGCGCGCTGTTGCAGGCTTTATAATGATCGTACTGGATCAGGTCGTTCACTTGATTGATCGCATCCTCAAGATCATCATTGACAATGATATAATCATAGTCTTTCATGTATTTTACTTCCTCAACCGCACGGAGCAGGCGCCGTTCGATTTCTTCGGCGGATTCCGTCCCACGGCCGGCAAGACGTTCTTTCAACACGTTTGCCGATGGCGGGGAAATAAAGATCAGGAGAGAATCTGGAAACTGCTGTTTTACGAGCATCCCGCCCTGCATCTCGATTTCAAGCAGGACATCCCGTCCCTGATCCAGCTGCTCTTCGACGCGTTTTTTCGGAGTGCCGTAAAAATTTCCGACGTACTCCGCCCATTCTACCAGCTCGCCGTTATCAATCATTTGCTGGAACTCATCTCTCGTGTGAAAATAATAATCTTTCCCGTCCACCTCACCGTCTCTCGGCCGGCGGGTCGTCGCAGAAACCGACAAAAAGTAGTCATATCGTTTGATCAGTTCCTTCATGATCGTGCCCTTACCCGCACCAGAAAAGCCCGATATCACCGCCAATACTCCTTTTTTCATATACAACCTCCAAATCGTTGTCTAATCCTATGTTTCTATGTTGTTAAACCGGCCGGCGATCGTATCCGGAAGGAGGGAAGAAAGGACAAGCATGTGGTTCTCCATCACCATGACCGATTTTGTCTTTTTCCCGCAAGTGGCATCAATCGCTGTCCCATCGTCTTTCGCACTCTGGATCATCCGTTTCATCGGCGCCGCATCCGGACTCACGATGCTGATCACCTTGTCGCTGTTTACTATGTTACCGTATCCGATATTTACAAATGCCATATGAAAGAACTCCTTCATTACTCCAGATTCTGAATCTGCTCCCTGATCTTTTCAATCTCCGTTTTTAAAAGGATGCCCTGATCGGAGATTACCTGATCATTCGCTTTCGACAGTGTGGTATTTGCCTCCCGGTTCAATTCCTGCGCGATAAAATCAAGTTTTCTTCCCACCGATTCCTCATTTTCAAGCGTTTCTCTCATATGTTTGATATGGCTGTTCATCCGGACCAGTTCCTCGTCGACACATATTTTATCGGCATAGATCACAAGTTCCGTTGCCATCACGCTCTCGTCCAGTTTTGTATCGCCCAAAAGTTCTGTCACTTTTGCCCGCAGCCGTTCCTTATAATCCTCAAAAATATGCGGTGAGCGCCCGGCAATGTCATCTGCCGCTTTTTTCAATTCTGACAGCTTGAGGAGCAGATCTTTTTTCAATTCTTCCCCTTCTGCTTCCCTCGCTCGTATAAATTCCTTTAAAGCGCCTGCCACTGTCGTATCAACCAGTTCCCGTAATTTCTCCGTATCCACAGCCTGTTCCTGCAGCGTGAATACTTCCGGGTATTTCGAAAGGGTAAACGCATCCAGATCATTGGCAATCTGAAAATCCAATGCCATACCGGCAAGCAGTTCCATATAAGATCTCGCAAGATCCCTGTTGTATGTGATATTTGCTGCTCCGGAACCGAGCGTTTCATAAGTGATGTACACATCAATCTTCCCGCGGCTGACGCTCTTTTTGATCTGCCTTCTTATGTCATTTTCAAATAAATTCAGGTTTTTGGGAAGACGGATAGAAATATCGCAATATCTGTGATTTACTGATTTGATTTCTACCGTAAGACGGGCATCTTCGTTCTCTGCCTCATACTTTCCATAGCCAGTCATACTTCTTACCATTTTATTCCTCATTTCCGCGCCAGAGTGTTCGACTCAATTGCTTTTTTTGGTAATGCTCCGTATTATTATAAAGGACTTGGAAACATAAGTCAAGATTTGTCTTTCTTTTTTCCCGTAAATATAATATAATGATGCCAGGGTCAAAAGGCCAACATGCCGTTTGCCCCCATCATTGAATACAGGAGGAACTATAAATGGCTTTTGATGGATTTACCGTTGCGGCGCTTACATCTGAACTGTCCGAGCAGCTCACAGGCGGACGCTTACAGAAAATTGCCCAGCCGGAATCAGACGAACTGCTGTTAACGATAAAAAAAACCGGCGTTACAAATAAGCTCGTTCTTTCCGCAAACCCCTCCCTTCCTTTGGTCTATCTCACGGAAAAACCAAAAGCATCCCCCCTTACGGCACCGAATTTCTGCATGTTGCTGCGAAAACACCTGAGCGGGGCGCGGATCACGGACATTTCCCAGTACGGCCTTGAACGGGTCATACGGATCGAAATGGAAAATCGGAATGAACTAGGAGATGAAGTAACGAAATGCCTGATCATAGAAATCATGGGAAAACACAGTAATATCATTTTCGTAGACGATACAAATAAGATCATCGACAGTATCAAACACGTCTCTTCCCTCGTCAGCTCGGTGCGGGAAGTGCTGCCTGGGCGGGATTATTTTATTCCCAACACCAAGCAGAAACACGATCCGTTCGCGATCACAACCGATGCCTGGATGAACGAGGTCGTAACCCAGCCGTCCACTGTAGTCCAGGGACTTTGCCGCTATTTTACGGGGATCAGCTTACCCGCGGCGCACGAAATCGCTGACCGGAGCAGGATCGACGGTGACACCCCGTTTGCCTCATTAAACGGAAACCAGCGCGCCAGCCTGTTTGAGTCTTTAAAGGAAATGCTCGAACACACCCGAGCCGGTAAATTCGCCCCGGAAATCGTATGGGACAACGATGAACCAGTGGAATTTTCAGCCTTTCCGCTTACGATGTACGAAGGACTTACCCACCAGGCATTTCCCACGATGAGCGAGACGGTTGAGAATTATTATTCCGAAAAAGAAATCATTCAGCGGATCCGGCAAAAATCAATGGAACTGCGGAAACATGTGACGACGCTCCGGGAAAGAGCGCAAAAGAAACTTTCCATACAGGAAAAACAGCTTTCTGATACGAAAAAGAGGGACAAGTTTAAAGTATACGGCGAACTGATCCATACGTACGGCTACCAGCTGGGAGCAGAGGATCAGGTTCTCATCTGTACCAATTACTACGATGGCAAAGAAGTCCGTATAACGATCGATCCCACGCTCTCCCCTTCGGAAAACGCGAATCATTATTTTAACCGATATAATAAGCTCAAACGGACATTTGAGGCCGTCACGACCCAGATCGCGGAAACAAAAGATCTTCTTGAACATCTGGACACCATCCTGACTGCACTTGATATTGCCCGTCAGGAAGAAGACCTTGTACAGATCAAACAGGAACTGATCGATAATGGGTTTATCAAAAGCCGCGTGAGCCGGCGCAAAAATAAACAAATGACGCCGAAAAGCAACCCGCTTCATTATGTTTCGTCGGATGGATATGATATTTATGTCGGCAAGAACAATTACCAGAACGATTACCTGACGTTTAAATTTGCCTCGGGAAGTGACTGGTGGTTTCATGTCAAGCAGGCGCCCGGCTCTCATGTCGTTATAAAATGCAATAATGAAGAGCCGCCGATCACCACATTTGAGGAAGCGGCAAGCCTCGCCGCCTTTTACTCCCAAAAGCGAAATTCACCAAAAGTCGAGATCGACTATGTGCAAAAGAAACATGTGAAACGGCCGAACGGAGGAAAATCCGGATTTGTCGTTTATTACACCAATTATTCTATGGTCGTATCCCCGGATATCAGCCATATCAAAGAGATCGACACAGGAGGAAACCGATGATTTACTATGATTCTCACGTACACACGGCATTTTCGACCGACAGCGACACACCAATGGAACAAATGGTAAAACAGGCCATACGCACCGGTCTGCGCGGCCTTACGTTTACCGATCATATGGATTATCATTTCCCAGCGGAATACAGCTTTGACAACTCGTCCGACTGTCCGCCGTTTACGTTTGACCTCGAGAAATATCTGACACAGATCTGTCAGATGGAACAAACATATGGCGCCGGACTGCAAATATTCCGCGGCGTTGAGATTGGATTAAAACTAGATGCGATTGAAAAAAATATCGAGTTGAGCCGGGACAAACGACTGGATTATATCATAGGATCCATTCATCTGGTCGATGATATGGATCCGTATTTTCCACAATATTGGGAGGCGTTTGGAGAGAAAAAAGGGATTGCTGCTTATTTTGAGGCAGCGTTACAAAATGTACAACACACCTATGCGGCGTCTACCTGTAACAGCATCAATGGAAACAACACTTCCGACAGATCCCGAAAGATCGAGCACAACAATCTTTCAAGTAAAAACAGTCATCCTGACAAAAACGACTCATTCGTACGGATCGACACATTCGGCCACCTCGACTACATCGTTCGGTACGCTCCGTCAGGCCGCCGTTTTTATTCCTACCAAATGTATGCGGATGTGATCGATGAAATACTCCGGATCATCGTGAAACGTGGAATCTCTCTCGAGGTGAATACGTCAGGATACAAAAATGGCGGCGTCATGCCAAATCCGAATGAGGACATCATCCGCCGCTTCCGGGAACTGGGTGGAGAACAGATTACGTTTGGCTCGGATGCCCACACGGCGGAACGGATGGCAGGCCGGTTTGCAGATGCCGAACGAATCGTAAGAAAAGCCGGTTTTGACCATTACACTACGTTTATTGGCCATAAACCGACATTCCACAAATTTGACAATTAATACTCTTCTTCGTCTTCCTCATCCTCATGGATATCGGACTTCGGTTCTTCCAACCCTTCGATCATGATACCATGTTTTTTCGCGTAATCCCAAAGAGCCGCGTGAATGGCTTCTTCGGCTAGAAGAGAACAATGGACTTTCACTGGTGGAAGTCCATCCAATGCCTCCATCACAGCCTTGTTTGTAACCTGCATAGCCTCTTCAATGGATTTTCCCTTGACCAGTTCGGTTGCCATACTGCTCGTCGCCACCGCGGCGCCGCAGCCAAACGTCTTAAATTTGCAGTCGTTGATGATCCCATCGTCGTCTATATCAAGGTAGATCCGCATAATGTCGCCGCATTTCGCATTTCCGACCGTACCTACCCCGCTCGCATCCTCGATTTCCCCGACATTTCTCGGATTACTAAAATGATCCATCACTTTTTCACTATACATTTATTTTTTCCTCCAATCCAATAGTTAGTGTGAGTTCTTCTTTACAAAATCCTCATACAGAGGCGACATGCTCCGAAGCTTTTCCACAATGCCAGTTAATTTATCCACAACATAGTCGGCATCTTCCTTCGTCGTATCCTCGCTGAGCGTCATCCGGAGGGAACCATGCGCCACTTCGTGGGGGAGTCCGATCGCTAATAGGACATGGGACGGGTCGAGAGAGCCTGATGTACAGGCAGAACCACTAGACGCACATATCCCTTCCATGTCGAGCATGATCAACAACGATTCCCCTTCTACAAACTGAAAACTGAAATTTACGTTATTCGGCAGGCGATCACTCCGATGACCGTTCAACCGGCAGTACGGGATACCTTTTTCAATCTTCTCGATCAGGTAATCCCTAACCTCTGCCTCCCGTTTCGTGCGTTCTTCCATCGTTGATACGGCCAGGGATACAGCCGTTCCAAAACCGACGATTCCCGGCACGTTTTCCGTCCCCGCTCTACGTTTTCGCTCCTGCGCTCCTCCGTGAATGAAGGAACGGAGTTTTAATCCTTTGCGGATATACAAAAAACCGATCCCCTTTGGCCCATGAAGTTTATGCGCGCTGGCGCTTAACATATCAATGTTATCTTTTTCTACATCGATCGGGATCTGTCCGAACGCCTGTACCGCATCGGTATGGAACAGGATGCCATGCTCTTTGGCAATCCCGCCAATCTCTCGGATCGGCTGTATGGCACCGATTTCGTTATTGGCAAACATGATGGAAATCAGTATCGTATCGGGGCGGATCGCTTCTTTCAAACGATCGAGCCGAACGATCCCCTTCTCATCCACATCTACATATGTTATCTCAAACCCTCGTTTTTCCAAATAATCACACGTATGAAGAATTGCATGATGCTCTATTTTTGACGTAATAATATGCTTTCCCTTGTCCCCATACGCTTCCGCTGAAGCTATCAGGGCCCAGTTGTCCGCCTCGGTTCCACCAGCCGTAAAATAAACATCTCTCATATCGGCGTGCAACGCGTCGGCAATGATCTGTCTGCTATCGTTCACCGCTTTTTTATTTTTAGCGGCGAAATCATATACGCTGGACGGATTTCCAAAATTCTCCGTATAATAGGGCAGCATGGCCTCTACTACTTCCGGCCGTACCGCCGTAGTCGCCGCATTATCCAAATATATAAATTCACTCATTTCCTGTCATTCTCCTTTCTAAGTTCATCCTGTTCGTCTCTATAACGATACGCTGCTCATGACTGCCACCCATCAGCAGCCGCCATTTTTATCTGCATCTGCGTCCGCATCGGTAAGAAGATCTGAAAGCATAAGGTTATCGACCGCATGATGGATGCTGTCGCTGATCCGCTTCCAAACAACTTTCGAAATACATTGTCCTGACTCCTTACAGGGGACGCCGTTTTCCATAACCTCTGCACAATTGACCGGCGCCAGGTCTCCTTCCAGGGCACGCAGAATATCCCCCACCGAAATCCTGTCTGCCGATACCGCAAGGGAATATCCTCCCTTTGCTCCCCGAACACTCGTGACAATATCCGCTCTTTTTAACTTTGCAATCAGCTGTTCCAGATAACTCATGGAAATGTCCTGCCGTATAGCAATATCACCGAGCGGGACTGGCTCATTCTCCCCATGAATCGCAATGTCGATCACGGCTCGAAGACCGTATCGACCTTTTGTAGAAATCTTCATCGCTACCTTCATTTCTGCACGGGAAAGTTCTGCCTGGATCTTTCCGTGACTTTTTGCGTATCACCTGACATTATATATCCTACCATTTTAATTCCTATTATTTTAATCGGGATTAAAGGTATTATACTCCTATGCCCTCCCTTTGTCAACACCTAGAAAAAAACTCGCTGTCCTCTCCCGCTATTTCCGCTCTATTTCAGATCGCTCAGCGCATAAGCAAACCCAGAACTGTTTTCCATCCTGCTTTTTTCCACTCTTCTCCGCTTTACTTCTACTTCCTGCTTCTTTAATTTATCTTCCACATCAGAAACCGTGAGAACGTCGTTGTCATTCTCTACCGTTGATCCCGTCTGCGCCGAAGGGTCATCCTGCCCTCCGCTTTGAAATGAAGCGTCAATCCGCCATTCCACTGGATTTTCTACGATTCCTTTATCTACGACAAAACGAAATCCATCCGCTGTTTCTTCTCCTTCGGGAATGATCGTCGTCTCAAATTCCTGATCTGAAGCCTTCCCACGTCTCTGCTCCGATTCTTGTTTGGAAGCTTTTATATGTTTCCGTTCCGATTCTCGTTTCGAACGTTTTGCTTCCGGTTTCTTGTACAGTTCTGCGATACCATTCACATTCATGCCACTCGTCTCGGATTCATCCAATGGCGTCAGTGTTTTCATGACGATCGGTTTGGAATTGGCGGCGGGCTGTTCCACCGTTTGTCTTTTCATTTCTGCTGCTGGTCCAGACGTCTGTCTCATGGATGCTTTTTCCGTCTCTGACGATAAAGACTTATATTTTTCTAATATTTGATCAACGTCCATGCCGCTCGAAACGGACTCATCCAAAGGTTCCAGCGTTCTCATCTGCACCGTTTTCCTGACCTCGGATGTCTGTTCAGGTTTCTGGCCGAACGACTGTATTGTGCGTTCCGTTGTTACCGTCTCTGCCTGTACCGCTTCAGACAGCTCATTTTCCCTCTGTGTCTGCTCAATCACGTCAGCCATATCTTCCCTGGCAGAAGCACTCATACGATGGATACTCGCCGTAATGCTATCCAATCCCTGCCGAAGAGATTGAAGTTCTTCTTTCTCCTCATCCTTGGCTCGCTCTCCAGAAATATTTAATAACATAGCCGCCGCTTCGCTCAGCGCATTCTCGGACTGTTCCCAGTCATTCGTTGAATTTGCTAGATAACCCAAATGTTCGGCAACGACATCGTGTTCTACCGTGACGGCTTCCAATTCAGACGCTTCATTTAAGACGGCTTCCGCCCCGGACTCCTCTAACAGTTGTTCTAACGTCGGACTGTTGTATGGTTCTTCCGCTTCTTCGGCCTTTGGTTCGGCTGGCTGGTCCATCAACTGTTCCAAAGACGGCTCAAAGATCAATTCCTCCATCTCTGCCTTTCTCGGTTTGGACGGCGCTTCCATCGGCTGTTCAAAAAAAAGTCCGTCATCCAAAAACTGACCGGCAATCTCCACCTTTTTCCGTTCTTGTTGGGTATCCAGTAACCCCTTACTTGTGTCGAAATCCTCCTGAGGAACAGAGAGTAACGTATCGGCCTCTCTCAATGTGTCGCGGGAAGAAATATGCTCCGCATCTAAAACCTGTTCCGCGTCGAAAGAAGTAATCGAGCCCTCTGCATCACCGAGCATCTGTAAGGTATCGTCCACAGGCTGTTTTGGCAAAGCCCCCCCCTCATCCAGTAGAGAATTTGTTTCTGCGGTCTCCGCTTTAACATGTGGATTTTCCTGTCTAGGTGATGTAATCGTTCCATCTAAAACAAACCCCGAATCCAATGCAGCATCCGCCCTCTCCCCACGATCCGGTTTTGTTTCCTTTTTCTTTAAATCTTGCACATTTATTTCAGGAGAAATCGACCATTCCGGCAGATCCTCTGTCAATGGGCCCATATCAATTCTTGAATGTTTTGCCATATACATCAACCCCTTTAATGAATAAGCATTATCATCGCATGCCTTCGGTTAATATTATCATACTACATATTCAGAAAAAAAACAATAGAATAAAAAAAATCATAGATTTCGCTAACGTACATAAATTATATTACACCGCTCTGAATGAATGGGAGAAACCATCTTGAAAGAAAAAATTCTCAAAGGGACGATCTTTCTCACCGTTGCCGGTATATTTGTACGGATTATCGGCTTTTTATACCGCATTTTTTTAGCTAATACGCTCGGCGAAACAGAACTCGGAATATATCAGCTTGTGTTTCCCGTCTATTCCATCTGCTTCACACTATATGCTTCGGGATTACAGACAGCCGTTTCCCAACTCGTTTCCAATCCGCATTATAAATACTCAAAGAAAGTAATAAAGACAGGCATCCTCCTGTCTCTTTGCATTTCCCTGACTTTGTCCGTCGTTATTTTTGTTTTTTCGGACTTTATCAGCATCCATTTTCTTTTTACGGACAAAACGTCTGATCTGCTCAAACTGCTTGCTTTCATTTTTCCGTTCTGCGGCGTTACTAGTATGATAAACGGCTATTTTTATGGTCTGCGTGAGGCAAAAGTACCTGCTGTCACACAAATGATCGAACAGCTTTTTCGGGTTGGATTCGTCTTTGCTATATACATCAGTTCTATTTGTGAGTTTTCGTGTAAAGTAGCTGTTGCCGGACTGATCGCTGGTGAACTGAGTTCCAATGTTTATAACCTCATCAGCTTGAAACGGTCCAAGGTCAAACAACTCGGCAGGCTTACTGTCAAAAAAACAAAAATCGCGCAGGCGATTTTAAAACAAGCGATCCCACTCAGCGGTACAAAGCTCATCATCGCCCTTCTCTCCAGTATAGAGTCCGTACTGATCCCCATTATGCTCACAAAGTACGGCCTGTCCCATGACGATTCCCTGGCTTTGTATGGCGTTATCACAGGTATCGTCCTGCCGTTTATCCTGTTCCCTGGCACGATCACCAATTCCCTTTCCGTACTTCTGCTTCCCGAAATCTCAAAAGCAGATAATGAAAATAACCGGACCAGGATACTGCAAACGACGAAGATCACGATCAAATATTCCCTGCTTCTAGGGTGCATCGCAACCGCCATATTCCTTAATTTCGGTACATCGGTCGGCATTTTATTTTTTCACAGCGAAAATGCGGGGAAACTTCTCACCCTGCTCGCCCTCAGCTGCCCATTTATCTATGTTTCCACGACGCTTGCAAGTATCATCAATGGACTATCCAAAACACATATCACATTCCGCAACACCGTATGCGGACTTCTCGTGCGCATTCTCTTTCTCATCACCATCACTCCGCGATACGGTGTTTACGGCTATTTATTTGGCCTGTTGTTAAGCCAGATCATCATAAGCATTTTAGACAGCGTATATCTGATCCGGCACGGGTACACCGAAGTCGAACTGTTTCGATGGCTGGTTTTTCCCTGTATCGTTCTCTCGGTCTCTATCTACATATGTCGTATTCTCACGCAGACGCTGTGCGGATATTTCCACTATGAGAGAGACTTCCTTGCGCTGCTCGCCATGGTCCCGGCTCTTATCATTTCCTTTTTGTTTTTCCGGGCAGCTGGACTGATCCGAAAAGAAGACCTTACTTGATCATGTCGAGCAGTTCCTCTTCCGTAATGATCGGGATGCCAAGTTCTTTCGCTTTTTTATTTTTTGACGAGGAAGATTGGATGTCGTTATTTACGAGATAAGTCGTATTTTTGCTGACCGATGCGCTGACCTTCCCACCAGCTCTCTCGATCTGTTCCTTACACGCATTCCGGTTTTCGAAATGATTCAAGCTGCCCGTAATGACAAAAACTGCTCCTTCCAGTTGTGACGAGGCATTTTGTTCCGGCATGGCGATACGGAGGATCTGTTCCAGTTTCTTAGCCAACTCGAGGTTTTCTTTCTGTTTAAAAAAGTCACAGAACGATTCTGCCAGTTTTTCCCCGATCCCATCAATGTGGATCAGATCTTCTGTCGTCAGATCGCCCATCTGTGACAGCCGTACTGGATATGTTTTACAGATCAGTTTTGCCATGCTAAGTCCGATCCCTTTTATACCGAGACTGTAAACGACCCGTTCCAATGGCGCGTCCTTCGCCTCTTCCAGCGCCTGGACAAGATTCTGGTAGGATTTTTCTCCAAATCCATCCATTTCCTCGATTTCTTTCCGATGCACGGCCAGATCAAACATATCACACAGGTCATGAAGCCATCCCTGATTGATAAATTTTTCGAGCGTCGCCTCGGAAAGTCCATCGATATTTAACGCATCCCGGCTGACAAAATGCGTAAACCGCTTGATCTTCTTTGCGTTACAGTCCGGATTGGCACAGATCAGAAACTCCGAGCCATTTTCATTCAAGCACTCGGTCCTTTCTCCACAGACCGGACAGCGCTCAGGTATGGTCAGTTGACTGCTCCCTGTCAGGTTTTCATGGATCTGAGGAATGATCATATTTGCCTTATAAACGGTGATCCGGTCACCAATACCCAATTTCAGATCCCTCAGTACGCTCAAGTTATGCACACTGGCCCGACTCACGGTCGTCCCCTCCAGTTCGACTGGCTCAAAAATAGCAACGGGATTGATCAACCCCGTCCGGGACGCGCTCCATTCCATATCAAGAAGCGTCGTTTCCGCCAATTCATCCTGCCATTTGAATGCGATAGAGTCCCTCGGAAATTTTGATGTCTGCCCAAGACTTTTGCTATATTCGATATCATTATAGGTTAAAACGAGGCCGTCACTCGGAAGATCATGTCCATTCGCTATTTCTTCCGAAAATTGCGCGACCGCCTGACGGATGTTTGTCTCATCCACGACTTTGTAGGGAACGATATCAAATCCCTGACCATCGAGAAACGCCAGGATTTCTTCTTTTTCCGAAAATGTCTGCTCCGCTGCATCCGATTCGATCAGATTATATACATAAAAATACACGTTCCTCTCCGCCGTGATCTGGTTGTTCAACTGTCTGACCGTACCGCTGCACAGATTCCGGGGATTTTTATACTTTTCCTGTATATCGGTAAATGACTCGTTCAGTACCCGGAAATCCGAGTATCTTATCAACGCTTCCCCGCGGATCACCAAATGTCCCGAAAACGTAATCTTAGCTGGAATGTTCTGAAATGTCTTGGCATTGTTTGTGATCACCTCTCCGATCTCACCGTTCCCTCTTGTGAGTGCCTTTGTAAGCACACCGCCCTCATATGTGAGGATGACACTGAGTCCGTCCAGTTTCAAAGAAAGCAATCCCTTCCGATCCCCCAGCCATTCTGCCAGTTCTTCCGCATCTTTCGTCTTCCCGAGCGAGAGCATCGGCGCCACATGAGGCTCCTTTGGCAGTTCGCTGATCGTCTCGTACCCGACATGGTTCGTCGGGCTGTTTGCCATAACAATCTTTGTTTTCTCTTCTAGTGCGACAAGTTCATCGTATAATGCGTCATACTGAAAATTAGACATCTCTTCATCCTGTCCCTGATAATACACTTTTGATGCGTGGTTGAGCACATCAATCAATTGTTTCATCCGATTTAGCTCTGTCATTATAAAATTTCTGCCCTTTCATAGATTTTTCAAGTTCGCTAAGCTCTTCTTTGGTCAGATACCGCCACTCTCCTTCCGGCAGGCTTCCCAGTTCAATATTCATGATCCTCACCCTCTTTAATGTAAGGACCCGGCAGCCAAAATATTCACACATCCTCCGGATCTGACGATTGAGTCCCTGTGTCAGGATCATTCGGAATCGCCGGTCGTCCAGCTTTTGGATCTGGCACGGTTTTGTCATCGTACCAAGGATGGGAACGCCCTGTTCCATTGCCCGGATCACTTCCCGTTTCAACGTCTTATTCACCGTCACTTCATATTCTTTCTCATGCCCGTTCCTTCCCCTCAGGATGCGGTCGGTAAGTTCGCCGTCATTGGTGAGGAGGATGAGTCCCGTAGATTCTTTATCAAGTCTTCCTACCGGATAGATCCTCTCATCAAAATGCAGAAAATCAATGATGTTGTCCTTATCTTTTTTACTGCTCGTACAGACAACGCCAGCCGGTTTATGAAATGCGATCACGATTCTTTCCGTGTTGTTAAAAATTTTTGTTCCGTCCACACAGACAATCTGCCCTGGACCGACCCGGTCTCCAACACCGGCCGTCTTTCCATCGACCGTAACCCTTCCTTCTTCCAGAACACGGTCGGCCTCCCTTCGTGAACAATAGCCGGATGCACTGAGATATTTATTGATTCTTACTTGATCAGCCAATATAAATTACTCCTTCTTTTTCTTTTAAAAAAGCGTCATAAAAAACTGACGCTTGAAAAAATGACTTCGAAATTCTTTACCCTGTAAAAATCGAACTTTCCGAAAAGTAAATCGAATAAAATGAATCGAAAACCCAACGGCTCAATTGCCGTTGGGTATAAAAACGATCATTGCGCAGGTGCTGCATTTGGATCTGCTGGTGCATTTGGATCTGCTGGTGCGTTCGGGTCGGCCGCCGTATTTGGATCCGCTGGTGCATTTGGATCTGCCGCCGTATTTGGATCCGTTGGTGCATTTGGATCTGCCGCCATATTTGGATCTGCTGGTGCATTTGGATCGGCCGGCGCATTCGGGTCGGCCGGCGCGTTCGGATCGGTAGCCGTATTGGGATCTGCTGCGGTTGGCTGGGCTGGTTGATCTTTCTCGGCTGCCGCAATGCCCTGATCCATTTTTTGATACAATTGCCGGAATGCTTCATCTGAATCTATCGCCGCCTGGAAGGCCTCGACTACTTCTTTTCTCATTTTTTCTACATGCGAATTTTTATCCGCAGCAAGAATAAATTCTTCTTCATTTACGTCAAGTGCACTCAGATAAATCAGTTTATTTCCATCCGAACCGACTGTGACATACAAGCCGCTCAAAGACGGCGCCAGCGTATCAATGTTTTTCATCTTCATATCGTAGCGGACATACAGCCGCAGGGCACCGTTATCCTCATTCTCCAATGAATAACATACGATATTCAAATAATCTTCCACATATTCTGCCTGTGCGATCAGTTTTTCCTGATTGATCTGGCTGATCGAACTGACAAGGGGTTCCATCATTTCCATATCCACATCCCGCTTTGCCTGAAAATAACTGGCGACGAGATTATTGATCTCCTCATCCTCACACTTGACTAGAGGCGCATCTTCGACCTGGTTTGCGTCATCGCCCCCCGTGGGGATCAGTGTCAAAATAAGAAAACTGAGAAGTAACGCTCCAATTGATATAACAATGATTAATTTTTTGTATTTTAATTTCATTTATCCATCCAACTTTCTAAAAAACATGGTCCGTATTTTTCACTGTCTCTGTGATGATATCACCGCTGTTAAACATGGCCCGAAATGATGATCCGGACTTGCCTGAATAGATTATATCAATTATTGACATATTTGTCTATTACTTTCATAAAATTTCGGGAAAACTATTTTTTCAAAAAACGCTTTACTTTTTCTTGATCCTCGTGTATAATAAAAAGCGTTGTGAAAATCAAATAGATTTTAGAATGATTTGCATCTGTGGCTCAGTGGATAGAGTACCGGCTTCCGAAGCCGTTGGTCGGGGGTTCGAATCCCTCCAGGTGCATTTTTATTTTGCGAAAATAGATAAGAGTTGCTGAGAGTTACTCTTTCGTTATGAACTTATTTTCTTCCCTTATGTATACGTATACCTGATCGGACAGCACTTCATCCGGAGGCACGAATCTCTGATTGATTTCATGGATCATCAACGAAAGATCCTCGTAAACACATTTATTTTCTGCCGGGATCAAAATCATTTCGTGGACGCTGCTCGGTATCACATAGATGTCGCGTTCCAATTCCTGTGCGAGCGCTTCTAATAGGCCTGGATACAATATAGCAGATGCGCCATATATACCGATGCTGTTCGTCATGACGATCATATTCGTATTCCGGAACTCTTCTTCATACGGCAGGTTCTCATATCCGTGTTTGGAAGCCAGCCGTTCCATATCATAAATCTCAAACGGAAGAATTTGTTCTGTGTTATTCTCCGCCGTTTTAAGTAAATGTTCTACTGAAACATTCCACTGCTTCTGCAGTTTGTTATCAATTTTGATGGTCTGCATATACTTCTCATCAATGCCAACCACGATATGAAACGTAATCGCCATGTCAAGAAATGGTATGTACGGCATCGTTTGCAGCATCTTCCGGTTCCGATGTCTCGACACGAGACGGTATATCACGCATTTCCTGCATGATTCCCAATCAAGATCCAAACGATGTATATCATGGACAGCTTTCATACTTTTTTCATATCTCCCGATCACTTCCTGCACGACACCTTCCATATCTTTTTCGTTTTTACTATAATCCGCAAATAGATCATCAATAAAAATTGCGGGAGAAATACAGCGCTGCTTTCCCGTAAACAAAATCCCTGTTCGATCCGACGCCACCCCTTTTACATCAGACATGACAGAAATCTGGAAACCTTCTCCCATCTCTTTTTGTATCCCCTCACAAACAATCCCTGCAAATTCTCGTAACTCCATGTCATCACCCTTTCAAATTTTTTATGGATCCTTCATTGAATCTCCATGCACTCATTCTAGCAAAAAACGTTCACCGTTTCAACAATCATATTTCGGGTTTTCCGGTCGTAACTGGGACATCGCCCCATTTTATACGGAATTCCATAAAAAGGGCTGACAAAAAAGTGAAAAAGACACTATAAGCAACAAGAACTCATGCTTCGAGTCGACTTATAGTGCCCCTTTGTCATTGATTGCATCTAAGATTCACACATGTAAAATTATACGATACCCTGTGCTGTCATTGCCTCAGCTACTTTTTCAAAACCAGCAATGTTAGCGCCTACGACATAATTTTTCTCAAAGCCATATTTTTTCGATGCGTCGTCACAGGCATGGAAAATATTAACCATGATCCCCTGTAATTTGCTGTCCACCTCTTCAAACGTCCAGCTCAATCTCTCGCTGTTCTGTGACATTTCCAGTGCGGAGGTCGCAACGCCGCCGGCATTGGATGCTTTACCAGGCGCAAATAATACGCCGTTTGCCTGGAGATATTCAGTCGCTTCGATCGAGGTCGGCATATTGGCTCCCTCTGCAACAGCAAGAACACCATTAGCAACAAGAGTCTTCGCATCGTCAATCAAAAGTTCATTCTGCGTCGCACATGGAAGCGCAATATCAACTTTAACCGTCCATACCCCTTTGCCCTCATGATATTCTGCCGAAGGTCTCTTCTCTGCGTATTCCGTGAGACGCGCCCGATGTACTTCTTTTACTTCTTTTAGGAGTGCGACATCAATTCCTTCCGGATCGTATACCCAGCCAGTAGAATCCGATACCGTAACCACTTTGGCGCCGAGCTTGTGAGCTTTTTCCGTCGCATAGATTGCAACGTTACCGGAACCGCTGACGGCAACTGTTTTTCCGGCAATGTCGATGCCATTGCACTTGAGCATCTCTTCCGTATAATATAATAAACCGTATCCGGTCGCCTCTGTTCTGGCGAGAGAACCGCCAAACGTGAGACCTTTTCCAGTCAGAACGCCCTCATAGCAATTGCGTATTTTCTTATACTGTCCAAACATATATCCGATCTCACGGCCGCCAACGCCAATATCTCCGGCTGGTACATCCGTGTCCGGACCGATATGTCTCTGGAGTTCTGTCATAAAACTCTGGCAAAAAGCCATCACTTCCCGGTCTGATTTTCCTTTTGGATCAAAATCGGAACCGCCTTTGCCGCCGCCAATCGGCAGGCCAGTAAGGGAATTTTTGAAAATCTGCTCAAAACCAAGAAATTTTATGATTCCAAGATTTACGGATGGATGGAAACGAAGGCCTCCTTTGTAAGGGCCGATCGCGCTGTTGAACTGTACACGGTAGCCGGTGTTGACCTGGACGTTGCCTTGATCATCAACCCATGGCACACGAAACTTGATCTGTCTTTCTGGATTCGTCAGACGCTCCAGCAATGCGTCTTTACGAAATTTCTCTTCATTCTTTTCCACAACAGGCCGGAGCGATTCCAAAACTTCCTTCGCCGCCTGATGAAATTCTGGCTCGGCAGGGTTTTTCTCGATTAACTGGGCCAGTACCTCGTCTACATATGACATGTGTCATACCTCCTTATTCTCTTTTTTCTTATTTATTATATAACACTTTTTTTGCATGTACAACAATTTTTTACAGAAATCCTGAAAGCGCGAGGCTGGCGTTCGTATAGCGGTAATCTCCGCTCACATTTTCTCCAAACCAGTCCGGCGGCACAAATGCCTGTGCTTCCTGCTCTGTCGGAAACTTTTACAGAAATCCTGAAAGCGCGAGGCTGGCGTTCGTATAGCGGTAATCTCCGC